>NZ_JAPPRQ010000023.1 GCF_026719745.1 Clostridium sp. ZS2-4
TGTAATGGATAAGAACAAAGATCAGGAGTTAAAATATTTAGTTAATCAAATAAAAGATGAAAAGAAATATGATGAGTACCTATAATAGTAGCTAGGAGTCTACAGAGTGGAAATTCTGTAGGCTTTTATTTAGTTTGCTTGAAAATAGAAGAATAAAGCAACGCATATTTAAGATTACTATCTATAAATTAAGTTTTAAAATCAAAAATACTAGCAAGTAATAACTTTTCAGATATTGCCATGAACCCTGGGGTCATAACAGAAACTGGAAGTTTATGTTTGCTTTTATCAAATTATTTAATGTATGTTTTGGTAGTTTTTTTGCAATGATTTGAGCTGCTGCCATACTATACCTTTCTATAAGTTTATCCATGTTTTCTGGTTTGTTTATCTTTACGGTGATGTTGGATTGTTTCAAATAGGATGCCTCCAGAGTAGTGATTAGTATATGTATATTAATATTTGGAAGAAATGATGAGGATTATCAAATTATTTTGTTATGTGTGTTTGGGAGATTTGTAATATCTAGATGAATATTGTTGAAATTTAGATTATATGTTAGTATGATATAAACATTGAAAAAAATGTAATATACGTAATTATATGATTAATTTAATTAAATATTGGGGGGATGATGATGAGAAATATTCTTTTGGTTGAAGATGATATTAACCAGCGGCAAATTTTAAAGGAGATGTTATATGAAATAGATGCTAAATTAAATATTTATGAAGCGTCTGATAAAGATGAAGCATTAGATATTTTAGAGAATATTTTTATAGATCTATTTTTTTTAGATATTTCTTTAAAGAATTCTTCAGGATTAGATCTTGCATTGCAACTTAGACAGATGCCTAAATATGAATTTGGATGGATTATTTTTATAACAACTCATATGGAATATATAACCCAAGCATTCAAACAGGTACATTGTTATGATTATATTTTAAAGCCTTATAGCAAAGAAGAAGTAAAAAATATGGCACAACGTATTATTGAATACATTAAGAATAATAATTTTAAAGAGAATAAGGATGACAAACAAGACGTTGTTTTTGAGTTGATAAAAGGTATTAAGGTGAAGATAGATATAAAAGATATTATTTTTATTGAGGTTAGATTAAGGACATGCACTATACATACTACAAATGGTAAATATAAGATTGCTGGATTAACTTTAAAAAAAGCACTAGAATTAATTCAATATAAAGAGATTGTACAGTGCCATAAGTCATTTGCAGTTAATATAAATTATATAAGCAAAATAGAAAAGATTCTTGTAAAGGCTTATGAAATATATTTTAAAGGATATAAAGAAACGGTTCCTTTGAGTTATAAATTTAAAAATAAAGTAATGAATATATTTAACTTGACTAATTAAACTTGTTACTATAGGGTAAAGGAAGTAGGTAAATATGTACATAATTAGAGAATTTATAATGACATTTATTGAATTAATATCAATTTTTATTTTATGGTTAAAATTTGGTTCATGTATTGATAATAAAATAATGAAAAATCTAGCAATAATATTAATTAGTACATTTGTTTCGAGTATAACTCATGGAAATATTTATATTAATATATGTTCTAGTTATTTAGTAATTATATTATGTGTTTCATTATTTTATAAAAAAAGATTTATAAGGACATGTTTAGAGTTTTTAAGTGTTGTATTTACTATTATATTGATTCAAATTATAACTATTTTTATTTTAAAAGTTTTGATTGGAAAATTTGAAGGAACATTTATATTTAATTTCAGTGGCAATATAGCGGTAATGTTTTTTTCAATAGTTATATATTACTTTGTTCCAAGTAAAAAAAAATATTTTGAAATAGATATTATTAATAAAGTAGGTTATTATTTTATTATAAATTCTTTGGCATATATAGGAATTTTAAAAGTGATATGGGATTATGATAAAAATATAATTTTAGATAATACGGTTAAATTAATTTTAATATTAGTTATAGTACTTATTTTTGAAATATTTTCATATCGATACATATTTAAAATTCAAGAAGAAAAAAGTATTTCTGACTTGCAAAGTAAATATACTCCTATTTTAAAAAATATAACAGATGAAATAAGGCAAAGACAGCATGATTTTAAAAATCATTTGAATGTTATAAATGGTTTAGTAGAGGTTACAGAAGAAAAACAATTAAAGAATAAGTTAAGGGAATATATAAAAACATTAAATGATTCTATTAAAAACATAGAAGATGTTATATATATAGATAATCCCATATTGAGAGCGATAATATACATCAAAGCTTATGAAGCAGAAAAAAAAGATATAGAATTTTCTTATTCAATAGATAATTCATTAGAAGACTTAAATATAAAAGATTATGAGGTGTCAGAAATAATAACAAATATTATAGATAATGCTTTTGAAGCTATTGAAAATTTTAATGGAGAGAAAAGTGTTAATTTTAGAATATATTTAGAAGAAAAAATGAAAGTTATTGAAATTAGTAATAATGGTATAACTATAAAACCAGAAGACATAAATAATATATTTAATAAAGGTTTTTCAACAAATAAAGGTTCAAATAGAGGTTATGGACTTTATAATGTAAAAAAAATAGTTGAACGAAATAAAGGAGAAGTTCAACTACTTTTAAAAAATAATCATACTATATTTAAAGTACTACTTTAGTAAACTATCAGGAGGATCAATTTCTCCCAAAGTCCAACCGAAGCAGAATTGCAAATAATATGGGCAAAAGCAATTAGGCATATTCCCAACAAATGAGTCATCTTTTTAGAGAGTTTGAATTTTTTCATTGTTAATCTCCTCGTTGTTCTTATTATATAATAATTGTATTGATATTAGTGAAATTGTTATAATACCACAATTTAAATAATACTTATCATTTAAATAAAACAATATAATGATTGTCCATACTATAGTAGAGAAGATAGCTATAATTTTCAAAATACACCTTCTTTTTTTATTTTTAGCTGATCTTTTCGCATTTGGATAAGGGGATTTCACGGTAATTATTAAAATGTTTAATAAACCTAATATGTAATAAAATAATGAGTTTAATTCAGGCAATAGAGGTCCAATTACTGATGTTATAGTAAAAAATAATGTTGACCATATAAGACACTTTAGTGAAGTGTTAGCATGTAAACCACCAGAAAAAATCCTTATAGAAAACAAAATTACCATAGAGAATAATAGATAATTCAATGTTCCTATGAAAAAGAATAAAGTAATTATAATTATAATCTTAAAAACTTCATTCAAAATAGCTTGTAATGCATAATTAATTTTTTCTAGATCATCAGTATTTTTTATATTACTATTTTGTTTTATAAAATTTGTTACTTTATTTGTTAGTTTAATAATCATATTTAGTTCACCTACAATAAATCATCATAGTATATATTAAACATTATGAATGAAATTATAAAGGCATATAGCATAAGAGGGAAAAAATTCAACATAAGAGGGAAAAGCATAAGAAAAGTATTTCTTATGCTTTTAAATTTCCGTGATATGTATTTTGTATTGAATTTTAATTAAAATTACTTAAACTGAATGTAGTTGTTAATTTAAAAACAATAATATTATTTTATTTATTGTTAAAAATCTTGATCAAGATTAAAGATACAGAAGAGAATTTATTTTGGAGGTATTATTTTATGAATAAAGGAAAAATAACCAAACTATTATGTACTGCTCTTGTTACTTGTAACTTAATTGGTGGAACTACAGTCTACGCTTCAACTATTAATGATACTGATTCTAAGTTATCAGATAGCATTAAAGCAACCACTACATTTGAAGAAAATACAAGCACAGAAACATTAACCCAAAACGAAGAAGAATTAAACCAAAAATTGTTAAAAAAAGGACTCCCATCGTATTATCTTGATGATATGCCATTAGCTTTAAAAGAAGATATCATACAAAATTCAGGAACTTTCCAATGGGCCGAAGTAGGTTCAAGACCAAAAGGTAGTAGAGTCCGCAGAGATATTTCTAGTTCAGAGTTAGATTTCTACATGCAATGTTATAATACTAAAAGTTATAAGGGCAAAATACGCCAAAAAATTTATGTTTATTATAAATGGAAAGGACATGGAGTTCCTCTATGTAGATTTACTGATTGCTTCGCCATTTCTTGGGAAAATGATTGGTCAGCAGTACCTGATTCATGGTATCATGTTGATGAAGTTCGTTATCAGGATGGTTCAACAGACTTTTCTGAATACTCTACAGTTGCAGATATAAAATCCACTGGTATTTCATGGGATGCAGATTTAAAGGCATGGGCTATTCCTTTTGGAAAGTATGAAAAAAGTGTAGGTGGTTATGGCAGAGTTACTATTGAACAAAACACAAAAGGGAAGCCTTCAACTAATAAAGTATGTGCTAAATATGCTCATGCTACAAGTCCTTGGAGTGGTTTAGGTTTTACATTTGGTCCTGCCTCACTTTATCTTAATGGAAAAGGTGATACGAAAGGTGCAAGTCACTATCTAGATCTTTAAAAAATAGAAATCAACTTATAAGTATTTTAAATTTGTTTTTTATTTAATAAGGTGTTATAGCCATCAAGTATATTTTAAAATTATGTGTTTTTTATTTGATGGCTATATATGTGCCATAATATGATTTTTCTAATTGAACTTTTATTTTAATTGAGCAAATTTCATAATTTTTAATTGTTGATATAGCTAAATTTTTCTCAACACAAAAAGGAGATTCACCCCCAAATGTTGAATATATTAAGTACGACCAAAATCACCAACAAAAGGAGTGAACCTCACTTATGTATATTCAACAGCAATGTTTATTATCCTTTGAGAAAATTATAAAATATCAACAAAAAACAAAATTAGAGATGATTCTTGCTCAATTAGATTTTACTAATATCTTAAATTTTTTATCTTCTAAAAGCGCTGTGCGCGGCCCGAAAGGGTGGAATTCTTTAACTTTGTTATATTCATTAATTGCAATGCAATTAGAGCAAATTAAAACAATAAAAAAATTAGTCGATAGACTTGAAGCAGATCCTGTTTTTAGATATACCTGCGGTATTAATGTTTTGGATTGTGCACCTTCTGCTTCAACATTTAGCAGATTTTTAGATAAAATATCTAGCTCTAATGAGCTGGAAAGAGACTTTGAATCTCTTATATTAAAAGTAAAGGAATTAAATATTATTGATGGTACAAATGTTGCCATAGATTCTACTAAGTTAAATGCTTATGAAAAATCTAAACCATCATCTAAACTTAAAAATGATGGAGTCTCTCCTAACTGGGGAGCTAAAAATGATACAGATGGCAATAAAATAAAGTGGTTTGGATTTAAATTACACATACTTGCTGACTGTAAAAGTGAATTGCCATTAAGCATATTACTTAGCCCTGCTAGTTATAATGATGGAGATATGGCTTTGCCACTAATAGCTAAATTCAAAAATACCTATTGTTCAATATTTGAATCAGTAAATTACATTATGGATTCAGGCTATGATTATAAAAAGTTTATAATTACATCACCAATATTATTAAAGCTCAACCTATAATAGCATTAAACACAAGAGGAGCATATGCTCCACCAGAAGGCATGAATGAGAATTTTCATCCAATATGCTCTCTTGGATATCCATTAACATATTGGGGAAAGGACGGAAACTATTTAAAGTTTAGATGTCCTCATGCAACTGGTAAAGTAAACTGTCCCTACGGGATGAATTGGTGTAGTAATTCTAAATATGGTCTATGCTATAAAGCAAATTATAAAAAAGATAACAGATTTTATAGTTATCCTTTAAGAGATTCAAAGGAATGGCAATATCTCTACAATAAAAGAAGCTCTGTTGAAAGGTGTAACTCTCGTTTAAAGGAATATCTGAGTACTGATAATATCCGTTCTGCAGGAATCCGTAAGGCTAAAATATTTGCTTTATTAAATTGTATTACATTAGGAGCAGGTACTATTGCAGTCAATCAGCCTGACGGCTTAAAAAAAGTAGCGTAGAATAATTTTGAAAAATTAATAAGTTATCCACAGGCACGGTAGTACTTAGCTTTGCTATTATCTTTTTTAGTGTTTTCAGTAACTTATTTTCACAAATATTAAAAATATAATTGTGCAATTTGCTCAATTATATAATTTTCACGTGTTTAATCTAATATAAGGAGGCAATTATGTCTAAATCTAAGAAATTATCTATAATATTATTTTTGATAATTTTTATACCAATAATTTTTTTAAAAAACAACTCTAGAGCCTCATATGTTGAAAAATCTAAAATTTCTGAAGAACATATTAATAAGCTTTTACAACAAAAAGGAGTTCCTTTAGAATTAATAAATACTATTCCTCTGAATCTTAAAAATGACATAATTAAAAACACTGGTAATTTTATTGATAAAGCACTAGCCTCATCTGAAAAAAAAATTAATCAATCTATTCCAAATAAAAAACTTGATTTATGTATAATGGTTTTTGATGCCCCTAAATATACAAATAAAAAACGTAGATATATTTATAGTTTTTTCAAATGGAAAAATGGTAATATTCCTTTATTTCTTAATAAAGATATTTTATTAATTACGTGGGAAAATGATTGGTCAGCAGTACCTGATTCATGGTATCACGAAGATCAAATATTATACAAAGATAGTTCTAAACATATTTTCAAACATACTACCATTGNCCTAACACCTCTCAACCCCCTAAAACAACAAGAATATCTACAGCATATATTCGTAATTCTATATTTCCAAAAGATTTTAAAATTTCATTTGAAAATTCATCAATAAATATTAATAAACCCTTACCTTTAAAAAAGATATCTTTAACTTTAGATTAATTAATTAACCCTAGGAGATGGCAAATAGTCCCCTAGGAAATTTCTCTTATTGCTCTTCATGTTTTGGTGGGGGCGTTGTTATTTTTTGCCTTACTATTAATGTCAAGATTATTTTGCACAATTGTGCCAATATTTTTATGTACAATTTTGCTAGTTAGCCTTATTAGATATCTTAGAGAGAGCAGAAGCTGTTCTATAAGAATTACCTAATATATTTACAATACTGGAATGATGAACCAGTCTATCAAGAATAGCGCTAACTAGCATATTATCCACAAATATTTGACTCCTGTATTTTAAACAAAGATTAAGGAGAGATTTTTATGAAAAAATTTAAAAAATTACTTAGTGTTTTAACTATTTTAGGAGTTTTAGGTACATCTACAACTGCATATGCTAAAATTGGAAAAAATACTGTTTGGAGTACTGGTTACCCATGATGAGGAAATAAAAAAACAGGGAAATAGGGTGGTGAGTTTATGAATAAGATTAATAAAAAAAGAATTCTCATATTTATTATATTAGTATTTACAGTTTTAAATATTAGTTGGTTTTTAATAACAAGTATTAGGTATAATAAATTTGTAAAAGTTATACCTAAAAATAGAGCGGGTGTGCATGCTATAAGAAAAGAAGAGTTATAAAATAAATAGAGCTTTTATCGCTTTTTCTCGTATATCTTTTTTATCCTTTTCATTGATTTTCCTCCTAAAGTTTTCAAAAATTTTAACTGCTTATTTTGGTTACTAAGTAATCATAATAAGCCATTAATACTTTTAATGACTTATTTCAAGTTCTTTATTTCTTTGATTGAATTAAGTTCTTCTAATAAATGATTTGCAATAAGTTCAGTAGCTTTTTCTTTATCTTCGTATTGTGAGAGGGAGAGAGTGAAATGAGAGGATATGAGATCTAAGTATTTGTCGGTTATAGCTTTAAAATCATCAGCTGTTAAAGTATTTTTTGCTGTATCAGTATTATTGTGGTGAGGAATAAGTATGCTAGTCAAGATTTCTCTTGTAGGGATGTCCAATTCCTTAACAACATTCATAAGCAGCTCTAACTTAAAAACATCATTTCTAGCATTCTCAATATTATTTATAAGTCCAGCTGATACATTTAGTTTATCGGCTAAGTCTTTAGTAGAATAGTCTTTGAAGTTCCTATATTTTTTTATTATGGCTCCAAGAGAAGAAAGATTAATGGTCATGATAAAATTCACCTCCTAGTAAGATTATGGACAAGTTTGTGATAAAATAATACATATAAATCTTAAATATCTATTTATGTAAAAAAATTAAACAATAAAATATAATAGTAGATAAAAGTATTTTAGTTGTTTGTAGTTGGGAGGTAAAGCAAAATGGGTAAAGAACAATTTCAAGAAAGAATTGAATTAATTAAGGGAGATATTACAAAGTTAAAAGTTGATGCAATTGTGAATGCTGCAAATAGCAGTCTTTTAGGTGGTGGAGTAGATGGAGCAATTCATAGAGCTGGTGGCAAAGAGATATTAAATGAGTGTATTGAAATAAGAAACAAGCAAGGTGGTTGCAAAACTGGTGAAGTGGTGATAACAACAGCTGGTAAACTTCCAGCCTAATATGTTATTCATACTGTTGGACCAGTATGGAGGGGCGGTAACAATGATGAGGAGCAGTTATTGGCAAATTGTTATATTAATAGTTTGAGAGTGGCTGTTGAAAATAAAGTAGAAACTATTGCATTCCCCAATATTAGTACTGGAGTTTATAGGTTTCCAAAAGATCTTGCAGCTAAGATTGCACTTGAAGAGGTAGCTAAATTTTTGTCAACTAACCATACAATTAGAAAAGTAACTTTTGTATGTTTTGATGATGAAAATTTTGGGCTATATTCTGAGAGGATGGGAGAGTGCCAGTATATCCTTTGAAAATATTTACAACTATAGGTTTATGATAATAGAACTTACTAGTTTAATTATATTATATTATATTATATTATATTATATTATATGTATAGTAATATAAATAGAATAAGATCAACTAGATTGACATTATGCAAGTTTAGGATTATGAAAGCTGAAGCGTACCATAAATAAGTGAGGATTTTGTTTAATAGCTTCATATATCTAGTATAACTGTTTTTTCAGTGTTAGTTATTTAAACAAAATAGGATAAACCTACTAATATTAAAATAACACCGATAGCTCAAAGGAAATATACACCATTAAAACTGAGAGTTTAGCCAAATAACAGAAGAAGTTTTCTAAAAAGATACGAGGTACACGAAGATGAGATTATAATCAAGGATGAATTTTCAACAAGATTAACGAGATATAGATAATGGGAAAGTAGGGGAGCAAGAGAGTGCAATAAGTGTGATACTTACTTATTTGGATTTGAAAAGTGGTACAAGATGGTATATTATTAATTAGGATTATATCTTTAAACACAAGCTTCCATAATACAAATAATTAATCTTAGATAATGATATTAATATTCTAATTTTTAACTACAGAAAATAATTTAAATTTGGAGGGCATTAATGAAAAATTATAAATATATGATTAAATTACTAGTATTATATTTAACTTTTACATTTGTTTTGACAGTTGCATATAATTATTTTCCAATAATTATTCATTTTAGTTTATTTGGTCAAGAGTTATTTTACTCTGGGATTATAACCAATATGTATAGTAGTGTAATAGATTTTATTTTATTAACAATTGTTTTTACAGTACTATTAGACAAGAATAAGAAGAAAGATATTATTAGAGAATATAAAGAGAATATAGACGATTGTAGATTTTGGGATGGCAAAGAAGCTGGATTTAAAATTGCTGGAAATATTAAAAGGTTACAAGAACATGAAGTTTACGAGTTAGACATTTCGAAATGCTTTATGGTCTCAATTATTTTGAAGAAAGTTACATTATCAAATAGTAAGTTAATGGGTGCGGTTTTATCTGAATCAAATTTTGAAGGATCTGTGATGCAAGGGTGTAACCTACAAGGTGCATACTTGATTAATTCTATAATGCGAAAAGTTGATTTTTCTAATAGCAACCTAAGGCATATAAAATGTAATGGTGCTAAATTAAATAGCATAAAGGCGAATAATTGTAATTTTGAATATGCAGATTTCACAGATGCGGATTTAAGATACTCAATAATTAAAAATGCTAATATGGATAAAGTGAATTTTACAAATTGTGATTTGGAAAGAGCAAATTTATTAGGTGCATTAAATCTAGATGTGAATGAATTAATCAAGTGTAAATCACTAAAATACATTAAGCTTGATAAAGAAATATTAGAAAAAGTAAAAAAATTAAAGCCAGAGTTGATGTAAAGAGCTTTCTCTCCTCTTCCAAAACAACATAATTGTCTTGGAACAGGAGGGAATCGAACCACTCACTAAATATACTAGATATTTAGTCACCATTGACTGCTGCCCTACTTAAATTATACATAATATTTTACCAAGTTGCAACTGTTATCGCAAATTTTTGTAAGTTATTACGGATAATATGACATTAAATTAAGAGATGTATAAAATTCACATAAATTTGAATATCAGCGAAAATTTTTAACGAGGCTTCTAAGAAATGATAAGGAAGAAAGAATTATTGAAATACTATATTAATATAATATTATTTAATAAAATTATCTAAAATGGCTTTATTGAAAAACCTCACTTGCTATTGATACGGAGAACCGTACCATAAATAAGTGTGGTTTTTTCGTAAGATAAACTTATAACATTATAAAAGGAGAAGCTTTATAGACTTCTCCTAGTTACTTATTATGTGCATTGCTTTCTTATTTTAATATTTAAATTTATATTTGAATATTAAATGCTCTTCTATATAGTAATTAAGCAGCATTATTGTGAAAGCGTTGGAAAAGTGTAGTGTAAGCATCTGCTATCTCGTTATCTGCATTGGGTAAAATGCTATTAGTTAAATTGTACTTATCCATTACTGATTTTAATTCATTTGGATTTAATTCAAAGAATTTAACTATTGATTTTTTACTTTCAGGTATAGTTTTCCTAAACTCTTTTTTGTGTGTTGGTTCTTCCAGAATATTATCATCTAGACTCATAACTAAAGCGAGGTTTAATTCTTTATTTTTAAACCATTTTAACTTGTCCCAAATAAACGAATATGCTCTTGCACTAGTTAAGTTAGGTTTATGGATAACTATATTTTTAGGAACAAGCATGATATATTCCTCTTTATTTTTTAGGTTATATGGTAAATTAAATTCTTTATAGACCCACTTACTATTATTGTTAAGTACTTTTATTCTAAAGGGTCTTGTTTTAAATAAATATTTGTTAGCTTGGCTTATTGTAAACTCTAATAGTGATTCTTTACAAATACTTAATATTATATCTGAAATTGTATCATATGAAACATTTTCAAGAAGTAGTGTGCATTCTTCAATATCATTCAACTTTCCAGTTCTTACTGCAACACTGTTGTTAAAAGCATTATATATGTCTCTTGCCTTTATTTTTCCAACTGATTTTCCATTTTTATCTGTTGAATATCCAAAGTGGATACCTCTAGTATTTTTCTCAGAAAATCCTTCAATGAGTCTTATTGCTTCTTCTTTCTCACTATCTTTTATTAAATTTAGCATATGCTTAAAATGCTTATTTAATAAATAATTCATTTTCATAACAAGTTTGTCTTTAGACTTTCGTATAGCAAAAGGGTTAATAAAACATGGTAAATCTAATTCAAGAGGCACATCAACAAACTCAATTTCATTTTGAATTAACTTAAGATTGTAGTTACTTGTAACGGTTAAAAGTTCTTCTTTTTTGGAATGTTTTTGCATAAACATTCCTCCTTTCTTTTATTTTTATATTTATTATTTATATAAAACTAAAAGAAAAAGATAAATACCTAAACATATAGTCAAATAAATTTACTAAATTTTTAAATATTATCAGGAACTATTGCATTTTAAAATTTGAGTGTATATAATCTATATAGAATGGTTAAGATTATATACATAGATGTTTGGATAATAACACTACATTCTATGTAATGCGAAGATAATGAGATACTGGTAATATCTCGTCTTCCAATAGTTGCTGAACACATAACATAAAAATATGTGTTCTTTTCTCTTAGCATTAATTGTTATTCATTATAATTTTCTAATCAAATATATTTTTTGAGCATATTTCACTACCTGACTTATTATTTAAATAATAATCTAAGAAATTGGCATCTTTTCTAATTCTATTGCCTTTACTATCTTTACAGTTAAATAAGGATACCAATGTGGATTCAAAATTGTTTTTTTCTACAAAATAAAAACCATCTCTTCTAATTAACTTCTCATAAAGCAACCAAGTTTCATGTGTAGTAAAAATTAATTGTGAATTTGATTTGTTTTCATTTTCAAATAATTCAATTATAAATTTATGTAAATATGGATGAATTTTAGCATTAATTTCATCAATAAATAATACTCCACCTTCTTCTAAGGTTTTCAATAAATATTGAAATAAAGAGAACATTTTTCGTGTGCCTGCGGATAGCTCAACAAGAGGTATCTTTACATTTATACCTTGGTTATTTTTATATACAACATCTACATAAAAATTCCTTGGTTCATCTTCTCCTGAAGGTAATTCTTTTACATCAAAATCAACTATATTTTCATCAAAACAACTTAAATATTTAATAAGCTTATTTTTAACACGATGACTATTCTCACTATCATTTATTAAACATTCTGGTAAATTGATATCTCTTACCAATATCTCTATTTCATTTCCAAAATTAATTACGTTGTTTTTTAGGAACCAGTTTCTTATATCTGATAATGATGTTATATTTAACTTAGCACCTAATGATACAATTAATACATTATCACTTAGAGCTTGGTTTAAATTCTCTAAATAATTAATAAATTCTTTGTTTTCACTTTTAATACTTAACTGGTTTCTTTCAAATATATTAGTATATTTTTTGCTGTTTATTGCTCTAACACGTAAAGATTCTTTTTCTATTTTATTATTTTTTATGTGAAAACTATAATTAATAACTTTTTTTGAATTTCCATATTTACCTATAAAACTAACTTCAAATTTTGTTGGAATATTTAGGAATTTATCTTCAAAAATAAAGGGTGGAGTCTTAGGCGGTTTCTTTTTATTGTTATCATCAAATGCAAAAGAGTTTATTACATATAAACTCATATGTTTAAAAGCAGAGTAAACATTTGATTTACCTACAGAATTTAAACCAAATATAGAAACAATATTTAAATTTTTATCTGTACTAATTTTTGACACTTGATTCTTATGCTCTGAAATATTTTTAGCTCTCAAATCTAATATCGTTTCATTTTTAAATGATTTATAATTTGTAAATTTAAAATACCTTAACATATATAAACATCCTCCTCAAATATCAATTTTAAAAATATATAAACGTATTTTCATTAAAATACATAAATGTTTTTAATTTAGGCAATGAATATGAGCCATTTTCTCATATAATTATATAAAATTGATATTTAATACAGTTTTATTATAATTACTTTCCTGATGAAAGTCAATAGTTATTCTTTGGTTTTTTTATAAAATTGCAATAATTAAATGGTTATATGAGAAAATTTCTCGTATAACTATATATGGTGTTGGGGGGAATTCGTATAATCTATTTGTGTTATTGTCATTATAGTAATCAAAAATATTAGAATCTAGAATGGAACTATGGTTGAAAAGATAAGTTAATATTATGAGTTAAAGCATAATGTTAAACATGGAATGAGATAGAATATATTTCATTCTTGATTACAAATAATATAAAGGGTGCAAAAAGACTTAAAAGTAAACTAAAAGAATTTTTGAAAGAGATGGAGAATTTAACAGATGAAGAAGTGAATAATAAAGTGATAATAGTAACATCAAGTAAAAACATAAAATTAATATCTAAAAACTGGAATTTATTTATGATAAAGATGAACCAATATAGTGGATAATTTAGGTGTACATGTTAATATGAGATTGGAATGTGAAAAATATATTTCCAATAGTGCTATGGGAAGATAGGAAATTTAATTCTAAATTATTAACTGCACAAGTATTAGTAAAAGGGATTAGAATGTCTGAAGAAGATAAATCTCCACAGCTAAAAGTTAGAGTATGAAAAATCGTATATATAACTAAGTGAGGAGAATCGTACTATAAATAATGGTGTTTTTTTAGTTTAGGATAGTGGTTAGGTGTGCTTTATCTTCACAAGTGTATTCACAACAGAAGAAAGTGTTAAAATAAGAAGGACTTGCATTTACAAGTCCTTCTTATTCATAGCATCTATTAACTTCCAATACTTAACCCTATCCGGCCACTTAACTCCTTTCTCCCACCAACCCCAAGTCTTTTCAGAAACTCCAATAACCATAGCAGCTTCTTTTAAAGTAAGCTTATTTTTTTCTCTCCAATCCCTAATTTTTTTACCATAATCCCCAACCACAAACTCATAATACCCATCAAAAAAATACTCCAAAGGAACTTCCAAACATTCAGCAATCTTCTTTAGTTTTTCAGGTGATGGAAAAGCTCTATCAAATTCATAAGTATCCATAGTTCCATCAGCAACGCCAATATACCTTGTCAGTTCTTCTTGAGAAAGTCCTTTTAGCAGTCTTTGTTTTCTAATCCTATTACCAACAGTAGTTTCAGGTAATTTATTTAATAATTCAGCTTTGACATCTATTTTTGTGTTATTGGTAATTATTGTATTTTGGTTCAGAGAGCAGACGTATTCTTAAGGGAGATGGAAAAATATCTTCCAAAGATGTATAGAAATTTGATGGAGATATACAAAGAAGTAGGAACAGAAAAGGAAGAGGAAACTATAAATGAACAATATAATTTAATAGAGGGAA
>NZ_JAPPRQ010000024.1 GCF_026719745.1 Clostridium sp. ZS2-4
ACTTTTTCTACTCTTTTTTTATGGTAATAAAATTGACTTTTATTAAGGTTATTTTCAGCACAGAAATCTTTCACTGTTATTGTATCTTTAATAGAGTTAAATTTATTTAAATATTCCTCCCAGGCATAATTATCTAATTTTTTATACATAAGTAAACCTCCCATTGATAATCTTTTACTTAAGTTTATCAATGGGAGGATGTGTTTTCTAGGTACTTAATTTTTTACGCTTACATATAAAGTGAAACTTAATTCAGATGGAGTTTTTATTCCAACTGAATTTTAGTTGAACGAATCCAGGGACTTTACAATTCTTATCTCCCATTTGTAGAAGTGGGAGTATTAGAATTGTTAGTCATCGGATAAATCCATTTAAAGGGCTTAGGGATATAAAACTTAAGCCCTTTAAATATTGGTAGGTGATGATATGGAATACTTATTAGTGATTTTGATTGCAGGAATATTAAGTGGCTGCCTTACCTATGTAAATTCATTGTTAAATGACTTAGTACCTATTGCTTTATATGCAGAAAGATATATGGATACAATGCTGGGCACTAATGGTCTAACAGAAATATTTAATATTTTCTTTGGTTTTGGTGTTTCACTAATAGTATTGAAATTTTTAAAGAAAGGCTTTGAACAATATATTCTTTGGACAGAAGGAGATGCAGACGCAGATCCTATACTTATGCTTACAGGATTTTTTAAAGCACTAGCAATAGCAGTATGTTTTCCAACCTTATATAGTTGGTTAGGTAGAATTGTTGAAGATTTAACAGGTAAATTGATAAAGATAGTAAGTAAAGGCATGGTAACAGACTTTACAGCCATAATTAATGGAATATCAAGTACTGGTCTATTTACAGCCATTATTTCACTGATATTTTTTATATGCTTTTTTCTTTTATATCTTCAATTTTTAATGAGAGGAATGGAGATATTAATACTTCGCATAGAGTAGCCTGTGTTGGATTATTAGATGCAGATAATGGAGTATTCAGGACATATATTCAGAAGTTCTTTCAATCCACTTTAGCAGTATTAGTACAAATAGTTCTAGCAAAAAGTAGGAGTAGCTTTAATGCTTAATACTCATGTGTTTTGGGGTGTGGCAGCATTAATGCTAGCTATAAAAACTCCAAGATTCTTACAAGAATTTATCATTGTATCAGGTGGACATGGAGCGGGGATTATGGGCAATGTTTATCAATCTGTACGCTTAGTGCAAATGGCGAAAGGCGGTTTTAAAAAGTAATGGAATTAGTAAAAGAAATGGCAGAGGCTTTTACAATGCTTATTAGAGTAGGTGCAGTATTAAGAGTAGTTTATTGTTTCATAAGAATAGGAGCTTCAGAGAATGAAAGTGCTATGTATAAGAAAAGGGCTAAGAATACAGTGATGTTTTATGTACTTGCAGAAAGTATATGGCAGATTAAGAATTGGTAATAAGTTATTATAGTTAATTCGAAAAATGATGATAAATTTAGTGTTGTATTTTAAGTAAAATTAGCATACAATAATATCAACAATATTTCGAGAGGTGAAATGTATGCCAAATATAAAACCAATTTCAGATTTGCGTAATTACAATGAAGTTTTAAAGGATTGTCAAAATGGAGAGCCTGTTTTTCTTACAAAAAACGGAAGAGGGAAATATGTTCTTATTGATATGGAAGAGTATGAAAGACAGCAAACAATTTTAAAGCTTCTTGCAAAACTAAATGAGGCAGAGGAAGCTATTAAAACAGGAGAAGAATGGCAAACTCTAGATGATTTAAAAGCTAGCTTGGGGGGTTAGAAATGGGAGTAAAAATCAGAATTAACCCTGTAGCAAGTACTGATTTGCAGGAGATAAAAAAATATATATCAGAAGACAGTGTAGAAGCTGCTACAAAAATCGTTAAGGATATTATTGAAAAAATTGAAAGTTTAGCGGACTTCCCAGAGATAGGAACGATGTTAATGTACAAAATAAGATTAAAGAGTAAATACAGATATATTATATGTGGGCAATATCTCATTTTTTATATTTACGAAAATAATATAGTTTCAATTCAACGTGTTTTGCATGGAAAGAGAGACTATATGTCATTACTAAAAAATGATAATAAATTTAATAGTTAGACTAACACTTGGCATTTGTCAGGTGTTTTTCTTATTATATGGAGGTGTTTCAATGAATAATATATATGTTTACTAAAAGCACCGCATTTTATCTCAATTTCTACTAAAAGTTTTGCTGCAGGATTATCAGGAAAGCTTGAGACAGGAGATATTATTTCAATTATTGCATCTATGTAATTATTGTAATGTGTGATACATTGTGTCCTCAATCTATGATAGTTTTACCTTATGCTAAGGCAGATAAAAAATCACTTGAAATTGCTGATAAGGTAATAAGGCTTAAAAATGCAAATTTAAAAGCTATATCATATTTTGATTCTTATTTGCCATTATTAGCTGATAGAAAACTTGATGTAGATAATCATATTAAAGTTTTATCTGATGTAAAGAACAGTGAGCCTAAAGAGCAGATAAAGGAAAAATATCATGATATAAAATACGAGCTGCCGCATCTTGAAGAAATATCAGAACAATTTTTATGTGGTGAGCTTTTTCAAGGACTAAAATCAAAAGAAAAGGAAGAATATAATTCAATAATTAGAGACTTAATTACCTTAGTTTTTGATGAAAGCTTTGAAGTTAAAAAGAGTTCAGGGAAAGCTTTACCATGGTTTAGGGGAGGCAAGAAGTGATGAATAATGCTGCTCTATTTTTTAATTCAGGACAACACATTAAAGAATTTCCTGATATATTACAGGAGGTACAGGAGTACATTTCAAATAAATACTCAATACTAATATCAGGTAATCCAGAAAAACAGAGGGAGCAAATTAAAGCTTATATATCTAAATATCTTTTTAGAAAAGATGTAGAGGAAATCAATATAAATCAGTGGAGAGATATCAAAATTACTTATACAAATGGACAAATACTGCCTACAGAAGAAAAGTTCAATTCTCCGGAACATACAATTGATGTTATTAGGCGATTGCTTCATAAGTCAGGCATGATACTTGATAATTCACAACCTGTAGTAAGAGGACATTTATCAAATAAGATAAGAATTACTGTCTTTGGAAATGGAGTAATAGACCATGATAAAGGACTTGCAGTTTCTATCCGTATTGTTAATCCTCAAAAGCTAGAAAGAGAAGATTTTATAAATAACGGGACAGCCACAGCAGAAATGCTTGATTTTCTAAGCATTTGTTTAAGATATGGCTTAAGTATGTGTGTTACAGGGGCTACATCATCAGGAAAAACAACTTTGATGTGTAGTTCATACAGTTACAAGGTATAGTGAGGATAAAAAACAAAACATAGACCAAGAAAAATTACTTGAAAGTGCTTTAACATCTAATCCAGATTATATATGTGTGGCAGAGATGAAGGGAGAAGAATCCTTTTCAGCTCAAGAAGCAGCAAGGACAGGACACGCAGTTATTACAACAACCCATGCAAACTCATGTGAAGCCACATATTTTCGTATGGTTACTTTATGCAAGATGAAATATGATATTAATGATGATACCTTATATTCATTGGTAACAGAAGCTTTTCCTATTGTGTTTTTTTCGGAAAAGTTAGAGGATAATTCAAGAAAGATTATGGAGATTACAGAGTGTGAAATATTGCCCGATGGTAAAAGGCAAATTCGCACTCTTTTTCGTTATAACATCAAGGAAAATAAAGTTGTAGATGGAAAGCTAAAAATAATCGGTAATTATGAAAGGGTTAATAACATTTCAAAGAGCTTGCAAAAAAGACTTCTTGAAAATGGTATGCCTTTAAATATCCTTGATAGTTTGTTGAAAGAAGGTGATAGCAGTGACATTGCTTAAGATAAGAGCATTTTTAGGATTAGTTGCAGGAAGTTTTATACTTTTTTCTATTAATCCATTAGAATTTGCAGAGGCTATTTCAAAAATATTTAAGAGTAAAGAAAAAACACTTAAAGCTAAAGTTATAGAAGTTACCAAGAAGAAAAAGCAAAAAGGACTAAAGCTATTTATAGAAGAAATAAAGGATATTTTAGAAGCTACCAATAAAAGTGAGAAATTCTCAATCCTTTGTGTATTATCTTTTGCTTTATTTATTCTAGGTGTGATGGTAGCCATTTCTATGAATAACTTTTTCTTAATACCAGTACTTGCAGGAGGTTTTGCACTACTTCCATTTTGGTATATTAAGTTTACAGCTACTTTCTATAAGAAACAGTTGAATTCAGAGCTTGAAACAGCCTTATCAGTGATAACAACATCTTATCTAAGAAGTGAAAGTATAATTACAGCAGTGGATGAAAATATAACATATATCAATCCACCTGTAGCTAATGTATTTAAAAGCTTTCTTGCACAAACAAAGCTGATAAATTCTAATATGAAAATGGCATTAGAAAATCTAAAAACTAAGATTGATAATGATGTATTTAGAGAATGGGTTAATGGTGTTATTGCTTGCCAAGATGATAAAAATTTAAAGAGTACCTTAACACCAATAGTTGTAAAGCTTTCAGATATGAGAATTGTAAGTGCAGAGCTGGATTATCTTTTATATGAACCTATGAAAGAGTTTATTACCATGACAATACTTCTCATAGGAAATATACCACTGATGTACTTTCTAAATAAATCATGGTATGAAACCTTGATGTTTACAACTATAGGGAAAGTGATACTTGCTATATGTATTTTAGTGATATTTATATCATTGGCAGAAGTAATTAAATTAACTAAGCCTGTGGAGTATAAGAGGTAATGATTTGAATGCAGTATGTGGTAAAAAATTAGGTAATTTGATAAAAACATGTAATAAAAGTGATATAATTGTTTTGAGGCTGATAGAGAACAGTAGAAAAATGTGAACAGTTATCTAGATGGAGGGCGTTTAATATGGTAATAAAACTTGAAAGATTTAGTTATGAAGAAATTCCACAATTAATTTCGTGGATTCCTAATAAAGAATTCTTACTTCAATGGGCAGGGCCGTCATACACATTTGAATTATTAGAAAAACAACTTCAAAATGAGGTAAACATGATGTTGGAACAAAACTCCCCAAATTTAATGTTTAGTGCTAAACTAATTGAAAGCAATGAAACGGTAGGTCATATTCAGTTGTTAGGAATAGACAGAGTAAATATGTCCGCTCGAATAGGCAGAGTACTTGTAGGAGGAAAAGAAAATAGAAATAAAGGAATAGGATTGCAAATGATTAATGCTATTTTGGATATTACCTTTAATGAATTAAATCTACATAGGATTGATTTAGGAGTATTTGATTTTAATGCATCTGCGATTGCTTGTTATAAAAAAGCAGGATTTATTATTGAAGGAAATTTTAGAGAATGTAGAAAAATAAATGGACAATACTGGTCATTACTCAATATGAGCATTCTTGAAGATGAATATAGAAATTTAAAATAATATTATTTTAGAATTCAATAATTATCACCATCTATTTACAGTATTTTTTAGTGTATAGTAACGAGGCACAATAAAATTGTAAGATGTTACATATATGAAGAAGTAAAATTAGTCGGTGTACAAGCGACTACACTAGATATAGTAAGGAGGAATTAACTATGTTATCTATAGAATCAATTGACCCTTTTTTAATGCAATTAGTAATTATTCCATTTATAACTATTGGATGTGGAGTGGTAGCGTCAGTATTTTCGAAGAAGGTTTTTGTTGCTCCAATAGTAACATTAATTATTAATGCTTTAAATGAAATATATTATTTTAAACACTATTATTCAGAAATTAGTCTTACATCTTGGAATATTATTCTTCCTATAGTTTCATTGTAATTTCTTTAATAATAGTTCCATCGATTAAACCAAAGGAAAAGCCTCCTATTACTTAATAGTATAGGATTTTGTTTCAAAATATAAAGAAAATGCGTCGTGAAAAATATAATGTGTTAAAGCAAAATTGTAGAATAATACGCAACAATTAAACAAAATAATTTAGATGTTTAAAGGAGAATTATCTTATGAAAGGAGAATTGTATGAGAGAATATTAGAAACCGAATTAAAATATGTGAGATGTTTTTCAGGTTATATTGAAGAACAGAAAAGCATTACATTCAAAGATAGCAAATTGGTTGATATGTACATGCATAATTTCATTTTTTTAAAAGAATTAATAAAGAAGGATGAATTAAGGATTTTTATTGAAAATAAACTTGAAAAAGTTCAGAGAGAGAATAAGGAGTATCTGCATATCATGATGGATTATGGTATTCAGTGGCATGATTTAAAGGGGATGATTCCTGCGCCGGAGATTACAGAGTACTGCTACATGGCTATTACACCGAAAGATTTTAATAAATTGAAAATGAAGAATGACTGCTTTGTTCGAAAGGCAGATACCTTTAAAATACTAAGTGATGGAAACTTAGTAGATATACAAGCCAATAAAACAGCTATGGGAGAAGATTTTGCTAGAAAAAGAATCAAAAGAAAGATGGAAGAGTACAAGAACAATCCTAATTTAAATCTTTATGTATGTTACAAAGGAGATGTGCCTATAGGCAAATGTGAACTTTTAATAGAGGATGGCATCGCCAAGATTGAGGATTTTGATATAATTGAAGAATATCAAAATCAAGGTTATGGTACTTCCGTAGTACGTAAATTGTTAGAAGAATCTTTCAGTGAAAACGTTGATATAGCCTACTTAATAACAGATCATTTCGATACCGCCAAGGATATGTACAAAAAATGTGGCTTCTCCATATGTGGTATTAAGACATCAATCTTATTCGATCTTTAGAAAAAAATGGTAAATATTAGGAGTAGTAAATTTATAAGATAACTATTATCTTATGGCTGTTATAACGTAATATAAAGATACTGCTAAGTTAAGGATTATTACATTTTATGAGGTGGAATTTAAATGAGAATAGAAACAACAAATAGATTAACAGAAAATCAGATGACTGAAATTTTAAATTTAGAAACAGTGGCTTTTTGTGAAGATGCTTTAGAAAATTATGCTTTTTTATCAAATGAAATTAACTTTGATAAGACATTGCAGTGCTTCTATATAGGCTATGAAAATGATGAGTTGATTGCTTTTTTAACTACTTTTATGCCCACTTCTTATGAAGCAGAAATATTAGCGGTTACACATCCAGATCACAGAGGAAAAGGATGTTTTAAAAAACTATTTCAGACTGCTAAAGAAACGTTATTATTGGCAGGAATAAATAAAATTTTGTTGGTTATAGAACCGAAAAGCAAAAGTGGTGTTGAGGTTATAAAAAACTTTGAGTGTACTAAATTGGAGCGTTCAGAATACAGGATGTCTTATGATGGCTCGAAAACTTTGCCAGAATATCAGGATTTACAGTTTTTTGAGGTGAATAATCAAAACAAGGAAACATTTGCAGAAATTACACGAGATGCTTTTCCAGACCTAGAGGAAAGCAGTAATTTTATTGATACTGTAATTTTTTCTAAAAACCGAAAGGGATATATAGCTTATAAAGAAGACATTCCAGTAGGCGTTTTTGATTTTAATTATGAAGAAGGAGATACTTTCCTTTATGGTGTGGGGATTGCTAGACCATATCGTGGGAAAGGATTTGGAAAGCAACTGGTTGGGTTTGCATTGAATGAGGGGCTAAAAAAATTCGATAAAGTAGTACTTGATGTGGATTCAGAAAATCCAATAGCTTTTAATTTATATAAGAAGTGTGGATTTCAGATTGATTTTCAAGTTGATTATTATAGATATGAATTTTAGTAATACTATTATTCCATTGTTTTTTATTGCAATTATTTTAAAACAATTAAGATATATAAAAGAATTAATAATACCAACAAGAAAAAGTTATGTAGAAGTTATTACTATTCTAAAAGAAAATTTACCTAAACAAGCAAAATTACAAACAATATTCAATAAATAAAGGTATACATAATTGCAGAATATAATCAAGATTATAAATAGTTTAAAAGGTGCAATGCTTTCATATTATCCAAATATTGATGCAACGATTATAATTCTATGCAATCAAGATTGTAATATATGGCAGATGCACAGAGAAATTCAAACTATACTGTATTATGATTGCTTAATAAAATAAATAAAGGATAACATAAAAAATTATTGTTAATTAAAAGGGGGAAAGTGTATGAAAATATTAGTTATGGGGGGAACTGAATTTGTAAGCAGTTCGTTAACAAAATATTTAATATCCAAAGGTTATACTGTAGATATATTTACGAGAGGAATTAAACCTATTAAATATGTTGGAATTAGAAAACACTTAAAAGGTGATAGAAAATCGATTAAAGATTTAAAAGTAAATATTGCAAATGAAAGATATGATTATATTTTTGATATTTCAGCATATGTAAAGGATGATGTGCAAAAATTAATTGCCATTTTAAATAAAGAGAACTTAAAAAGGTATATATTTTGCAGTTCCGGTTCAGTATATATACCTTCAGATGAGATAGTTGCAGAAGAATTTACTCGAGGTGAAAACGTAAATTGGGGGAGCTATGGATTAGATAAAAAGAAAGCTGAAGATTATTTATTTGAATTATGGGAAAATGAAAAATTTCCTATAACTATATTTAGACCAACCTATATATATGGAGAAGAGAATAATTTATATAGAGAAATTTATTTATTTGATAGGGTAAAAAAGGGGTTAGATGTTCCTATACCAAATGGTAATGAAAAGACACAATTTATATATATAAGTGATTTAGTCAAAGTATTTGAAAGTGCTATACATACAGAGAAAACAGTAGGACAAGCATATAATGTAACCCATCCTCAAATATTAACATGGCAACAGTTAGTTGAAACAACCATGAAAGTAGTGAATAGAAAAGTAAATATAAAAAAAGTGGATAGTGAAAAAGTAAATATAAGTGTAAGAGAATATTTTCCTTTTAGAAATGTTACTTATCTATTAGATACAGAAAAAGCAAAAAAAGACGGATTGTATATGCCCAAAATTGATTTATTTAAAGGCGTAGAACTAGCGTATAAATGGTATTGTAATACTGAGCCAGAAGTAAAAGATCCTAAAATGAATAAAATTGATTTAGTATTAGATATATAAAGAATTTTGTGAACTTTAAGGAGGGTGTTATGGAAAAAATCGCATTAATTTTCCCAACAAAAGAATATGAGAGACAAATCTTGGATTACAAAAATGAATTTGAAACAAATGGTGATAGTATGGATGGTACTGCTGGATTACAAAAAGCTAGCAGTTTTGAAGAGTGGTTTTCTATGCTCATAGATAATTCAAAGGAAGAAACTGTGAGAACTGGGTTTGTCCCAGCATCCACATATTTAGCAATAAGACTTTGTGATCAGAGAGTAATTGGTATGATAGACATCCGTCATAGGCTAAATGAGTATTTACTTCAATTCGGTGGACATATTGGATATAGTGTAAGAAAATCTGAACGTAGAAAAGGATATGCAAAAGAAATGCTTAACTTGGCTTTGGAAAAATGTAAAGATATAAATATGGAAAAAGTTCTTGTTACTTGTGATAAAGAAAACATTGCATCATCAAGAACAATTATTCACAATGGTGGTGTGTTGGAAAATGAAGTTATAGAATCTTTAATTAATTAGTACCCAATTTTCTTATCGTATGTAACGATCAAATTAAAATAGGGGGTAGAAACTATGAATTCAACTTTTGTGATTTTACCATTTATTATATGGATATTATTTGCGGGTATTGGTATAATTCACTTCGTAGCTCTATATGGAAATGTTATGATGGAAAGTGGAAAATGCTTTTTAATCAAGGAACATTAACATCTCAATTATAATATAAATTATGATTAGAGTACAACATTCTTAAATAATTATATAAAAAGCTAGTATTCAAGTTAATAATTAAGCTACAATAGCAAAATATTGTAAAAAAGCTTGACATCAAGATTAATTACTGATGTATTAAATGAAGATATAGAAGGTTTAATAATTCCAGGTGGATGGTATGGTGAGACCAAATCTGAACTAATAGAATTAATTAATAATTTAAATTTAAAAGGAAAACTAGTAAGTGCTATATGTGGTATAGGAACAATATTTTTGGCAAAGGCAGGTGTTCTTCATAATGTTAAGTACACAACCCCAGCTTTTCAATGGACTCAAGAACATATTGATGTATTTGGAGAAAAAGATCCTTTCACAAGAGAAAACTTTGTTTCAGAAAGAGTAGTAAGAGATGGGAACATCATAATTGCTCAAGGGATAGCTTTTATTGACTTTGCAATAGAAATATGTGATTGGTTTAATTTGTTTCAAAGTAAAGAAGAGAGGGAGAACTTTGCTAAAAATATAAAGGGATTATAAAGAAGTATTTTAGCATTATAAATTCATAATATAAAGAAATTGTGTAGGAAATATATATTAAACATGGAGGGGTTTTTTATGAATATCTGCATAGTTGAGAAAGACATAACAGAAATTGAACTTATAAAGCCATTATGGGAACAACTTAATTCCATTCATCTTGATAAATCAGTTTATTTTAAGAATAAATATGGGAAATTTACCTTTAAAAAAAGAATAGACTCTATTTATGAAAAGGCACAAAAAGGTGTTATAAAACTTGATATACTTTTAGATAAGGATACTGGGAATTATATAGGGTATTGTTTAAGTTCAATTGAAGATAATTTAGGAGAAATAGAATCTATATATATTGAAAATCAGTATCGTAAGTTTAGATTAGGTGATAAACTTATGAAGAATGCTTTGAATTGGTTTGAATCAAAGTTAATAACAAATATTGAAATTAATGTAGTTTATGCAAATGATGAAGCATTGCCTTTTTATGAACGATATGGATTTCATGTTGGAAATTATATTTTAAAAAGAAACTAATGTTTAAGACAGATTTGCAAAATATTGTACACAATAAATGAATGCAAACTTTTGAATAAGATATTACATTCGCTGAAATGTAAAGGGCTGACACTAATTTGGTGTTAAGCTCTTTTTATATTGTTGATTTTGAATGTATAGTTTTACAAGTATATAAAGCAAAATTTAGTTCCGCATGGGTATCTTTCAATTATAAAAGCAGTACATATGTACAAGCTTGGTAGCAAATCCTACAATGGTTATTTTATAAATTCAATTGATAAAAACTTTTATGCTCTTTTAAAGGGAAAGATAAAGCATTACAGAGAAGTGCCTGATGAAAATATAATGAATAGGAATGAGCAATATGATTTTACACTGGAAGATGAGGTTATAGCTTATGAGGAAGTATTAAAACTTAGAACTGAGTTAGAGAAGTTAGCTCCAGAAGAAAGAGAAGTTATTGCCAAGTACTACCTAATGGAGAAGAGCTATAAGGAAATAGCAGCTGATAGTGATAAAACTGTTTCACAGGTGAGATATTTGAGAAATAAGGGAATTGAGAAGTTGAAAGAAGAGTATAAAGATGAGGAGGATAAGTAAAGGAATTTATAGCGAAAATTAAAAAGAATGAGATGAAGAATAACTCTAGGTATATTAGGTGCTTAGGGTTATTTTTTATGGTAAATATACATTAATTTGTTATAATTAGGTTTAATATGATATAATTTGATATGGTGTGATGTTGCAATATATAAAGATGTTATGAATTTATAGGAGAATGATTATATGAAAAAAGCAATTTGTTTTTTATTAACGTCTATTATATTTTTAATATTTATGATAACGAATAAGTATATTCCTAAAGAAGTAACTTCAGAAAGAAATTCTTCGTCGGAGTTCAAAATTTTAAATAATGTTGAAAATAAAGATATTAAAATAACAGAAATGACTGTTGATGAATATTGCAAAAAATTAGCTAAAGAAAAAAATATTACATTTCAAGAAGCTAAAGAATTAAATGAAAAAGATAATAAGATTAATATAGAAGAGTTAAATAAAAAATATCCCAAACTTAATTTAAGAAAAGATGAAACAGGAAATTCAATAAATTCTTTAACTGATGAGAGCAATTACATTAAATATGAGAATGTTGAAATTAATAATTATTTTGGGGGAACAAATAAAAAAGATAAAAAGTATAATAAGACAAAAGATTTTGAAAAACCTAAAGAATTCACAATAACCCTTAGTGCTATAGCTAAAGTGTATAAAAAAGGTTCTTTCTTAGAAGTACTTACTGTTGATGAAAATCAAACATGTTCATATATTACTTCAAAAGACAAATATAAATGGAAGCAACTGAATTTACTAGCTTATGTAAATAAAAATGGAAGAAATGTAACTTTTACAGGAAGAGGAGTTGCTTATAAAGAAATAGATACTAGTTGCCAAAAGCAGTATGAAAAATTAGAATTTCCTGTTTCAGATTTTGGTTCAGGAACTTATTATGCTAGGAGATTTTGCAAAATTTATGGTACAGTAGAATTAGGTACTTCTTAAATTAAAAAAAGCCTTTAATGGCTTTGATAAATTGCTTAAAAAGTTTGTTAATTATAAATCTATAATAATTGAATAATCGTAACATATGATGAAATAAAGGAGAAAATATATGGATAAGTTAGTAACTGATAGATTAATATTAAGAGAATGGAAAGAAACTGATAGCAAGGATTTATATGAATATGGAAAAAGTGAATTAGTAGGCCCTAATGCTGGGTGGCCACCACATAAAAATGAAGAAGAAAGTAAAGAAATTATAAAAATGTTTATTAGAAATAATGATACATATGCTATTGTTTTAAAATCAGATAATAAAGTTATTGGTGGAATTGGGCTTCACGATAGAAAACCAGATGATAGTCTTAGTGAATTAAAGCAGAAAGAAATAGGGTATGTTTTAAATCCTAAATATTGGGGAAAAGGAATTATTCCAGAGGCAGTAAATTGTTTAATTAAATATGGTTTTAATGAACTAAATTTAGATTTAATTTGGTGTGGACATTTTGATTTTAATAATAAATCAAAAAGAGTAAACGAGAAATGTGGATTTAAATATAGATTTAGTAAAAATGAAAATTTAAAACTTTTAGATAATAAGGAAGTTACTACTTTATATTATTGTATGTTTAAATCTGACTATGCTGAACATACTAAATAACTTAATTATTACAACACAATATGAGTTGGCTTGATTGCGATGTTGAGGGTAAAAAATAGCATATATATAAGCCTTACAAGTGATTTAAACTTGATTTAGGTTAAATATATATGTACACCTCAATATCGCAATCAATTATA
Organism: Clostridium sp. ZS2-4; assembly: GCF_026719745.1. Classification (GTDB taxonomy): domain Bacteria; phylum Bacillota; class Clostridia; order Clostridiales; family Clostridiaceae; genus Clostridium_H. The sequence goes on from NZ_JAPPRQ010000024.1 coordinate 13,287, forward strand.
AGAACGGAATCGCTAAAAGCGGCAGCGCCCCCTATGGGAATTCAAAAATTCATATCTGGATTTTTGAATAAGAAATTCTCATTATTTTCCTAATACTAGTATAATTTTAACCAGAAAATCATGGCTAATACCTATTTTAGTATATAGCTTCCCCCTCCCCATAATCAAGAGCTTATTCACTTTTCCTTTTATTTATGGAGGTGAAGCACTTCGAGGCATTAATTTTCCTATTTTTATTAAATTTCCCTTCTCACACTTTTTACACTTGCCTATTTTAATTCCAGTTAATTTAAAAAACAGCTCCGCTGACGATAGTTTTTCAAACTCTTTGGGTTTAACCCTAAAAATTTCTAGGCAGCGTTTGAACTTTAATTTCTTATTTCTATTCCCTAAAATACCATAATGTCTTATCTTTACAAACCTGTCGGGTAATATATGCATTGAAAATCTTCTAATGAATTCTTCAGGTTTTAAAGACATTATCTTTTCTTTACTTTTATCTTTATAATCTCTCCACTTAAATATAATTTTTTCTTTATCAACTTTAATAATTCTATTATTAGATATAGCAACTCTGTGAGTATATCTTCCTAAATATTGCAATACGTATTCTGCACTACTAAAAGGAGCTTTACTATAAACAATCCATTCTTTTTTATATAACTCATCTTTAAATGCATTAAATATGTATCTAGATTGTAATTCATTAATCTTTGGAGGAAATTTCAACTTATTTCTTTTATAAAGCTGATCTAGGTAAAAAAGATATTTCCCTCTAAACATTCGTGAAAGTACCTTTACTGGAATAAAGAATTTTTTCTTTGATTTTATCCATCTACTATTGTCAAAGCTTAAGCCGCCGCCAGGAACTATACAATGTATATGAGGATGATACATTAAGTTTTGTCCCCAAGTATGCAATACGGTTGTAAAACCTATATTTGCATTTAAATATTTCTTATCTTTTCCTAGCTTAAGTAAGGTTTCAGAAACAGCTGTAAAAAGAATAGAATACATTTCCTTTTGATTAAACAATGTTAAAGAATTTAATTGTTCAGGTATAGTAAAAACAATATGAAAGTAATGAGTTGGTAACAGTGACTTACTCCTCTCATAAATCCACATTTCCTTGGCGTAAGCCTGACATTTTGGACAATGACGATTTCTACAAGAGTTATATGAAATTTTAGTTTCTCCACACTCATCACATTCGTACACATGACCTCCAAGTGCAGCAGTTCTACAATCCTTAATTGAGTATAATGCTTTTAGAATATTAGGTGGTAATTTCCTTGCCTTAATATAAGACTCTCCATGCAACTCCATAATATCTTGAAGTGAATTCATAAATTCAATCTAACGTATCTAAAGGACTTGTTATATTTAACGTATGGTAGTCCCTTACATGTAAGTATATTGAGGTTGTTTTCATATTAGAATGACCCATTAGTGCTTGAATAGTTACTAAATCAACACCATCATTCATTAAATGAGTTGCAAAAGAATGTCTTAAAGTATGTGGCGAAGCCTTTTTAGTTATCCCTGCCTTCAACAATGCTTTCTCCATAGCATGCTCTATGCAGCGTCTGCTTAGTGGTTTCTTTGTTTGTCTAGATATAAACAAGTAATCCTCCGGAGAATAATTTTTATACCCAAACTTCTTCCAATATACTCTTAGTAATTCTAAGTTTTTTTGAGATAATAAAGTATACCGTTCTTTATTACGCTTACCACTTCTAACTCTAATCTTCATTTCAGCACTTATAATATCTGATATTCTTAGGTTTATAACCTCGCTAACGCGTAAACCTCCAGAATATATAGTTGATAGAATTGCTTTATGCTTTAAATAAGTGGTAGATTCCAATAAAAGTTTTACTTCTTCTTTTGTTAAATACTTAGGCAATTTCTTATCATATCTAAGTCTTGGAACTCTTAAATCACTCCATGTCCCTTCAAGTGTTACAACATAAAAAAATTTTAGGGTACTATTAATATAATTTACAGTTCCTCTGCATAATTTTTTCACATTTATGCAATAATCTAAATAGTTGATAATATTTTGCTCGCCTAAGAGTTCGGGTGGCTGATTATAAAATTTTGAAAAATTTTTCATAATCCAAACCATATTTTTAATAGTAGACTGGCTACGCCCTCGAATTTCTAGGTCTTTAACCATTTTGTCTATTTTTTTATACATTTTATCACTCCTTTAAAAGGCGTGTAAAATGTGAGAAGTGAAGCTTCCTTGAGAAAGAAACTTCACTTCTTATTTTTTCCATATAAACATTGATTTAATCACTATCGCAAGCTGTCGCTTTTAGCGATTTAGTTCTATAAAGAAATTACGAAGTAATATTTTGATACATATCTATATAATTCAAGGAGCTGAATGTTTTGAAAATAAAAAATATAAAAGAGAAATTCATAGTTTGGTCAATAGCAATTTTAATTGGATTTATACTTACTTTAACAAAACAAAATAAATTATTGGTTATTATTACAATTACTGGAACACCTTTTTTATATTATAAAATAAAAAAAGAATAATGTTTTAGCAGATACATAATAGCAAAATATAGTGACATACTGTCTATGATAAATAAAAGCTCCAGTACTTACGGGGCTTTTTTGTTTTTAACTTAATATGGTATAATTGGACATACATAGCTGTTGAACAATTTAAAGAAAGTATGTCGTAAGAAAATATAATTTGTTAAGACAAATTTATATTTAAAGCCGAAGAAAGATTATATTTTATTTGAGGGGGATAATTATGATAGAACTACAAAAAATCACTGATGATAATTTTGATGAATGTATTAAATTAGAACCAAAAGAAGAACAAAAAAGTTATGTTGCAAGTAATATATGCAGTCTTGCAGAGGCATATGTTGCTTTAACAAATAATGAGTGCATTCCTATGCCTTATGCCATTTATGACAATGATATCATGGTAGGATTTATAATGTTATCATATAATGAAGAAGATGAGAATGATGATGAAAATGCTTATTGGGTATGTAGATTAATGATTGACAAACGATATCAGGGCAAAGGTTATGGTAAGGAAGCTATGACAAAGGCACTTGAATTGATTAGGACCTTCCCGTATGGAAAAGCTTCGGTAGTTTCTCTTTCTTATGAACCAGAGAATGTGGGAGCAAAGACGCTTTACGCATCTTTGGGTTTTGTGGAAACAGGTAAGATTGAAGATGGTGAATTGGTAGCAAAACTGGCTTTGTAGAACCGATAATTATAAGATTATACGAAGTAAAGATTATTTATATAATCTTCGTGAGGAGGCGTACAATGAAATTCTCAAATCCATTAATAGTTGTTTCGAATATGGAAAAGGCAAAGCGATTTTACTATGAAGTGCTTGGTTTAAAAGTTGTTGTTGATTTTGGTGCAAATGTGACTTTAACAGGTGGTATTGCATTACAGACAAAGGATACCTGGTCGACTTTTATTCACAAACAGAATAGTGAAATTATTTTTGGAGGAAATGTAGCAGAGTTATATTTTGAAGAAGATGATTTTGATGGTTTTATTCAAAAGATGAATGACATTGCAGACATTAAATATGTACATCCTATGGTAGAACATTCTTGGGGACAGCGTGTTGTTCGGTTCTATGACCCTGATAAGCATATTATTGAAGTCGGAGAAAATATGCTTATGGTTGTCAGACGATTCTTAAATAGTGGTCTATCAATTGAAGAAACTGCTATTAGAATGGATGTACCAGTTGATTATGTGAAATCTTGCTTAGAGTAGATTATGAGTATAACCTGTAGTAAGTTGATTGCACAATATTCTTAAATCACGATGCAAAAGATTAAAAATTAAGAAAGTAGTTAAGACATAATAGCAAAATATTACCGCGTAACTAAAGTTTAGGTAGCTGTAGGAATTTTTTATAAGAATCTAATTTATTTTAAGATAAAAAATATGAATGATATATGTTATAAATACTTTTAAAATTGTTTAGTAATTAATAATTAAACTTTAGCAAGTCATATGAGATACTAAGCATATAGTTTGCAAATTAATTACTAAACGAAGACTTGAGATGGCAAGAGTAACTAAAAAAATACTTGAAGAGAAGATAGAACAGCTAGAAAAAATTAATGATTATAATATGCAGGAAATCAGTAAGCTTAATGTTGAAATAGATAATTTGAGAGATAAAGAAAATATAGTATCCAGAGAAGAATTTGATTTTCTGTTTAAGCAGTTGGAAGAAAGGCTTATTCAAATAAAGAAGTTATAGAGAGAATCTATAATTTATATTTAAATGGTAGCAGCTTAAATTGGCTTATAAAAGGAAGACAGGCTCAGAAAAATAAGGATAATTCTCATGCTATTTTTGAATGGGAATATGATTTAAAGAGATTAAAGAAAAAGTATGGAGTGATTAATTAACAACTAATCTAGAGTATGTGCTATTTTTAGTTTAGTTAAAAAAGCAACGTGAAAAACTGGATTTTAAGTTTAAATATAACGGGTAGCAAAATTCGATTTTGCCACCCGTTTGACATCCATGAGAAAGTTATAATTAAATATTATAAAATATGATAAAATATAACTATACAAAAATGTATATAACAAAACATCCTTTGATATTTTTAAATTGATAAAGAAACTGTTTAAATTATGAGAATATATAGAGAAAGGTGGAATAGCAGTGAAATGGAATGAAATAAGAGAAAAATATCCTAATCAATTTGTGTTATTAAAAGCTTTAAAAAGTCATGTGAATGGAGATAAAAAGATTGTAGATGATGTTGCTCTAGTTAAGATAATTGAAAACTCTAAAGAAGCTAATGAACTGCTTATTAGAAGTAAAGGAGATACTTTTGTATTTCATACAGCTAAAGATGAACTATCTTTGACCATTGTACAAAATCCTGTTTATAGAGGTATAGATAATTATGAAAATAGCATATAAGAATGGACTTTTGTATACTTCTTTAGAAATGATATACAAAGGTAAATGGAAAATAGTTAATGATATTATTATAGATACAGGAGCTGCACATACAATAATTTCTCCAGATGCAGTTACAGAATTAGGAGTTGAACCTGATGGCGAAGATGAATTCGTAACTATGTATGGAATTGGTGGAGAACAATATGCTTATAGAAAATCTATTGAGGGTATAAAATTATGTGAGCATAAATTAAAGGATATAAAAATTGATTTTGGGTTAATAGATGATTATGGAAAAATTAATGGTCTATTAGGGTTAGATATTTTACTAAAATTAAATGTTAATATAAATCTAAAAAACTTAACTTTAACTATGGAATAAATTATTTGATGGTTAATTTATAATATGTTTTTTGAAATGCCATTAGTAGAAAACATTGGTAAAAAGAGTGGAAATTAATAATATATAGGGAGAAGTAAACAATGCCAGATATAAAATATGAAATCAAAGAAACTATAGGAGTAGTTTCAGAATCCTCAAAAGGATGGTCAAAAGAACTAAATTTAATCAGCTGGAGCGGAAGAGATCCTAAATACGATTTAAGAGATTGGGCACCTGAACATGAAAAGATGGGAAAAGGTATAACTCTATCAGCTGAGGAATTGAAAAAGTTGAGAGATATATTGAATGAGATGGAGCTGTAAGAATTAAAGAATATAAGAATAAAACTTCTTAGGAATTTTGGGGGTTTTATTCTTATATTTGTAAAGTTCCAATGGTTTATTATTGATACATTTGTAAAAATTATTTTTACAAATGTATCTTTTTTTACATCTATGGCATATAACATAGATACAAGAGGCTAAGCAATTGATAATTGTTTAGTACAGTATGAGGAATATAGGAGGTTAACATGGAGATTATAGAAAAGTATACTGATAACCAATTAAAAGCTTATATTTATGACAATAGATTAAAGATAGGTGAAAATCTTCTTAAACTTATAAAAGATAATCGTTATACAAAATCATCATTTTCAAAGTTAACAGGCATCTCAAGACCAACTATTGACAAGTTAATTAAAGGTGAAATAGATAACAATACAACTTTAAAAAACCATGTAGATAAGATATTAACTACTTTCAATATAAGCTTAGAAGAATTAATAAATTTTGAATGCAAACAATTGAACAATAAGGAAATTATAGTTGCATCTAATAATGCACCTGAAAATCATGAAATAAGTGATAGTGCAAAGAGAATATTTTCAATTATTGATGATATAGTTGATCTTTGTGAAATTTATTGTGATAGGTAGGTGAAAGAATGTCTAGATATATAACATCCTCTAATTTGGATGAAGTTATAGCGGAAAATAAAAAAATTAAAAATTAGATAAAATGGTCCCCGTGTCAAGGACATTATAAAAAAAGGGATTAAGCAACATTTAAAAGATGATTTCTAAATTGTTTAGGAGTCATCTTTTTTAATCCCCATTGGCATCTATGATTATTATAGTAATCTATGTAATCATCGACTTTATTAATCACATCTTCAAGTGTAAAACATAATTTAAAGTCTACTTCATCCTTCATATGACCAAAAAAAGATTCTTGTGGGGTACATAACATAAAGTACTTTACAGTATAGAGTAATTTATGCTATTATGTTGCTGCGAGGTGAAAAAATTGGAAATAAATAAAGAAATGGTAAAAGGATACATTGAAAGTATAATATTGAGTTTACTGGTAGATGAAGACTTATATGGTTATGAAATTGCCAAAAGAATAAGAGGTACAAGTGAAGAAACTTTTGAGATTAAAGAAGGAACAATGTACGTTGTATTAAAAAGACTTCAGAATAATGAACTTATACAATCCTATTGGGATGATTCAATAAGTGGAGGTGGAAGGCGAAGGTATCATCATATAACTGATAAGGGTAAAAAGTATTTAGAGAATTCAAAGGAAGAATGGGAATTTTTTAAGAGTATAGTAGATAAATTTTTGGGGGAGGAACGAAAATGGACAGAATAGATAAATACATAAATTCTATATACAAAGACATAAGTAATTCTTCTAAAGAAACAGAAGAATTAAAACAAGAAATGAGAAATCACTTAAATGAAACAGTAAAAGAACTGCAAGAATGCGGAATTAGTGAAGAAGAAAGTGTTAGTATTGCTTTAGAAAGATTTGGGGAAGAATTTCAGATAAGAAATGAACTAAATCAGGTATTAAAGTTTCAAAAAGTATTTGCTCGAAAAATACTAATAGCATCATTAGTTTTGTTGGGAATATCTGCTATATTATTTATAACATCACTTTTTGTATCTCAAGGCTATCGTAAAAGATATAGGATTATGAATGATCAAATTGAATTGATAGAAAAAAAGTTAGTGAATGAAGGAATTACAAGTGTTGATACATATCTAAAAGAAATTTTTAAAGATGAAAAAAATAACCAATTTACTTATATAGCCATAAAAGAATTACCACAAAACTTTGATAATACTAAAAATGATGAATTATTTCCTGGAGAGATAAAGTACAGTTATCCTGAAAAAATAAAAGATGAATACTATTGGAATAGGTTTGGACATGAAGTAGTAGCAAATAATATTAAATATTTTTTAGAAACAGGAGTCAAGACTTCTGCCAACACAGATAGCTGTAGTTTGTATATTGGATTAGCAATTTTAACTTTTGTGGTATGTTGGGTACTATGGATAATATGGTCAATAATAAATGTTTCTAGGTACCGAAAGTTAACTACTAAATGGTGTATGCTATTAATTTTAACAGGCATTATAGGATACTTTATATTTTTAATCTCTGTTAATCCAAATAATGTTGCTAATAATAAAAAAATAACGTTATATGTTAGTATATTTTGTTTTACAGTAATCGCATTAGTAGTATATTATATATTAAGTGAGCCTTACAGGTTTAAAAGTTTATGTGAATTAATCTTTTAATATGAAGAATTAAAAGAGCGGACAAACGGCTGCTTCTAAAATACGTAAATACTCCTTTGCAATGCTTATATGCTTTGTTTTAATGTATCTTGGAGTAATGGCAGTAGAAATTGTTAAGTCACTTGGAAATATGTTTTAGGGGGGAAAGGTGAAGAAACTTCTTAAATGCAAACGTAGAGAAGGGTATATTGATACTGTTGTAAGCAAGCTCAGCCAAGTCTTCGCAACGCTCCCAGGGGGTTATTAACAAATTGTTAACAATTTGTTTTGCTAATACACACTCCGAATTTCCAATTTTGAAAAAGAAAAACGGCGGTTTTGATTGTTATTTCAAAACCGCCGCATATCCATATTTTGGTCGCAAAACATTATCTGCCACAACTATCAATTTTAAATTAAGTCATGTCATCTCGAAGTGCGTCAATAATATTTTCTCTTTTTATCTTGCGAGTGGCATAAAGCATTGTAATGAACACTACAAAGAGCACGCTGAATACGCTGATTCCGATACTGACCCACGGGAACACAAAATCGATATTGTCAGCCCCGCCGGCAACCATCCATTTGTAAATCAGCCAAGAAGAGATTGATGCTATGGGAAGCCCGAAGAGCAACGCCCTCATGCCATAAAAGACACACTCGAAATTCATCATCTTTTGGAAATCGCGGTCAGACATCCCCACAGAGCGGAGCATGGCAAGCTCCCGCCGGCGCAGTTTGATATTCGTGGAAATGGTGTTGAACACATTGGCAACCGCAATCAGCGAAATCATAATGATAAAAGTATAAGCGAACACGTTGGCAATGAATATGTAATTGCGGTTCTCATCAAGTATTTTATAAGAATTGTACAGGGTATAACTGGATTTAATTTCCGCACCCTTAATCATCGCTTCCATTTTAGCCGCCGACTGTGTGGGATTCTTTGACCGAAAGGTCAAGCCCTTAATAGCTACATGGGTATCGGGGGTTTCAAACTTCTCTTTGAGCGAATAGGGGGCCATCACCCTAAAAAAAATCGGATTCTTCGACCTGGAGTTTCCTAAGATCGGGAGTGTATCAGGCGGAACGGTATTGACAAACGTAATGCTTACGTTTTGCCCCTGTTCCATCTTCGGTTTGCCATTTATTTCGGGAGCGATGGTAAAATTCATGGAAGAACTCTTGAACATATCAATAAACTTGTCAACCTCCTGATTGGCTTTCATGTGGCTTGTCATTTTGGCAACTGCGATCATTTTCGCATTTTGCCCGGTATATTCCTCTGCGGGTAAGCCCAAGCCTTTGATAATGTTCAGATACGCGTTGTCATCAAGAAACTGGATTTCCATTGGCAGATTAACCGTTTCGTGCGGCGAATGTGAACCCGCGTATTCCCAGTAATAGTCTGAAAGATCGCTTGCTTTGGCAGCGCATGAATACTTCATAAGCGCTTGATACGAGCTTTCGTAAACACCGTCGGTGGTTTTTAGTTTGTCGTAAAGCTGCAACATTTTGCTATCGTCCATGTCCTGCGTGGCCAAACCGATGTCATAGGTAGTAAACGCTACTGCCCGCTCCGACGCCTGTTTCATATCCGTTACAAAAGCACTGGTCGATATAAACAGCACTATGCTTAAAACAAGTGATAGCACAATGCTGCGATAGCGTTTCTTGTTTCTTTTAAAATTCTTTAGCGCAAGGGTTCCCTCCAAACCGTAAATACGCTGCGCCAGTTTTGACGTTTTCACGGCTTTGGATTCAACTTTGACCTCGTTCGTCTGGCGAATACTCTCCATAACGGGAGTGCTTGCAGCCTTCCTGGCCGGAATATAGGCCGAAATCAGAATCGTAACCATGCTAACCGTCGCCGCAACGACAATTACGGGGATGGACACTTTCAAGGTTAAAGGTACGTTGCTGTACATAACGTTCCCGAAATTCCCAGCGACAACGGAAATCACAAGCCTGATACTGCCTATGCCAACAATAACGCCAATCGGTATGCCGACTACACCAATGCAAAGTCCCTCAAACAGCACCGAATTTCGCAGTTGCTTTGCTGTGGCTCCTACCGACGAGAGAATCCCAAACTGGTGTGTGCGTTCGTTCAGCGATATGTTGAACGAATTATAAATCAGAAAAATCGAGCCTATCATTATCAAGGCAACCAAAATGCCGCCAACCGAGTACAGAAGCGTGTTGAACATATTATCGTCCGAAAGACCCATGAAGCGCAGCACATTATCGTTAAAGACATAGCTATGGCTTCCGGCTGTACTGCTTGCGTAAGCGTGAACACCACGCGGTTTTTTAAGCGTGACAAATAGGTTTAAGCTGTCCGCTTTGTCTTGTGCATCTGCTTTCGTTATCAAGGTATATCCCGGCGCGGAAGATTCCTCAAAACCGGGTCTTTGGCAGATACCGACAACCGTGTAAGTTCTTTCGGCTTTTGGCACAAGAGTTTCTTTCCCGGAAATGTAAGGGGCGTGTTGACCGAGATTCTTGTTGCCATTCATGCGGCTTCCGACAGCAAGTGAAAGCGTGTCACCCTCCGCGAATTTAACGCCGCCGTTTGCTTCGACGCTCATCGAAACAAGAATCTCCCCACTGTTTTTCGGCAATCTACCTGAAACCAGGGTTATGGGCAAGGTATCAAAGGCTTCCTTGCTAAATCCGGCTATAAAAAGATACGGCTTGTTGGGGTTTTTCCCTCCGTCAAGTTTTGCGTAGCCGATATTTTCAAATGTTGCGGTGTTTGCAACTCCATTGTCGAGAGTTCGTTCCTGTGCGAAAGAGGAATCAACGTTCAAAAACTCGACGTGCCAACCGCCGTATTTCTGGGCCGCGCCGTTTGCCAGATAGTTCAGCAGGGAAACGCCAAAGGTAGCGACTGCCGTAATCATGGCAGCGGACAGGATAACTCCGATAACCGTTACAATCGTTCGTGTGCGACTCTTTTTCATGCCTTGCAGGGTAACTTTGTTTAAAATGTTCATGGTCTCACCCTCTCGTCTCGCACTACTTTGCCATCTGATATGCCGATAATGCGGTCTGCTTGCAGGGCGATATTTTCGTCATGCGTGACGACGATAAGGGTCTGCCGATATTTTTGATTGCTTAATTTCAGCAGATTGATAATTTCATGTCCATTTCGGCTGTCCAAACTGCCAGTGGGTTCGTCGGCAAGCATGACCGCCGGGGCGTTCATCAAAGCGCGTCCTATGGAAACACGCTGTTGCTGACCGCCCGAAAGCTGATTGGGTAAATGCGTTTTTCGGGCTTTTAGCCCAAGCAGGTCCAACAAGTCATTCAGGCGTTCCTCGTTGACCTGCCGCTTGTCCATCAGTATAGGCAAGGTGATGTTTTCCACCACATTTAGAGTGGGAATGAGGTTGTGAAACTGGTAAATCAGCCCAACCTGCCGCCTGCGGAAAATGGCGAGTTTTTCATTGCTTTGGGCATATACATCCTGCCCGTCCAAATACACCTTTCCGCTTGTCGGCACGTCCACGCCACCGATGATGTGAAGCAATGTGGATTTGCCGGAGCCGGAGGAGCCGATGATTGCGGTAAACTCCCCCTTTTCGATTGTAAGCGAAACATGGTCAAGTGCGGTAACTTGGTTTTCGCCCTTGCCGTAGACCTTACATAGATTTTCAATTTTTAAAAATTCCATTATGTGAGTCTCCTTTCTAATGGTTTACCTATATAATAGAACCTTCAACTTACATCTGTGTGACTTTCAGGTGAGAGATTAGTCACTTTGGGAAACGAATGGAAAATATCGCGCCGCCCTGCGGGTGATTTTTTGCGGTAATCGTCCCTCCCTGCCGTGTTATAATCATCTTGCAGAGAGCCAATCCAATCCCGTATCCTGTAGCGTTTGGGTTTTTTCCACGATAAAACCTTTCAAACAGGCAGGGTAAATCTTCTTTTTCAAAGCCCGCGCCGCTGTCGTGGATAGTAATCTTGGTAAACAGTGGGTTGTCTGTGCAGACAATCTCAATCTTCCCGTTCTCGCCTGCGCTCTCCATGCAATTTTTGAGGATGTTTTGAATTGCTTCCGAAAGCCAACCTGAATCGCCCTGAATAATCATCCCTTTCGGTGCATCTATTTGTAAATCAATATCGTGCAGTTCCATTGGGATTAGGAACGGGCGAAGCGCGGCGCATATCAAGTTGGTTACATCTATCTGCTCGCTTTGGAACACCACAATGCCCGCGTCCAAGCGGGATAATTTCAATAGGGAAGTAATCAGCCAATCCATCCGCACAAGCAATTCTTCTGTTTCACGCACAAATGCTTTCCGCTCGTTTTCATCAGGGTTATTCGCTAACAATGACAGAATGAGGTTCGCGGATGTGAGCGGGGTTCGGAGTTGGTGGGCTATGTCGGCCAACGAATCGGCAAGATGTTCTTTTTCTTTTTTAAGCGCGTCATTTTGCTCCCGAATGCGCAACGTCATTTTTGTTATCTCGCTGTGCAGAATGGAAAGTTCGCCCTCGTCCGATTCACCAATATACAGATGGTTAGCATTATGAAGCACAATATCGATTTGATTTGAAATCCGCGCAATGCTTTTGTATCGGGCTTTGGTAAACGCGAAAAACGCTGTGCCAAAGGCGGCGGCAGAAGCAATGGCAAGGATTCCCGCCGCCGTATTTATTGCAAATCCCAGCATTACAGTGGCGGCGGCCATTAAGGAGAACAAAATGGCAAACTGCCGAAACTCTCTATTCCGAAGCATACTCGCCCCCCAATCTATACCCCGTCCCGCGAACGGTCAGAATTATTTGCGGGCTTGCTGGGTTGTTCTCTATCTTCTTCCGCAAGCGTTTGATGTACACGGTCAATGTATTGTCATTGACAAACTCGCCCGCCGCGTCCCACAATTCGTCAAGTAGCCTGCCCCTCGTGATAATACTTTTGGGGTTGCGAATAAACACCAGCAACAAGCGGTATTCTAATGCTGAAAGAAAAACCTCGTTGCCGTTTTTTTTCACAACGCCGCTTGCCGTATCGACATGAAGCCCGCGAATTTCAAAATCCGACCCGGAACGCCCGCTTTTTCGCAGGGCGGTTCCAATTCGCGCAATCAATTCACGCGGACGAAAAGGTTTGGCGATATAGTCGTCCGCGCCCATGTTCAACCCGGTAACAACACTCGCCTCATCGCCGGAAGCCGTCAGAAAGATAATGGGAACATCTTGCGTTTCTTTGATTTCCGTGCAAACCGTAAAGCCATTTCCGTCAGGCAAAGAAATATCAATCAACGCCAAGTCAAATTTATTCCCGGCAAGCGCAGCAAGGGCTTCACCCCGCGTAGGGGCGTGGGTGACTGTAAATCCCTCCGAGCGGAGCAAAAGTATAAGGTTTTTAGCGATTGCCTTATCGTCTTCAACCAAAAATATCCGTTTCATTTATTTTCATCATCCTTTACTTTACTACTCCTATATCGTCCGTCAGCCGGTTTTTCAGCGTCAACCGGAACAAGCCATGTATTTCCCATTTTTTTAGCTCCCTTAATCCGCCTGGCAGAGCAATGGTACACTACCATTCTGTCTGTGATTCCCCAATTTTTCGCTGCTTCTTTTGTCGTTATATAATCCACGCATAACACCTCCATAGCTCTATTGTATTTCTTTTGACAGAAATATACAAGCTGAGGTATAAAACAAAAAAAATACGGGAGAGTGGAAAGGAGTTCACGCTCCTGCACAGGCTAAAGATGTTAGGCGGCGTTAAAGGTCAGTAGCAAGCTCAGCCAAGTGGGCTTTCATTGCGAAGCCAAGGATGCTACCGCATTGTTAAGACAAAGTCTAATTAGAAGAAATTTATTTGAGATGGATGAGAGAAATTTATAGCTTACAGTGATGATTAGTTATAGAGCAAGAGAAATTTAAATAAGATCAATTTTACAAGTTTGCAACTTTAGATGCGATTGAGTATATTACAAATGAAGTTAGATATAGAAAGGTAAATTAGATTAACGGATCTTAAAGAAAAGTAATTTAACAAAACTTACCAAATGTTATTTACCAATTCACTCATAGTAATAGTTATATATTTATATAATTTACTGTAATAGCATTTATATGAGAAAGGCTACATTACCTATATACACATAAATAAACTAGGTGTGCAGGTAGGTAAAGAAGAAGGGTAAGGAGGATAGTGTTATGTTAGAAGGGAAATGTCCAGTGACAGGAAGAACAAGCAAAGCAGTAGCAGGTGGGGGAACAACTAATGAGTATTGGTGGCCAAAGCAGCTTAAGCTTAATATTCTTCGTCAAAACTCAGAACTAAGCAATCCTATGTCTAAAGGTTTTAACTACGCTGAAGAATTTAAAAAATTAGATTATTATGAACTAAAGAATGATTTATATAAGTTGATGACAGATTCTAAGGAATGGTGGCCTGCTGATTATGGTCACTATGGACCATTTTTTATTCGTATGGCTTGGCATAGTGCTGGAACTTATAGAGTTGGTGATGGTAGAGGTGGTGGAGGGCAAGGATTGCAACGTTTTCCACCACTTAATAGCTGGCCAGATAATATAAATTTAGATAAAGCACGTCGTTTACTTTGGCCAATTAGAAAGAAATATGGAAATAAAATATCTTGGGCTGACCTTATGATATTGACAGGTAACTGTGCATTAGAATCTATGGGATTAAAGACAATTGGTTTTGGTGGTGGCAGAGTGGATGTTTGGGAACCACAGGAGGATATTTACTGGGGGAGTGAAAAAGAATGGCTTGGAGATGAGCGTAATAAAGATGATAATGAACTTGAAAATCCTCTTGCTGCTACACAAATGGGTTTAATTTATGTAAATCCAGAGGGACCAAATGGAAACCCTGACCCTAAGGAATCAGCCAATGATGTAAGGGAAACATTCTCACGTATGGCAATGAATGATGAGGAAACTGTTGCTCTTATAGCAGGTGGACATACTTTTGGTAAATGTCATGGTGCTGCATCACCTTCATATGTTGGACCAGAGCCAGAAGCTGCGCCTATTGAACAGCAAGGGTTGGGGTGGCAAAATAGCTATAAAACTGGTAAGGGCCCAGATACCATAAGTAGTGGGCTTGAAGGTGCATGGAAATCAGAGCCTACAAAGTGGACAATGGGTTACTTAAAAACATTATTTAAATATGAGTGGGAATTAGTTAAAAGTCCTGCAGGAGCATACCAATGGTTAGCTAAAGATGTAGATGAAGAGGATATGGTAGTTGATGCCTATGATCCATTAAAAAAGCATAGACCTATGATGACCACAGCAGATTTAGCACTTATTTATGATCCTATTTACAAATCAATAGCAAAAGATTATCTAGAAAATCCAGAAAAATTAGCTGAGGATTTTGCCAAAGCTTGGTTTAAATTAACCCATAGAGATATGGGACCAATATCAAGATATCTCGGACCAGAAGTTCCAACAGAAAGCTTTATTTGGCAAGATCCAGTGCCAAAAGTTAACTATAAATTGATTAATAAAAAGAATATTTCAGAGCTTAAGAAAAAGATTTTAGATTCAGGTTTGTCAATATCAGAACTTGTTACAACGGCTTGGGAATCTGCATCAACATTTCGTGGTTCAGATAAGCGTGGAGGGGCAAATGGGGCAAGAATACGCCTAAAGCCACAAAGACAATGGCAAATTAATGAGCCGGAAAGGCTTAGCAAGGTTTTAAATACCCTAGAAAGAATTCAAATGAGTTTTAATAGGTCACATTCAAAGGGGAAGAAGGTTTCTTTAGCTGATATTATTGTATTAGGTGGATGTGTTGGTATTGAACAAGCTGCCCAAAATGCAGGGTACAACATTACTGTTCCTTTTACTCCAGGACGAACTGATGCAACACAAGAGGAAACAGATATAAAGGCATTTAGTGTTCTTGAACCTAAGGCAGATGGATTTAGAAACTATATAAAAGATAAATATGCAGTAACATCAGATGAAATGTTAATTGATAGAGCACAATTATTAACACTAACTATTCCAGAAATGACAGTATTAATTGGTGGTATGCGTGTTTTAAACACTAATTATAAACAATCAAAGGATGGGGTGTTTACAAAGAGGAAAGACTGCCTTACAAATGATTTCTTTGTAAATCTTCTTGATATTAATACCCTGTGGAAGGTGTTACCTGAATGTAAGGAAAAATTTATAGGTTTTGATAGAGAAACAGGGAGGAGGAAGTGGACAGCAACAAGAGTTGATCTTATATTTGGATCAAATTCACAACTTCGCGCAGTTGCTGAGGTATATGCATCTAATGGCAATGAGAAAAAGTTCATACAAGATTTTGTAGCTGCATGGAATAAAGTAATGAATGCAGACCGTTTTGATGTTGAAGAATATTATTAAATAAAAATAATCAGGTCAGTAGATAGTAGTATTAAAACCTCATTACACATTGGAGGGCGGGTGGGATGTTTTTATTCAATTATAGTATCCATAGCAGTAAATACAGCACTAGCTTCTAAATCTTCTTTTACATCCTTAACTCTTACTGCAGTTTTCTTACCACCAGAAGTTAAGAAATTCATTACTAATGTTCTCATTTACTACACAAGCATTAATATTTATTTGAACTATTGCTACTAATGAAATTTTAAAAAATGGAGATATGATTGGAGAATTCCCAGTATTTAAAGCAGGAGAAAATGCTATAGGTTTTAGTGAAAATATTAGTAAGGTAGAAGTTGGGGTTAATGAGGTGTGGATATAGAAATAGTTTTATATTATAATTAGATTTATAGTAGTATTTTAAGGTTAAGAAGAAATTATTTGTATAAAATATCGATAAATAAATAGCAATTTGAAATGGAAGAACTTATTGTTGAAATTGAACAAGGAATGGCAAATTTGCTTAATAATATGCAAATGTAGGAACTTAATAAGGTTTTATTGAAAAAGTTGCAATGGGTAACTATTGTAGATGAAGTTAATAATAAAGATTTAGAAAATAAAGAAGTAGATTATTGTAATATATTTATTTGTGCAAAGAAAGTAGAAGGTTAAATATTAGTGGCGTTGAGATTAGGATGAGAGCTTTAGGTGAGTTTATATAATTGATATTTATTATACAGTAGTAGGAGGGAGAGTACTCTATGTTATATCATGCTTCAGGTGAAATAGTTGAGTTCCCTGAAATTAGAAAAAGTAAGTATACTAAGGATTTTTCATGGGGATTCTATTGTACAAATAATTTTGAACAAGCAAAAAAGTGGGCTAGAAGAAATAGGCATAGGCCTACAATTAACTATTATACTTATATAGAAAATAATGATTTAAAAATATTAAAGTTTAAAGAAATGAATGATGAATGGTTAGACTTTATTGCAAAATGTAGAAGTGGCTTTATACATGATTATGATATTGTTGAAGGACCTATGGTAGATGATACAGTATGGAATTTTGTAAATGATTTTTTATCAGGAGATATTTCAAGAAAGGTATTTTGGGAGCTAGCAAAATTTAAATATCCGACTCATCAAATAAGCTTTCATACTTTAAAAGCTCTTGATTGTCTGAAATTTGAAAGAGGTGAGATTATTAATGAATGATGCGCTAAAAAATGATTTGTTTTATGTATGTTGTCTTATAGAATTTATAGGTAGGAAAACTAAAAATAGAAGGGCAACAATTGTTCAAATATTAGATAAAGAAGAACTAGCAAGACAATTAGATATTGCAGAAGTTAATCATTGTCTATCATTTGAGCAAGTTTCAGATGAAATAATAGAGTATTTTAATATACCAGAAGGTGATTATGATACTGTTGGATTATGTAAATATAATGTTCCAAGTGTTCAAGCAATAGGAAAAGTGTATCAGAGATTAATAATAAGTATAATTTCAGAACAAGATAATTTAGTGGATATTTTATTCAAAGTATTTAATTCATTTATAAGTGATGAAATTTCAGATTTCAATTCATCTGTTTATTATAGCAATCCAGAGTATTTAAAGTATTCTTACTTAGAAGGAAGATTATTAGATTAATCACTTGGAGCGTAAGAGATCCTAAGTTAAGAGATTGGGCACCTCAAAATCATGAAATAAGTGATAGTGCAAAGAGAATATTTTCAATAAAATACTAGTTATTTCAAATATAGAACTTGCTTAATGTGAGTGGAATAAATGTTTAAAATACAATGTCGGAAGACATCAATTTTTCAGACAATCTTCTATGAATAACTTTTCTCTGTTTAAGCTTTATAACAGGAGGAGAAAAATGATAAAATTAACAGTATTTTTGATGATCCATTTTGGATAGGCGTTTTTGAAAGATTTGAGGATGGCAAAATTGAAATATGTAGGGTAGTTTTCGGACAAGAACCTAAAGATTATGAAATTTATGAGTTTGTTCTAAAAAATTATTATAATCTTAAATTTAGTAAGCCATTGCAAATTGACGAAAAACCCAAAATAAAAATTAATCCTAAAAGGATGCAAAGAAAAATTCGAGAAACACTACAGAAAAATGGTATAGGTACAAAGGCACAGCAGGCAATAAAACTTGATTATGAAAACAAAAAAAGTGAAAGAAAAATGCTTTCAAAAGAAAATCGTGAAAGAGAAAAACAACTGAAATTTCAAAAAAAACAGGAAAAGAAAAAACAGAAAAAAAGAGGACATTAATATAACAAAAAGCACTTAGTGTGAAAATACACTAAAGTGCTTTTATATTTTAGATAAAAATCGTAGCTATCCCTCATTATAAGCATAATTTGTAAATTTATATATTATTTTAAAAATTTAAACTTTAGTTTTTCTACATTTTTCTATCCTTTTTTCAATACTATTGAGTTATTATATATTAGATTTAATAAATTTATTTAGGAGGCAATTATGTCTAAATCTAAGAAATCATCTATAATATTATTTTTGATAATTTTTATACCAATAATTTTTTTAAAAAACAACTCTAGAGCCTCATATGTTGAAAAATCTAAAATTTCTGAAGAACATATTAATAAGCTTTTACAACAAAAAGGAGTTCCTTTAGAATTAATAAATACTATTCCTCTGAATCTTAAAAATGACATAATTAAAAACACTGGTAATTTTATGGATACAGCACTAGCATCATCTGAAAAAAAAATTAATCAATCTATTCCAAATAAAAAACTTGATTTATGTATAATGGTTTTTGATGCTCCTAAATATACAAATAAAAAACGTAGATATATTTATAGTTTTTTCAAATGGAAAAATGGTAATATTCCTTTATTTCTTAATAAAGATATTTTATTAATTACGTGGGAAAATGATTGGTCAGCAGTACCTGATTCATGGTATCACGAAGATCAAATATTATACAAAGATAGTTCTAAACATATTTTCAAACATACTACCATTGNACTAACACCTCTCAACCCCCTAAAACAACAAGAATATCTACAGCATATATTCATAATTCTATATTTCCAAAAGATTTTAAAATTTCATTTGAAAATTCATCAATAAATATTAATAAACCATTACCTTTAAAAAAGATATCTTTAACTTTAGATTAATTAAATAACCCAATGGGATGATAAATAGTCCTATTGGAAGTTTCTCTTAATGCTCCTCATGTTTTGGGAGGGAGCATTATTGTTTTTGACCTTACTATGGAGTTTGGGCTTTACACCAACTGTCCAATTAACATTAGAAAATTGATAAAAAAGTAAATAAGTAAATAAGTAAAATTAATATATCCAAAATTAGTAAGTGAATTTGCAACTGGTGATAGCTACCCCGTTATTACCCCTCATAATGTAAAAAATAATGAAGGGTTTTTAAAATTGAGTACTCTTATATAGTAAAAGGAAGTGGTAAACTTTATGAAAATATGTTTCAATTAAGTTATGAAAATATATAAGAAATAGGAGAATTTATATATGGGAGATAAAAATAATACAGAAGTGTCTTCATCTAAAATAGCATCAATTACATTATTAATAATATTTAGTGCTATTTTTATATATTATATAACATTAATGAATTCATTCTCAGCTTCAGATTATGAACCAACAGAAAATATAAATATTATTACAAAGGAAGGTGACCATTTTTTACTCTATGAAGAATAATTTGATGAGAAAAGTATTAAAGATTATCTTTACCTTACACCTTTTTATAGAAAACTATTAAAAAATAATGATTCTTCAACTTATATTTCAGCAGTAATATTTTTAATTAAAATAGATAATGTAGATATATAAAAAGAAGTTAATAAATTCACCTTGTATTGAATAGTATCTCTATTTATAATAAAATAGAGATTATTAAACAAAGGATGAAGAGATATGAATACTCAAAATGAAAAAGAACAAGCATATAAATTAATGAAATTAACAAAAGATAAAAGAATGTTTGAAAGATATC
>NZ_JAPPRQ010000025.1 GCF_026719745.1 Clostridium sp. ZS2-4
CTCTTAAGCCCCTAAGAACACTTGGACAATTGCTTTTGGAATAGATATAATAAAGAAAAGTGATTGGAGGTATTTTATGAAAGGTAAAAGTTATACAAAAGAATTAAAAGAATCAATACTAAATGAAGTTAAGGAAGTAGGCAATGTTTCACTAGTTGCAAGAAAACATGGAATTTCACAATCAACAATAAGAACGTGGATTAAACAATCTAAGCAAAAAGATGAAATTAAGGTGAAACCAGGTAGAAAAGCTTTAATTGAGGGGCAAAATAACTTCCAAAAAGAAATAGCAGAAATAACACAAGAAAATGATACACTTAAGAAAATATTAGGAGAAAAAGATTTGGAAATAGCCATTCTTAAAGACTTAATAAAAAAAGCCAACCCTCAATTAAAGATAAAGTAGCAGTAGCTAAAAAATATATAGAACAAGATTATAATGCGGTTTTCGTTTTGAAAATAGTAGGCTTATCAAGATCTACATATTACTATAATTTAAGTGTAGAGGGAAAAGAGAAGTATAAGCCGGTAGGCGGCAAGCCAAAGGGATATTCATTAACTGAAAAAGGGAAAAGAATTTGTGATGATGAAATCAAAGAGTATATTTTAGAGGCTATAGATGGAGATGCTATAAATTATGGTTATAGAAAAATAATGCATAATTTAAAACGCGAATATGAACTTATTATAAACCATAAAAAGGTATATAGATTATGCAAGGAACTTGATGTTCTAAAGAATCAAAGGGTTAAGAAACCTAAGATTAAACGTACTATTGCTATTAATAGGATAATAACAGGCTCTAACCAATTATGGGAAATGGATATCAAATATGGATATGTTGAAGGGGAAGATAAATTTTTCTACATGCTGAATATTATAGATATCTTCGATAGAAGCATAGTGAATTATCATATGGGTTTTCATTGCGAAGCAAAGGATGCTACCGCATTGTTACGACAAAGTTTAATTAGAAGAAATTTATTTGAAGAAGGTGCTAAAAGGCCTGTTATAAGGACTGATAATGGTCCACAGTTTGTAAGTTATAAATTCAAAGAATGCTGTGAGGAACTTGAATTAGAACATGAAAGGATACCGGTAAAAACACCAAATAAAAATGCTCATATAGAATCTTTCCATAGAATACTTGAAGATGAATGCTTTAAAAGTAATGAATTTCAAAATTATAGAGAAGCATATGGTATAGTAAACGATTTTATTGATTTTTATAATAATAGAAGATTACATTCAAGTTTAAGATATATGACTCCAAATGAATTTTACCACCTTTATTCTGGAGAGCAGCTAACTAATATTGAGGTAAGGGTGTAATTATAAGAAAAAGGAAGAATTAATTAGATATTGTCCAAAATAAAGGGGTCAATCCGATAAAAAACGACCGATTGATGTTCTATGAGTTATATTAAAACAATTTTCAGATATATGACTTACTTTACCCTTGCATCCACGGCCTACGGCCAATGTCATAAAGCTAAGCTTGGATAAATTGGAAAAAATCAAAATAAATATTCAGAAAATAAGATTTTAAAGATAATTCCTCTATAATCAATACTACATTATAAGTATTGACGGAGGAATTTTTTTATNTTCATTTCCTGCTTGTAGTTTATCAAAATACATTCCATTAATATTAACAAGTGGCTGATATTCTTTAACCTCTGCATGAGGAGGTTCTGCACTAAGTCCACCTTGTAGATTTCTACCATCTATCATGCATTGAAGATTAAACTTTGGTATCTGTAGGCTTCCATTATCAACGCATAAAAAAATACCTAAATAGTGAGCACCACTTTTAACTTGCGGTATTCCTACAACATTATCACCTTTTAATAATTTCTGCTTTGGTGTAAAAGTTATGTCTTTTCCATCCAGTTGAATCTGAATTGTAATTGTACAGTCAGCACTTGCTATACAGTATAATGAAAAATTCATCGAAAGGTTTGTTGACGCTACTGCTGATATTCCTAAATATACAGGTTGCATCTTGCTTGTTCCAACTGTAAGCTCTACTGGATTTGCATAATACAGCATAGAAGTTAGTGTTTCTACCACTTTATTTCCAAGTTCATCTACACTTGTTTTTATTTCACTTGTATCCATTTGATTTAAGATATTATCTTTTGCCTGTCCTAATTCTACTTTTACATTTAATCCTCGTAGCACATCCTTCTTAATTTTTATAACTGGAACTTTAACATCTATATCAAAATCCTTGTATCGTACAATAACCCTATCCCCTACATTAACCTTTTGGAGATGTTTATAATTCTCATATTCTTTAGTTTTGCTAAGTTCTATAAAATCCACTTCAATATTTACCTTGCTAAGTCCTATGTATTTAGCCTTTTCTTGTGCAAAAGTTCTTAAAGTAACTTCATCTTTAGCATCTTTAAATTCAATATTTTTAACTATAGGAAATGGAGGATATTTATCACTATTCCAGTTAGGTATGTTTATATACTTTTCAGTAAGCTTTATTCCGTTATAGCCTACCGGATAAAGCTTTGTAACAACCTCTGTAGTATCAGAATTAAATTTAATCCCTAGAATATTTTTACCTTGTGCTATTAAAACTCCTGAATTCCTTCCTATCTGCTTTAGTATTTTTATATCAAAGTTATCTCTTTTTATCTCTCCATATTTCCACCTTTTAATTATAGAAAATAACGCTTCAACAGGATTGGTTTGAACAAAATAAACAGTATTAGCTAAAATAATATCACTATCTACTTTATATGTAGTACTTACATCTCCTGGAAGTGCTTTTTCCATAGCAGTCTTTACACTGCAATTTACAGCCCTACTATCCTCTATAAAATAATATCGGAGGTCATAGAAGATATGCTTTACAAAAACCTTTAATATTTTTGTTTCTTTACTTTCCTTGAAAACTCTATAAATTCTAAAAAGCTGCCCATCTGCTTTTATTATGTTCCACTCTTCAAGGTATTTTGCCTTCCTGCCACTAGCTGGATATTCAAGTTCAAGTTCATAATCCCCATTAAGTTCTTCTGTAATAAAACAGCTTATAACTTCATCTAAAACTCCAAGACCATTAGTTTCAAAGTTCCCTTTTGTTGTTTTCTTGTCATAGATGCATATCAATCTATCACCTCCTGTCATCTTAATTTTGAATAAGAAAAAACTAGCTTACTATAACCATAATAAGCTAGTCTTATCTTAAAATCTAATTTTGATAATCTTTATTTTCTTTCCAATCCATTATATTCATCCTTAGTTAAATAATTTTTTAATTTCTTCTATTTCACTAATCGTTTTCCCTGTTATTTTTGAAATAATATCTACAGTAAGGCCCTCTTTTAATGCATTTTTAACAACTTCTATTTTTCCTTCATCCTTAGCACTGCTTATCATATTAGCTCTTTCATGAAGTGATTTTTCTCTAGCTTTGTAAATCTCTATTGTTTCTTTATCACTGCTTAGATATTCAAGTCTTTCTTCAGCTCTTTTTATATCTGTATCCATTTCCATCAACTCCTTTAACTTTTCTTCCGAAATGTCTTTATTAAAGAAAGTCAACCATCTTTGAAGTCTGTCCTCTTTTAAATTCTTTTCTTCTAATTTATTAAATTTAGGTAGCTCTAAAAAATGGATTTCTACTAAATCTGTAAGCATATAGTCTTTTGCTTCATCTTCCCATAGGTGAAACTTTGTATGGAATTTATCTAAATTTATATAATCAAAATCTAGTATGTTTATAGTTATTACTTTTTTAAGTTTTGTATAATCTTCACCTTTAGATATATTTTCATTGAAAAGTTTTCCCCAATAAAATAATGTTCTCTTATCCATATTATGCTGATTTGTAAGTTGCACCTCTATATCAATTTGTGTGCCATCTTCTGTTTTTGCTCTTACATCTAATATTGCCGTTTTATCAGTTATAAGTTCTCTAGTCAATTCTTTATTATCCACTATTTCAAGTGTTACGAGTCTTTCTCTATCTTTTCTATCTAAAACTGCATTTAAAAATGCAACTAAGTTGTCTTTTACTTCATTCTCACCAAAAAGTTTTTTAAAGATGTAGTCATTTAGAGGTTTTAATCTTTGCATTTAACTCACCCTTTCCTTACCTATATTATAGCCTAAAATCTAATTATTTTTAAGTTATATCTTCTAAATTTACATATTATTTTTATAGAATTTATTATACCCAACTCGCATTAACCCTAACTTCCACCTTACTAACATTTTCACTAAATCCTATAGCATTTTCTCCTACTTTAAAAATAGGAAACTCCCCCATCATATCTCCATTTTTTAAAACATCCTCTTTATAACAATCCTTCAAAACAGAATCTACAGTTACATACCCATCCACCTTTTTTACACTAACCTCAGCATCATTAATTTTAAATTTTATATCTCCACTACCATGAATCTTAATTATAGGTTGACTTTGAAAAGCTCCTTCGTTATATATGGTAGAATTATTTTGTGTTATTGTAATTATTTTATCTTGCACTGCATATTTAAAAGGCTTGCAATTAAATATTATTGGAAAACTTGATGTGTATTTTATAACTTGTTTAAAGTCAATCATATTTACAACTTGTGCTATATATTTTTTATCTGGCTGGAAACTGAATATTAGATCACTTTCACCTGTAGTAACTAACCACTCTTTAATTTTATCTATCTTTTCTATGATGTCCTTTTTATCTATAATTGAGCACTCAAGGGTAACTGTTATATCTTCATAAGTTCCTTCATCAAACTTTAAGCTGGAGCTTCTTCCTGGAATTATAACATTGGATACTCTTCTTTTTGGTAATGGTATGTTAGGTCTTTTAGCTATTAATATTCCAAAGTCTGTATAGCTATTTTTATTACCAAATGTAAAACTTAGCATTATACACCACCCTTTCCTAGCGAAACTCTTTGTCTGTAAAATTCAAGTTCATAGGCAATTTGCTCTATATCCTTATCTGTGTTATTTATGAATTTTTCTATATTAAGTGTAAGTCCGTTATTATTTGATGGCTCTTGATTTCCCTCTAAGCCATTAGTTTTAAAGCTTGCCATTTCAGCAACTTCTGGATTTATTTTCATATCAACTGATAAACTCTTTATTGCATCTGCAACTAAGCTTTTACTTTTATTTATGCCTTCGGCAAGACCTTCCATAAAGTCTGGCATCCAGCTTTCATAATCCGTAAGTGGACCTTCATCTGGTACTGAAAAGTGTAGAAAACTTCTTATTTTATCCCCAACACTAGCTACTGCACTTCCAACAGAACCTATCATACTTTTTATTCCATTAATTAATCCTTGTATCATATCTCTGCCCCAAGCATACATCTTAGCTGGTATGTTTTTAATAAAATTTATTGCATTATTTATACCATTTACTATAGTAGCTTTTACATTTCCAATAGTGCTACTTACTCCCTCTCTCATTCTAGTAAACATATTTGCTCCATGAGTATACAATTTAGATGGAAGATTTGAAAACCAATTTAAAACTGCATTCCAAATATTTATTATTCCTTGTTTTATATTTTTACAAAGATTTATTACTATTTCTTTTAACCTAGTCCATGCATTTACAGCTACATTTTTTATGGCTTCCCATATGTTATTTAAAGAGGTTTTTATATTATTCCAGATATGTTCTATATCAGATTTTAGTTTTGTAAAATTTCCTGTGACGATATCTAAAACTATAAGAACTGCACCTAATACAATATTCTTTACTGCATCCCACACATTTTTAAAAATAGTCTTATAAAAATTCAACGCTGGTTCTAAAAAAGCTTTTGTTTTATTTAATCCGTTACTTATAGTGGACTTCAATGCTTCCCACGCATTTACTGTTGTTATTTTTACATTCTGCCACACATTTGTTATAGTGGTTTTTATATTATTAAAGGTTGTAGTTATACCATGCCAAAGCTCCATTGCTTTTTTCTTTATGGTATCCCAATTCTTATATAAAAGCACACCAACTGTTACAAGACCTGTTATTGCAATTACAGCTATTCCTACTGGTCCAGTTATAACTGACATTGCTCCTCCAGCAGCTCCGATTGCTGTGCTTACTTTTCCAAATATACTTGCTAAACTGCCGCCAACAGTTATTATTTTGCCTACAATAGATAATGCTGGTCCGAGCGCTGCAACTATTAAACCTATTTTTACAATTAACTGCTGCTGTTCTTTTGATAGACCTTGAAAGCTATCCATTATAGGTTTAATTGTAGCCATGAGTTTTTCGAGTACTGGTATTAATATTTGTCCAAATTGTATTCCTAACTGCTCTGCCTGTTGCTTCATAACTCTTATTTTATTTGTAGGTGAATCCATAGTTTTAGCTAAATCACCTTGAGCCTTGCTTGTACTTTTCATTAGAAGTCCAAATCTAGCTGATATCTTTTGTTGATCTGTCATTGCTTGACCTTGCTTTATTATACCTTCTTTTAATGCGTAGGTTTTTACTGCTGTTTCTGAAATGTTTATACCTAGGGCTTTTAGTGGTTCTGTTTCTCCACTTATTCCAGCACGTAATTTTTCAAAAGCTTCCTCTGGCTTTAAATTATAAAAACTAGCCATATCATAAGCTAGTTTTGTAAGTGATGTACTCATATCATAAGAAGCTTGCTCTGTAAGTCCCATGGAATTTAACATAACGTTAAAAGTTGCCACATTCTTACGTACCTCATAAGCATTAAGACCAAGTGATTTACTTATATCCTCTGACCATTTTCTAGTAGTACCTGCCATATTGCCCATTGATACTTCAAATAAATTCTCTGACTCTACTGCATCCATAGCCATTTTTGTAGCGGCTGTTCCTATTCCTACTAAAGGAGCTGTTACTCATAAACTTAACTTATTTCCAATCTTTGAAAAACCTTCACCTACAGTTTTCATCCTGCTACCAATACTATTAAACCTATTTCCAAGTGTTGTCCATCTGCTACTTTGTACTTCTATATCTCTATTGGTTCTGCATTTGTGAGAGAACTTGCCTTGCTCTATTTAATTTTATTTCAAGTTCCTGAGTTGCCCTGCTGTCTTTTCCTTTAGTTTCAACACTTTTAGTATAGGCTTCTTCTAATGCAGCTACCTTTTGCTCTTGAAGTTCTAATTTTTTAGAAAGGCTTTCTGATTTCAATTTAAGACCATCAAGACCTTTAGCATTTTCTCCAAGTGTCGCATTACTTGCTTTAAATTCACTATCTAAAACTCTAAGTTCTCTGTTTATACTGCTTATACCATTTTGAAAACCTGAACTATCTAATCCTATTCTAACAGCTAAACTTCCAAGTTCTTCTGCCACTCTCTCACCTTCTTTACAATATATTTAAAACAACATCTAAACTCTGTTTGTATTCCTTATTTGCTTTATAAATTAAAATATCAAAATAATAAAATATATCCATTTCATCAATATCCCCTAATGTCCAGCCTTGCTTTAAAAGTTCGAGATAAATCTCTTTTATAAAATCAAGCGGAGACAGTTTTTCTTTACTATCTCCGCCTACTTGTTTGGGAACTCATTTAATTTACTTCCCAGGTTACCCACTATTCCATTTATGCTGCTATTTAAAGTTTCTATAAGTTTATCTGCATTCAGGCCATCATAAAAATCATCTCTGCTGAATTTATTACCATAAAGTTCTACTACAAAATCTACAAGTCCATCTAAATCTTTCAACTTTAAATCATTAAAATTTATATTTTCACTTATCTCTATTGCACGCCTAAGCATCCTTGTTTTAACCTTAGGCATAACATAAGTTTTATCATTTAATACTAATTCCAAAGTGTACCCCTCCAATCTTTAATATTAAACACCTTCTTCAACTACTGGTTCCTCATAAACTTTATCAAACCAAGTAGCTCCACCAGTAAATCCACTATCTTCATCAGCAGTATATTTCCACTTTCCATCTTCTCTTGTAAGGAATGTACCCTTAAGTTTTGGTGTTTGGAACTTAGTTTTATCCTCTTGAGTTGCATGTTCCTCTTCTGGTTCACTGAATTTTCCTTTAAGTAACCAAACATATCTGTATTTGCCATCAGCTTTTTTTATCTTAAATCCTGTAGCTACATAAGGTGCTATGTCATTTGCTTCATAACACATTACTTTAGTTGTCATATCTAATTTATGTCCAAGAAGAACCGCCTGAACTTCTAGCGGCAAGTCTTGAGTTTCGATTTCTACTTGAATCTCCTCCATACTTGATACTGTTTCTACTGCTCTATTATCTGCATAAAGTGTATCAGAATTACTTTTAGGATTTATTTTTACTTTTATAGCTGGTGAAATAAGTGCTGGTGTTTCATAAGTTTTAGTTTTTTCATCTGTTAAAACTGCATATACTAAATTTTCAACTCCTATTGGAGCACTGTTTGTTACGTCTACCATTGATTGTTCCCCCTCTTACATTGAATAGAAAAACCTTATTGCTTTATGATATATTCTTGTATCTTTTTCATATAAATCAACCGCAGAAGTTCGTATGAACCCTGCGGCTTTCATGATGTTTTTCACTTTTTCATAAAGATTTGTATAATCTCTCCTGCTCCATATATCTACTTGAATATAATAACCAGTAACCTTTTCTTCATTATCTGCATACTGCTCACCTTTTTCTAAATAACTAAAGAATGTTATATATGTGTGTTCCTTTCCATAATATTTTTGAAAAGAAACTGGAATATTAAGAGGTTTTAAAGCTCTCATCACTAACTTATTTATCACTTCAATCCCTCCTTCAAGGTTTCAGCTATGGTTCTCTTTATATTATCTTTATTTTTCTCATAGGCTGGTTGCATAAATGGTTTTGCGGGCATTTTAGAAGTTCCAAATTCTATAAATTTCCCATAAAATATCTCTGAGTTATCTCCTCTATCAACACCTACAAGAATGTATTTAACTCCATCTTTCTTTTTAACTCTGGTTATTTTAAGACCTTTTTTCAATTTTCCTGTTCTTACTGGAGCATTAGCTTTTGCATCCTCAAGTATAGGCTCTGCAGCATTTCTTAAAGCTTTATTTTCAAGTCTTCCTACATTTGCACCTATACTCTGAATCCTATTTAATATTTCATCAACGCCCTGAAGTTCTATACTAGCCACTGCAATCAACCTCCATAGCCTTTATTTCTATAAACTTGTTTGCATATTTGATATTATCTATAGAAGTTATGTTGTACTGTTTTCCTTGAAACACTATTCTCATACTTTCATCTATTTCTTTAGTAAATCTAATAGTAAACTTTACGATTTTCTCTGCTTGAATAGCTGCAGCTTCAAAATATTCTCTACCATGAAGGTTTTCTACTTTTGACCATACTGTTTTAAAATCTTGCCAGGTTTCTTCCTCAAAACCATTATCATTTATTCCATTTACATACTTTTGAATAACTATTTTATGTTTCAGTTCTTCTGATTTCATACTGGTATCACCCTATTCATAGTTAAAAGTGAGTTTCTAGCTTCTTCAAGTTTTGATCTCTCATCTGGTTTATAGTCATCATAAAGAAGTCTCATATGAAGAATCATAGGCCACTTAACTGTTTCAGGTACATTCTCTTCTTTATCCCCAAAACCAGCAGTAAATCTTATTCTTACACCATTAACTCTTTGTAATGAAATGCTAGGCCATTGTTTATAATTTCTAAGTACAATTCTATTAATAAAACCGTCTATATCTACAATATAATTACTTTCATCAAATAAGTGTTCTTCTCCAGTATTATCATAATATTTAATGCTTTCTACCCTTTGAATTGGTGAGCAATTCTTAAAAGCTATACAGTTTTCTCTTGGAAAAGAATCCAGCACTAATTCTAAGGTCTGGGTAATGTACTTTCTATTTTGAAAATCCTCACAAAACTCTCTAGCCTGTTTAATCATACTGGCTACAATGATATCTTCATCACTACCACTAATTCTTAAATGCTGTTTTGCTTCTTCTATTGTTATAGGTTCAACTAAAGGTTGATTTATAATTTTAACTGCCATAAAATCACCCCAAACAAAAAAAGCCCAAAGGCTCCTAATCTAATTAAAATGGTA
The DNA here is from genome assembly GCF_026719745.1 of Clostridium sp. ZS2-4. Taxonomy (GTDB): domain Bacteria; phylum Bacillota; class Clostridia; order Clostridiales; family Clostridiaceae; genus Clostridium_H. The sequence continues at coordinate 10,072 of NZ_JAPPRQ010000025.1, forward strand.
CCTATAGATTGGACACTAAAAAAAGTGTCTAGTTTATAGGTGCTTTTTTATGTATAATTATCATTAAATATGGAGGTCTTTAATATGAGTAAAATTACATTCTCAAAAGAATCTAT
>NZ_JAPPRQ010000026.1 GCF_026719745.1 Clostridium sp. ZS2-4
CTTGAAGTTAATATTATCTCCAATTTCATACTTTTCTCTTCTTTCTATTTCATAATAGAAATAGTCTGTATCATTCCCACCTGCTTGGTGAAATCTTTTTAAATTCTTACAAGCTTTGTAAGTGCTAATCTCTTCTAATTTATAACTTGCTTTATTTGGTCTGCCAAAATAAAACATATTATGCGCTTCCATTATATCACAAAATAATTCTGTTTTTAACTCACCTGCAATCCGTTTAATTTTTCAAAATTAACAGTTATCTTAAAGAAGAAAATAATTTTGGAATAAAAGAATCTAAAAGTAAAAATTCCTAGAACTCTCATCACTATCCTTTAGTATTTCAGTTTATTCATTAAAAAAGCCTAACACCACAATTCAATTTGAACTGTATGCTAGACTCTAAAGGTAGATAGTATTTCTACGTTGATTCTGTGCTTTATTATTGTTAATTCATGCCACCTTTCGGTGTTAGATTTGTGTTTTATTTTCAACTTCTGTTAATTACTCTCTTAATGTAAATTCTAAAAACCAGCTACCGCTCATGCTTTCGCATGTTTTAATACAAAAACAGGAATTGGTTGCTTTTATGACTCCAATTCCTGCTGTTTTATTTCTATTAATTACATTTTTTTATTTTAATCTGGTCTATCGAAAGAAACTGATAACTATTTCTACTTACTAAGTTTTTTTCTTATAATATGTGTCTCTAAATCTGCTAATCTTACAGGAATTGGTATTCTGCTTTCTTTACTCAATAAATTCATTATTATCTCTGTACTTGTATCTAAATTAATGTAATTACCACATGAAATAAATATTGGTTTAACATTACTTCTGCTTCTTAATACTCTTCCATAAACTTCATTTTCTATGACTATATCATTATATGATCCTATTTCATCCTTAGGCATTTGAAAATCTGTCCCTTTAATTTTAAGATAACTTTTTGCCATACCTATTGTTGGTTTATTTAAGAAAAATGATGCGTGAGTAGCTATTCCCATATGATTAAAATGCAAGTATCCATTCCCATCGAAGATAAATATATCAGGTTCTACTACTAATTTTTTTGAAGCTTCAATAACTAAAGGTAATTCCCTAAATGCTAAAAACCCAGGTATATATGGTACTTTTATCTCTCCTACACTATTAACTTTTTCAACTATCTCTTTAGTATTATAATCAATAACAACTATACAACATGTTCCATACTGCTTATTCTCATTTTCCCAATAAGCTAAATCCACACCTGCCAATAACCTAATACTATTTTTATTAAAGGTATTTCTTAACATTATTTTTTTATTTAACTCGTTTTGTATCTCAATAAAATCTGATTCCTCATAAACATTAAAATTATGAACTTCTTTTATTTCCATTTTACTCCTTTTCTATAGCCTTTTTATACCACTTTTCTTGGCTATTTCTAATCTTTATATCATCTTCAGTTGGTTCTGACTTTTCTTTAACCAAAACCCCTTCTTCATTCCACTCTTTTGATGTTAGACAAACACCATATTCATATCTAGCTTTTGATTTTAATACACCATTATTATGCCATATTTTTCTAAACCCATAAGTTCTTCCTCTTTGCATATACTGCATACTTTTTATTTTTCCATCATCGTAAAACTCAATAAAATCTCCATCTGAAAAACCATTTTTATAATAACAATAATATGCTAAATTCCCATTTGGATATGTTTCATAAGTTAAACCTGTAAATGGTTTTCCTCCACTTTCTTTCGAGTTATCCAAAATCCTATCACTTAAATACTCCTGCTCTAAAATATCATCATCAAAATCAATTCCATTATTTAAAACATACTCTTTTGTTAATATCTTAATCTCCATACTTTAATACCTCCGGGAAATAACTTGCTCCATTTGTTATATATTCACAATGTGGACATCTTGGCATAGGTAGTCCTCTTGGCTTTAATTTCTTTCCTGACCTAACCACATATACCATGAAATCTTCTAATTTAGCAGTAGGATTTGCTAACAATGCTTCATTTAACGCATATACTTCTGCATGAGAACCCGCCCCTAATGTCCACTTTTCATAACTACTATAAATTTCTGGTGGCATGTTGTCTATTCTTTCTTTAATCAATGGGTGAAGTTCTTTTGGCACATCACCTTCAATATTATTTATTCCAAAATAATACTTCCCTGTTTTAGGGTCTAAAACTCCTGCAACTGCTGGTCCTAATTTTTTCTTAGTAATTCCTGATTTATATAATCTTTCTATCTCATCATTAACGGCACCACGTAAATTAATTCTATTATTAATTTGCTCGGAAGTTAACTTACCATATTTATTTCTTAGATAATCAATTCTGCTTAGTTCAGGATTACTTACACCATTAATTACTTTTTTAACCTTCTTAACTTCCTTTTTAAACCTACCTAAAGCCTCATAACCATTACCTAAATTACTACCAAGCACTGCTGGCTTTGGTCCTTTTTTCATATTATTTAATGCTATTTTAGCTATTCTAATATTCTCTGATATTTCAGCTGATATCTTATTAAATGCTTTTTTAACAAAGGGTGCTGCTTTCTTAATTAATTTTTCTGCTCCATGGAATGCTGCTGCTGTTCCTGCTCCTATTCCAAAATCAGTTAGTACAGTTTTAAAGTTTATTCCTTTGCCTTCTAATATTTGTCTTAATATACTTTCGGCTCCGTTGGTTACTCCTCCTAACAGCATTTTTCCACCTAAGGCTTCGCCTACTCCAAAAGGTCCGAATATTGCTCCAGAGACTGCTCCTACAAAGGATTCTCGTCCTCCAGCAGCCATATAAGAGGAAATATCACTTACCTCTCCTCGTTGTTTATCTGATATTGCTTGACTTAATACTGCTGCCGTTCCTGCTCCTATTCCAAAATCAGTTAGTACAGTTTTAAAGTTTATTCCTTTGCCTTCTAATTTTTGTCTTACTATACTTTCAAAGCCGTTGGTTATTCCTCCTAACAACATCTTTCCACCTAAGGCTTCACCTACTCCAAAAGGTCCAAATATTGTTCCAGAGAATGCTCCTACAAAGGATTCTCGTCCTCCAGCTGCCATATAAGAAGATATATCACTTACTTCTTTACGTCGTTTATCTGATATTGCTTGACTTAATACTGCCGCTGTTCCTGCTACTGCTGCATTTTATCCCTTACCATGCCACCTTTCGGCGTTAGATTTGTTTTCTATTCTCAATTTTTGTTAACTACTACTTTAATCCAAATCCTAGAAACCAGCTACCGCTCATGCTTTCGCATGTCTTTTGATTTTTTTTATGCCACCATGATTTCTCATAGTGGCATTTGAATTATTTCACACTTCGCAGGTCATAACAATAACCAAAGATTTATTATTTTTTTCCAATATTTACACCTAAAGAGGTGTTAAGAGGAGCCTCGCTCCTGTTTGCTACCTATTTAGAAAAAATAGTAGGTAACTTACTTAAACACTTAATCACCTACTGCATATCTAAAATATAGAATGGATACTATTTCATAAAATAGTTTTTACTAATATGAGAATTCAACCATATTATTCAAAAATTCTTCTAATGATTTTGTAATGTACACAACATCATTAAATTCATGTGACCAATAATAAATGGCTCCCAATTCATTTTTCCTTAAACTATAACAATAAAAATCTCCTCCAGCTTCATCAGCAAATGGAATAAGCCAATCAGGTATAACTTTTTCTTCTCTTAAAACTCCTAAGACTGCATATAATTCTGAACTTTTTTTATCACTTTTTATAGGTATGAACCAGGTAACAACAAACTCATCACCATTATCAGTCGTATACATAGATTTTTCAGGATATCCTCCATTATATTGCAAATAATGTTTTCTTATATCTTTTGGCATAAAAAATTTATATTTATTTTCAACATACTTTATATCTTCCTCAGATATTGGTTTTTTACTTTCTAAAATTTTATTATTAGTATACATGTTCCCACTCCTTCTCTATTCTTCTTCATCTTCTACCAGTAAATTCATAAATTCTTCTAATGAATTTGCTAAAAACACTGCATAGTCATCAGATTCACTTGGATCATCACCTAAATTTACATCACAATCCCAATAATATATAGCACCATATTCTTCTTTTCTAAGACTCCAGCAAAATTCCATACCTATGAAATTACCAGCAAATCTAACTAACCACTTTGGAAAGATTGATTCCTCATCAAAATCAATCTTTAACTTTCTTTTTAATCTCCAACTCTTTCCATTGTCATATTTTATTGCATAAAAATATCCACAATCTTGTTTATCTCCATCTTTATCAATAAAAATATTCTTTTCAGGACGTCCTCCATTATACATTAAATAATGTTTTCTAAAACTATCTGGGAAAACTATATTATAAGACTCTTCTATGTCCTTTAAATCATTTTCTGTTATTTTACTTTTTTCAACATCTAACATTCTATTATTATACATAAACTGTTTTCTCCTTTGAATATATCTTATTTATATTTTATTCCTGTATTAGCTTTATACTGTGCCTGTGCTCCTACATATCTTTTCACAACATCATATGCATCCTTATCCACAATTTGAATTGTACATTCACCTGTATCCGGATCAAAATCATCTAAATAAAATACTCTGTTCTCTGTTAATAATGTTTTTTGTTCTTCTTTTGATATCCCTAAATTATCAAAAAGCATTTTTGCATCTTCTGATTTTTTACCACTCATCTTTATTTTTACAGTTGCCTCTTGTCCTGATTCAGTTACATATAAATATTCGGTTTTAGCAAAATCTGCTCCACCATTTTCAGTTTCATTAATATTAAATCCATTATCCGCAGCCTTTTCCTTTGGAGTCTTACCCTTATATTTTTTATTATATGTCTCGCCATGTATACCATCATACTGAGCACATGATCCCTTGTGTGGATAAGTTGCTACATGGGCATCTTTTTTTACTAACTGCATCGTACATTTTCCTGTTGCCTCATCATAATCATCTATATGATGCCATGTATAATCCTCTAATATTTTGTTTCTTTGATTTGCTGGAATATCAACCTCATCAAATGCTCTAGTAAAATCCTTACTTCTTGAACCAGACATATCTATTGTAGCAATTATAGGGTCACCATTTCCATTTTTCATTATATATTGGGACTCTGAAAAATCTAGTCCACCATTTTTCGTTGTTTTAATACCTGAAAATCCTTTACTTGCTGCCCTTTCTGCTGGAAGCATCTTACCTGTATTACGATTTGCAATAATTTTACTTGCTTTATCTTCAAATAATGTACTCTTTTCTGGTGGTACATATAAATCACCTATACCTACACATTCTTCTTGCATACCAAAAGATTTTCTAATATTATATCCTACTCTATCCGTCAATTCATTAAGAGAATTTAAAGCATCATCTGCTTTTGATGCTCCTGCA
>NZ_JAPPRQ010000027.1 GCF_026719745.1 Clostridium sp. ZS2-4
AGAATTATTTTTCAAGTGGATAAAGCAGAATCTTAAAATCAAGAAGTTTATAGGATACAATCAAAATGCTATTAGAATTCAAATATTCACTGCTTTAATAGCATACATGCTTATATATTTAAATAGTAATTTAGATAATTCAAAGTATTCGATATTAAGAATAACTCGAATAATTAGAGTTAACTTATTAGAGGCATACGATGATTATTTTACAGATTTTTTACGGACAGGCTAACGCCTAAAAAAAATAAAATCGTAAAAAGCACCTTAGGTAAAGTGCATATAAGTATATTGTAATTATTATCATATATTTGTATTATTAAGATTTAAAAGCACCTAATGGAATATAATTTCCATTAAGTGCTTTTTTTCTAATGTCAATATAAAAATATTGTATTGATGCAACACTAAAAATCTTTAAGTCTAGTTTTTTTATTTTATATAATTGTTTTTATGTTTTTTCTTTACTCTGGGGATTGGGGATTGGCTACTGGGGAATAAAAGAATGTTGCTTCGCAACATTTTTTTATTATTTTGCTTCCGCAGCTTCTCCTGTTACAAATTTACCAAACCTGTTAAATGGGAAAATTATAAATCGTGCTTTACCTTTTATCTTGCTTTCTGCTATGTAATTATTTTTCCAGTATCTTCCGTCCCATGAATTAGCTCTATTATCTCCCATGAAAAAGTATTGTCCTTCTGGAACCTTGAAAGTTCCACCAGCTCCCCCATTGTAAACCACATAATCTTGTTCTATTTTTTTGCCATTAACATAAACATCTCTATTGTTATCTACCCTAACTTCATCTCCTGGAAGTCCTATAAGTCTCTTTATTAAAGTTTCCTTAAGTTCATCTGAATAAAAAACAACAATGTCTCCTCTATTTAAAGACTTTTTATCATAAACTCTCGTAACTATAATTCTATCTCCTGGTTTAATTGTAGGATACATGGATTTTGTAGGTACCGATACCTGAAAAAATAAAAATTGATTTATTAAAACTGCAAGTAAAATCGCTACTCCTATCGGCATTATCCATTCTTTTAAAAAACTATTTAATTTCATAGTCGCTCTCTCCTTTTATGTGTATACATTACCTATTTTATCACAAATAAATAAGTATACCAATTTATTTATATCGGCAACTTTACTATTACATATTTATGCAGCATCCTCTTGAGAAATCATATCTAAATTATTATTCCACAAATATTTTTCCGTCTCAGAAACAATAACCCCATTCAATGCTATAAGAGATATTAAATTTGGAATTGCCATTAAGCCATTAGCTAAATCTGATAGATCCCATACAAACTGCAGCGAGAATATAGCGCCTCCAAAAACCATAATTACCCATAATATTCTATAGCTGATTATACCTTTTTTCCCAACAAGGTATTCAACTGCTTTCTCACCATAATATGACCACCCTAATATTGTTGAAAATACAAAAGTAGTTAAAGCTATAGTTAAAAATATAGTTCCTACTCCTGTTATTGTATCGAAAGCCATTTTTGTCAGCTGACCACCTTCAAGACCCCTATTCCAAACCCCTGTATTAGTTAGAACAATTCCTGTAATAGCACATACAATTACAGTATCCCAGAAAGTACCACTTGACGCTACAAGAGCTTGCCTTACAGGATTTTTTGTTTGAGCAGCTGCTGAAACAATAGGAGCACTTCCAAGACCTGATTCATTAGAGAAAAGTCCTCTAGATACTCCATATCTCATAGCCACAATCAAGCTTGAACCAGCAAATCCTCCTACTGCTGCTTGTTTTGTAAAAGCATACTTAAATATTAATGCAATAGATGCTGGAACTGTTTTATAACTCATTATTAATATTATTAAACAGCCTCCAATATAAAAAAGTGCCATAAAAGGAATCAGTATATTTGCTACTTTTGCGATATTTTTAATGCCTCCAAGTATTACAATTGCTGTCAGTACGGCAAGAACTAATCCCGTAATCCATGTTGGAATGTTCAAAACATCATTAGCCATTCCTGCAATAGAATTAGATTGAACCATACATCCTGTACCAATGGCAGCAACAGCTGTAAAAATAGCAAATAACACGCCAAGCCATTTCTGCTTTAACCCATATTCTAAAACATACATAGGTCCTCCAACCATAGCTCCATCTTTAGTTTTGATTCTATACTTTACAGCAAGTAATGCTTCACTATATTTTGTTGCAATACCTAAAATTCCCGTAATCCATGTCCAAAATACTGCTCCTGGTCCCCCTAAAGAAATAGCTGTTGCAACTCCTACTATATTTCCAGTGCCAATTGTTGATGCAAGAGCTGTGGCTAAAGCACCAAACTGAGTTACATCTCCTTTTGAATCTTCATCCTTAGTTACAGAAAGCTTTATAGCTTTTCCAATATATCTTTGAATAAATTTAAGTCTAATAGTAAGAAAAATATGAGTGCCCAATAACAAAATTAAAAGCGGCCACCCCCAAAGAAGTGAATCAATCTTTGAAATCACCTGATGAATTATATCCATTTTGTTTCCTCCTTAGGTGTTTTGCGTTTTATATTATCACTAGTCCAAAACATTATTTTATCACATATTTATACATTAGTGAATGTATCTTTTTTCAACACTAAAAAACACCTAAAAAAAGCACCTAAATTTATAGACTCATAATATTTGTTGCCCATTTAATTGATTCAAGATATACTATTGAAATATCATTTCTATCTATATTAAGCTTTGTGGAAAGCAAAATTACATCATCCCAATTTCCATTTTCATATGAACATATTAATTTATAAATATGATAAAAGAGATTTTTTTCTTTTTCCAATAAAGCTCTTTTTATATCTTTGCTAACAAACAAATCCTGTAAAAGTTCATGTAAAGGCCTGTTTAATAAGCAATCAACCATTGACAGTATTCCCATTATGTAAGCATCAAAAGATCTATTTTTAAGATGTGTTTTTAGTAAAAGAGTTTCAGCAAATTTTGCTCTTATAAGACTGATTTTTAACAATTCTAAGGAGTTTCCTTTACCCATATCTTGCATTACAATAGCATTTAACCAATACCTTAAATTTTTTTCACCAATAATAGCAATTGCCTCATTCACAGATTTAATTTCTCTTTTGAAGGAGAAATATGATGAGTTTGTTAGCTTTAAAAACTTGTACGAAAGAGACACATCCCTAATAATAACTTTTTTTAAATCTTCTAAGCTTGAATTTTCCCTGTTTATTTCATTCATTAAGTTTAAATAATCAAACTTTGCAATAGGTATATCCTTTGATGAAAGAATCACAGGCTTACTAAAATAGTATCCTTGAAACATAGAATATCCATATTTCTGAGCTTCTTTAAAATCTTTATAGGTTTCAACTTTTTCAGCCAAAAATATCAATTTATTATTTATCTTTTTTAGCAGTTTCAAGATTTCCAATCTTTCTATCCCTTTCACAACTAAAAAATCAACTTTTATTATGTCTGCGAACTCTATTAAATCCATATATTTTTTATCAAAGACAAAATCATCAAGAGCTAATTTATATCCTAGTTTCTTTAACTTCTTACACTTATCAATTATCTCATTAGATGGCTTAACTGTCTCTAATATTTCAACTACAATATCTTTTGATGAAAACATATATATAGTATCTGTTTTGAGTAAATCCTCTGTAAAATTTATAAAAGCAGGTTTATTTTCTACTACGTTATTAATTCCCATAGTAATAAAACCATTTATCAGCACATTCAATGTTGCATTATTTCCATCTGAGTTATTAAAGGTATTACTTTTATAATTTGACCTATATAATAACTCATAGGCAACTGTTTCCTTTTTATTGTTAAAAATAGGTTGTCTTCCTACAAAAACATCCATAAAGATACTCCTCTACCTATATATTTTAAGGAATTTGCTTAAGATTGAGTAAAAGCTCCACCTTAAGCCCCAAATCCTCTTTATCTACATTTTCATTTTCTCTCTTAACGTATACTTAAATTATTACTGTAGTTCCGTCAAACTTTGTAAAACAAAAGCCTTTAAAATCTTCATTATAGGTTTTCTTAAAATCATGAAGAATACCAATAGCAACAGCTTCCCCTATTTTTAGTCCCTCTACTCCATCTGAACGCCAGTGAACCCCAGCAGTATCTCGGCCCAAAGAAAGATTAGAACCAAGTTTATTTAATTCCCCACCTATAGTCAAAGGTACACCCGAATAAGGAAGTACCGATAATCCATCAGCACTGGCTACAACTGGATTAGGTATAATAAAATCTTCATTAAAAAAAGCTTTCATCATAGTAACACCAGCTCCAGCAATACAAGCATGACCAGCTGGATATGATGTATGTGTAGGACCCCCTTCTGGATATGCCATAGGCAACAAATACGTTCCATATTTATTAAAAACTTTGGAAACAGCCTTACAATTTAATAATTCAGAATTAATAGGATAACTAGTAGCCCCTGTTAAATTATTATGAACACGTCCACCAAATTCCTCTGGACGTAATCGGCGATGAACTAGAAATTTTTGAAACCAAGCAGCTTCCAGTGCTATCCTTGCTGATTTCCCAATCAAATCTAAAATGTAGGCTGCCCCGAAAGTAATAAAACCAACTTGTGTTTTTGAACATAAGTAAGGATTTTCCAAGCATAGTGCTTTATCTCCAAAACTTAATAAAATCAAACAAGCATTTAAAACACTTTGATACGTAAAATCTCCATGAACCCATTCTCCTAAATCCCTACCATTTCGAATATAACGAGGTTTAGGATCAAATATACCAGAACTGCCAGGAGCACCTCCATTTTGAATGCTTAACCATTCATCATATGAAGTCATATAGTCCTTTCCATGTAATGTAGTACGATATTGTTGCTCAAGAATTTTAGATCCAAATGGAACATCCTTGCACAAAAATTGAGAAATATAAGGTCCAACTAAATCTCCAACAGTATTACCACGAAACAATGTTCCTGGAGTAACCGCTCCACCATCTTTTGGTCCATAATATTCTGAAAATTTTGACATGTCATGAGCTGCTTCATGAATAAGAAGATCCTTATCATATTCTGCAAAAGGTATATCACGAGTTAATGCTCTCCAATAATTTTCAGCCATCTCACTCCCCATCCATGCACTACTAAAGTTAGGCGGTACAGGCATAGTTAAGTGATGAGCATTAGGACCTTCCAAATCAAATGCATATGCCCCCTGAGGATTTGCAAATTTTCTAACGCCACCTAAAGGTATTTCTTCAAACATTTCAGGATTACCCGTTGTTAAAGCCTTAAGCCATATATTATAGGCACCCATATTAACCTCACCTAATGCATTATGTGGCAGTGCCTTAGAGTAATTTGCAATTTTATTTGGATATAATCCTGCATCTCCATTGCAAGAGTGACCTGGAATAGGAATATCCTTTTGAAAACTAGCTGCATCTGTGCGTATTTTATATGCTTTTTCACTATACTGCCGCGGTGTCAATGGTCCAATTTCACAATTTTTACTTAATTTCTGATTTTCATTTGATTTTTCTTCCTTGCTTACATTGTGTTCATGAATTTGATTTTTTTCCGTTTTATTGTTTTGAACACTTTTCTTCCTTTCTATATTATTATTCTTCTCTACATCAGACACCTCTGTTTCAATAAATTTGTTTAACATCTTTTGCCCCCTTATAAAATATATATAATATAAGATATGTATTTGTACCGTTAAAAAGTTACAGTTAAACCTAACCCATTGCAAATTAATTACAACGGGTTATGATTCTTAATCTTTATATTTTAATCTATTAATTTCCAAAAAGCATCTCCTGATGGTGTTCCTGGCTCTCCCCACCAAACTGTTGCCATACCTGATGTTCCTCCAGTTTGAAGGTATTTATGTCCTTTATACATTACCTTAGTTCCTGCTGCATAACCATGAGAACTTTGGTATGATTCACTCCATTCTTCTATAGGCGGCTCAACATAATTAGGGTCATCACCTATAGCTTGCCACTCCGTAACCCATGCAGTACCTGGTTCAGCCCACCATGAAGCAGCACTTCCTACTTGAAGCCATATCTTACCTTTATGAGTTACTTTAACTCCTGGTAAATATCCATGAGATTGAGCATATTCTCTGCTCCAAGCTTGTATATCTTCTCCTGACTCTTCTACAACTGTTATTGTACATTGTCTAGTTGCACTTAAACCTTCACTATCTGAAACTGTATAAGTTAATGTGTAATTTCCAGCTGTATTTGTATCCACTGTTCCTTGAATTTGAATTTTATCTGTTATATTACCATCTTCTTTATCTGTTGCAGTTATGCCTTGCATTGGATCAAATGTATCTCCAACTTTTATTGTTTTATTTTCAATCCCTGATAATACTGGTTTTGTATTTTGCGGCGGCTTAACTTCTCCATTTTCAAAATTTTTGAATATGTTTGTAAAAGCATATTGTGATGGTATTCCAGTATTTGATTCTAACTTTGCATCTCTATTCATTGACCAATATGATGTCATACCCAATTTCTTTTCTATAGCATGATTAACTACTACTTGCGCCATATCTGTAGTAAATATTGGGTGTGCTGATGATTCAAATCCTATTGAAGGAGTTGTCCCAAGTTTTGCATAAGCTTCTTCATCAGTTAAATCCATATTTGCAAAATTCTTATAAACATCCTTTAATTGATTTTTAGCATTATCTACTGCTCTTACTGAAGCAGTACCATAATCTTCTCCTGGTAAAAGCGAACCTGTACCATAGCACATAGTCATAAGATTTACTACCTGCAAATCAACACCTTGTGAAAGATATGCTTCTAAAACATTTATTTGATCTTGAGTAAGTCCTGTTGGCATTACTGGTATTGTAAGTACTACATCTACTCCTGTTTCATCTTGGACAGCTTTTATAGCTTTTGCATTTGCTATATTTATAGTTTTACCTTGTGAAGCACCTTCTATATCTAAGTTAATGTTAGTTAATCCATATCCTTTAACTAACTCTCTATAAGTATTTGTAAGTACATTCACATCTTGAGTTGCTTGCCATGGAGCTGTACCATTAGCTCCACCAAATGAAATAGCAACATCTCCACCTATCTCACGAAGCTCTTTTATTGATTTCTTTATACCTTGATATTGAGTATTATCATTATTTTGTTCATTGAGAACTGAATATCCACCCCAGCCCCACTGCAGTTTTCCATCTACAATTGTTGATGAGATAGCTTGTATAAATCCTAAATTAAAGAATTTTATGCCTGTATCCTCTGAAATTTTCACTAGGTTTACAGTTCCGTTATTTGAGTACTCAGGATTGTTTATCCATCTAAGCATATCTGTAAATGGTGTATTTACTTGTGCTGGCCATTCAATACCTTGTCCAACTCCAAAATTTGAATCTGATTGTACTTGTTCTTTAACAGTAACTATACAAGTTTCAGCAGCTGTTAATCCCTTACTATCCAATACACTATACGTTAATGTGTAAATTCCAGCTTTACTTGTATCAACTGATCCTTCAATTTGAATTTTACTTGTTAAATCTCCATCTTCTTTATCTGCTGCTGTAATTCCAGCTTTTGGATCAAACTCATCTCCAACATTTATAGTTTTATTTGATACTCCTAAAATTGTTGGTTTTGTATTTTCTTCTGGATTACTGATTTCATCACCATAAATTGATTGTCTTGCAATTTCCGGACTTGATTTTGTAATACGTTGAACCAAATCTATTCCTTTTATGTTTGATGTATCTTCAGGAGCTACAGCACACTTTAATCTAAATGTGTATGATTCGCCTTGCTTTATTTCATTACCATCCCATATAGATGATAAATCAACTATAGTCATCCCATTTTCATTTGTAACTATACCTGCAGTATAATCTCCTGTTAATGGTCCTCCATCATTTTTTATATAGAACTTAGGTAATTTTATACTTTCTGCCGATGTTTCAGTACTTCTTAAAACATCATTTGATTCATTAACTGTTTCATTATTCTTTATAGTTATTTCATACCCACCAGCTGTTCCCCAGCTTTCTTTAAAAGTAGTAACTGTAGCTGTAACATCTAAATCATCATATTTTATTTCATACTTTGGTAATTCTCCGCTGCCAAATAAACCTTGTTTAGTTGCATTTGTCAATTCATCACGTCTACTTGAATTAGTTGTCGGAGCATCTTGTGATGCCATCCAAGCAATCATACCACCTAAGTTATTATCATTTACATACTTTGTTTTCTCTCCAATTGAACGTACATTATCATATGTGAAGAATGCTCCTGTATTTGGGTCATAAAGATATGGAGCTTTAGCTGAATCGTCCCAATATTCTCTAATCCCTGGGTATTTAGCTTTTAACTTATCCAAACTACGGTATGACCAAACACCTCCACGACGTCCACCTTCTCCAACTTTAAGCGGTGCTTCATTTTCTGCTCCACGACTTAGTGTTTGATCAGCGTCTTTTCCAACAAAAGTAGCTTGTCCAAATAATCCAGGATTCTGTGGATCTATTCCTTCTGTTACCTTCTCCCAACCACGTGTATAATAAGCAGCGCCTACCACTATTTTTTCTGACTCAGCCCCTTTACTTTCCAAATATTTAACACTTTCATCTACTGATAGTCCATTATTTTTATTTGGATCATTAGGGTTCGTGTATAATCCTGTTTGGTGACCACTTATTTCACTCCAAGCACCTTGCATATCATAGGTCATTATATTTGCAAAATCTACAATATCAAAAAGTGCATCAACATCTATACCTGTGTCTAATTTTTCTTTTGATACTGGTAGAGCAACTGATAACTCATATGTCTTGTCTAACTCTTTACCTTGTCTATCTAAACCTTCACGTATATCTTGTAAAAGTTTTATATAATTTTGCTTATCTTCTGGTATTGAATGTGGAGTCCCCTCATCATTTTTATTATCAACTAAATCTGGCTGACGAACTGCTCCTGGATATTCCCAGTCTATATCTACAAAATCCATATTTGTATACTTTATAAACTTTAAAATATTTTCAACAAAAGCTTTACGTTTGACTGGATCAGCAGCTACTGCTGAAAAGTCGCCACTCTTTGACCAACCCCCAAGTGAAACTCCTATTTTTAAATTAGGATTTTTAGCACGCAAATCTTGTAATGCTGGTAATATACCTGCATTGCTCGCTCCCCATTGAACGCCGTCTTGACCTACTGGTGCTTCAACAGCTGCTCCTTTATCTGTAAATATTAAATTTCCATTACTGTCAAAATCTAAAAACGCAAAATTTAAATGTGTTAATTTATCTGCTGGTATATCTTTGGGATAAAAATTATCTTGTCCTCCCCAGATTGACCAATCTCCATAATACATAACACTACGTTTTACAGCGGCATTCTTTGCTTCTACAGCCATTACATTCATTGAATGTAAAATAGGTGATGCTGTTCCTAACAGCATTGATGCCACAGTAAAATTAACCACTGATTTTCTCATTTTTTCAAATGCTCTTCTTGACATATTTCTCCCCCCTTTTAATTTTTACAATTAAGTCAAATCCTCAAACTTCTTATAAAACAAAATTAATTTAATAATATTTAGGCTAATTATAGAATCTTTTACGCTTCATTCCTCAGTCCCCATACCTAATATACTTAGTTTAAAATAAACTTATTGATTATTTGCATAATTTTGTTTTTTATAAGACCATTTGCTTAATCTTTTTACTAAAATTCACTTAATTTTATCATATTTTATGCAAACTTCAACATTTTTCTTTCGAATATTTTATTATTTTCTAAATTTTCTTTAAACAATTCCATATATTGATTTAAATTTTAATTTATTTTTATATTTTATTCAAAAAGGGAAAAAATCAAGGCTTTTCCCTTAATTCTTTCCCTTTTATATTTCTGACAACATAATTGTTTTTGTTCTTTTCCATCTGTAGTTGCAAATTTTATTTTTATAGAAATTTCCTATACTAGTTTTGTTTTCTATTTTTATTATTGAATTAAGTTTTAAATAAACTATTATGATTGTTCAAAAGATATCTGCCAAGATATACTGCACTAGCTGCAGCCTGAGATAAAGAATAGGTTGTTCCCGAACAATCACCTATAACATAAAGCCCTTCCTCTGTAGTCTGAAAATATGCATTAGTATTAATCTCAGGTTCATAAAATTTTGCATCAATTCCATATAATAAAGTGTCTTTATGAATTTCTTTACCCATTAGATTTTCTATTAATTCAAAAATTTTCAATAAAGCATCGATATAGATTTTGGGAATTTCATTATACAAATTTCCACCCTCACCTTTAAGAGTCGGTTGAATACTGTTTTTAGCAAGTTGTTCTTTTGTAGTTACTCTATTTTTTATCAAATCCTTGAATCTTTGAATGACTATTCTTTCTCTTCCTTGATTTATAGATTTTATTATACTTCTTGCATACTCCTTTGAATCCTTAGAAGAAGAAAAGTATTTAGGTACAAAAACCGAGAAATTCAAATTACAACTCGGCTTATGGGTTTCAAGATAATTTTGCCCATCTGCCAGAACAAGTCCTTCTTGATGTTTTTTGATAACTTTTCCTTTAGGATTCATACAATAAGTTGTGGCTTCAAATTCATCGCCTTGGTAACTAATCTTAGTTTCAAAAGATTCTTTAAAAATAGAGTCTAGCTGATTACCCTTCATTTCAACTCTTATCCCTAAATCTACCCTGGATCTATATGGTTCAATATCGAAAGATTTACAATATTCCATAAATCTCTCTCCTCCACTTATACCTGTAGCTAATACAACTACCTTGGACTTAAAAACATTCTCGTTACTATTCAAGTTAAATACATTATTCATTTTATCTATAGAAATTATTTCTGTCTCAAACTTAATATCAACCTTATCCTTAAGATATAAATACATTTTATTTAAAATTTCATAAGACAATGTAGTTCCCAAGTGTCTTACTTTTGTAGTTAGTATACTGCAATTATTTTCCTTTGCTATTCTACTAAGCTTTTCATTTTCTGTACTATATAATTTAACTTTATCTCCTCCAAATAAACATAAGGTTTTATCCACATACTCCATTAAGTTTATTGCATTTTCATTTCCTATTTTTTCACCTAAATGGCCGCCGAAATCATTAGTATAATTAAACTTCCCCTCTGACCTGCCCATGCCACCAAATCCTTGAATCTTATTGCATACTTTGCAATTAATACATTTTTCACTTAATTCACTTTCAATTGGACATATCCTGTCTATGAAATTTCTTCCCTTTTCTATCATCAATATTTTCAATTTTGTTTCTGTCTGTAACAGAGTATATGCAAGAAATATCCCACTAACTCCTGCCCCAACTATAGATATATCATACATATATCTATTCTTTTCTTAACCAGGTTACAGTTTCCACATGGCCAGTTTGTGGGAACATATCTACTGGCTGTACTTCTTTCGTTTTGTATCCTAATTCTTCTAATATTCCTAAATCTCTTGCAAGCGTTGAGGCATCACATGAAACATACACTATTCTATCAGGTCCCATTTTTGCAATAGCTTCTAAAAGGACTTTGTCACAGCCTTTTCTTGGGGGATCTACTACTACTACATCAGCTTTCACACCATTTTTAATCAATTGTGGAATAACTTCTTCTGATTTTCCTACTTGAAATTCAACATTATCTACATTATTTTGTTCTGCATTTATTTTTGCGTTTTCTATGGCCTGTGGCACTATCTCTACTCCATATACCTTTTTAGCATTTTTAGACAAAAATAACGATATGGTTCCCGTACCGCAGTATGCATCAAAAACTACTTCATTGCCGCTTAAATCCGCATATTCTAGTGCTTTATTGTACAATACTTCCGTTTGCACAGGATTAACCTGAAAGAAGGATAGCGGTGATATGTTAAATTTAAATTCATTGATATAATCACTTATAAAATCTCTACCATAAAGTGTTATGCACTCTTCACCTAAAATAACATTTGTTTTCTTAGGATTTATGTTTTGAACTATGCTGGTTATTCCATCTATATTTTCACTAATTAATTTTATAAATTCGTCTTTATGTGGAAGTTTTTTCTCCTTAGTTACTATAACTACCATAACTTCATTAGTCTTAAATCCTCGTCTTATCATTATATGTCTTACTAATCCACTATTTTTTTCTTCATTATAAGCATTAATATTATATTTTTTCATCCACTCTTTTGTAAACTTTACAACCTTATCAGCAGTCTCATCCTGGATATGACAAGTTTGCATATCTATAATGTCATGACTTCTAGGCGCATAGAAACCAATTTTTATATCACCATTTTCTTTTCCTACCGGAAGCTGTACCTTGTTTCTATATCTATAAGGCTCTTTCATACCTGTGGTATTATGTAAAATAACCCCTTCATTATCTTTTTCCTGATTACTGGTTACTAGTAACTGATTACTGATTTGTAGTTTTCCTATTCTCTCTAAAACGTCCCTAACTCTATTTTTCTTGAATTCAAGCTGAGCTTCATAATATAAATGCTGAAGACTGCATCCACCACATCTTTTATATATACTACAAACTGGCTCCCTTCTATCTTTTGAAGCTTCTAATATTTCTATAAGTTTACCAAAAGCAAAACTTTTTTTAACTTTCACTATTTTAACTCTAACCTTTTCACCTAACATTGCTCCATGTATAAAAATTGTATAATTATCTATTTTAGCTACGCCTTCTCCTTCATATCCTAATCCTGATATTTCAACATCATATTCTTTATTTTTTTCTACTGGTATAACTTTCTCCATTTATTCTATCTCCATTCCATTTCATTCTTATTATTATCGCTGTATTACATTTTATCAAAAAAACAACCAAAATTAAAAGCTTTTCTGTCAAAACAGAAAAGCTTAAAGTTTAACTTTGTTTAAAAGTTTCACACTGAGTTGCATCGCTTGCATGTGCTGTTAATCCATTTATTTGTACACTGTCAGCATTACATAGTTTATTTTGATTATAAACGCAGTTTTCTGCATCACATGTAACCTTTGGACTCATCTCAATAGAAGAATTTCGAGAAAATATTTGTTTTACTTCCCCAACTACATTCATATTAGCTAAATTTGTCAAAGCATTTTTCAAACCCTTTTCTGCAAAGGTACCACACTGAGTTGTAGCACTTATTGAAGCGGTTATTCCTTCTACTCTTATCTCTCGGGCCGTACATAATCCATTTATGTTGTGAACACAATTTCCTGCACTGCAGCTTAGTTTTGTATCCATGATAAAATCCTCCTTACCTAATTATATATACATATTTTTTGGCTTTTAGGAGTTTTTATGCACCTATTTAAAAATAAAGTTAAAATATTAAAACTCTTCTTTTTAATAAAGCATATACATAAAGCATTGGTATAGTACAGGTAAAAATATAGCTGGAAGTAAATTTGCCACTTTTATTTTTGTTATTCCTAACACATTAAAAGCTAGTCCAATTATAAGGATACCTCCTATTGCTGTCATGTTATTTATTACTGACCCAATTAATATTCCTTTTAAGAAACTTGCTCCAATAGTTATCAAGCCTTGATATATAAATACAGATACAGCAGATATCATAACACCTATACCTAAGGATGACGCAAATATAATAGACGTAATTCCATCAAGCACTGATTTTGCGAAAAGAGTTTTATGACTTCCTAGAAGTCCACTTTCAAGAGAACCAACAATAGCCATAGCTCCAATACAGAATAATAAACTGCAGGTTACAAATCCTTCTGCTATTCCTCCACTTTTTTTTGTGAATTTTTCTTCTATTTTTTTCCCAAGCATATCTATTCTATTTTGTATATCTATCATTTCTCCTATTACTGCCCCTATAACAACAGAAATAATAATTATAAGTATACTATTTGACTCCAACTTATCATAAGTATCTATGATATTTATGATACCTATAAACAAAACACATAAAGATAATCCGTTCATTATATTTTTACTTACCTTTTCACTTATTCCACCTTTTAGCAATATTCCAATAAAACTTCCTACAATGATAGCAAAAAAATTAACTATGGTTCCGATCATAATTGTTACCTCCAAATTATTTGTATATTAGTGCAACTACTAAGTTATCGAATAAAATTATTATAAATTTTTTTATATAAATTGTAACCTCATCTAAAAAAATATAAAAAAAGTGCATCCTTATAAATAAGGATGCTAAGAATGGAATCAGTACCCTAGTTAACATAGTTTATTATAATAGTTTAACCAGTTGCATACAAATTATACCAAATAAAAATAAATAACCAAGTTTTATGATTATTTATTTTTATCATCTCACTATTGTATTAAAAAATGTTTATTCTAAGTTAAATTTCATCTATACATTGTATCATATATATTTCAAGTAATCTAGATATTTTTTAATTTTTTATAGAATTTAATTTTTAAATTTCAAAACACTATCCAAAAGGAATGAGTGTTAAATTCATACATTCCTTTTGTTACCCAAATTAATTCATTATATTAAACTATATTTGCTCTTCCACTGTAAACAACTCCACGAGCAACATCAAGAGTTATAAATGCTCCAGTTTTTATAGCATCCATAGCACCACCAGCACTACAAATTAGTGGAATTCCTCTTGATAGACATTCAATAGCCATATGAGAAGTTAATCCTCCTTGTTCTGATACAACACCAGCAACTCTATCTAAGATATCCATGTAATCTCTATCTAAGTTTTTCACTACTAAAATATCATCATTTTCTACTTTTTCTGCAGCTTCTTTTGCATTTTTAACCACTTTAGCCGTTCCATATCCTGGGAATGTTCCCGCTCCCTTACCTTGTACAAGAACATCACCAACAATATGAACTTTAAGCATATTTGTAGTTCCTGAATAATGTACAGGTATTCCTGCTGCTACTACAACCAAATCTCCATTTTCAACATATCCGCATTCTTTTGCTTTATTTACTGATTCAGTTATCATTTCATCAGTTGAATCAAATTTTCTTGCGCATATAGGGAATACGCCCCAGTTTAATGCTAATTTTCTTGCTATTTCTTCATTAGGAGTAACTGCAATTATTGGACATTCTGGTTTATACTTAGAAACCATTCTAGCTGTACTTCCTGTTTGTGTAGCTGTTATTATAGCTGAAACATTTAGTTCTCTTGCTGTTGAGCAAGTAGCAAGACTTATTGCATTTGCTACATTTGATAATGCATTTTCTTTTCTTTTATTTAAAGCAGCTTCATAATCGATTTGAGCTTCAGCAGTCATAGCTATTCTAGCCATAGTTTTTGCTGCTTCAACAGGATATTTACCATTTGCAGATTCTCCACTTAGCATAACTGCATCTGTACCATCAAAAATTGCATTTGCAACGTCAGAAGCTTCTGCTCTTGTAGGTCTTGGATTTCTCATCATAGAATCCAACATTTGAGTAGCAGTAATAACTGGTTTTCCAGCTTTATTACATTTTTCTATAATCATTTTTTGAACTACTGGAACTTTTTCTATAGGAATTTCAACTCCCATATCTCCTCTGGCAACCATTATACCATCAGAGAATTTGATAATTTCATCTATATTATCAACACCCTCTTGGCTTTCTATCTTTGAAAATATTTGAACGTCGCTTCCACCATTTTGTTCTAATACTTTTCTAATAGCTAGAACATCTGCTGCCTTTCTTATAAATGAAGCAGCTACCATATCTATTTCTTGTTTACATCCAAATATTAAATCTGATTCGTCTTTTTCAGTAATTGCAGGTAATTTTATTGATACATTTGGAACATTTATTCCTTTTTTACTTGATACAAATCCGCTATTTGCAACTATACAGTGCACCTTATTTCCTTCAATTTCTTCTACAGTAAGACCAACTAATCCATCATCTATTAATATAGTATTACCTTGCTTTACATCTTTGTATAAATTATCATATGTTATAGAACATTTTGTAGCATCTCCAAGTACATCTTCTCCACAATAGATTGTAAATCTGCTTCCTTCTTTCAATTCAATTTTTTCTGCAAAATCTTTGGTTCTGATTTCTGGTCCTTTTGTATCTAAAACTATTGCTATAGGCTTGTTATACTTTGTCCTTAATTTTTTTATTGTATTTATTCTATTACCATGTTCTTCATGGTCTCCATGTGAAAAGTTAAGTCTTGCAGCATTCATTCCAGCCTCAATTAATTGTGATAACACTTCTTCACTTTCACTTGTTGGTCCAATAGTAAAAATCATTTTAGTTTTTTGCATAATTTACTCTCCTTTAAGTAAGTTTTTAATATGATAATATATTAGCTATATTATATAGCTCATCATCAAATTTTCTTTCAACAGCTAAAGCTTCTTCAATATCGTCATCTACTGTTTTTCCTTCTCTTATCCCAACTACCCTAGAAGATTTTCCCTCTATTAATAATTCTACTGCTCTAACTCCCATTCTTGAAGCCAGCACTCTATCAAAAGCTGTTGGACTTCCACCTCTTTGAATATGTCCAAGAATTGTTGCTCTTGTTTCAATTCCCGTTACCTCTTGAACTCTTTTAGCTAAACTTTCAGCTCCCCCTACTCCTTCTGCTAAAATAATTAAATTATGAAGCTTTCCTCTTAGTTTTCCTTCTAGAATTTTTTTGCATAATTCATCCTCATCAAACCCTTTTTCAGGAACTATAACACTTTCAGCTCCACCTGCAACTCCAGCAAAAAGAGCTAAATCACCACAGTTTCTTCCCATAACTTCTACTATACTAGCTCTTTCGTGAGAAGATGATGTGTCTCTTAACTTGTTTATTGCATCTAAAACAGTATTTAAGGCAGTATCAAAGCCTATTGTATAATCTGTATAAGCTAAATCATTGTCTATAGTTCCTGGTAAACCAATTGTAGATATTCCCAATTTTGATAATAATCTAGCTCCTTGGAAAGAACCATCTCCTCCTATTACTACCAGTCCATCTATTCCAAAGGCTTTTAGGATATTAACAGCTTTTTTTCTTCCTGCTTCTGTTCTAAATTCTTCACAACGAGCTGTTCTTAAAATCGTCCCACCTCTTTGAATTATATCAGATACACTATGACGTCCCATTTCAAAAATTTCACCATTTATTAAACCACTATACCCTCTTTGAATCCCCATTACTTTAAGGCCTCTGTCTAAGCCAGCTCTTACTACTGACCTTATGGCAGCATTCATTCCTGGTGCATCTCCACCACTTGTTAAAACAGCAATTGTTTTCATAATTACTCCCTCCTGAAACTACCGGGACATATTTCATCCCGTTCAAACTATAAACTAGCTAGTTTACTACTATTCTCAACTATGGATAGTATATCATTTTTTTTTATTTTTTTCATTAAAATTTATTATCTAAATACAAAAATAATATTAAATTCATGATAAAAATTAATATTATTTTTGTATTTTCCTAATAATATTTTGTTTAACCTTAGAAATAAATATACTATAAATTTTAGTTTATAGTACTTTTATATTTTCTCTTCCAAATTTGTCCACTAAGTAATTTAATAATTCTTCTTCTTCCTGAACCCAAAAATCTCTGCTTAACATATATTTTTTTCTTTCTTTCTTAGTACATATAAATACAGGTACATTTCCCTTATTTCTCAACACATTATTTTTCAGTTCATTTTTTGTCTTCATAACTTCTTTATATTCTTCAACTAAAATATATAATTTTTTATTAGAGGTTTTTAATAGTGTTTGAATATTATCACATAAAATTTTTGGCTGCTCATCTTCTCTCTTTGTTACTCTACCTTTTATTAAAACAATTTCATCCTCTCTTATTAATTCATTGAACTTTTCAAGAACCTTTGGAAAAATTATTGTCTCTATTGTTCCATATAAATCTTCTAACTTTACAAAAGCCATCATAGTATTATTTTTAGTTATTTTCCTGTTTACTTCACTTATAATACCTCCAATAATAACTCTCTGTCCATCTTTAATTTTAGCATTTTCCTCTTCTACATGCTTTGCAGCTTCATCCATTAATTCTTCTTCTAATGCTTCATCTCCTATTATATCTATACTTCGAGCTGAAGTCATATTTTTAAGAGTATCTTCATAATCCTCTAAAGGATGTCCTGATAAATAAATTCCCGTCATTTCCTTTTCCATAGCTAATAGATACTTTTTATCAAATTCTCTTATATCAGGATATTTTATTTCTATTTGTTTAAACTCATTTTCAAACCCTGAGAATAAACTCATTTGACCATCAATGTTTCGCTTTCTCTGATTAATTATCGAATCTATTATTCTTTCATAAACAGCTAAAAGTTGTGAACGGTATACACAAAAGCAATCAAATACCCCTGCCTTTATCAAGCTTTCTATCATTCTTTTATTTATGCAGCTTGAATCTACCTTATTGCAAAAATCAATAAAGCTTGTGAATTTACCCTTTTTATTTCTAACCTTTACAATATTATCTATAATATTATCTCCAACATTTTTAACTGCTGCAAGTCCAAAGCGAATTTTATTATTTTCAACTGTAAATTTTCCAAAGCTTTCATTAATATCTGGAAGAAGCAATTCAATGTTATTATCCTGTATAGATCTTGTATAAAAAGCTACCTTGTCACTATTTCCTCTTACACTGTTCAGCATAGCCGCCATATACTCTGTTGGATAATAATAAGCTAAATATGCAGTTTCATACGCCACAACAGCATAAGCTGCCGCATGAGATTTATTGAAAGCATAGGAAGCAAAATCCATCATAGAATCATAAATTTTATTAGCTGCCGTTTCACTTATGCCAGTCCTGATACATCCTGAAACCTCAATATTTCCATTTTCGTCTACTATTCCATATATAAAGTTCTTTCTTTCCTCTTCCATAACCTTATGCTTTTTCTTTGACATGGCACGTCTAACAAGATCACTTCTTCCCATAGAATATCCAGCCAAATCTCTAACTATTTGCATAACCTGTTCCTGGTATACCATACATCCATAGGTAACACCAAGTATTGGCTCAAGTTCAGGGGTTTCATACTCTACCTTGTCAGGATTATTCTTATTTCTAATATATCTTGGTATTTCTGCCATAGGCCCTGGTCTATAAAGACTTATTCCCGCTATAATATCCTCCAAACTCTCTGGTTTTAGCTCTTTCATAAAGCTAGTCATTCCTGGAGATTCTAATTGAAATACACCTATAGTTTTTCCTTTTCCAAGCATTTTGTACACATTTGCATCTTCAAAATCTATTTTATCGAGGTCAATCTCTTCTCCAATATTTTGTTTTATAAGCTCTACTGCATCTCTCATAACCGTAAGAGTTCTAAGCCCTAAAAAGTCCATTTTCAAAAGTCCCAACTCTTCTAAAGTATTCATAGTAAACTGAGCTACTATTGACTCTTCATTTTTTAATAGCGGAACATAATTTACTAAAGGTTCTGATGCAATAACAACTCCTGCTGCATGGGTAGAGGTATGTCTTGGAAGTCCTTCGAGATTCCTGGCAACATCTATTAATTCCTTTATTCTATCATCACTTTCATAGTCAAGCTTAAGTTCTTGATTCATCTCTAACGCTTTATCTATTGTTATTCCTAGCACTGTGGGTATCATTTTAGCGATTCTATCTACTTCTGCATAAGAATAATTCATAGCCCTTCCCACATCTCTAATACAAGCTCTAGCCGCCATTGTTCCAAATGTAACTATCTGTGACACATTATCTTTGCCATATTTATCTACAACATAATCTATAACCTCGCCTCGTCTCTCATAGCAAAAGTCACTATCAATATCTGGCATGGATACACGATCAGGATTTAAAAAACGTTCAAATATAAGATTATATTTAATAGGATCTATTTTAGTTATTCCTAAAGTATACGCTACCAACGAACCTGCCGCACTGCCTCGTCCTGGTCCTGTAATTATTTCTTTTTCGTTAGAAAATCTGAAAAAGTCCCAAACAATCAAAAAATAATCTACATAGCCCATTTGTTTAATTACACTAAGCTCATATTCCAATCTTTCCTTTAACTGTTCATCTATATCAGTATACCTTTCCTTTAATCCTTTGTAGCACAATTCTCTCATATACTCATAATGATCAGTTCCTTCTGGCAGTGGAAAATTAGGAAGCTTAGATTCATGAAATTTATAATCAAAATTACATTCCTCAGCAATTTTTACTGTATTTTTTAAAGCTTCAGGTGCATAAGCAAATCTCTCATACATCTCTTCTGGTGATCTTAAATAAAACTGTTCTGGCTCATAGTGCATCCTGTTTTCATCTTCTAAAGTTTTTCCTGTCTGAATACAAAGCAGTACCTCATGAGATTTTGTATCCTCTTTTCTAATATAATGAACATCATTAGTAGCAACAAGAGGAATATCCATTTTCTTTGATAAATCCAAAAGCATATCATTAACTCTAAGCTGTTCTTCAATACCATGGTATTGGAGCTCCAAATAAAAACCATCTTTAAAAGTCTCTTTATAAAAAAGTGCAGCTTCCTTAGCTTTTTCTATATTATTATCAAGTAAGTTTGCTTGAACCTCTCCTGCTAAACAAGCTCCTAAGGCAATTAATCCGTCACTATGTGTTTTTAAATATTCATGATCAACTCTAGGCTTATAATAAAATCCATCTATAGACGCCTTAGATACTATCTTCATCAGGTTTTTATATCCTTCTTCATTCTTAACTAAAAGAACTAAGTGATGAGTCCTATTTTCCTTATCATTGTTTTTTATATGCATAGACTTTGCTGCTACATATATTTCACATCCAATAATAGGTTTTATCCCTTGTGCTTTTGCCTGCTTATAAAATTCCACACATCCATACATTGATCCATGATCTGTTATTGCAAGACTTTTCATGCCTAATTCCTTTGCTCTTGCAATCAGCTTACTTATTTTACCCGAACCATCTAGAAGACTATATTCTGTATGGACATGCAGGTGGCAAAACTCTTCTGTGTTTTTAATCTGTATATTTTCTTCCAAAGAATATTTTCCTCCTTTCTCCTTATTTCCATAATCACATTACCGTTCTTGCTCTATACATTATTAATAAGGATTACCTTAATAATATCATATTAAAAATAAAAATAAATTAGAAATTTGTGTATTACTTTAAATTATATCTTATCTTTCATTCTCTAAACATAAGAACCAAATAATTCAAAAAATTTACATTACTACTTGACATTACAAAGTAGTTAGGATAATATTTACATATAGACTATTATGTAATACAAAGTAGGTGAATATATGGCTAAGACAACACAGATATTAAAAGGTTTATTGGAAGGATGCATTTTAAATGTAGTTAGCAAACATGAAACTTATGGGTATGAGATATGCGAAAAGTTATTAAATTATGGATTTGAAGAAATTACAGAAGGTAGTGTTTATCCCATACTTATAAGATTAGAAAAGAAAAAATTATTATACTCTATTATGAAAAAATCACCTTTAGGACCTATGCGAAAATACTATTATATTACAGATGAAGGAATTAAAGAATTAGAGGAGTTCATAACTTCTTGGAACAAAATCAAAAAAAATATTGATAATGTTTTGGAGGAATAAATATGTTATTAGAATTAAAATTAAAAAAAATAAGATTGCAAGAACAAAAGAAATTAAATAGCAAAAATCTAATGATATTTAAAAGTATGTGTACATACATTCAAAATAGCAATTTAAGAGGATACGAAAAAGAAGAAATACTACAGCAGATAATGGATATAATGCTGCAAACTCAAGCAGAAGATAAGAATATGCATTTATTTATTGGAGATGACTATAAAAAATTCTGTGATTCAATAATTAAAGAATATAATACTGGAAAGACTCCTATTTATAAAATTTTAAATTATATTCAGCAATATATTCTTTTTACATTTTCTCTAGTATTAGTGATATTATTAACTAAAGGACTTTTAAATAATTTTAACTTTACGCTTAATATTACTGTAAGTAATTTTTTCTTAGTAAGTATTATTTCTCTCCTTATAATACCTTTATCTAAAAAAAATCAACAGGAAAAAGCTTTCATTCCTTTTCCATTCAATTTATCCATATTCAATAACAAATGGAATGTATCGCTAATAATATTTATAATGATTGGTTATGAAATAATAATGAATATTATTTCAAACATGTTTGAAATAGATATTTCTTTATATACTATAAATTTGTTTAACAATATTATATACGTGATTATCTTTACTATTACAGCAATATGTATAGAAATATACAAAAGAACTTCATTAAGAAATAAATAAAATAAAAAAGGAATTGAAGAAGGTTTAATAACCAACTTCAATTCCTTTTTTCTTAAAGTAATTTAATTCCTAATTTTTCACATTCCTCTATAACTTCATCAGACCATATAGATGATTGAACCTCTCCTATATGTGCTTTTCTTAAGAAGAACATGCATATTCTAGATTGTCCAATTCCTCCACCCATAGTTAAAGGAAGTTTATCTTCTAAAAGCATTTTGTGGAACTGTAATTCTCTTCTATCCATTGCATCTTCTGATTCAAGTTGATACAATAATGCTTCCTTATCTACTCTGATTCCCATAGATGATAATTCAAAAGCACTATTTAAAACTGGATTCCAGAATATAATATCTCCATTTAACTTCCAGTCATCATAGTCTGGAGCTCTACCATCATGCTTTTCTCCTGATGCTAGCTTATCACCTATTTGCATAATAAATACTGCACCTTTTTCTTTAGCAATTTCATCTTCTCTTTCTTTTGAAGTTAACTCCGGATACATATCCTCTAATTCTTGAGTAGTAATAAAGCTTATTTTCTCTGGTAATATCTTTTCTATATGTGGATATTTTTCATTTATGAAAGCTTCAGTACCTTTGAAAACTTCATATAGAGATTCTACAGTACTTTTTAATTTTTCTATAGTTCTATCTTCTTTAGTTATTACTTTTTCCCAATCCCATTGATCAAC
Organism: Clostridium sp. ZS2-4; assembly: GCF_026719745.1. Classification (GTDB taxonomy): domain Bacteria; phylum Bacillota; class Clostridia; order Clostridiales; family Clostridiaceae; genus Clostridium_H. Next base: position 23,020 of record NZ_JAPPRQ010000027.1, read on the forward strand.
ATACATTGAATGAAGGTTATCTAACTCTTCGTCACGACGAATTGCATTCATATCTGTGTATAAACCTTCTCCTGGTTCAAATCCATATCTATAAAGAGCCATACGTTTCCATTTTGCAAGAGAATGTACTATTTGAAACTCTTCTCCTTTTATGTCTAAGGCATCAAAAGCAACCGGTCTTTCTACTCCATTTAAATTATCATTTATTCCTGAATTAGCATTTACGAAAAGTGGAGCTGATACTCTTATTAAATTAAGCTTTTTAGCAAGCTCTCTTTCAAAATAATCCTTAACACTTTTTATAGCTATTTCTGTCTTTTTTAAATCTAAACTTGATGTATAACCCTCTGGAATCATAAATCTTTGTGACTTTCCCATATAAAATCCCCCTCGTCAATATTTATCTGATATTAATTAACATCCCTACGAATTAATTGTTACTTTGATAATCATTATATATTCATAATTATAATATGTCAATATTATTTATAATTATTTTTCATTTTAATAATAATTATAGTTTTTTATTGATGATTTATCAATATTCTTCTTTGGATACACTGCAAAAATTTCATATTATCAATAATAAAGAATTATCTTAATCCCCAATTACTACTCCCCAGTCACCAGAGAATGATGTTTTGCTACTACAAAACTAAAAAATAGGCTTTAAGTAGATATAATCTATCTTTAAGCCTATTTAAACTTATTTTTATCTAATTGTTGTTAATTACTTTTATCTTTTTTCTTTACACTGGGGATTGGTGATTGGAGACTACGAAGTATAAGAATGTTGCAGTGCAACATTCTTATACTTCGTAGTCTATTGCTGCTGATTTTTCCAACATAGGTTTTAAATTTTTTAAAACTTCATTTACGTGATATGGATGTACTTGATATTCATCCATAGCTTCATGAGAATCAAATCTAGTAATTATTGATAAATCAAAGGATCTTTCTGAACGAACTACATCTACTCCTACTTCTAATTCTTTTAATTGAGGTATATTTCCCCTCATACCTTCTAAAATCATCTTGGCTCTTTCAATATTTTCTGGCGTAGGGTCTTTTAATTTAAAAAATACAATGTGTGTGAACATAATCTTTTATCCCCTTTTTATTAATTATTTATCTTACCATTTTAGCAGATATCAATGCCTTAGAAATTAGTTCTTTCTTTTTATACATGGTTATTTCTACCTTACAGAAATTTCTTCCCATATCAATTATTTCAGAATGTATATCTATTACACTATCCATTTGTACAGGCTTCATAAAATATGTCATTATACTGTCTACAGTAATATTTATACTATTTTTGTGTCTTAAGGTCATAATACCTATAGTAGATAAAAGCATATTTAATGAACTCCAGGATGCTGTACCTAATTGGTCTAACATCTCTGGTATTATTTTACCTGAAAAAGTCATCGTATTATCTTTTGTTTCATATTTAAAATTCTTTAGTATTAAATCTTCTAAAGTCTCTCCTACTTGTGGTTGTCTAGCTGCATATTGAAGTGCTTTTATAACATCTTGACGACCAACAACTCCAATTAGCTTTTTTCCATCTACTACAGGACAAAATTCTATTCCTTCCCATCCCATAATATGTGCTGTATATGATACAGTGGTTTTATCTGTAACTGTTATCGGTTCCTTACTCATTAGCTTGCCTACAGTAGTTTCCTCATTATTATTATTAGGCAAATCTTTTATAGTTACAATGCCTACTACATTCATCTGTTCATCAACCACAGGATATCTTTGATATTTCGTTTCCTTTACTATTTTTCTAAATTTCTCTACACTATCATTTATTTTTAAATACTTAGGATTTGCTTCCATGATATCTTCTACAAGAATAATATCTTTCTTTATTAAATTTTCAGATATTGCCTTATTTATCATGCTTGCTACAGTAAAACTATCATAAGTAGTTGATATAATAGGCAGACACTTTTCATCACCTAATTTTTTTATTGAATCCCTGCATATTAGTCCACCAGTTATTAAGACTGCACACTCATGATGTAATGCAAATTCTTGAATGTCCTCCCTGTTACCTACAATAAGTAATGATCCTGGTTCAATATATTTCATAGCTTCATTTATCTGCATAGCACCCATAATAAATTTATTTAATCTCTTATGTACACCATCTTTGCCACCAACAAGAGTACCATCAACTATATTTACAACCTCTGCATAACTAAGAGATTCTATATTTTTTTTCTCAACCTTTTCAATCCTAACCGTTCCTACCCTAGGTATAGTAGATACAATCCCCATATTTTCAGCATCTTTTATGGCTCTATAAGCAGTTCCATCACTGACACCTTGATCATTGGCAATACTGCGAACAGAAATTTTAGTTCCTACGTCTAGAGAAGTTATATATTTTATTATATCTTCATGTTTTGACATACACTAACCTACTTTCCTTCTTTCCTTAGCTCCTCTGCTATCTTTTCTATTCTTCTTAATCTATGATTAACTCCTGATTTTCCAACTGGAGGATCTAACATTTGTCCAAGTTCCTTTAAAGATTCATTTGGAAAGTTCAATCTTAATTCAGCAATCTCTCTTAAATTTTTAGGAAGTCTTTGAAATCCTATTTCGCTTTGAATGAGCTTAATACTTTCTATCTGCCTTACTGCTGCATTAACTGTTTTGCTTAAATTAGCCGTTTCACAATTTACCAGCCTATTGATGTTATTTCTCATTTCTTTCATAATTCTAACATTTTCAAGTTCTAAAAGAGATTCATGTGCTCCAATTATATTAAGCAAATCTACTATTTGCTCGCCTTCCTTTATATATATGACATAACTGCTTTTTCTTTGAATAACCTTAGAGTTCAATCCATAACTATTAATAATTTTACTTAAATCATTAGCATAATCTTCATGATGAGTAACAAACTCCAAATGGTAAGTCTTTTCTGGATTACTTATACTTCCTCCACCTAAAAAAACGCCTCTTATAAAAAGTCTTTTACACTCATCTTGGGTAACTATCCTTTCTGGAACACTATATTCCAATAAAATCATATCATTTTCTTCATTCAGCACTCCAATTTCCTTCAGTAATTCCTTAACCGGCATTTCATGAGATATCATAACTAAATAAACATTATTCTTTTTTAAAGAATTACTCTTTTTAACAAAAAGTTTTGTGTGTATACCAAAATGTTCCTTTAAGAGTTTAAACACTAGCCTTGCAATAGCTGGATTTTCTGTAGCAACCCTAAAATTTATTTTTCTATCCCCTCCAAACCCTAAAGTACCACTGACTTTCATAATTCCTGATAACAATGCAGTTGCCTCTGCTTTAGTAAATTTCGTATATCTGCAAATTTCATTTTTTACTTTTGAGGAAAATGACATCTTGTTTCTACTCCTTACTCTTTTTATTTTCCTTTAATCTTTTAGATAAATAGAAGTACTCTATTATCTTTCTTTTATCATATAGCAATTTTTTATTCATAATTATTTCCATAAGAAACTTTGCTAATTTATCTGGATCATGTCTGATCCATCCATTTTTTATAGTTATAAAATCACCTTCTGCAATTTTAACATTTAAATTATTAATTTCTTTTTCATCAATTTTTACTTGTTTAGCATTTTGTTCTAAATATTTTTCTTTTATTTGTTCACTTATAGTTTGAGTATTTGTTGCTACATAATTAATTATTCCTGAACCACAGTGTTTGAATATGGCCTGTATATGTTCAGCAACACCATAATCATCAGTTTCACCTTCTTGAGTCATTATATTTGAAACATATATTTTCAATGCTTTAGAGTTTTTTAATGAATTACTTATATCTTTAACTAAAAGATTAGGTATTACACTTGTATAAAGACTTCCTGGTCCTAAAATTACAGCATCAGCCTCCATAATAGCATCTACTGCTTCCTTTAATGCTTGTGCATTTTCCGGCTCAATAAAAAGTCTGTTTATTTTGCTCTTCTGATTTATTGATTCTTTTGGAATATTTGACTCTCCTTGAACTATGTTTCCGTTTTCAAGTTCAGCCTTAAGAACCATATCATCTAGTGTAACCGGTAAAACTCTTCCTGTTACTGCAAGAACTGAGCTCATCTTTTGAACGGCTTCTTCAAAATTATTAGATAATCCATCCATAGCAGCTAAAAACAGATTGCCGAAGCTCTGATTTTTTAAGTTTCCATCTTTAAATCTATATTGAAGAAGATCTTCCATTAATGGCTCTGTATCAGCTAAAGCTAAAATACAGTTTCTAATGTCCCCAGGTGGAAGCATACCTAATTCCTCTCTTAAAGCACCAGATCCTCCACCATCATCACCAACTGTCACAATAGCTGTAATATTAGAAGTATAGTGTTTCAGTCCTCTTAGCATTGTAGAAAGTCCTGTACCACCACCTATTGCTACTACTTTTGGACCTTTTACAAGCAATCTCTTTTCATATATTAAGTTTTCCAATTTAGCTGAATCTAATGATACATTTAAATATCCTTTGTTGACTAGAATCATTACTGAACGTATTCCTTGTGTAACAGAAATATAAAGAATTATAATTCCTGAAATAATTAAAAATATATAAAAATACATATATTCTTTACATGAACCTTTTTTGTTGAAAAACTCCACAAATGCAAACACTATGAATAAAATACCCATGACTCCAAGTGTAATCCATCTTTTAACTTTTATACCTGGTTTAAGCCATTCAACTAGCTTCATAATTTAATTCCACCCTTTGTTACATCTTCATTTATATCTCTATGCTCTTTACTTACTTTATGACCCTCTGAAAGCAATCTGTCATAAATAGCATTTGAAATAGTAACAGAGCGGTGTCTTCCTCCAGTACATCCTATTGAAACTATAAGCTGTCTTTTTCCTTCTTTTATATAATTAGGAATCAAAAATTCAAGCATATTAGATAGCTTCTCAATAAATTCATTAGTTTCTTTAAAACTTAATACATAATCTTTAATCTGCTGATTATTACCTGAAAACTCTTTAAGTTCAGGTATATAAAAAGGGTTTGGTAAAAATCTTACATCAAAAACTAAATCTGAATCGACTGGTATTCCATATTTAAATCCAAAAGACAAAACTGTTATCATAAGATTCTCTATCTGTCCTTCGTCTGCATATATTCTACTTATTCTATCCCTTAACTGCCTTGTACTCATATTTGAAGTATCTATTATATTTGTTGCTCTATACTTTACTTCATTAAGTCTTTTTCTTTCAAGTTCTATACCTTGAAGAATTCTGCCTTCTGGAGCTAGTGGATGCTTTCTTCTGGATTCTTTATATCTTTTTACTAACACTTTATCACTGGCATCTAAAAATAATATTTCATATTTATAATCTTGTTCTTTCAAATATTTCAAATTTTCAAAAAGATCATCAAAAAATTCTCCACCTCTAATATCAATCACTAAGGCTATTTTATCTATTTTACCATCTGTTTGATAGCATGCTTCAGCAAATTTAGCCATTAACGTTGGAGGTAAGTTATCTACACAAAAATATCCTAAATCCTCTAAGCTTTTAATTGCTTGGCTTTTACCTGCTCCTGATAACCCTGTAACAATGACAAATCTCATAAGTATCCCTCCTGTATTAATACAGTCTTGTTTTTTTATTATAACACGAATTTAATCTAAAGTGTTTATTTACTTTTATACAGTTCATGAAATTCCAATTCAATTTCAAGATATTTTATCTGCATCAAAATAATACACACTTCAGCTATAACTATAAAAAATATTAATAATATAAATATCTTTTAGTTATAATGAGTGTGTATATATTACTTTCTAACTTAACACTTTTAATATATTTAAGTAGTTTTTATTATTTTATTTCTCTAATTGTCTATTTTAATTACTATCCTTTTCATCTTCTCCAATTATTCTAACTTCAGTACATAAATCAACATTAAATTTTTCCTTAACAGTTCTCTCAACAATTTCTATTAAATCTAATATATCTTTTGCAGTTGCATTTTTCTTATTGATTATAAATCCTGAATGCTTCACTGATACCTCAGCTCCACCTACACATGTTCCTTTTAATTCACTATCTTCAATAAGCTTGGCAGCAAAGTACCCTTCCGGCCTTTTAAAAGTACTGCCTGCTGATGGATATTCCAATGGTTGTTTTTCTTTTCTTCTTCTCATTAGCTCATCCATCCTGCTCTTTACTACATCATACTCTCCCTTTTCTAATTTAAAAGCAGCCTCTAATACTGTATAACCATATTTTAATATCACACTGGTTCTATAGCTTAATTCCAACTCATCTTTAGAAATTTCTCTTATATTTCCTTCTTTATCTATTACAAGTACACTCTCAATTACTTGTGATATCTCGCCATTGTAAGCTCCTGCATTCATAGCAACAGCTCCTCCAATACTTCCCGGTATACCACTTGCAAATTCTAATCCTTTTAAACTTGCCTCTAGGGCAGCATTAGCTACGCTTGAAAGTAATGCTCCACCTTGAGAAACTACTCGTTCTCCTTCTACCTGAACTTTATTTAACTTAGATAGCTTTATTACTACTCCTCTAATTCCTCCATCTCTAACAATTAAATTAGAGCCATTGCCAATTATAACATAAGGTGTATTATTATTTTTACAAAAGTCTATTACTCCTTTTATTTGTTCATAGCTTGTAGGAGTAACCAATATATCAGCAGGTCCTCCTACTTTAAAAGAAGTATAGTTTTTCATTAATACATTAACCTTAATATCACTTTCTTCCACAATCTCTTTTAATTTATTACTTATATCCTTATAATCAAACATCTGCTTCTCCTTGACAATTAATAAAATATGTAATTAGTATAATAGATATACAACCTTCTAATCAAGTTCTATATCACCACCCTTGCCTTTTTTCTGAAGATATGTAATGAATTTTTTATAATCTGTATTCATTATCAATTCTTCCGGCATTTCAATCTTTTTTAAAATATCTTCTAATTTATCGAATTGTCCTATTGCAAAAGATATATGGGAGTCTGTTCCTAATATCACTTTTGTACCATGTTTTTTACACAACTCTGCAATCTTAGTACATATAGGAGCGCTTCCCTTACGTGATGTTTTAAATGAACTGTTATTGATTTCAACTAAAATATTTTTCTCTTTTGCTTTTTTTACAATTTCTTCTTCGTATATTGGAAAATTAGGATTACCAGAATGTCCTATAATATCTACATATGGATTATCCATTACATTAAGAAAAGCCTCTGTATTTTCCTCTATAGTACCTGGATTAATACAAGGTTCATGTAAACTTGCTATAACTAAATCCATATTTTTTAAAGTATTTACTGGCATATCTAAATTCCCTTTATAATCCATAACATTAGCTTCACATCCATAAAGCATAATAACTCCATATATTTCTCTAGGTAAAACTTTGTAATTATCAAAATACCAAATATGTGGTGAACCCGGCATAGCTGTGCCATGTTCAGTTGTTCCTAAAATCTTAAGTCCTATTTCAGATGCTTGTTTTGCATTCTCTAATAAAGTAGAATATGCATGACCACTGACTATTGTGTGTGTATGAACATCAAGAACATATTTCACATTATCACCCTTCCTATTTATTCTTATGAAAAAAATCTAATATACTTTTTGCAGCTTTTTCATCAATTGATTCTGTACTCAACAATTCATTATAAGGAGCTTTTTTTATATTTTCAATACTACCAAACTTTTTTAATAATTCTTTTCTTCTTTTCGCCCCAATATTGGGTATATCTTCTAAAATAGAATGAAGTACTCTTTTATCTCTTAAACTTCTGTGATAAGTTATAGCAAACCTGTGAACCTCATCTTGAATTCTAGTTATCAAATTCATTACCTTCGAATTGGTTTTAATCTCTAACTCTTTATTATTATATACCAAACCTCTTGTTTTGTGTTTATCATCTTTAACCATCCCACAAACAGGTATTTTAATATTGAGTCCCTCTAGAACATCTAAAGCAACATTCACTTGACCCTTTCCACCATCCATAAGTATAAGATCAGGAAAAACACTAAATTTTGCTCCACTGAATAATAGCTGTCTTTCTTGAATTTCTATTATCTCTTTAAGACCATGTTCAAATCTTCTAGTCAATATTTCTCTCATACTATCATAGTCGTTAGAACCTTTAATTGTCTTTATCTTAAATCTCCTATAATCACTATTTTTAGGATTTCCATTTTCAAAAACCACCATAGTTCCTACAGAGTCTACCCCCTGTATATTGGAAATATCATATGCTTCTATCCTTTTGGGAGTTTCATCCAAATTTAAAATTTCTGATAACTCACTAAGAGCTCCCTGATTAAATTCTTTCTCTCTCTTTAACTTTAATTTGAATTGCTCCAACATAATTTTAGCATTTTCCTCAACCATATTTAATAATTTCTTTTTTTCACCTATTTTAGGAATTTTAATCTGTACTTTAGTACCTTTTTTATAAGAAATCCATTCTTCTAAAAGTTCCAATTCTGCCCCTTCAGGAACATAGATATTTTTAGGTATAAAAGCAGCTCCTCCATAAAAATTTTTTATAAAATCAGAAATTATTTGACTTTTATCCTGAAAAATATTATTTTCTAGAATAAAATGCTCTCTTCCTATTATTTTGCCGTCCCTCACAAAAAATACCTGACAACACCATTCTTCTCCATCACTATATAAATTTACAAAATCTTCATTTTCAAAATTACTCAAAATAATTTTTTGTCTTTCTCTTATTTTGTCAACAGCCATTATCTTATCTCTTAAAGTTGCTGCCTTCTCAAATTCTAAATTTTCTGCTGCTTGATCCATTTGCTTCTTTAAACTATTTACTATATTATCATCTTTGCCAGTAAGCAGATCTACTAACCCTTCAATTATATGTGCATATTCCTCTTTTGTTATATGCTCAGCACAAGGAGCCTTGCATAGATTTATATGATAATTCAAGCAAGGCTTCATCCTATCTCCATTTACTTTTATTACTTTTTTACAGGTTCTTACAGGGAAAATTTTCTTTATAAGCTCTATTGTTTCATATATAGCTGAAGCATCTGGATAAGGACCAAAATATTTTGCACCATCCTTAGCTCTTATTCTAGTTACAAAAACTCTAGGAAAATCTTCATTAATTGTAACTTTTATAAAAGGATAATGTTTATCGTCTTTAAGCAAAATGTTGTATCTTGGTCTATATTTCTTTATAAGATTACACTCTAGAATAAGAGCCTCCATCTCCGAATCTGTAATAATATATTCGAATTCGGCAATGTTTTTTACCATAGCCTTTACCTTCGAACCATGATTTTTTGAATTTTGGAAATACTGTCTTACTCTGTTCTTAAGGACCTTTGCCTTTCCGACATATATAACTTCTCCTAAAGAATTCTTCATCAAATAAACCCCTGGATTTTCTGGAAGCATCTTAAGCTGATATTCAAAATCAAACATTTCAACCCTCCACTCTCAATTATCAATTCTCAACTTTCATAAAATTGTCGGCAATCTAAATATTGTATATACTAATCCCATAATCATAAGAAAATCCTCAAATAAATTTCCACTCTTAGAACTCACCTTGTAACTTATGGGGAATTTGTATTTTTTTGTTATGAATGGATAAAATAAAGGTATGCCCATTTTGGTTAACATATCACCTGCTAGATGCATCCCGTATCCAATAATAAAGTAATAGACTATAAAATTTATATTGTAAACTTTGCCCAAATACCCAGCTATCAATGTAAAAGCTATAAGTCCAGTCAGACTGTGGGTTAATCCATTTCTGTGAGAAGATAATGCAATAAATATAAGGATAATTCCTAAAGCTTTTAACGCAGGCTCTCCCACATATAAGTAATCAAACCAAAGCACTACTAAAGCTAAACATGAATATATGGTAGTCTTAGTCTTCTTATTCTTAACTGGTAAAAAACATTTATTTATAATACTCTTTGGATGGTCTATATCTGGTATTAAAGAAGATATTATTACTATTATTAATCCAATATAACTAAATCTTCCTGGTAATTTGTCACAAATGGACATAAAAGTTACTGCTCCAATGCCAGCATGAGTTTTCCCTTTCATATTTTCTCCTTTGTCATTTAAATGATATAAAAAAAGCCAAGGTTCGATAAAACTCTTGACTTTATTATATCACCATAGAAACAAAAGAAACATATGTTCATACTTATTATTCTAACTTTTGTCCATTTTTATTTTTTTAAACCTAATTTCATCACTTCTCTTGCAATTTCAGCGGCTTTTTTGCCTCCTACTCCACCATTTTCTACAACAACAGCTACAGCTATCTGTGGATTTTCATAAGGAGCAAATCCTACAAACCAGGAATGAGGTTTCTTATTACCACTTTCATTGTCAGCAGTACCTGTTTTACCACATACAGTTACTCCATTAATAGAAGCATTTTTCCCAGTTCCTTCTTCAACAACTTTTTTCATTAAGTTTTTTAATATATTTGCATTTTCACTTGAAGTTATCTGACCTAAAACATCAGTTTTAGTTTTTTGGATTCTTTCTCCCTTACTATTCAAAACATCCTTAACCAAAGTTGGTTTCATCATGACTCCATTATTAGCAATAGTAGAAGTTACTAATGCCATTTGTATTGGGCTTACTAGTACTGACCCCTGTCCTATGGCACTTTGAGCAATATTTCCTTTTTCATTTCTTTTCAAAGTAGGAAATCTACCTTGTTTTACACTAAAATCATCTATAGAAAGTTTCTTATTGAAATAAAAATTTTCTGCTGTTTCACGTAACTTATCATTTCCAAGTTCAAGTCCTAAACCACCGAAAACTACATTACTTGACTCTGCAAAAGCTTCACTAAAATCTATATTTCCTAAAACTTCACCGTTATAATTTTTTAAGGATTCCTTTGAGTTAAAGACAAGAACACCTTCATCTTTAAAGTTTTTTTGAGTAACTCCCTCAATATGCTCAAGAGCACTCACTGCTGTTATCAGCTTAAAAGTTGATCCTGGTGGATACAATCCGTAAATAGCTCTATTATACAATGGATTATCCTTATCCGAATTAATATTCTTCCACTCTTCCTCAAGTTTATTAGGATTATATGAAGGCTTTGAAACCATAGTTATTACTTCCCCTGTTGTAGGATTTAAAGCTACTACAGCCCCTTTATTGTCTCCTATAAGTTCATAGGCTTTCTTTTGAATTTCATAATCCAAAGTCGTTCTTAAGTTGTAACCAACTTGATCGGTTTTTTCAGTAATTGAATCAAAAACCTTGGATAATTCCATGGTTCCGGCGCCCATCAGAGTAGAATCATACTTCTTTTCAAGTCCTGTCATACCGTATCTTGGACTTACATATCCTAAAACATTTGCAAAAATTTCTCCATAAACATAGGTTCTCTCTTGATTTAAAGTACTTACCTTTTTACTTTTAGTAAGAGGTTTCATATTTCTATCATAAATAGTTCCTCTTAATATTGCATTTCTTTTCGCCTGCAGTCTTCTATTATATTGACTTGCAGAAATTTCCTCTGCTTTAAAAATTTGAAAATATGTTATATAGGAAATTAAGCCTATAAAACAAACCAAAAAGACTACAAGAACTTTTTTTATATTTCTAGAGATATCATTATTTGAAATGTCACTCACTGCCAGCTGCCTCCTCAGAAATTTTTTGTAATATGCCTAACGTAAAAAAAGTAGTAATCATGGAACTTCCTCCATAACTTATAAGAGGCATTGTTATACCTGTAAGAGGAATTACATTTATAACTCCACCAACAATAACTAAAACTTGAGTAGCTATCATAGAAGAATACCCAACAGCTACAAGGGCAGAAAATTTATCTTCTGCATATACAGCCGCTCTCATACATCTATAAAACAATAGAAAGTATAATATTATAACAGCAAAACCCATTAATCCACCCAGTTCTTCACATATTACTGCAAAGATAAAATCTGTTGAATTTACAGGAACAAATTCTGGATGTCCAAGTCCAAGTCCACTTCCAAACAATCCTCCAGAAGCAATAGCTATCATAGACTGTACAATTTGATAGCCTTTATCATTGGCATAACTCCAAACATCCTTCCATATTAAAAATCTAACTCTAATATGTGAAAATAATTTATAACTTATAACTGACCCTGCAGCAAATAATCCAAAACAAGTAGCTACATACTTAAATTTAGATGTAGCTATATAAAGCATGGTAACAGAGATTCCAAAAAATATTAAAGCTGAACCTAAATCTCTTTGAAGCACCATAAATCCAAGAGATATCATTACAACAATTGCTGGTTCAATCAAATCTTTATACTCTTTATACTTTTTTAGTGCTGCTGATAAATATGCAACCAAGAATATTTTTGCAAATTCCGATGGTTGAAATCCATATCTACCTATGAAAATCCAGTTTTTGGCACCATACTTTTCTTTACCGAATAAAGTTCCCATCGCCATCAAAATTAACGTACAAGCTAAATAAAAATATTTCCACTTTGCAAATCTTTTCAAGTCAGGAAGTAACACGACTATAATTATAAATCCTGTTATCCCAACTACAAACCATATAACCTGTTTAATAGCATAGGTGGTATTTATTCTATAAAGAATAACCAGTCCAATTACAGTTAATATACACGCAAAGATTTGAATATACTTATCTCCATCTGGAAAAAACTTCCTAATTATAAAATGAGCATATGTAATAAGACCACATACAACCCCCGCTACAACAATTGCAGTTTTATCAAAGCTTTTTTCCGGCCACTGTAATATACTTAAATTGAAAAAACATATTAAACAGAATATATAAGTATATACTAAAAGCTTTTTCTCCTCTCTCCTACTGTCCATAATTCATTCTCCCTTAAACCAAAATCCTTATCTTACTTCTTTATCTTTTTCTATTTTCTCTTCTAAACTTCTTAAACTTATCTATTATAGGACTTTAAAAACATACTCTCCAATCAAAATTTCATCTCCAGATTTTAAATAAGTTACTTTATCTATTGGTTTATTATTAACTATAGTACCATTTGTACTCTTTAAATCTTCAATAAAGCACTCATTATTTTTAACAAAAATCTTCGCATGATGTGATGAGATGTATTCATTATGTAGAACAAGCAAATTATCATCTTTTCTACCTATAGACAGTAAATTATGAACAGGAATAACTGAACCCTTTTTTAAATTTGCATTCCCCTTTCCTATTTCAACTACTTCTAATCCAAAAGCCTTAGAACTCCTTCTTTTTTTCTTATTTCCACCTTTTATATCCTTGTACATTATTCTTAATGCCCAAAATATTATTATATAAATTACTGCAATGATTAAAACTCTTAAAATTAGCTTTAATAAAGGCATATCATATCACCTTCTTACTCCTTCATATTTAATATATTAGAGACTAGCATAAGAATAATGCTAGTCTCTAATTTTATTTCTTTTTATTATAGCATGTTTTTCAAATAATATCCTGTATAAGAATTATTATTTTTTGCTATTTCTTCTGGTGTACCTGTACATATTATTGTACCTCCTTTATCCCCACCCTCTGGTCCTAAATCAATCAGATAATCACAACACTTTATAACATCCAGATTATGCTCAATAACCACAACTGTATTTCCTGTTTCCACTAAACGCTGTATTATATTTATTAGTCTGTTTACATCATCAGTATGAAGTCCTGTTGTAGGTTCATCCAATATATAAAGAGTTTTCCCTGTACTTCTCTTAGATAATTCTGAAGCCAATTTAATTCTCTGAGCTTCCCCACCTGAAAGCTGAGTGGATGGCTGTCCAAGCCTTATATAACCAAGACCTACATCCATAAGAGTCTGAAGCTTATTCTTTGCTCTTGGAATATTAGAGAAAATTTCTAATGCTTCTTCTACAGTTAGCTCTAAAACTTCATCTATATTCTTACCTTTATACTTTACTTCCAATGTTTCCCTATTATACCTTTTTCCTTTACAAACTTCACATGGGACATACACATCAGATAAAAATTGCATTTCTATTTTTATTATTCCATCTCCATGACAAGCCTCACATCTCCCACCTTTTACATTGAAACTAAACCTTCCTGGTTTGTATCCTCTCATTCTGGCTTCTGGAGTATTAGAAAACAATTCCCTTATTATATCAAATACCCCTGTATAAGTTGCTGGATTGGACCTTGGAGTCCTTCCTATAGGACTTTGGTCTATATTGATAATTTTATCTATGTTTTCCCATCCCAAAATCTCCTTATGAAGTCCTGAAATCACCTTTGATTTATTAACTCTTTTATTCAATCCTTTATAAAGTATCTCATTTACAAGAGTACTTTTTCCAGAACCTGATACTCCAGTTACAGCAGTTAGTACACCTAATGGAAATTCAACATTTATATTCTTTAAGTTATTTTCCTTAGCTCCTATAATTTCTATTGTTTTTCCATTTCCCTTTTTTCTTGCCTCTGGAACTACTATTTTCTTTTCTCCAGTTAAATACTTTCCTGTTATAGAGTCACTACAGCTTTTTATATGCTTTATATCTCCTGCTGCAACAATTTTCCCTCCATGTTCACCTGCCCCTGGTCCTATATCCACAACAAAATCTGCTGCTCTTATAGTATCCTCATCATGTTCAACTACAACTAAAGTATTTCCTAAATCTCTTAAATGTTTTAAAGTTCCTATAAGTCTGTCATTATCTCTCTGATGAAGTCCTATACTAGGCTCATCAAGAATATATAAAACGCCCACCAATCCTGAACCAATTTGACTTGCAAGTCTTATTCTTTGAGACTCTCCTCCTGATAAAGTTCCCGCTTTTCTATTTAAAGTTAGATAATCAAGTCCTACATCAATTAAAAATTCGAGTCTGCTTTTTATTTCTTTTAATATTTGATTAGCTATCATTTCATTCTTCTCAGATAACTTTAAATTTTCTATAAATTTAAGTTCATCCTTTATAGACATATTACAAAATTCAAATATATTTTTTTCACCTACAGTTACCGCTAAAGCTTCTCCTTTTAATCTTGCACCACTGCATTTGGGGCAAGGTGTATTACTCATATACTGCTCAATTTGCTTCTTTATATAATCAGAGTTTGTTTCCAAATATCTTCTTCTTAAATTATTGATAACTCCTTCATATCTATGGTTATATAAACCTTGCTTATCTTCTTTAACATACTCTACAGTTATTTTTTCTCCATCCAAGCCGTACAAAATTTTTTCCAATATATCTCTAGTCAAATCTTTCATTGGAGTATTCAAATCAAATTCATATTCCTTTGCCAGTGCTTTGAAAATACTAAAGGTCCATGAATCTTCCTTTAAAGCTCCATCTCCTAAGGAAACTATTGCCCCTTCTATTATACTCTTTGTTTTATCCGGTATGATTAAATCTTCATCAATTTCCATCAAAGATCCTATTCCATCACACTTATCACATCTTCCAAAAGGAGAGTTAAAAGAAAATAATCTTGGTGCTAATTCATCTATACTTATACCGCATTGAGGACATGCAAATTTTTCACTGAAAAGAATATCTTCTTCTCCTATAACATTTACAATTACTTGACTTTCTCCTAATTTCAATGCTGTTTCCAAGGAATCTGTCAATCTGCTTGTTATTCCTTCTTTTATAATTAATCTATCTACTACCACTTCAATGGTATGCTTTTTATTCTTATCTAAATTTACCTCTTCCTCTTGTAAATCATAAATTTCTCCGTCTATTCGCACTCTGACAAAACCATTTTTTTTAATATTCTCAAGAGTTTTAACATGCTGACCTTTTCTTCCTTTTACTATGGGAGCTAAAACTTGAATTTTTGTTCTCTCATCAAGTTGCAAAACTTTATCAACCATTATATCTACACTTTGCTGAGTTATTTTTCTTCCACATTTTGGACAATGAGGCACCCCAACTCTAGCATATAACAATCTTAAATAATCATAAATTTCCGTAACAGTTCCTACAGTAGAACGTGGATTTCTACTTGTAGTTTTTTGGTCAATAGAGATTGCTGGTGACAAACCTTCTATATATTCAACATCTGGTTTATCCATCTGTCCTAAAAACTGTCTTGCATAGGCAGACAAAGACTCTACATATCGTCTTTGTCCTTCAGCATAAAGAGTGTCAAAAGCCAAAGATGATTTACCTGAACCTGAAAGTCCAGTAAAAACTACTAATTTATCTCTAGGTATTTCAAGATCAACATTTTTTAAATTATGTACCTTGGCACCTTTTATAAAAATTTTATCTTTCATGCATCTTGCCCCTTTCTCTTATAGTGAATATTAAATTTGCTCACGCAAATTTAATATCTTATCTCTAAGCTCTGCCGCTCTCTCAAACTGTAAATCCTTGGCCGCTTGTTTCATTTCCTTTTCGTACTTAGTTATAAATTTTTCTATCTCTTTCTTAGTAAGTTTTTGTCCAGTATTATCAACCTTATATTCCGTTTTTTCCTCTTCCACTCTTGTATTCTGTATAACTTCCCTTATATCTTTTAAAATTGTCTTTGGAATAATTCCATGCTTTTGGTTATACTCTATTTGAAGTTTTCTTCTTCTGTTTGTCTCACTTATAGCCTTTTCCATAGCATTTGTTATATTGTCTGCATACATAATAACTTTACTTTCTGAGTTCCTTGCAGCTCTTCCTATAGTTTGTATAAGAGAAGTTTCCGATCTTAAAAATCCTTGTTTGTCTGCATCAAGTATAGCTACTAAAGCAACCTCTGGAATATCAAGTCCTTCTCTTAACAGATTAATTCCCACCAGAACATCAAATTCACCTTTTCTTAAATCCCTGATTATTTCCATTCTTTTTATAGTATCAATACTGGAATGTAAATACTCTGTTTTTATTCCCATTTCTTTTAAATAATCTGTTAAATCCTCAGACATCTTTTTAGTTAATGTTGTTACAAGCACTCTGAAACCCTTCGCTGCAGTTTCCCTTATATTTGCATATAGATCATCAATTTGTCCTTTTATAGGATTAACTATTATCTCAGGATCTAAAAGTCCAGTAGGTCTTATAATTTGTTCAGCTACATTTGTAGAATGCTCTAATTCGTATTGAGAAGGTGTAGCACTTACAAATACTGTTTGATTTAATTTTTTTTCAAATTCTTCAAATTTAAGAGGCCTATTATCATATGCACAAGGAAGTCTAAAACCATATTCAACAAGATTGTCTTTTCTTGATTTATCTCCTCCATACATTGCCTTTACTTGTGGAAGAGTTACATGACTTTCGTCAATAAACAACAAAAAATCTCCTGGGAAATAATCTATTAAAGTTTGTGGTGGAGTTCCTGAATCTCTTCCATCTAGGACTCTAGAGTAATTCTCTATTCCACTGCAGTATCCAACTTCTCTCATCATCTCAATATCAAAGTTGGTTCTCTGTTTTATTCTTTGGGCTTCTAATAATTTTTCTTCAGCAATTAAATCTCTAACATGAATCTCTAACTCTTTTTCTATCTCTATTATGGCTCTCTCTAAATTTTCTTTTGAGGTTGCAAAGTGAGAAGCTGGAAAAACACGAACATGTTTTATTGAACATAGAATTTCTCCTGTAAGCACATCAAATTCTCTAATTCTATCTATTTCATCTCCAAAAAATTCTATTCTTATACCTGTATTAGTATTAGATGCAGGAAAAATATCCAACGTATCTCCCCTGGCTCTAAAGGTACCTCTTACAAAATTTATTTCATTTCTTTCATATTGTATATCTACCAACTGCCTTATTACTTCATCTCTATCTTTCTGCATTCCTTCTCTTAAAGACACAGTAAGTTTTTTATATTCTTCCGGATTACCTAAACCATATATGCATGAAACAGAAGCTACCACAATTACATCTCTTCTTTCAAATAAAGCTGAAGTAGCAGAGTGTCTTAATTTATCTATTTCATCATTTATTGATGCATCTTTTTCAATAAAAGTATCCGTTTGAGGTACATAAGCTTCTGGTTGATAGTAGTCATAGTATGATACAAAATATTCAACACAATTTTCTGGAAAAAACTCTTTAAATTCTGAGCATAGCTGAGCAGCTAAAGTTTTATTATGTGCTAAAATCAAAGTTGGTTTTTGTACGCTTTCAATAATATTAGCCATGGTAAAAGTCTTACCTGAACCTGTTACTCCTAATAATGTTTGAAATTTTTCTCCTCGCATGATTCCTTCTGCCAGGCTATTAATAGCTGTGGGTTGATCACCCGTAGGCTTGAATTTAGAATGTATTTTAAACTCTCCCATTTTACCATCTCCTATGAACATTTGTTCGGTTATATTAATAATATACTTTTATATTTTTTATGTCAATATGCTTATTTATGTATTTATTTTTTAGATTAAATACCATAAATGGTTTTATTTTCTTGAAATTAATTAATAAAAAGCAACTTAAACATCAAATAATGTTTTTAAGTTGCTTTTGCCTTGATCTATTTATTCTTCATCTTTTCTAGGATTTCTGAAAATTTATTTTCATCAACCTTAACTACCATAGTATCTTCTGGAACAGACATAGGAACAAACACAACTCCAAGTCTCTTAAAATTGCTTGCATTTTTATATCTTATTTCTTCTAAATTCCCTGCCGCTCTTTTAATTTTAAACCATGCATGATTAGAAGTTTCTCTAATAATATTTAAAATATCATCTTCTTTTGATATTCTTCTATCATTAACTTCCACCAAAACATCTCCACTTTTTATTCCCATTTCCGAAGCAGGAGAATTAGGCGCTACCTCTAAAACCATCATTCCACTTTCATCACTTACATATTTAGGTTTTTCATAAACTTCCAAATATCTTTGCATATATATCATAAGTTCGTGTGCAGCTGGCGCAAAAATAACAACAAATAACTTAAAGAATATATTTAGTATTGCAAGTCTTGCAAATATAAATAATATTACACTATAAATCATTATCATAAGCCCTGATGAAATAGACTTTTGTTTTTTTGTCTTAGTAAAGGTTACACTGTTATATCCTATCATCCCATAGAAAGGCATAAGCATTATTGCAGCACTCTTCAACGCATCAAGAGGTGTGGAAATATTCAATAATGTATTCCAGTTAGAAATCGTAATTACATCCTCTAAGGAATGCATCGTTGAATTAATTATCAAAACAATAGCTATGGGTATTGCCCAATATCTTTTAAGTGCAAATCCACCAATTATTTTATTATCTTTCTTTGTAAAAATAGGTATGGAGCCTTTGTTTCCATCAAGTATGACTAATATACCTTCAACAAAATGTAAAACTGCAATTAAAGTCATAAGTGCAACTAAATCTATCTTTAAAAAATTTAATGCTTCTACATCTACACCGTACATGACTTTCATTATTTCCAACAAAATACTCACAAACCCTAAAATAGCTCCTGAATAAGAAAAGCATATTAATCTTGGATTTACAAACATAAGAAATACAGATGTCAAAAATATTAGTTCTATTGACGTATTCTCGTCAAAAGCTACTCCAAAAAAGCTTAGTAAGACACTTCCCATAATACCTGCAAATAAACCTAAAACTATTTGGGATATTGTAAGTTCGAAAGGCGTATTCAATTTATCTCCAATAATCATTTTTTGCATTAATACTATTTTTTTATTTTGTCTATAAAACATAATAATAAAACCAACTATTATAAATACATAAGGCGGCTTCACAATGGCATATGCTACTGCTCTTAGTGTATTTAATAAAATACTCATTTAAACTAATTTCCCCTCTCACTCTTTTTATTATTTCATTTTTTCTTTTATTATTTGCAGTGCCTTATTAAATTGAGGATCTGTATTTCTATCATAAGACTTCTTTAATAATTCCTCAGGATATTTTACTTCTATATTTGGTTTAATCCCTATATGATGTATATTTTCTCCATTTGGAGTATAATACTTTGAAGTAGTTACTTTTAAAGCTGTTCCATCTCCAAATCCATATTTTCTTTTATCTAAAACACTTTGAACTATTCCTTTTCCAAAAGTCTTTGTTCCCACTAAGGTTCCTAATTTATAATCTCTTACTGCTCCTGAAAAAATTTCTGAAGCACTAGCTGTCCCTCCATCAGTTAATACTACAAGAGGTACTCCTATCAAGTTTCCACCTTCTGAAAAGAATTTTTCTTCATTTCCATTTTTATCTTTAGTTGAAACTATCAATTTACCCTTTTGAAGAAAGTTCGATGTAACTTTATTACATTGAGTTAACCATCCACCTGGATTCTGTCTTAAGTCTAAAATTATACCTTTCATTCCTTGTTTTTTCAGCTTCGAAGTTTCTTTATCAAATTGATCTGCTGTATGTTCATCAAAGGTTGTAATTTGAATATATGCTATTTTTTCATCTAACATTTCTCCTTTAACCGTAGTTAAAGTTATAACATCTCTTTTTACTTTTATATCACGCGGTTGCTCATTTCCTCTCCTTACAGTAAGCACCACATAAGTATTTTTCTCACCTTTAATCATTGAAATAGCTTTATCTACTTCCTTACCTGATACTTGATTACTATTAACCTTTTCAATTATATCTCCTGTCATTATCCCAACCTTCTTTGCAGGTGAATCCTCAAAAGGTGCTACAACCACTATTTTATTATCCTTTACGTCTATCTGTATTCCAATTCCCACGTAATTCCCTTCAGTTTGAACATTAAAATTCTTATAATCTTCTTGGTTCATATATATTGTATATGGATCATTTAAACTTTCAGTCATACCTTTTATTGCTCCATTTACCAAAGCTTCTTCATCAATTTTTCCATCATAATATTTTTCAAGATTATCTTTGATAATAAACATTTTGTTAAATTTGGAAATTTCATCATAAGTTTGTTTACTTATTCTCATCGTACCTTTAATGGGTACTCTTGTTGCTGCAATAAAGGTTGTTAAATTGGTTAAAATAACTATTACAGCAACTATTAAAATCTTTGGATTTTTTTTGCTATTATCTTTTGATTTGTTTTTATTGTAATCATTATTTATTTCTTTATGATCCACTTTTTTCACCTCTTTATTCCACGTTACTTATATTGTTACGTTAGCAACGCTATATTTATACCTTTTTTAAATAAATATTAAGGCTGGATTTGTAAATGCCAGCCTTAAACTATCAATATTTAATTATACTCTTAAAAACTTTCTAATAGATATTATGCTTCCTATTCCACCAATAATTATTCCAGATAAAACAAATATCCACAATACACTCCCTAGCACATAGACAGGCGATACTAGATTCAACATGGTCATAGCTCCTGAAATTTTTTGATAAACAAATTTATATCCATAATTAAGAAAAATACATGAAACAAAAGAACCTATTAACCCTATAATTATACCTTCTATTATAAACGGCCATCTTATAAAGCTATCCGTTGCTCCAACAAATTTCATTATTCCTATTTCTTTCTTTCTTGAGTACACTGCCAGCTTAATAGTATTGCCTATTAAAAGTAATGAAATTGGTATTAAAATTACTAAAGCAACACTTCCAAGCCATTTGACTCCCTTAGTAAAAGAATCAATTATATCAACTAACTCTCTGTTAGCTCTAACTTCTTCTACCCCTGTCTTATTTTTCACTTTATTAACTACATTTTCAACTATGTCAGAACTTTTAACTTTTACAATATAAGACTCTGGAAGATTTTTTTTATCAAATCCTATAAGCAAATTTTTATTTTCTTCACCAAGCAGTTCCTTATATTTTTGCAAAGCTTCTTCTTTTGTTTGAAAAGTAACTGTAACAATTCCATCTATATTCTTAATAGCTTCTTCAATCCCACTCTTATCGTTTTGACTGGCTCCTTCTTTTAAAAACACTTGAACTTCCAACTTTGATCCAATATTTTTTACAATTTTATTTACATTCAACATGGTGATTATGAATATTCCAAACATAAAAAGTGTCAATGAAACTGTAATAATGGATGCTATACTTAAGGTTTTATTTCTTTTTAAACTTTTTAAAGCATCAATTGAAAAATATCTTAATGTACTAATCTTCATAACCATATCTTCCTCTCTGCTCATCTCTTACTATTACGCCTTTTTCGATAGCTATAACTCTTTTTTTCATATCATCAACTATGCGCTTATCATGAGTTGCCATAATAATGGTAGTTCCTGCACGATTAATATCATTTAAAATCTTCATAATTTCAATTGATGTATCTGGATCCAAATTTCCTGTAGGTTCGTCTGCAATAAGCATAGAAGGGTTATTTACTATTGCTCTTGCAAGTGCAACTCTCTGTTGTTCTCCTCCTGAAAGTTCATTAGGAAAACACTTATATTTCTTTGATAGTCCAACCATAGCTAAAACCATTGGAACTCTTTTTCTTATCTCTTTTTGATTCGCTTCTACAACTCTCATTGCAAACGCAACATTTTCATATACATTCAGGGTAGGTATCAGCCTAAAATCTTGAAACACCATGCCAATTTTTCTTCTATAATAAGGAATTTCTTTCCTTTTTATCTTAGATATATCTTCACCATTTACAATTATTCTTCCAGTTGTGGGCTCGATTTCTTTGAAAAGAAGTTTAATAAATGTAGACTTACCGGCTCCACTTGTTCCTACAAGGAAAACAAACTCTCCTCTATCTATATCCAAATTCATATTAGAAAGGGCAATAACGTTATTTTCGTATATCTTAGTTGCATTCTTAAATTCTATCATGTTATAACTTTCTCCTATTCCAATTTTCTTTATCAATTGACATTCTAATTAGTATTATAACATAATATTCGTAAATATTAATGAAAGATTTATGAATATTTCTTTTATTCTTCTATAATATCTTTAAATCCTTCTCCTAAAACTTCATGAGCTTCACTTACTGTAATAAATGCCCTTTTATCTATTTCCTTTATGTAATTTTTTAAATTAATAAACTGTTTTCTGTCTAATACAGTATACAAAACCTCTCTATTTTTTCCACTGTATGCACCTTTTGCTTCAAATATTGTACATCCTCTTTCCAATTCTTCAATTATATACTTATTAATCAAATCATTTTTACTGCTTACAACCATTACGGATTTACATTTATTTAATCCTTGAATAACAGAATCTATTATCATTCCATTAAGAATTACTGCCAATAATGCATACATCCCCAGTTCCGGTGAAAAAGTAATTGCCGCTGCAATAGTTACAATAAAATCAACAATAAGCAGTGCTTTTCCAATATCCAAATGCACAAATTTATTTAATATCTTAGCTAAAATATCTGTACCACCTGTAGATGCATTCTGATTAAAAACTATTCCCATTCCAATTCCAGAAAAAAATGTACCAAATAAGGTTGCCAGAAGCAAATCATTTGTAATAGCTACTGTAGGCTGGATTATTTTATCCATAAAAGATAATGAAAGTGATAATCCTAAGCTGGAGTATATTGTTTTTGCCCCAAATTTTCCTCCTATAACTATAAATGCAATAATGAATAATATTACATTCATAATAAGCATCAATATTCCTACCTCTGCCCAAGGAATAAAATGATTAATTATTATAGCTATACCAGTAACCCCACCTGCCGCAATCTTATTAGGTGCTAAAAAAAACTTCGTTGCTAATGCTACTATCAAAAATCCTATAGTAATCCAAAAATATTCTTTAACCCTCTTATCCATAACTCTACCCCACTTCTACAAATCCATTTTAATTAATGAAAAATACTATGTATATCCTGACTCTCACTTAGTTTTCCACAGACCATATAATATATCCAAATTTTATGATCTATTATTTATTTTTCTAGCAAACAAAATACCTTATAAACCAAAAGGAAGGAGTGAAATTTAACAAAATTTAACTCCTTCCCTATCAACAGCTTAACCTACTTATTTTATTTAAGTGCAATTCCTTTTTTAACAGCTTTAACTATATCATCAGCAGTTAATCCATAAGCTTTTAATAATTCATCTGGTTTTCCACTTTCACCAAAAACATCCTTAACTCCAACTCTTACCACTGGTACAGGATAATTTTCACTTAAAGCTTCACATACTGCTGAACCTAATCCACCAATTATGCTGTGTTCTTCTGCAGTTATTACTACTCCTGCTTCTCTTGCAGCCTCTGTTATTACGTTTACATCTAGTGGTTTAATAGTATGTACGTTAATAACCTTAACTTTTATTCCCTCTTCAGCAAGAGTATTGTACGCTTCAAGAGCAGCATCTACCATAATTCCTGTTGCAATTATTGCAGCATCCTTTCCTTCTCTTAAAGTTATAGCTTTTCCTAGTTCAAATTTGTATTCTGGATTATCATTTATAACTGGAACACCTAATCTTCCAAGTCTTACATAGCATGGTCCATTATATTCAGCAATAGCTCTTATAGCTGCTTCAGTTTCAACAGCATCACTTGGATTTATTACTGTCATGTTTGGTATACTTCTCATTAAAGCTATATCTTCTATAGCTTGGTGTGATGCTCCATCTTCACCAACTGTAATTCCAGCATGTGTTGCACATACCTTTACATTTAATTTTGGATAACAAATTGTATTTCTTATTTGTTCAAAAGCTCTTCCTGCTGCGAAGATTGCAAAAGTACTAGCAAATGGTATCTTACCACAAGTCGATAACCCTCCAGCAACTGCCATCATGTTTGCTTCTGCTATTCCCATGTTTATAAATCTTTCTGGACAAACTTTCTTAAAATCTGCTGTTTTAGTTGATTTTGATAAATCTGCATCTAATACAACAATATTTTCATTCTCCTGTCCTAATTGTGCCAAAGTCTTTCCGTAAGCTTCTCTAGTAGCAATCTTATTAGCCATTATTCCTCACCTCCGATTTCTTTTAACGCTTGCTCACACTGTTCTCTATTAGGTGTAGAACCATGCCAACCTGCTTCATTTTCCATAAAAGATACCCCTTTACCTTTTACAGTTTTGCAAACTATCATTGTAGGTTTCCCTTTTGTAGCTTTAGCTTCAGCAATTGCATTTATTAAAGCTGCAAAATCGTGTCCATCTACATTTATTACATGCCATCCGAAAGCCTTGAATTTTTCATCTACTGGACCTGGATTTAATACATCCTTTACGTTTCCATCTATTTGTAATCCATTATTATCTAAGAAAGCAGTTAGATTATCTAATTTATAATGTGCTGCTGCCATAGATGCTTCCCATACTTGTCCTTCTTGTAATTCTCCATCTCCAAGTAATGCATATACTCTATAATCTTTTTTATCCAATTTGCCTGCCATAGCCATACCTACAGCTGCTGAAATTCCTTGTCCTAATGAACCTGTTGACATATCAACTCCTGGAACATAATTCATATTAGGATGCCCTTGAAGCATAGAACCTTTTTTTCTTAATTTCATTAATTCATCCTTATTAAAGAAACCTTTTTCAGCTAATACACTATATAAAACTGGTGCAGCATGACCTTTTGAAAGAACAAATCTATCTCTATTTGGATCTTGATGATTCTCAATATTTACATTCATTTCATTAAAATATAATGTAGTTAAAATTTCAACTGCTGATAATGATCCACCTGGATGTCCTGAACCAGATTCTGTTAACATGGTTACGATGTCTTTTCTAACTTGTTTTGCTATCGCACTGAGATTCTGTATATCTTTTTCCATTTTTAACGCCTCCCTTTCTTTCTCCTTATATATTATATCAATTTTTCTACAAAAATACACTAAAAAAAGGGTAATAATTACCCTTTTCTTTATAACCCAACACTTATTAAAAGTGCTTCATCAACTTTTCTCATATCTTTCTCCGACATATGACCAATTTTTTCTTTTAATCTCTTTTTATCTAAAGTTCTAATCTGTTCCAATAAAACAACTGAATCCTTATTCAGACCATATTCTTCAGAAGATATTTCTACATGGGTTGGTAACTTTGCCTTATTTATCTGAGAAGTAATTGCAGAAACAATTACTGTAGGACTGTATTTGTTACCTACATTATTCTGAATAATAAGTACTGGTCTTACTCCACCCTGTTCTGAACCAACAACTGGGCTTAAATCAGCATAAAATATATCTCCTCTTTTCACTACCATTGTCATCAGGCAAATCACTCTCCGCAAGCTTGGCTTCATATTCTTTTAATTGTGACATATCCTCAACAAAGCCCATTTCACTTATGTCTAAATTAATTTGCGCCATTTCTATATATCCTTTTTTTATTTCATCTATTTTACTTAATTTTTTTTTATCCTCAATATATAGTATTAATGTATCCTTAATAAATTCACTCTTTTTTTTGTATTTTTTCTTAAAATTTCTTCTAAACTCTTCATTAAGTTCTTTACACAGGTTAGTCATTGATTTCTTTGAGCTTGACATAGAGTTATTAATACCTCCTAAATTAGCATAAAGCATGCATATATGTACATATCATAATTATAGTTTAATATTTGTCAAATTGTCAAAGAAAAACCCTGTTTTGTTCTAAAGTTTTTCATATGTAATTATATCTAATATATTTATATTTTACACATAATTCCTTATCTTAACAACTTCTCCATCTTTTATGTATACCCTTGGAACTCTTTTACTTATGGCACAAACCACTTCATAATTAATTGTATCTATTATTTCAGCTATATCATCAGCATCAAATTTTATTTTATTCATCTTACCTATAAGTACAACTTCATCACCTACTTTAACTTGTGAAGATATATCACTAATATCTACCATACATTGATCCATACAGATATTTCCAACAATAGGTGCAAATTGATCTTTTAGCATTACTTTTCCTTTGTTAAACAAGGATCTTGTATAACCATCCGCATAACCTACCGGCAGAGTAGCAATTATGCTTTCCTTACAGCTTTTAAACTTTCTTCCATAACTTATATAATACCCTGATGGTACTTTTTTTATGTGGGCTATATTAGTCTTTAGTTCCATAACATTTCTTAACTCTATTTTTGTTTTGTCAACTTCTTGTGAAGGATAATACCCATATAAAATTATTCCTGGTCTTATAGCCTCAAAATGTGTTTCTGGCAAATCAATTATAGCGGCACTATTTGCTATATGTCTTGTTTTTATATCTATTCCCTTTTCTTTTAAAGAATCGTAAAAAACATTGAATTTATCTAATTGATACTTAGTATATTCTTTATCCTTTTCATCTGCTGTTGAAAAATGAGAAAATAGCCCTACTACAGATATATTAGGAAGATTGCTTATTTTATAAACCTCTTCTACACTTTCTTCATTTGGGAAAAATCCGATCCTTCCCATACCTGTATCTAATGCTATATGAATTCTAGCAACTTTATGTTTTTTCTCAGCAATTCTTGATAATTCTTTAGCATAATCATAGGAAAACACAGTTTGCTCAATATCATATTTCAATAAATCAGGTATAAGGCTTGGAGCTGTAAATCCTAAAATTATTATAGGACAGTCTATTCCCCCTCTTCTTAGTTCAATTCCTTCACTTACTACCGCAACAGCAAGTTTATCTGCCCCATTTTCCAACAATACAGGAGCTATATCTAGTGCTCCATGTCCATAAGCATCAGCCTTTACTACTCCTATAACTTCTTTACTTTTTGAAAATTTTCTTATTTGCTGCATATTAAATGCTAAATTATCCAGATTAATTTCTGCCCATACAGGTCTTAAATGTTTAAACACGATTTCACCCTCCACTACAATAAAATCAAGCTTTAGTAGAAACTTGACCACACTATTCATTTGTATCTTTACTTTCAAAGATTTGTTTTTCTATCTTAAGATTTGGATTAAAATTTCTATAAATAAAGCTTATTACTTCATTACCTTTTATATCACAAATCACTACTTTTTCCGGAAGCTTATTTTCAAGGTTTACATACATAATTGCTTTGTCTAAATTCCTGTTATTACCAGGAATAATTAAGTGTATTAACTGATATTGTTTATCACATATAGTTTGTACAGAATATCTTATTTCTTCATCTGTATATAATAGTCCTATGTACTCCTGTAAAAAACTTAGCTTGTATACACTATCAAAATTTTTATCAGTTGTATATTCCATATGGTTATTTAAGTCACTTATTAATATATCATTTTTTTGGTATATTAATATTCTCTCATCACCTAATTCTAATCTATGTCCATATTTTTCATCATAGAACTGCTTGCATTCAAGTTTTATCTCTTGTTTGTCATTTTTAAGATGTATATCCAGATCACAAGCATAGCTATGTAGATCTTTTAAGAATTGTACCACTTTATCAGGATTAGCTTTCTTTTTAACGCATCCACACATTCCAACCAATATTAAAATTCCTATAGTGAATAGTACTGCTAATTTTCTCCTCATAAGCTCCTCCAAAACAAACTTTATATTACTAATACTATTCTCTACTTTATCTCAATATTCTCAAACTCTTTAAAATTCTTATTTTCTACTTAATTCCTACGATTGAAGTTCTTTAATTACAAAAGGCAGTTCCTCTAAAACATGCTGTGCATTTACACAAAACATATTCTCTGATAATTTATCTCCACATGCCCCATGCACATATGCTGCCATATACGTCGCCTTAAAAGGGTCAAGTCCTTGTCCAATGAAAGATGCAATTACTCCCGTCAAGCAATCCCCCATTCCCCCTGATGCCATACCACTATTGCCCGTTGTATTTACTATTGTGGTCTCACCATCAGTAATTATAGTATTGTATCCTTTTAGAAGTAAAATTACACCATATTCCTTTGCAAATTGCTTAGCAATCTGTATTTTATTCTTCTCTATTTTTTCTATAGAAATATTTGTAATTCTAGACATTTCACCTAAATGCGGAGTCAAAATCACTTTTTCTTTCTTATTCTTTAGCAAATGCAAGTTATCCTTTAACACATTTATACCATCTGCATCTATAACTAAAGGACACTCCGTAAGCTTTAACGTATCAGTAACAATTTTTAAAGTACCTTCATTATTTCCCATACCAGGACCTATAGCTATAACATTACTTTTCTTCAGAATTTCGTTTAGCTTTTCCTTATCCTTATACGAAACCGTCATAGCTTCAGTGAATTTATTGCTAATAATCTGCTGAACAGCTTCTGAACAGCATAAAGTAACAAGACCAGCTCCACTTCGTACTGCAGCCTGAGTAGTTATATAAGCTGCTCCCACAAAACCTCTTGAACCAGCAATAACTGCTACTCTTCCAAATTTACCTTTATGAGAATATTTATCTCTACGAAGCATACCATTCTTTATATCTTCATTTTGTATTATATAATCCCTGATTTCAAATTTATCAGCAGCAAATTCAGGAATTCCTATTTCTTCAAGGATAATTTCTCCAGTTAAATTATGTGCTTCATATTTTAAAAATCCTCTTTTATAAAATTGAAAAGATATAGTTTTATCTGCTTTAACTGCCGCTCCTAAAATTTCTCCAGTATTAGCATTAAGTCCTGATGGTATATCTATTGACACCACATATTTGCTACTTATATTTATAATGGAAATCACAATTCCATATATATCCTTTACTTCTCTTGAAAGTCCAGTACCAAATATAGCATCAACAATCACTTCACTTCTGTTTATTGCATTTCTAAGCTCATCTACATCTCCAATATTTTTTATAAAATTCACATTAACTCCCATATTTAACAGGACATTATAATTTACTCTGGAATCTTGACTTAGTGACTCTTCTTCTCCTATTAGAAATATATCTACTTTCTTTTTAAGTACCCATAAGTGCCTTGCAAGAGCTAAACCATCTCCTCCATTATTTCCACTACCGCATATAACAACAAAACAATTATCTCTATGTATATCTAAATTTTTCAGCACCTTTAAGGCAGCATTTTCCATCAGAACTATACTTGGTATTTTCAAATTTTCTATACAAAACTTATCAATTTGCCTCATTTCCTGAGATGTTACTATTCTCATCATCATAAACCTCCAAAATTGCATAAGCTATAGCATTTTCTCTACTGTGAGATATACTTAAATGTATTTTATATTTTCCCCATTTTTTATCCATCTTTTTAACTTTGCCTTTTAATAAAACAATAGGTTTTCCCAACGTAGTTCTATCGATTTCTATATCTTTAAAATCAAAACCCCTGAAACCCGTTCCTAATGCTTTGGCTACTGCTTCCTTTGCTGCAAACCTGCCAGCAACAGATTCTGCTCTCATATTTCTACTTTGTAAATACTCAATTTCATTTTTACTAAACAATTTATTTATAAAATTAGCATTTCTCTCCATGGCTCTTTTAATTCTACTTATCTCAATTATATCCACACCTATACCTTGTATCACTGTAAACCACCCCTGATCTTAAAATCAAATATATTTAAACATAACTATTTTAATTTTACACCTAAAATATATTTTTATAAACAAAAAAGGAGGTAATCCTCCTTTAGCAAATATATATATCTTTTAATACTTCATCAAAATCAGTTATGTAATTATCTATGTATTCCCCTAAAACCTCTAAAAGATGAATTGGTGAAACAGTGTTATCATAAAGTAGCTTTACCAAATTATGAACTTTATGTCTATGTGGACTTATGCATTTAACAAAATTTCTTTCAATATTTACAATTTTACCTTCAACTACATCTTGTCTTTCTACTTCAATTCCATAAGATTGTATTTCTAATTTATTACATTCTGAAAAGATAACTTTGTCCTTAATCACTCTATAGGAGTAATTGTGCTCTGCACCTTCACATGTTTCACTTTTATATAAATTTTCTACTATTACCATTGTGTTATCCCCCCTGTAACCTTCCTTTGATAATTATAATATCATCTTTTACTTGTGAAACATGTCAATTTATAATATATATATTTTGAAACTTATCTTTCCTTTATGACAACAATATACCTTAATCTTCTTAGCGCTTACTATATATTCCATTTATACAAACCAGCAATTGGAATATATATAGGTATTTGTCGAACAATCACATATTTTGAGAAAAAATTATTTGGCTTATACTTAATGTGAATACTTCTTTTTCAATTGCTAGATACCTGCACGCATCTTCCAATATAAGTAAAACACATACTATTATTGCTGTATCCATACCAGTATACTCTTCTAGTTTATATTTTTGTATGTATTTATTTTTAAGTTCCTTTTTACATTTTATTTCTTTATATAACTCATTTATAGTTTTATATAATATTGAATATGAAATCTTAACAAAATCTAACTTAGTCTTTTTATTTCCATTTTTAACTTCTTTTATTATCTTGTCTAAGGATATTCCTTTGTAATATTTCTCGATGGATACATTATAATTATCACTTATAAATCTTCCTAAAATATTTGCATCTATTAAAACAACTTCT
The DNA here is from genome assembly GCF_026719745.1 of Clostridium sp. ZS2-4. Lineage (GTDB taxonomy): Bacteria > Bacillota > Clostridia > Clostridiales > Clostridiaceae > Clostridium_H. The sequence goes on from NZ_JAPPRQ010000027.1 coordinate 54,461, forward strand.
CCTTCTGTATTAAATAATACACTAAATTCTATATCTTCCTTACCTTCTTTTTCAATTTCTTTCACAATTTCCTTTACTCTATAATTAAAAGCACTTGTAAAGTTAGAATCAAGGATAAAATATTCTAACTCTCTTGAACAAGCTACGGATAAAAAGTCTGTAAAACGTCTGTAAGTCTTTCTTAAATGATCCTCGTTTTTCACAACAACACCACCTTTACAGTATACTTTGTTATTTTGTGAAATTCAGCAAAAAATATACTCAATATAAGAAAAGTGCGAAGCACTTTTCAGTAGCCAGTGACCAGTAACCAGTAGCCAGAAAGAAAAAAGAATTAAAGAATTTAAATTGATAAAAATAGACATAAAAAAGAGCAAAAATATAGAAAATATCTATGTTCTTGCTCTTTTACTTATTTAAATTTAGGTTTTGCCTTAGCAAAACTTCCTTCACTGGTTACTGGTATCTGGGCACTGGTTACTAGAATAAAATTGCTTCACAATTTTATTCTATGCTGCAATTTTAATTTCAACTTTTTTCTTAGCAGCTACAAATCCTGCTAGAGCTAATACTGCTCCTATAACTCCTACTGGAGCTCCTATACTCATTGATAATTTAAATCCTTCTGGAGCAACTATTATATAAGTAATACATACAGCTGTCATAAATGTTGCTGGAATTGCTGCCATCCAGAAATTCTTTCCTTTATGCACTAAATACATTGCTGATGTCCAAAGTACAATTGTTGCTAAAGTTTGATTTGACCATCCAAAGTATCTCCATATAATTCCAAAATCGATTGTTGTTAAAATATAACCAATTATAAATAAAGGTATAGATATTACAAATCTGTTTTTTATTGAATCTTGTTTAAAATTTATTGAGTCCGCTATTGTAAGTCTTGCACTTCTAAAAGCTGTATCTCCTGAAGTTATAGGACATGCTACAACTCCCAATATTGCTAATGCTCCACCTACTTTTCCAAGTAAACTGTTACAGACTTGATTTACAACCCATCCAGCATTATTATTGTGTTCAGCCATAACCTTAGCTAATCCGTCAACTCCACCAAAGAACGTCATAGCTGCTGCTGCCCATATTAAAGCAACTATACCTTCTGATATCATTGATCCAAAGAATACTCGTCTTCCTTGACTTTCCTTTGTTATACATCTAGCCATAAGTGGTGATTGTGTTGCATGGAATCCTGAAATAGCACCACATGCAATTGTTATAAATAACATTGGGAAAACAGGGTATTTGTCAGGCTTAACGTGCATATTATATAGATTACCAGTTATTTCAGGTATATGATACCCGCCAATAATTAATGCTCCTGCAACACCTATCGCCATTATCAATAGACATATACCAAATATAGGATAAATTTTTCCTATTACCTTGTCCACAGGAACCATAGTAGCTATTAAGTAGTAAGCAAATATTACATATAAAAATGTTTGCTTACTTACAGAAGGAACTAACCCATTTAATATTCCAGCTGGACCACTAACGAATACAACACCTACAAGTACAAGTAGCACAACTGAAAAAACTCTCATAAATTGCTTAAATCCATTACCAAGATAAATTCCAACAACTTCTGGAACGCTTGCACCATCATGTCTTACAGATAACATTCCTGAAAAATAATCATGAACAGATCCTGCAAAAATACATCCAAATACAATCCATAGAAATGCTGCTGGTCCCCACATAGCACCTGCTATAGCACCAAAAATAGGTCCGAGACCTGCTATGTTTAAAAACTGAATTAAAAAAATCTTCCATTCTGGCATTGGAACAAAGTCAACACCATCTTCAAGCCTAATTGCTGGAGTTTCTATTTTGTCATTAGCTCCAAACAACTTTTCAACAACCTTACCATAAATAAAATATCCAATAATTAAAGCAACAATAGATAGTAAAAATGATACCATAATCTCACCCTCCTTAAACCTTTTTAATGCTTAATACTTGTCTACATTATACTTAACTTCCTTAATTATTGGTTTATGTACTACATGAAAGAACAAAAAAAGCACATAAAGTGCATCTATATGCCCATTATGTGCTTGAAATCGTTTATATTATTTCTGCTAACCGGTATTTCTTCATCTACCTCTTGAAGTTTCACCATGTAAGTATTGTTAAACCAAGGAATTATTTCAACTATCTTTTCCAAATTTACTATATATGATCTATGACTTTTGAAAAAATTATTTTTCGGCAGCTTTTTATAAAATTCAGATATACTGCAATTTTCTATAAATTTTTCTTCACTTGTATGAATAACAGTCTCTCTTTCACTAGCCTCACAATAACAGATATCACAAATGCTTATCACTCTAAGCTTATTATTATTTTTCAAAGTAATTTTATTATTAATGCATTTATCTACAAATTCAGTTTTTTCTAATCTCCTTAAGGTATTTACAATTCTCTCCTCAGAGTAAGGTTTTAAAATATAGTCAAAAGCTTCTATTTCAAAAGCATTTACTGCATATTCTTTATATGCTGTTATAAATACTATTATTATCTTTTTTTCAAAACTGTTTATTATTCTTCCTAATGCCATTCCATCTAACTTAGGCATATTTATATCTAAAAAAATAATATCTGGTTTGTTTTTTTCTATATATTCCAGTGCTTTTATGGAATCTTCAAATTCTGCCTCTATCCTTATATTACTGAGTTCATTAATAAAATACTTCAGCTCTTCTCTAGCAGGGTATTCATCATCAATAACAATACAGTTCATAAAATCATCCTTTCAACTGTTCAATAATAAAAGTGGTTTTAGTTCCTTTATTCAATCTTTCTATCTTAAGACCTCTTCCATAAATATGCTGCAATCTATCGTTAACATTAGAAATTCCAATTTTATTTTCTTTCATGCTTCCTTCATATACTTTGTCTATAATTTCTTGTGGAATTCCTATTCCATCATCCTCTATAACTATTTTAACTTTTTTGCTTTCAATCTCCTTTATTATAATTTTCACAGTCCCTTTTTTATCACCTTGTAATATTCCATGCTTTACTGAGTTTTCTACTATTGGTTGAATAATTAAGCTTGGTATTTTTATATCTAAATTGTTATCAATATCATAAATAACATTTAATTTATCTCCAAATCGTGCTTTTTCTACTTCTATGTAAGCTTTAACTTGTTCTATTTCTTTATATATATCCACAGGTTTATCTCCTGTTTCTAAATTATATCTTAAATATGTGGATAAGTTTATAATTAATTCCCTAGCTTTATTAGGATTTATTCTCACAAAAGAATTTATTGTATTTAATGTATTGAATAAAAAGTGCGGATTAATTTGAGCTTGAAGTGCTTTAATTTCAGCTTTATTAGCCATTTCTTTTAACTTACCTAATTTACTTATTTCTAATTGAGTTGATATTATCTGTGAAAGTCCTACTGCTAAATTTCTATTTCTAAAGGAAATAGCTTCTTCATTTCCATAATATATTTTTAATGAACCAATTATTTCTTCTCCATCTTTTAAGGGAGTAATAATAGCTGACTTTAGTGGACATTTTTCATGTGGACAATTAATTTCATCTGCATTTGTCAATTCTAAAATATCACCATTTTTTATAACCTTTTCTGTTGAACCTGTAAGTATTTTTTCCCCTTCAACATGATGCTCAGAACCAAGTCCTACATGAGCAAGTACATATTTTCTGTCTGTTATGGATACAGCATCAGCATTTATAGACTCTTTTATAATTTCACATATTTTTCCAAACGAATCATTACTTATATCTCTGAAATAAGGTAACGTCTTATTTGCTATTTCAAGAGCTATTTGTGCTTGTTTCGCTGCTATTTGTTCCTTTTCTTCAAAAATATTTTGAATTAATAATATTAGTATTGATATGCCCATTGCATTTGTAAATCCCATAGGTATATATATATTCTTAACTATTTTAACTGCTGTTGGAAAAGGTTTCGCCATAATAAGTATTAATAGCATTTCCAAGCTCTGCATTAACACCCCCCCTAAAAGTCCATATATCCATTTATTCTTATTATTAGACTTCCTATATAATATACCAGATACAATTCCTGAAATAATCGTTACTATAGAGCATGGAAGAGTGGTTATTCCTCCAAATCCTATAATAAATCTATGAACACCAGCTATGACACCTGCAACAGAACCTACAAAAGGACCACAAAGTATTCCTCCTGCCATAACACCAATCATCCTTGTATTTGCTATAGCTCCATTAATCTCTGTACCAATATAAGTACCTAATATGCCAAAACATCCAAAAATAATTGATAAGACAATCAACTCGCCCCTTCCAAATCTATCTTTCTGAATGATTTTTTTAAAACTTCTTGATTGGGTAATAATAAACGCAATGAATAAAATATAGCCTGCATTATTGATAAGATTCTTCAATAATTCAATCAATTATGTCACCTCCTCCTTCTTATTTATACTGTTACGGAATAAGAGCTGGGAAAAACATAGATGCTATAGTAATCAATGCAGCTGAAATTATTGCACCTACAGTAGCACAGAAAACTGATTTTTTAAAATCTAAATTTAAAAATGCAGCAACTGCACTTCCTGTCCATACTCCTGTTGTAGGAAGAGGTATGGCAATAAAGGTAATTAAACCTATTTCCTTATATTTCTCCATGTGTGCCGAATTCTTATTTATTTTCTTTTCTATAAACTCATTTATTTTGCTAAAGAATTTATACTTTTTCATCCACGAAAAAATTTTATTAAATAATAAAAGTATAAAAGGTACTGGAAGCATGCTCCCTAAAAAACTGATTAAAAATACTAAAGATGGATTCATATCATATCGAATAATTCCCATAGGAATTGCCAATCTTTGCTCAAATAACGGAACTGCTGAAAGTAAAAAAACTTTAAGTAAGTTACTCATACACCTTCTCCTTTTTCTTAGGTCAATAATATATTCTACGTTTCCTATATTATCATTTCTCTATAAAATAGTTAAGAGATTTATTGTTAATATTAAAATTTTCTTTTGCCAATAAATACCATAATCGAAATTGTTGCAAGTTCCTACTCATTTCTATATTTAAATTGAAGTTTTTCATCATGAAAACCCTCTCATTACGTTTTTTCCTCACAAACACTCGTATGTATAACGAAAATTTTCTTGCATTTCTGAATAAATTTAGCAGTTTTCTTTCAAAAAATAGTGACAAATTTTAAATATAAATTATAATAAAAATGTAGTATGAAATTTAACTATAATAATCAATTCAAAAACTTTCTAAATTTTTCTTATATATTTACAAATAATGTACTGTATGAATTGTTTATATAATAAACCTAAAATTAAAGGAGAAAGATTTATGAGTAATTTTAGTGTGTTTGATATAATTGGTCCTATAATGATAGGTCCATCCAGTTCTCACACTGCTGGTGCTGCAAGACTTGCTAAAGTAGCTGCCATTGTTGCTGGTAACAATATTAAAAAAGTAGAATTTTTATTACACGGATCATTTGCCCAAACCTACAAAGGTCACGGAACTGATAAGGCCTTAGTTGCAGGAATTTTAGGAATGAACCCATGGGATGAGAATTTAAGAAATTCCTTCTGTATTGCCAAAGAAAAATGTGTAGAATTTACATTTACAGAAACAGATTTAGGTGATGTTCATCCTAATACAGTTAAGTTTGTTATAACAAAAAAAGATGGAAAAATCACTAATATAGTAGGCTCTTCTATTGGTGGTGGAAATATAATTATATTTGATTTAGATGGACATTCTGTTGAATTTAGAGGAGATTATACTACTTTAATAACAGATCATAAAGATACACCTGGTGTTATATCAAAAATAACTACACTACTTTATGCTGAAGGTATTAATATCGGTTCAATGAAAGTTTACAGAACAAGCAAAGGCTCAACTGCAACCATGGCTCTTGAAACCGACAACGTAATATCTGAAGACATTATAGAAAAAATAAAATCAATATCTGAAATATATGATATGAAGGTTATTAATCCAATGGTGGAAGGAGATGCCTAATAAATGTTTGCTAATACTGGATTAGAGCTTTTGGAAGCTTGTAGAGAACAAAATTGTACACTATGGGAATATACATTAAAAGCCGAAGCAGAAAATTCTGGATTAAATGAAGAACAAGTATTTGAAAGAATGCGAAAAAGTCTTTATGTTATGCAGAATTCTGCAAATTATGCCCTTGAACATGAAGTTAAATCCGTAAGTGGATTAATAGGTGGAGACGCCCTTAAATTAAATAACTATGCTGAAAATGATAATACATTAACAGGAAAATTTATGGTTAAAGCTATGGCAAGAGCTATCTCATGTTCAGAAGTTAATGCAGCAATGGGGAAAATTGTAGCTTGCCCAACTGCCGGTTCCTGTGGTATTATGCCAGCTGCAATTATATCTGCTGGTGAAAAATTAAATAAATCAGAAAATGAATTAGTAAAAGCTTTATTTACTGCTTCTGGAATAGGAATGATAATAGCCAAAAATGCTACAGTAGCTGGTGCAGAAGGAGGATGTCAAGCTGAATGTGGTTCTGCTGCTGCTATGGCTTCAGCTGCTATAGTTGAAATGATGGGTGGAACAGTAGAACAAGCTCTTAATGCAGCAGCAATAGTAATAAAAAATATTTTGGGATTAGTTTGTGATCCCGTAGCTGGTTTAGTTGAAGTTCCATGTGCTAAAAGAAATGCCTCTGGAACTGTAAGTGCACTTACTACAGCAGATATGGTTATTAGCGGCATTAAAAGTAAAATTCCTTTCGATGAGATGGTTTGGGCTATGTATAAAGTTGGAAAACAACTTCCTTGTGAGCTTCGTGAAACAGCTTTGGGCGGCTGTGCTATTACTCCAACAGGTCTTAAATTAAAGAAAGAAGTTTTAGGAGAAGACTAAGAACAAAAACATATATTTTTCCATTTAAAAGTTGTAAATTCCTATACAATAAAAAAGAACCTAAAAAACTTTATTTCGCTAGTTTTTCAGGTTCTTTTTCTTCTCTTATACACAGCACAACAATGCTAGCTGACTGAAATCGAAAAATTCTACTATATTTCTCAATATTTTTTTGGAAATTTGTTGATTTAAAAGGATTATAAAGGAAAATGTAGAATTATATATTTTATGGTATATAAAGTAAAACATTCAAAAGATAAGCTTAGGAGAAGAGGTTAAAATGTATGACAATTAAACGAAAAATGATAATTAGTTATTTATTATTAATTGTATTTTCAGTAAGCATTTTAGGAGTTATAACAATCCAAAACTCAAGAAAAGTAGTTTTTAATGAAGTAACTGAAAAAAGTAGACGAATAACAGACTTAATTAATACCACCATTAGTGTTAGAAACGACTTACTTTCTAAGAAAGTATGGAGTGATTTACATTTTGCTGAAAAATTATTAGATAATTGTGGTAAATTAAAAATAGATAATTCCTACAAAATTCAAATAGGAAATTTTAGATTACCCTGTTTATATGCAGGAAATACTAATTTATCATTGAGTACTACTCTTATTGATGATATAAAAACATCAACAGATGCAGTAGCTTCAATATTCTTATTAAAGGATGAAAAACTTATAAGAATTTCTACTAATGTTATGAAAAATGGTAAAAGAGCTACTGGCACTTATATACCCAGCAGTTCTCCTGTATATAAAAGTATAACCAACAATAAACCATTTTACGGAAGAACTCCAGTAGAAGAAGATTGGTATATAACAGGATATAAACCCCTATTAGATAAAAATGGTACAATTATAGGCGCCATAGCACTAGGATATGCTGAATTAAATAATTTTTTAGAAAAAACTTTACTTGATATCAAAATCGGAGAAACAGGTTATGTATATATAATTAATTCTAAAGGTGATGTTCTCCTTCATCCAAATCTTAAAGGCGAAAATGCAACAGAACTTGATTTTTGTAAAAAAATAACAAAAAATAAAAATGGAATAATTAATTATACATTTAGTGGAGTTCATAAATTAGCAGCTTATAGATACTACGAACCATATACTTGGTATATTGTTACAACTGCTAATTATGATGATTTACAATCTTCATCCAAATCACTTTTATATACAACTATACTAGTTGGACTTTTAACTTTGTTAATAAGTACAATTTTAGCTATATTATTTGCAAATACAATAGTTAACCCTATCAATAAATTAAAAAATTGTATGGAAGTTGCTGGAAATGGAGATTTATTAGTTCAATGTGACATAAAGAGCAAGGATGAAATAGGTGTTCTTTCTCAAAGCTTTAATAACTTAATAAGAGAAAACAAACGATTACTAGAAGAAACAATTGAATATGATAGACTAAAGACTGAATTTTTTTCAAATGTATCTCATGAATTAAAAACTCCCTTAAATATAATTTTCTCTACAACTCAACTATTAGCTTTATATTGCCAAAACCATCACTCCAATCTTGAAATTACCCCAAAAGTAAATAACTATATAAATATTATGAAACAAAATTGCTATAGACTACTGAAATTAGTCAATAACTTAATTGACATTACAAAAATTGATTCTGGATTCATAAAATTGAATTTGAAAACTAATAATATCGTGGAAGTTATTGAAAATGTAACTTTATCTACTGTTGAATATGTTGAAAGTAAATCTAGAACAATTATATTTGATACTGATATAGAAGAAAAAATTATGGCTTTTGATCCCGAGAAAATAGAAAGAATAATCTTAAATCTTATTTCAAATGCAATTAAATTTACAAAACCACAAGACAAAATAGAAGTTACTATTTATGATAAAAAAGAAAGTATTATAATTTCTGTAAAGGATACAGGCATAGGTATACCTAAAGAAAAACAAGAAATAATTTTCGAAAGATTCAGACAAGCTTCTCCTCTTCTAAACCGAAATCATGAAGGAAGTGGTATAGGCTTATCCCTTGTAAAATCTTTAGTTGAAATGCATGATGGTAAAATTTCTTTAGACAGCGAATACGGAAAGGGAACTAAATTTATCATAGAATTACCAGTTAAACTTATTGCTCAAGAATACAACACTGAAATTGCAAATAGTTTTACATCACAAATTAATGTAGAAAAAATACTAATTGAATTCTCCGACATCTACTCTTAAGAATAAAATTGTGTAACAATTTTATTCTAGTAACCAGTCGCCAATCCCCAGTCCCCAGACAATGACGTTTTGCTAATGCAAAACTAAAATTAGAATAAAGTAAACTAGGCTTAAAATAGAAATGCTCTATCTTTAAGTCTAGTTTTTGTATTTTATTTAATTGTTTTTATCTTTTTTCTTTACTCTGGGGATTGGTGATTGGCGACTGGGGAATATAAGAATGTTGCATCGCAACATTCTTATATCATGTTCTAAAAAATCTTCTCAAGGCACTAATCTCTACAAATACATCGTGAAGCCTCTCAAATAATAATCCACCAGTAAACCAATATGGAGCATAATCTAATCTTATTACTCCTAAAATTGAGTATGGACTTCTTGAATAATCCCACGGACATACGCCTATAACAGCTCTTAATAATGTACCGGTAAGAAATTCTACTGCAAATATTAATAAGGTATACACACCTCCTCTTAAAACTACCGGCCATTTTCTTATTCTGTTATGGATAGGTTCTAAAAAAATCATCATTCCGTATATAGGAAGCATCCATATACACGTCCATCCACGTAGAATTACATCACCTTTTATTAAGGAACCTAGACCAGTCCAGAAAATTTCCACACACCATCCTACTAAGCCATAAATTATAAATCTTGTAAACTTCATTTCCATATACATATTTTTAACACTATAATTTTAAATATGTATATGTTGCTTATTATTTAGTAAATTATTTTCACATACTAAATACTACTTTTGCATCTTGTCAATCCCGCTGTTTTTGCTGAATTTACTGCTATTTCATATTCCTTTTTATCTATTCTTCTACTCAATTTATTAAATTCATGTGCTTTATATGCAGGATAATACTGTGCCATAATATTTACATAGGTATCTTTAGATATTTCCTCTGCTATAAAATTCATTATTTTTTCTGTTCCTGCTAAATTCTCTGGCATCACTAAATGTCTAATAAGCAGTCCTTTATAAGCTATATTCCTATCATCAGTTTTTAAATTACCTACCTGCCTATACATCTCTTTTACAGCGGCTTTTGCTATTGTATAATAGTTTTTTACTCCTAAGTATTTTTCTGCAATATCATCATCATAAAACTTTATATCAGGCATATAAATATCAACTATTCCCTCTAGTAATCTTAAAGTATCTGTTAGATCATATCCATTTGAATTATATACTATTGGTATATTAAGTCCCTTCTCAGCTCCTATGAATATAGCTTCTATTATTTGAGGTACTATATGGGCTGCAGATACAACAGCATTCTCTAGTGTCTTACAATAGCCTCTTTCTCCAACAAGTCTATTTACACCACATTGATGAGGGCAAAGTACACAATTTTGCAACATTTGTTTTAAAATTTTAACTCTATTTTCCAATTCACCATTTGACAACAAATTCAAATATCCAGGCGTAGTCATAAGTCTCATCCTTTACTTTTAAAATATTTATAAGTATATGATTTATTTTTCCCTCTATCTGAAAATAATATAAACATCTATATTCATAAAGAAGATTCTTGACTTAAGGTGATGTAGTAACTGCCTATAAAACAATGCACTGTTACAAACCTTACAAAAATGTAAGGTTTAAATTTAAATTGTAAGACAAATCAATGGCTCATAATGCATATATTCATTATAATTTTATTGTAAAAAGAAACTTAATTTAAATAACAAATGGAGAAATTAAATATGAAAAAATTAATATCCGTCTTAGTTATATTAAATATTTTGATATGTGGAATAGCTTTAGCAGGAACTATCTCTACTAAAACAAATCTTGAAAAAATTATTGTAGAAAAACCTGAAATCCAATTAAATACTCACTATTCCTATAAAACTTATAAAAACAATAAAATAAATTCAGATATAGAAAATCATATTAGCTACTCATTATTACAAGATAGCCAACATAAAACTCAATTTTTAAATACTCATAACCACTTTTCTAATTTACGTATTACTGTTTGTAAAGTACTCAAATTATACAACATAATATAACATTATATATCAAATAAACAACTTAATAATTTTATTATGAGAATATACATTGATTTATATGATATACTATGTACTAACGTTAAATTCATATACTAAAATAGCAAGCTCAAAATAAAAGAATGTTGCATGGCAACATTCTTATTTTCCTTCTTCTGGCTCAAACAATTTATATCTAAATTCAAAAGGTTCTTTTGAGTCCAATCTATAGGTACCATTTTACCTTAATTAATTCGGAGTCCTTTTTTTATATTAACTTATACTACTAAATCCTTATTTAAATTCTTAAAAGCTACAGAAAGCATTAATTTTATACGATTGAGCTGATTAACCTCACTAGATCCTGGGTCATAATCTATAGGTGCAATATTAGATAATGGATACGCTCTTCTAAGCTCTTTTATCATTCCTTTTCCTGTTATATGATTTGGAAGACACGCAAAAGGCTGAAGGCAAACTATGTTATTTACTCCACTTTCAATAAGCTCAATCATCTCTCCTGTTAGGAACCATCCCTCTCCTGTCTGGTTCCCAAGAGATAGAAATCTTTTTGCACCATGAGCTATCTCTTGTATTGATTTTGGAGCTTCAAATCTCTTGCTTTCTTGCAATGCTTTTTTCATATGTTTTCTGTAATATTCAATAGCCTTTATTGAAATATTTCCTGAAAACATACTCCAAAAACTTCCTGATAATTCTTTATATTGAACTACACTATCATAAGCAGAGTATAAAAAGAAGTCAATCAAATCTGGTACTACAGCCTCTGCTCCTTCTGCTTCCAGTAATTCTACAATATTATTATTGGCAGTAGGATGGAACTTAACTAAAATTTCACCTACAACTCCTACTTTTGGCTTCACTAAATCCTCATATATCTGTAGATTGTCAAAATCCCTAACTATTTTATATATATTTTGTTTAAACTCTCTTCTGCTACCATTTCTCAATGACTTCATACACTTGTCTACCCATTCTTCATACATCATATTTGCCGAACCTGGAATTTTCTCATATGGCCTCACTCTAAACAGCAGCCTCATTAGAAGATCACCATAAACAACTCCCATAATCAAGTTATCTATCATTGGAAGTGTTATCTTAAATCCTGGATTCTTCTCAAGTCCAGCTGCATTTAAAGAAATAACTGGTACATACTCCATACCTGCATCCTTTAATGCTTTTCTGATGAAAGCAATATAGTTGGTAGCTCTGCATCCTCCCCCTGTTTGTGATATCATAACAGAAGTATTGTTCAAATCATATTTGCCTGATTTTAGAGCCTCCATTATCTGACCTATGACTATAATAGATGGATAGCAAGCATCGTTGTTTACATATCTTAACCCTTCATCAATAGCTGCCTTGTCTACTGACGGTAGAATCTCAATGTTATAACCCGCTTTTTCAAACCCAGGTTTTAAAAACCGGAAATGTATTGGAGACATTTGCGGTGCTAAGATTGTATGCTTTTTCTTCATTTCCTCTGTAAACAATATTCTCTCAGGATTTTCATATAATTTCTTAGGTTCCAAGTTTCTCTTAGCTCTCTCTTCAATAGCAGCAATCAATGAACGCAGACGAATTCTTGCAGCCCCTAAGTTATTAATTTCATCTATCTTAAGTGCAGTATATATCTTTCCATAGTTCTCTAAAATCTCTTTTACCTGGTCTGTTGTTACAGCATCTAAGCCACATCCAAAGGAGTTAAGTTGAATCAATTCCAAGTTCTTTTGTTGTGCAGCGTAAGAAGCTGCTGCATACATTCTTGAGTGATATACCCACTGGTCGACAACACGAAGAGGTCTTTCTATCTTTCCTAAATGCCCTATGGAATCCTCACATAAAACTGCAAATCCAAAGGATTTAATCATTTCAGGTACACCGTGGTTTATTTCAGGGTCAATATGATAAGGTCTGCCTGCAAGAACAATGCCTTTAATATTATTTTCATTTATATATTTAATGGCTTCTTCTCCTTTTCTTCTTACATCCTCCTTATATCTGTCTAATTCTTCATAAGCTTTACTAACAGCTGCTATTATCTCTTGTTTTGTTATTCCTTCTGCTGCTAATTCTTCACTCAATCGTTTAACCATTCTCTTAGGATCATCAATAGGTAAAAATGGATAATAAAAAATAATATTATTGTCTCTTAAAATATCCATATTAGCCTTAATTGTTTCTGGATAAGAAGTAACTATTGGACAGTTATAATGATTATTTGCCTGCTTATCCTCCTGCCTATTATATGGTATACATGGATAAAATATTTTCTTGATTCCTCTATTTACTAAATCAACAATATGTCCATGCACAAGTTTTCCAGGATAGCAAACAGATTCTGAAGGTATAGTCTCCATTCCCAGTTCGTAAATCCTTTTTGATGAGCGGCTTGAAATCTCAACCCTATACCCTAACTCAGTAAAAAATGTAAACCAGAAAGGATAATCCTCGTACATATTAAGCACTCTTGGTAACCCAACAGTTCCTCTTTTAGCTTCATTTTTAGATAGTGACTTGTAATTAAATACTCTCTTATATTTATATTCATACAAGTTTGGAATATCATTTTCTACCTTTTCTATTCCTGCTCCTCTTTCACATCTATTTCCTGAAACAAATTCACGCCCATCAGAAAATTGTTTAATAGTTATTAAACAGTTGTTTCCACAAAATTCACAACGTTTCATGGATGTATCTATTTTAAATTCTTTTAGATCCTCACCTGTCAAAAGACTTGTTTTATATCCAGCTTTATAACGTTCTTTTGCAATTAAAGCTGAGCCGAAAGCTCCCATTATTCCTGCAATATCTGGACGTACAACCTCTCTGTCAATGATTTTCTCTAAAGCTCTAAGTACTGCGTCATTATAGAAGGTTCCACCTTGAACAACAACCTTTGTACCTAATTCCTCTGTATTCCTCAATCTTATTACCTTAAATAAAGCATTTTTTATAACTGATATTGAAATTCCAGCAGAAATATCACTTACCTCTGCTCCTTCTTTCTGTGCTTGCTTTACTTTAGAATTCATAAATACAGTACAGCGTGTTCCCAAATCTACAGGATTCTTTGACTTTACTGCTTCTATGGCGAAATCCTTAACCTTCATATTTAATGAATTTCCAAAGGTTTCTATAAAAGAACCGCAGCCTGATGAACAAGCTTCATTTAACATAATGGACTCAATAACTCCATTGTTAATCTTCAAGCTTTTCATGTCCTGTCCACCTATATCTAAAACAAAATCAACACCCTTCAAGAAGAAATCAGCTGCTTTATAGTGGGCTACAGTTTCAATTTCTCCAATATCTACTTTAAGTGCAGATTTTATAAGATGTTCTCCATAACCTGTAACAGCAGAATTCATAATTTTTGTATTCTCATTTAACTTTCCATATAAATCTCCTAACACTTTAATAGTAGACTCCAATGGGCTTCCCATATTGCTTCCATAGTGAGAATATAATAAACTTCCTTCTTCATCTATTAGTGCAACTTTTGTTGTAGTAGATCCTGCATCTATACCTAAATAAGCATTTCCTTCATAGCTTTCTAAATCCGCTCTTTTTACTTTATGTTTTGAATGTCTTTTCTTAAATTCTTTATACTCTTCATCATTTGCAAATAAAGGCTGTAACTTTTCACTCTCACTATTATTCATTTTATAAATACCTGGAACCCTTTCATATAAACATTCAAAAGAAAAAGGTTCTTCATTTTTTGAGGACAAGGCAGCTCCTATTGCTACAAAGTATTGCGAATCTTCTGGGAAGATTATATTATTGTCTTTAAGTTTAAGAGTTTCAATAAATCTTTTTCTAAGCTCGGACATAAAATGTAATGGTCCACCTAAGAATGCTACATTACCACTAATAGGTCTTCCCTGTGCCAGTCCACTAATAGTTTGATTTACAACTGCTTGGAAAACAGATGCAGCAATATCCTCTTTTGCAGCTCCTTCATTTAATAAAGGCTGAATATCAGTTTTGGCAAATACACCGCATCTAGATGCAATAGGATAGATATTCTTATAATCCTTTGCCAGTTCATTTAACCCTGAAGCATCAGTCTGAAGTAATGCCGCCATTTGATCAATAAAAGCACCAGTACCACCAGCACAAGTTCCATTCATTCTTTGTTCAACAGATTCTCCTAAATAAGTAATCTTAGCATCTTCACCACCAAGCTCAATTGCAGCATCAGTGTTAGGAATTACCTTTTCAATAGCATTAGTACAAGCAATAACCTCTTGGATAAAGGGTACCTGCAGCTTTTGGGAAATATTAAATCCTCCAGAACCTGTAATCATTATCGTTAATAAATTTCTCTTGAATATAGATTTTGCCTCTTCCAACATGGAAACAACTGTGTTTTTGATATCCGAAAAATGTCTTATATACTTCTTATAAAGAATATTATTATTATTGTCTAAAACAACCATTTTTACTGTTGTTGAACCAACATCAAGTCCAACATTTAAAACTCTGTTCATTTCTATTCCTCCCACATTTCACTAAAGAAATATATGAAATTTATAACAATAAATTTTTAGGTACCCTCTAATAACTTCACTAAAAAAACTAAGAGGTTATCCCCTTAGCAAATGTTTTAACATGATTCAGAACATAGGTTTCCATGCTCTAAATCCCATTCTATATTATTTTGAAACAATATTTTAAACTTTTCCTGTTGTGCTCAAATTCTTCATATAATCCTTCCAATAATTTCCCATAAACAAATGTTATCAAGGACTAACAAGAGTATGTCTATTATACCACCCAATACCAATATTATCAATCTCTTTAAAACGCTTACATATTTTTTATTATATTTTGGAATTGATCTCAACACTAATTATTTCATAAATAATAAAATAAAAAGTGCATACTTACTTCATAATAATATTTAGTTTATAATTATCTTATATGCAAATATATAAAATAAAATTACATTATTAACAGTAACAACAGGTTCATAAAACTAACATAAAAATGCTTTATGAAAAAAATTATTTTATACGTATATTTTAAGGAGGTTTATTTCATGGATAAAAATATGGAATGGATTATTGAAAAGAAAGTTGAAAGAACAATTGAAAATCTAGAAAAAAATAATATGCAAGCTTATTATGTGAAAGATGAGGACTCTTTACTTAATAAAATTCACGAGCTTATAAATGAAGGCGATACAATATCAGTAGGGGGATCTATGACTCTTTTTGAAACAGGAGTTATAGATATGCTTCGCAGTGGAAAATATAATTTTCTAGATAGATATAATCCTGATTTAAGCAAAGAAGATATTAAAGAGATTTACAGAAAAAGCTTTTTTGCTGATGCATATTTCACAAGCAGCAATGCAGTAACTGAGGATGGTGAACTTTATAATGTAGATGGAAATGGTAATAGAGTAGCTGCTATGATTTATGGTCCTGATAAGGTAATAGTTATTATTGGAACTAATAAAATAGTAAAGAATGTAGATGAAGCCATTGAAAGAAATAGACGCTTGGCTGCTCCTGCAAATACTAAAAGATTAAATAAGAAAACACCTTGTGCAACTCTAGGTTATTGCGTAGATTGTAATAGTCCTGAAAGAATTTGTAATGATTATGTTTTAATAAGAAAACAAGGACAAAAAGGAAGAATTCATGTTATAATTGTGGGCAAAGAATTAGGATACTAAATAAATCAAAAATTTTTCCTACCTATATAAGATTTAGATAAATCAAATAAGGAGCTATTCTAAACACTATAAATTTAATGTTAGAATAGCTTTTATTATAATTTACAATTTAAAGACATCTACTAATTCTGTCATTTCTTTTGTGATTTTCCTTAATCCTTGAGCTGTAGAAGCTACTTCTTCAGTAGAAGCATTCATTTCTTCAGAGGATGCTGCTATTTCTTCCGCAGAAGCTGAAACCTCTTCTGCAATTGCAGAAGTACTTTCTATTTTTTCTAAAATAATCTTGTTGTTACTACCTATATCTGTAAACAAACTATTAGCTTGTTCAATTTTAGGTCCTATATCTTCTAGAGCTTTAATTATATTACTAAATGAGCCTATTGCATTCTTTACAATTGTATCTTGATTAACCAGCTCATTATTCATTACTTCAGTAGTACTTATAATTATGTTTGTATCATTTGATATATTATTAATCAATGAATTTATATCCAGTGAAGATGTTTTAGACTGTTCTGCAAGTTTTCTAATCTCATCAGCAACTACAGCAAATCCTTTTCCAGCTTCACCAGCTCGTGCTGCTTCAATAGCTGCATTTAATGCCAATAAATTTGTTTGATCAGCAATACTGTTTATAACATTTGTTATTTCATCTATTCTATTTATATTTTGTCCAAAATTCAAAATTTTAGAAACAAAAGAATTAAACGATTCTGATGATTGCTTCATAGAATTTATTAAATCTTGCATATCATTATTACTGCCATCCGCTATACTCTGAATTTCCTGACTTTTTGAATCTACACCTTCTATCACTTTTGCAACAATTCCCAATTCTTCACTAAAGCCATTCAATATATTAGTAATTTCAACCAAATCTTCTGCCTGACATCCTGTTCCTTGTGCTACATCTTGTATAGCATTTGTAACATTTTCAGATGAAGATGCCATTTCTTCAGATATATCAGACAAACTATCAGAAGCTTCATCCATATTTTCAGATTTTTCTTTAACCATATGCAAAAGCTTAGAAATGTTAGTTACTGTATTATTTAGAGATTTTTTCATCATACCAAATTCATTGTTACTATCTAAATCTATATTGACAGCAAAATCCCCTTTAGAAATTGTATCTAATATTTCTGTCATTTCTTTAGTTTCACTTCTTACAGCTTTAATTATACAATATGAAATAAATACTAATACAATTGCACCTACTCCAAAAATAATTATAAATATTTTTACACTTTTATTATACAGTTTCTCTGCTTGTATATTTAATTCTTGCGCTACTTTCAGATCATAATCTTTTAATTCTTTTAGAGAATTTTCTATTTCTATTCCCAAACTTCTAAAATTCTCATATTGTTCCCTATCTATAGGTTGCCTTTTCGCTAATTCATTATTAACTTTATTCCATATATTCATATATTCAGCATAGTTACTTTTGAACTTTTCTATTTCTTTCACTTCAAATTCATCCATTTTACTTGATGTGTAACTTGCTAATCTTTTAGCTATTATTTCATCATACTTCTTTATCTGTGTATCATAGCTACTATCATATTTGTTGTAAGCTGCAGTAATAAGAACTCTTATATTTAAAAAATCTGCTCTTATTGAAGTTGCATCCGTAATAGGAACTAATCTATCCTTATACATAATTGACATATTGTTTTTAATTTCCTTCATGTTTGATAATCCAATACCTACTATCAAAGAACCTACTATCATTGCTAAAACTATTATTGCTACAATATTTGTCACTATTTTTGCACTTTTAAATCTTTTAATCATAACCTTCCCCCTATTCTTTCTACTTAAAGATTACAAAAGCTGCACCTTTACTAACACTATAAGTTAATAATTAGTGCAGCTTGGCGATCATAGAATAACCTATTCTTTAGACCCATAGCTTTGCGACTCTATCTTTCAATAGATGTGCCCGATTTCATTTTTTTGTAAGATACATCCTATAATATAGGATATATTAATTTTCATTTTTAGTCAACATTTTCTATTTTTCACCAAAATTCAAATGAAGACTATTTATACCAAGTTATCATGTACCCCTAAGTAATCTTTTTCAACAAAAACAAACCTAAAATAGTTAAACTATTATTAGGCTTATTTTACTTTTTTCATTTATTTTTTATTACTTATAGCCAAAAATAACCATACAAATTTTTAGCTGTATTCCAATATGACCTTACTTCCCCCTTCTCCCTGTTTAGCAGGTGTTACTACAAGTTTAACAGGAACTCTATTTTTAAGTTCTTCCACGTGGCTTATTATTCCTACTGATAGTCTTGAACTGTGGAGTTTTTCAAGAGAATTCATAACAATCTCTAAAAGTTCTGTATCAAGAGTACCAAATCCCTCATCAAGGAAGAAAAATTCCAATGGTGCGCTGCCTTTCAACTGAACTTGAGAAGATAGTGCTAAAGCTAGTGCAAGAGATGTTAAAAATGTTTCCCCTCCTGAAAGAGTGCTAGTATCCCTTATTTCACCACCGTTATAATCATCTCTTATGGTAAAGTTGCCTTCGCTGTCAATTTCAAGTGCATATCTGTCTCTGGTTATATTTTTTAATCTTCTGGATGCCTCTCTTGCAATGTACTTAAGTTGATTCATTGCCGCAAACTCTACAAATTTATTTCCTTCAATCAGCTTTCCTAAATCATTTAGAAGACTTAACTTATGATTTAATTCTTTTTCCTTCTTCCTAAGTTCCTTTAAATCTTCCATATCTTTTTCCATGTCCTCTATAGTCTTTTGAATAGCTGCTATCTCTTTTATTTTTATATTTAATAATTTTTCATTATCAATTCTATATTTTTTAATTTCTTCCCATTTTTCTTCTTCAATAAACTCTCCATTTAGCTTTTTCTCTATTCTAGATATATTATTTTTTATGTTCTTTAACTCATCCTCATATTTGTTAATTTCATCTTCTATTCTTTTTATCTCTTCTTCGTTTAGTAGAACTTTTATTATTTCATTTTCATCACTAAAATTATTTTCCTTTAAAGTAGCTTTCAATTTTTCTTCTTGCTCTTTATATAAGCTGCTTAGTATTATTTTACTCTGCTCCAAGCTTACTTTTGCATCCCATATTTCTTGCCTTTGCTTTTTGTCTTTCTCCAGTACTATTTTAAGTCTGTCACTAGCTTCATTAATTCCTTTAATTTCTTTTCTAACCACTTCAATATATTCTTGCGGATCTTTACCGGAAGTAAGCTTTTGAAGTTCCTCCTCTTCACTTTTAATAACACTTGCTTTTTCTTTTCCACTCTGTAATATCTTAGAAAGTTCAATGTCTAATTCCTTAAGTCTTGCATTTAATTCTTCCTTATCTTTGTCCATTTTTTCAATTAGACTTCTTAACTGTCTTTGATTATTCTGAATAACTCTACTTTCCTTTTCAGCTTTCTTTATCTCTTCAATTCTCAAACCTATATCTTCTAAATTCAGTTCTTTCTTTAGCGATAAATATTTTTCAGAACACTTATCTAACATTTCATTTTCTTTTGATAAATCCTTTTTAATCTCTTCCAAAGAATTTTTCTCATTTTTCAGAACTTCACCAATCTTTGCTTCCATCATATCCAGCTTTATCTTATTTTCTTTTTCGCTCTTTATTTTATTGTTTATTTCTTCTTTTTCCTTATTATACTTTTCTATTTTATTTTTCAGCTCTACAAACTCTCTCTCTTCTTTTTCCTTTTCTTCCTTAAATTTTAATAACTCAACATCTTTTAACTCTTTTTCTATTCCACTTAATTCATTTTTTATATATTCTTCTTCTTTTTCATAAGCTATAAGCTTAATAGAAAAATTATTAATACTCTCATTGGCATTTTTAAGCAGCACTTCAAGATGAGTTTTTTCTTCCTGCTTTTCTAATAGTAATTTTCTGTCTATCTTTTCTACCGAAATAGTATGGTGAGTAGAACCACAAACAGGACATGGTTTTCCTTCCTCTAAATCATCTGCTAAAATACTAGCTAAATTTTTCTTATTTATATGATCTATTTCTTTATCTGTGGCAGCTAATTCTTCTTGTCTTCTTACTAAATTTTCTTTCATAAGCTTTAAATTTTCTTCTATAGGATTTTTATGTTTATAAAGCTCTTTTAATTTTTCTTCTAATTCCTTTTTCTTATTGTCATTTTTTATAGCCTTCTCTAACATTTCTCTGCAGCGGCTTACTTTTTCTGATTTTTCTAAGAGAGCGGAATTATCTACTGGATTTTCTTTTTCTATTTCTTTATTTCTATTTTCCATTTCTATAACTAAACCATTCTGTTTATTCTGCTTCTCTACAATATCTTTATATTCTTTTTCTACATTAATAATATTTTTGTCTTTATTCTTAATTTTTAAATCTAATTCTTCTTTTTTCTGCAATACTTGTTTATATTCTTTCTCTTTGTCAAAGGTATACTGTACTTTTTCTCTATACTCAGGCTCAATACTTATTTCATTCAACCTATTATCTATTTCTTCTATATTTTTAAGCTTCTCTTCTCTATTTGAAAGTATTAAGTTTAATTTTTTCTCTAATGCATTCATTTCACCTTTAATTTTATTATAATCTTTACGCAATTCTTCTCTTTCTAATTTTAATCTTGCTATCTTTTTATTTATTTCTATTGCCTGCTGAAGATTAGCTTCTTTTTTAATAAGTTCAGGTATTTTTTTTTCTTTTCTTTCTAAAATCTCATTATAGTTTTTCTCTACAACTTCTAATTCTTCATCTATATTTTTTAGTTTAATCTCTAAGCTCTTTAATTCTGCTTCATTATCTTTAATTTGCTTCTCTGTTTCCTTTATGCTATCAATAAAAGGTTTTACATTTAACGCCTTTTTAGCTTTATCAACACTTTCTTTTTTTGATAAAATCTCTCCACTTCTGTCATCTAAACTTTTTTGAAGTTCTTTATACTCTTTAAGCTCATTTTGAAGTTCATATATCCCCTTGTATTTATCATAATCTCTGTTTATTTTCTTCTTTTCTTCCGTTAAATGTTCTTCCTCTTCTATAAGATTTTTAAGTTGAAGCTTTCTTTCTTTAAATATATCTTCTGTTAAACCTTCATACTTTTTCAGTTCACCGCTTAATATATTTTCTTCCTTTATTTTTTCATTTCTAACTTTCTTTATCTTATCACTTAAATTTTTTCCGTACTTTTCAAGAGCAAAAATTCTCTCCAGCATATCCCTTTTATCTTTTCCTGTAAGCTTTAAAAATTCACTGAATTTTCCTTGTGGAAGTACTACTGAACGAGTAAAATCCTCTGAAGTAAGCCCTATAATTTTTTCAATTTCCTTTTGAACATCCTTTGGTCCTTCTGCAAGTATCTTGTTTTCTATCTGGTTATTTTCAATAAGTCGTGCATACCTAGTTTTATAGGAGCCATTTTTGTCTATTCTCATATTTCTCTCTGCAATATAAGTTTTTCTTTCTCCTCCTACACCAATTTCAAATTCATAGCTTACATTCAAATTTTTAGTTATAGTATTTATATATCCCTTATTGGTTCTTGTAATCTTTCCATATAAAGCTATAGTTATTGCATCTAAAATTGTAGATTTACCACTTCCTGTTGGCCCAAAAATTCCAAACAGCCCCTTCTCTGCAAGCCTTTCAAAATCAATTTTTTGCTCTTCTTCAAAAGAATTTAACCCAACTATTTTAAGCATCTTAGGCTTCATATTCTTCACCTTCTTCCTCTCCAGCAATACTTAAAAACAACTCCATAATTTCATCACTTGGTTCTACCATTCTTTGCTTTGCATAAAACTCTTTAAAAAGCTCTCCCATACTTTTTTCCTTTATATTATAAAACTCTTCATTTTCTTCATCTTCACCCTTGATTATAGGTCTTATTTCAAGAATATCTTTCTTTAAGAATTTCATTGTTTTTATATCTTCTTGAGTTATATACTTATCTGTTTTTATCTCTAAATATACCCACATTTCTTTTTCACAATTTTCTTCACATTTTTTTATAGCTTCTTCTACAGACTCACATCTCCAAACTTCTATGGGCTTGTAATTTTTTAAATAAACCTTATCTACAACCGCTTTTTCCCCTGCCTTAACATCAACAACATAGCAGCACTTTGTATATCCAACTTCACTTTTGCTGTATTGAAGTGGAGAACCTGAATAAACACACTTAGTTTTTCCTTTTATCTCTTGTGGCTTATGCAAATGTCCAAGTGCAACATACTGAGCTTTTTCTGGAATAACTCCTACCCCTACAGCAAGACTTCCTCCAAGCTGTATTTGCCTTTCCGAATCAGATTCTTCTCCTCCTAAAATAAACAAATGCGATACAGCTAAATTAATAGTGTCTTCTCTATATTTTTCTGAAAGTAATGAAAACAACTCTTCAACTCGTGCAGAATAACTTTTTTGCCTGTCTTCCTCCTCAATACTGTTGGACAAAACCTCATTCAACCTCTTTTCACTAGGATAAGGCAAAGTTATTATTACTGCTTTCTCTCCTTTTATATCTATTTCAACAAATCCTTCTCCCGCATCTACTATTTGGTATTCTCCACATTTTCCTATTTCAGAACTACTTTTAGGTCTGCCTAAGAGAATTACCCCCTGCTCATAGGCCAATGGACTTGCAGCAGCAAGTCTCTCTGGATTATCATGATTTCCGGCTATAACTAATACAAGCCTTTTTCCATTATTACAGATTTCTTTTAAGGCACCATAAAACATTCTCTCTGCTCTTGCTGGTGGATTGCTATTATCATATATATCTCCAGATATTATTACCATATCTACATTTTTCTCTTCTACTATCTCTACAAAATCCTTTATAAATTTCTCTTGCTCATCCATTCTGCTGGCACCTTCCAAGTTCTTACCAAGATGCCAATCAGAAGTATGTAATATCCTCATAAATTCACCCTCTCACTCATCTGTACTATATATAACTAAGTTTTAAAATTAACTTTTATTAAAATTTTGCATAAGCAAAGTATCTTTCACACTACTCAATTGATCATTGAGTAGTGAATATTGATAATTGCAATACAAATATATTTTAACATTACATATATATAATAAGGTAGAAAAATTAAATACATTATTGGTAATAATTTTAAAAATATTTTACATAAAAAAAGAGTTAAGTTACAAAATATAATCTAAATTGCAACTCAACTCTTATTCTATATTCTAAATGAATAACGCCCCTATATCTGCCCTAATATATATTTATGTTTATTCTTCGTCACTTGTTCTTCTCAATTTTAAACCCCATAATGTAAGAACAATAAGTAATACTCCCCCTGCTAATACTACATTAGTTGTTGCTAAACTACCATTCTCAGTTTTGAAGTATTCTATTAAACCTGTAGAGTGTACAAAGATAATCATAATTGCTAGTGGTGCAAGGAATTTAACAGCAAAACTATATATGCCACCCCATGAGAAAGAATATAATCCATCACTTTCAATTTCTTTAATAGCATTCTTTATACCCCAAACCCCTGATGCAAAAACACATACCAATACTCCACCTAATGGTAAGGATATATTTGCTGTAAAGAAATCAAATAGGTCAAAGAAATTCTTTCCTAATATTTTAACTTCAGCCCATGGACCAAAAGATAATGTACTTGGTATTGATAGTGCAAATAATGCTAAAGCTATTAAAACTGTAGCTTTTTTTCTACCCATGTTAAACTGCTCTGTAACAAAGGCTACAACTACTTCCATCAAAGATATAGTTGACGTTAAAGCAGCAATTCCAATTAATAAGAAAAATAGAGTTTCAAAAAAAGCTCCAAATGGCATAGCTTTAAATACAGCTGGAAGAGTAACGAATATTAATCCTGGTCCTTGATCAGGTTTAAGCCCATATGCAAAAACTGCTGGGAAAATAACTACTCCTGCCATTAAAGCAATTAGTGTATCTGCTATAGTTACTTGAACTGCTAACTTAAGAAGATTTTCTTTTTTATCTATATAACTACCATAAGTCATTATTATTGCCATACCTAAACTTAAAGAATAGAAAGAATGTCCAAGTGCTTCTAAAACACCCTCTTTAGTTAACTTTGAAAAATCAGGTTTAAATAAGAATTCTAATCCTTTTGAAGCTCCGTCTAAAGTTACAGATCTAATCATTAGTCCAACTAAGATTAATAACAATACTGGCATCAATATCTTACTGCATTTTTCTATACCAGTTTTAACTCCTAAAATTACAATAGAAGCTGTCAATGCAAGTACAACAAAAGTCCATACTATTGGTTCAGTTCCACCAGAAATTACCCCACCAAAATAATCTCCTAATTTATCTGGTGCAACATTCATCAACTGACCTGAAGCTGACCTTACTAAATATGAAAATACCCAACCTGCTATCATAGCATAGAAAGAAAGTATGATAAATGCTGTTGAAACAGATACAACTCCTGATAAATACCACGGTTTATTTGGTTCTAATTCTTTAAATGCGCCCACCGCATTCTTATGAGTTTTTCTTCCAAGTGCAAATTCAGTTAACATTACAGGAAGACCTACTAACACAATACATGCTAAATAAACTAAAATAAATGCTGCTCCCCCATTTTGTCCTGTAATGTACGGAAATTTCCATATATTTCCTAGACCTATCGCAGATCCTGCTGCTGCTGCTAAAATACCTAATCTTGATCCAAAATTATCTCTTTTCATATGTTAAACCCCCTCTTTGAAATATTTTTAATTCTATATAACTACATTTTTAAGAATATTTTACTATTGATTGTTACAAAAATTACGTCTCAATTAGCCCCCTTTAGTTTTAATTTCTATAAATGATTTTCAGTAATTCAAAATATCTAAGAATATTGATATAAATAAAAAACTCTCGCCTCTATGAACGTATACTTAATATACTTCATAGGGACGAGAGTTTATCTATCGTGGTACCACCCTAATTTACATTTTATTAAAATGCCTCATTATTCAAGTCGACGTAAAATCCAAATAATTTTCACTTGGTAAATTACATAACCATAGCCATGTATCGGTGGCAACCGTCCTCATCTACTCAAAAATAATTTCTTTCAATTTGGCAGCTCTGGAGTGATCATTATATACCTATTTTAACGCCAACTTCCAGCATACATTGGCTCTCTGCAGTTAAAAACAAAGTATTTTTCTCTCCGTCGTCACTTTATCTTGTTAAATTACCGAAATTCTTACTCACAATTATATATATCATTTAAAAGATTGTCAACATTTTTTTATAAAATTTTCTAAATAACCTTAATTAGTGATATATTGTTAAATTTTAAAAAAATTCGTAATATTTAAAACATTTTCTTCTTCCCTAACTATTTTTTAGGGCAAAAGCCTGTTTTATAAGTCATTCATTTTATACTAATCATGTTCTATTTTTATCTTATATTTACTAATCTTTCTGTAAATTGTCGCCCTGCTTATACCTAAAACTTTAGCAGCCTCTTCAGCATTACCATGGCAAGCTATTAATGCTTTTTTAATATTTTGCTCTTCCACTACTTTAAGTGGTTGTATATCTTCTACCATTAAATCTAATTTACTTATGTTCTCTTCTGAAAAACTCTTTTCCAACTTTTCTTTTCCTTTTATCAGGTTAAGTAAATATTTTTCAGTGATTATATCACTATCACAGAGGTAATATGCTTTTTCTATAATATTTCTAAGTTCTCTTATATTACCTTCCCATTTATACTCTTTTAACCTTGCTATGGCACTGCTATCTATAGCTTTACTGCCTTCCAAATTATTTTCATTTAACTTTTTCATAAAATGCTTTATTAAAGCTTCTATATCTTCTTTTCTATCTTCAAGATCCATTAATCGTATACCTATAACATTTAGCCTATAGTAAAGATCATACCTAAAATTTTTCTTATCCACTTCTTCCAATAGATTTTTATTGGTTGCTGATATTACTCTTACATTTATCTTTTTTTCATAAGTAGATCCAACTCTTATAATTTTATGATTATCTAAAACCCTTAATAGCTTTGACTGTATATCAAGAGGAAGCTCTCCTATTTCGTCTAAAAATATAGTTCCTCCCTCTGCCAGTTCAAATTTCCCAGGATATCCTCCCTTATTTGCTCCTGTAAAAGCACCTTTTTCATAACCAAAAAGTTCACTTTCAAACAATTCTCTTGGAATAGCAGCACAATTAACAGCAACAAAAGGTCCTTTTGCTCTATTACTGTAATTATGGATTGCTTGAGCAAAAACTTCTTTACCTGTTCCACTAGAACCCTCTAATAGAATGTTACAATCCGTATTTGCAGCTTTTTTAGCATATTGTATATTTTTCTTCATATACTGATTTTTTGTTATTATATTTTTAAAGGTATATGCCGCACTATATCCGACAACATTATTTACAACTTTATGGATATGCTTTGTATCTCTAAAAGTTATAACAATACCTGTAATCTTATTATCTTTTACTATAGGAACTAAATTTGTAACACAACGAATTTTATTTCCATTTACAGTAAATGTACAGTCTTCTCTTTTATAGACTTCATTGTTAATAAAACACTTGTCAACTAATTTATAATTATCAAAAATATCTTTTATATTAGTTTCAATTAATGCCTCTCTCTCCAATCCAAGTATTCTAAAAGCCATTTTATTAAGATCTGTTATATTTAATTTATTATTTAAAACAAGAATACCATCTGAAATGCTGTTAAATATAGCCTGTAACAATTCATTTTTCATGATAATATACACCTTCTTTTTATATTAGAATTGTATATATTATCTCATATCTATATCAAATATAAAATAGTACCTAAACTAAATATTGTAATTATTTTAAAATTCCTACCATCAAAATAGAATACTCTCCATAGAAAAGTTCTACAGAGAGTATTAAACTTGGGATTTATTTTATTATTGTTAGCAATCATTTAGGATTTATATAATTACCATAATTGTAATATTGTTTGACTCTAGTTGTCAGTACTATTATTAGTAATTAGTTAATTAACATCATTATCTTCCTCTAACAATAAGATGTTCCTAAAAGAATTCTGTTAAAAGCCTTTTCATTGGTTAAATTTTTAACTTTCAAATGTTCAATAACATGTTTTCTACCTCTTTTATACATCATTTCCATTAATAGGTTTGATAGAAAAGCACATGAAACATTTTGTAAATCTATGAAATCTAATGTAATATTATCATCTAAATAACTCTCAACCATTTCCTTTAATATTATAGCATCCTCTGGTTTAATATCAGTTCCTAACACTTCTTTAACCATTATTTCTCTCATACATATAACCTCCCCATCTATTTCAATGATTTTCCTTTATTTATCATATTAATGTTTTTCTTCTGTTATATTTTTTGTTTCTCTTTCTATATCTGTAGTATAACACCCTTAAAATATATTGTCAACCATTTAACAAAGTTTTTTGAAATTTTTTTATTTTTCAAAATTTTATATCATAATAGTATCTATTACTAATACTCTCTTCTAACTACATATAAATAAAATAAGACAGGATTACCTGCCCTATTTTATTTAAAATCATATTTATTTTTTGATTCTATTCCACTTTCATTATATTTATTCTGCTCTATAGTTTGAACTATTTGATTTTTAGCAAACTGTCCCTGACTTTTATTATGCTTTTTATTATAGTTTTTTTTATTGTCATTTTTAACCTGAGCACGATCCTTCAACAAAAACACCTCCAAAATAATCTATGAAATTTAAAACATATTCTCACTTTTTAGGATATCCTTAAATTTATATTTTATCCAACAGCCAATTAACCATATTCCCAAATACTCTGCAATATAATGTATTTAAATAATACTTTTATGAATAGTTTTACATCTAATTTCATATTTATGTTATATACAAACAATATGATGATAGGAAGGTGTTACTATGTTTGATAAGTTAAAAAAGAGTCACAAACCTTATGTGAAAAAAATTATGTATCAGCTCTATCCTGATAAATGCTGTGATACAGATACACTCTGCTCAAAATTTATTAAAAAATACCATAAAATTGTACGAGCTTCTATAAAAGATTTGGAGAAATGCCGCTTAATAGAAAGTATGGACACCCTGCTTAGTAACTCTGAAAAAAAATATACACTAACACTTTATGGAAAGTCTTTTATGGATGCAGAAATTAGTTTGAACCAAAACGAAGAACAAGAAGCTTAAAATATAAGAAACCATAAATATAGTTTTGATCTATATTTATGGTTTCTTATGTATTTAACTTATAAATACATAGGGCTTATAGGTAATTAATCATTCTACTGGTTGTGTATAGAATTGTATGCTTCCAAAACTCTTTTAAATTCTGATCCTTCACCTATTGACGCATATTCTACCTCACCATTTCTATTTACTTCTCTATATGCATTAGCCTCGTCTGAACCTTTTTGTGATACTATAACATATTTATCATTTCCGATTTTTAATGCGTCGACTATTTCCAACTCAACTTTCTTTCCAAACTCATTTTTAACTTCTATAGTTTGCTTATTTTCCATGATAAATCTCTCCCTCTGTTAAATATGTATTGATTTTCCTTATACTTTATTATTCTCCATTTGGATTAAATATATTTATCCAATTCCCTATTTTTCTATTTGACTTCGATATTTTTCTTTAATTACTACACCGTTAATCAAATTTTATCAACTAATTAGCAGTACAAGCTTTCATCCATCGCTAAGTCCAAGCATAAAAATAGAGCTAATTCTTATTAGCTCTAAACGTCAAATTTATATTTTAAAAATATTTATATAAGATTTCTTTCATATTATCTTCAAAACCCCATCCAATTCCTTTACTTCTTAAAACCAGTTCCTTTGCTTTTTTATAAAATAAATCTTCCAGCTCATTTTTGAAAATATAATTTAATGCCTTATCAAAAACTCCTTCAACACTTATATAAAATCTCTCTCCAATATCTCCATAGGATTTTGTAAATTTCAAAGCAATATCTACATAATAGAGCATTAATTCAGCTACATTATAGGATATTGTTGCTTTTCTTTGAAATTCAATTATAGCCTCACTTACTACAGAATATCTCATTTTAACATCTGCTTTTCCTGGGAAAAATTCCTCTTTTATAATATGTTTATATTTATTTAGCAGTTCTTTTTCCAGTTTAGGGTTTATTCTTAAATCATAATATTCTCTTACTTCCGGAAACAATCTGATCAAATCCTGTATATCAGTTTTTAATTCATCAGCTTTTAATGAACTTAAATATTCCATATACTTATTTTGTTCCATTTTCATTTAGCCTCTATATCCTCTTTTAATAACTTCAAACTTCTCTATGGTATATTCCTCATCTTCGCTAATGCCTGCCTTTTTCAATGCTCTTTCAAGCTGTCTTTCAGCAGTCTCAACTCCATATACATTTGGAAGTAAACAAGAACTTTTTGAACCAGCTTTTACAAAAATTCCATATCTTTTAGGGTTTAATTCTTCTTTTTTAGCTGTCTTTACATCATGAATGATATATATTGAATACTCTAATTCAGCTAACTCTTCTTTTCTAACTTTACTAAATTTATTATTACCACGTCCAGCTTCTACTACATTTTTAATTATTTCTCTAGCAATACAATCAGTTGCTGGATGCACAGTACCCTTGCATCCTCTTACTTCTCCATGCTTTTTTATTAAAACCAAAACTCCTTCTCGTTCTTTTAACATTTTCTCGTGAACTAAGGGAATTCTTAGATATACGCCTTTTTTAAAATAATGCTCCAAGCTCTGTCTTGCTAATTTTGCATATATGTCTTCATATCTATTACTGCCTTTAATACTGCAGTAAGATGGCAATATTAAATCTCTATCCAATATGTTTTCCATTAATTACACCCCCATATAAATTTTACCATTAATTGTAAGGCAAGTATATAACTTTGTTGAATTTTAAATAAAATCTATATGGGATTAGGATAAAATCGCTTCACAATTTTATTCTAATATTCTTTATCTTTCCTATATTCATCATTTTTCTGTATCATTGAATATTTTTCATTATTGTTATATAGATAAGCATCATAAGTTGTATCTATAGTAATCCAAGTGTTTGAATCTTCAAGATATACTTCATTCCATGCGTGGTAGGTATCAATGTCACTTCTGTATCCTTTAACAAGTTTTGTTGGTATTCCAATACTTCTTGTCATTGCTGCAAAGAGAGCTGAGTAGTCATAGCAGATACCTTTTAAATTTTTGAATGTATCATTGATGTCTGGAACATAATCTGATTGAATGTGGTTTATCTTATCATAATCATACTTTACATTCTTTACTACAAATTCATAAATAGCTTGTACTTTTTCCATTGAAGTATTTTTTCCTTTTGTTAATTCTTTAGCTTTTTTAATTGCATCCATGTCTTCATTCCAATTTATTATTTGAATAGAATTTAAATAAACCTGCTTTTCATTATCTATCTTAACATCTACATCTTGTCCTTTTACAACTTTATATTTATCCCCATCTTTATTTTCTAAAACCTTTATATTATATTTTCCGCTTCCTAATTGAAGAGGGAACCTTTCCTGATTATTATCTTTTATATCATAAAAATATCTAACTGTATCTTTTTCTATCATTAATTTAACTTTATTATTATTGCTACTTGAATAACCTACACTTATTATTCCTTTATTCAAATTTGAATTATCAAATATACTATTTTGTATTTCCTGAGCCAGTACTATATTGGCAGGTAATATAACCGAAACTAGCATTGCTGCTAACATTTTTTTTATTTTGTTTAACATATAAAACTCTCCTTTCGGTAGCTGGCTGCCATCAAATTGGAAGGCCCTATAGCTTTGCGTCCCTACCTTTCGATAGGTTTGCTATTATCGCTGAAAAGTTTTACACCAATAAATTTTCCGATATTCAGTTTTTTTGCATACAAAAAACTCTTCTTTCGGTAGCTGGCTGCCATCAACTGGAAGGCCCTGTAGCTTTGCGTCCCTACCTTTCGATAGGTTTGCCTTTATCGGTGAAAAGCTCCCACCAATAACATATTCTTTTAGGAGGTTTGGATTTGTACATATTCTGTACCCCTCCTATACTACATTATATGCAGCATACTATCTATTTGTGCTTATTTTACACAAAAATTAAAATGAAAATTTAATTTCATTTTGCCTAGATACATTTTAAAAATCCGAAGGAATGCACTCCTTCGGATTTGAATTAGATTTTATTCATTATCAAATTTTATATCTTTTTTTCTAATTAGCACTCCTGATAATACCATGCCAATTCCTGATAGATAATATATAAAAGGATTCTCTTCCCCTGTTTTAGGAAGCACTGGAGTTCCTTCAGGTACTTTATCTTCTGGAACTGTTATTTCACCATCAGAAGCTTTTTCTATTTCTTTTACTACAACAATTCTTGTTACCTCATATGCTTTATTTCCTGCTGAATCACTTACATTATAGGTAATAATATAGTTTCCCGGAATATTTGTATTTACCTCATCATCCTTACCATTCACTTTTATTTCAATTTTATCTGTGATATCTCCATCAACATCATCTACAGCTGTTGCTCCTAATTCTTCATATTTCTCTCCAAATTTAACAACAATTTTTGAATCACCATTTAATGTAATTACAGGTCTTTTCTTATCTGGATTACCTTCTGGAATTTCTGGCTCTTCCGGAACTATTATTTCCTCTTCTACTACTACAGTCCTTGTAACTTCATCTGCTTTATTTCCTGCTGAATCTTTTACATTGTAAGTTATTATATATTTTCCAGCAGTATTCGTATCAACATTTCCCTTAACCACAATTTTATCTGTTATATTTCCATCTTCCTTATCGTATGCTTCAGCTCCTGCATCTGAATATGATTCACCTACTTTAATGTTTACTGTTTTGGCACCTAGTAATGTGATTTTTGGTTTTTCATTTGTAATTTTGTTAGAACTACTTCTGTTTCTACTGCTACTACTGTGATGCCCTGATCCTCCTGTTTCATAGCTGCATACAAAACTCAAATCAAAATTACATCCTAAACCTTGAACACTATTTCCTGCTTCTTTGTCCATTGATATTATTATACCCATTTTAATCTGTTTATCTGGATTTATTAAAATTGTATCACTTCCATCAAGTAATATACTTTGTTTAAGTAATGTATCCAAACTGCCATTAAATATTTGTCTATTTTGTTGACTATCTTGATTTTGGATTATATTAACATTTACATATTTTACAAAATCTTTATACCTATCATCATTTGCTGAAATACTTTCTCCACTATAATTTAACTTAAAACTGTTTAGTGATATCTTTTCAAGCTTATTTGAATAGCTATAATCATTAAATATATAAAATTCTTTTGAAATACCAGTTCCTGGAGCTATACCTGCATCATCTAAAGTAAAAATCGCTTCACCATTTTGCTTGCTTATAGAAAAGGTTGGAGCAGCTTTTACAGGTTTAGCAACTAAACTTGAAAAAATAAATATACCCATTACCACTACAACAACTTTTCTAAAAAAGCTTTTTGTAATCTTAACCACATTCTCACCTTCTTTCTCCTAATATTACTTAAAAGCCTCCTTTAACAGGAGGCTGTATCCATTATCAAAGGATTTTTACTCTTTTATTCTAGGTTTATTAACATCAGTAACATTATCATTAACTGCTGTATCATTAGCAGAATTACTTTCTTGTGATAATTTCTGTTCTGACTCTTCTTCATGACTTTGTTCTTCTGAGTTAGCTATATCTTCTTTTTTAACATCTGAACCTGAATCTTCGGTTTTGATTTCTTCTTTTTCATTAACATCTGAATTTGGCTCTTCGGTCTTAACTTCTTCTTTTTCATTAACGTCTGAACTTGGCTCTTCGATCTTAATTTCTTCTTTTTCATTAACGTCTGAACTTGGCTCTTCGGTTTTAATTTCTTCTTTTTCATTAACATCTGAACTTGGCTCTTCGGTCTTAATTTCTTCTTTTTCATTAACGTCTGAACTTGGCTCTTCGGTTTTAATTTCTTCTTTTTCATTAACATCTGAACTTGGCTCTTCGGTCTTAATTTCTTCTTTTTCATTAACGTCTGAACCTGGCTCTTCGGTCTTAATCTCTTCTTTTTCATTAACATCTGAACTTGGCTCTTCGGTCTTAATTTCTTCTTTTTCATTAACATCTGAACCTGGCTCTTCGGTCTTAATTTCTTCTTTTTCATTAACGTCTGAACTTGGCTCTTCGGTTTTAATTTCTTCTTTTTCATTAACATCTGAACTTGGCTCTTCGGTTTTAATTTCTTCTTTTTCATTAACATCTGAACTTGGCTCTTCGGTTTTAATTTCTTCTTTTTCATTAACATCTGAACTTGGTTCTTCTATTTTTTCTTCTTGATTTACTGAATCTTCCGGTGGTTGAACTTCCGCATCTCCTGGCTGTTCTGCTGGTTGCTGTCCTTCTGGTTGCTGAGGTGTTTGTTCCTCTGCTTGATTTTGCTCTTTGTTACTTAATTTTTCTATTTCTTCTTTAATAGCTTTTATTTCACTATTTACTTCTTCTAATTTCTTGCTTAAATCACCAACTTCACTTTCTAATTCAGATACATACTCAACATATCCTTTTACAACTTCATTTATTTTATTTATTTGATCATCAGTAAGTTCAATTTTATTTGGTATTTCTATTGAACTTCCACCACTTTCAGCAGTTATTTCTGTCTTATCAACCTTTTCACCTTTTAATTCAGCTAATTTACTCTTCAATTCTTCTCTTTCTTCATTAGCTACATCTGTTTTTTCATTTAAATTAATCTTTGATTTTTCTAATGTTTCTGCGTAATCAGTATATCCTTTTGCAATTTCATTTATTGATTTTATTTTCTCCTCATTAAGAGTACCATTGAATTTTTCTCCAACCTCTTCCCCTTCTACAGGTTGAATAACTTCTTCTTCTCCAACATTTGCTTTAATTGCTTCAATATCTGCTTTAATCTTTTTTATTTCACTATTTAACTTATTTGCTTTATTGGTTAAATCTTCAATGTCAGCTTGCAATCCAGATACATATTTTAAATATCCCTTAGCTACTGAATCAATTGAACTAACTTGTTCTTCAGTAAGTTCAAAAATATTATGTTCTTCTGATGCATTATTATTTAACTCTACTTCTTCTAATATAGCTTTTGACTTATCGTCTAAGTTAATAGCTTTAACACTATTTTGTTCTGCTTCATTCTCATTTAATTTTTCTTTATTTACTAATAATAACTGCTCTTGCAATTCTTTCTTTTGGCTACTTAAACCCTTAACCTGATCATTTAAGCTCTTTTTCTTATTTTTCAAGTCTGCTACATAATCGATATATCCTTGTGCAATTTCATTTATTGCTTCTATTTGTTCTGGCTCAAGAGTACCATCAAATTTCTCAATGAATTCTTCTTCTATAGGCTCAAATTCTTTAATCGTTTCGGTATTCTTCATTAAATGAGTTTTAGAGTCATCAAAATTTTCACTACTAAACTTTGCAATACTAAACATCATAATATTTCTTGATCTTAATTCTAGCTTTTGAAATTCCCACTCATATGGATTAGGTTTATATTTACTTATAACCCCTAATGTATTTCTCCTAACTGTATCTTTATCTATTGTTCCATAACCCTCATAATGAACAAATCCATTTAAATAATCTAGTTCTACCTTAAAAGTCTCCGGACAACATTTATATCTAGTATATGCTTCTTCCTTATAATTCCAATCTTGAAACGGTTTTCTATGCCAATATATATTATGTTCTTCCACATAATACTCTCCATTCATATGAGGAGCTACATAGCATGTTTTTTTTAACCACTTATCAACTATGAAATATTTATACTGATTTGGTATTGAATTTGTATAGCATTTATCCACTTTATGTTCTTTCACTATTTCCTTTTTAGAACTGACATGTATAGGCGCTTTAAAATATCCATCATCATCTGCTCTATAATATTTTCCATTCAATTCTATACAAAATTGTTTACCATCTTTTCTTAAAATCACATTTTTTATTGGTTCTATATAACCATATTGATCTTGAACAACTTTAAAATTTAATACAGCACCATCTTTTATTAAACTTCCAATCTTAAATTTTATAAACCATTTTGGATAATTATATTCAATGCCTAAATAATTACCATATTGGTCGTAAACATCTTCCTCATCTTCTTTGTAACATACCTGAAAATCATAAATAAAGTCTCTAGCCTCAGCCACTGACACCGTCCCCGTAGCACTAAAACTATTTGCATAATAAGAATAACACTTATTATTAACCATAAATGCAGAGGTGATCATCAACCCAGAAGTTAAAATAGATAAACTTTTTAAGGTTAAATTCTTTCTTTTCTTTTTTTCATTCTTTTTTCGTATCTCTCTTCGCAAGGTTTCACCTCCTTCTACTAAATAAAATCTTTAAATGTAACTATATCTTAAACATATATTTAATTAATCTATTTATATACATATATGGTGCATTCATAATTGAATTCACCATATATAGTATTTAAATTTATTGACTTTTTATAAAATTAGGTTTTATAAATTTTTAACTTGGCTTTTTTTAATCATGATTTTGAACTGCCTTAAACTCAACTTTAATTTTCATATCTTTGTTTGCATATGCATTATCACTACCAGTATCACTTGTACTCTTCCAATCTACTTCAAAATGAAATTTATCTAGGTCTTCAGTTCCATCTATCTTATCATTTTCTACATATTCAACATCCCATTTACCCTCTACTAGCTCACTCTTCTTTAGTTCCTTACGTTCACCATTATATACAAAATATAATTTTATTGGAGAATTGTCATCAATTAGATTAACGACATCAGGCGTTATAGTAAATTTATAATTAGATGCTATCTCATTTTTTCTTGTTATACTACCCTCTGCACTACTAAATGAATTTTCACTAGGGTATATATCACCAATTGAAAAATATGCCTTCGTATTCCATCCATCATTACTAACATCCCATTTTAATGAGTGAACCTTATTTTCTTCACTTGTAAAACTATTTGCATAATACGCTGTAGTTCCCATACTTACTCCAAATGCCAATACTCCTGCTAATAATAAACCTAATATAGTTTTTTTCATTATATAAATCCCCCTTTTATTTACTTTTTTATAATATAATAATAAATACAAATTGAATATTTTTTTGACAAGTCGTCTTTTAAAAAGCTTCTTGTCTTTTTCATTGGCTATGCTTTATCTTAAAACACAACCTTTTAATTCTGTTACATATTAAATAACTATGTTTTTATAAACTTTCACCTCCCTTACTTTTAAGTTTATAAAATGTATTAATTTTTATTAGAACTTTGCAATAGCAAAGTATTCTTAACTTTCCACTTTCAATTCTCAACAGTTCCAAATTATTCTTCTAAACTTTCACTATCTTTTTTCCTCTCCTCTTTTTCTTTTTTTACAGTTTTCACTAGCTCACTTCCAATTAAAACTGCTACTGGGATTAAAATAATCACTATAAACCCCTTAGGTGTTCTAATAAACTGAGCAATATTTCCCCCTTTAGATATGAAATATACATTCTTTCCTATAAGCTGCTGCGTAGTAACTAATTTAGCATCCTCAACATTATTGGCATCTCCCTTTGTCTTAAACTGTATCTGCCCATCTTTA
Organism: Clostridium sp. ZS2-4; assembly: GCF_026719745.1. Taxonomy (GTDB): domain Bacteria; phylum Bacillota; class Clostridia; order Clostridiales; family Clostridiaceae; genus Clostridium_H. The sequence goes on from NZ_JAPPRQ010000027.1 coordinate 92,074, forward strand.
TTTATTACTTCAACAACTCTATGAGTTACCAATGTACTTGCATTTAATCTATAGGTTATTATGTCGCCTTCTTTTATTTCTTCTGGTTTTATGTCTTTAGCTATTACTACATCACCTGGCTGTATTTGCGGCTTCATACTACCAGTAAGTACCGTTAACCCTTTATATCCAAAAAGTGAAGGAATTTTTCCTGGATGCCTTTTTGCCTGTATTATTGAAAAAAACGTTCCAATAACACATAAGATAAGCAGAATAAATATTATATTTCCTGCCCACTTTAATATTCTTTTAACTACTTTCATTCACTCTTTCCTCCTATTTCTTAAATTTCATCTTTTTTATGTAAAATAAAAAACCGCCTTCTACTAGTTTTACTAGTAGGGACGGTTGCACCACTAACTCCATATGTCCCAGGTACCCAAATACAGAACATATATCACAGTTTCCCTTATGATTATTTTATTGTTAATGTTATATTTAAAATATATTCTTTAACAAATCATCAACAACTTTAAATCATAAGTAAACTTCCATATACCTCTTATGTATTGTTTTCAATTTAATCTTGCCTACATTTACAGTATATGAAGTTCACTAAAAAGTGTTACTGATTTTTCAATAATTTTCAACTTTCAACTTTCAACTTTCACCTCTCAATTCTCAACTCTCTTGACTACCTTCTCAAGCTTTCCCTGTATAATCAATCTATGTGTAGCCACTCTAATAGGAGTACATGTTATTAAGGTAATCATTTTGTCTTTTCCATTTCCATTCAAAACCTCTACTTCCTCTGGCTTTACTATAAATTTATTAAATACTTTATACTTATATTCCTTATCTTGTGAAAAAATTATAATATTATCTCCTACCTCAACCTCATCCAGTCTATTGAAATGTTTTCCATAGCTGTAGCATCTATGACCTGCAATAGCGTAATTACCTACTTTACCAAGCTTTCCTGTATTTTTCATATGACAGACAGTAGTTCTAAGATTTTCTTTAGTTTCTCCCTCTAAAATCGGCATATATAAATTTATTTTATCTATCTTCAAAATAGCAGCATTCTCATATATTTTTCGTATTTTTTTATTTTCTTCACTTTTATAATTATTTTCCGTGGATTTATCATTACCAATTTCCTTTTCCATTTCCCCTATATTTCTTAAGCTTTGTTCATATTCTTTCAGAACTTTCTTTTCCTTATATGCACTATACCCATCTCTTATCTTCGGATACGCCATAACAAAAATCCCCAAAACAATTAACCCAATAGCAATTTTTTTCTTCATACCCTTCCCCTTTCGTTAATCAAATACAAAATATATCAATTCCATCTATCCAATAAAAAACCTCGTTTAAATATATGTTTTATAAACATAAAATATTTCATATATATTAAAAACAAAAAATTCGAAGGAGTAAGCTCCCTCGAATTCATACTAAACCTTATTCGTTATCATCCTCTTTAGTATTTTTTCTAATTTTCAAGCCTATTAATACCATAAAGGCTCCTGTAATATAATTTATAAGCGGACTCTGTCCACCTGTTTTAGGTAGCGCAGGTAGTTCTTCTTTACCTTTAACTTCGACTTCAGCTGTTTCCTTTACAGCACCATTAGGTGTTCCTTCTGGAACATTATCACTAGGAACTACTATATCCTTCTCTCCCTCTTCTGCAGATTTAACTACTACTGTTCTTAATATTTCATCAGCTTTATTTCCAGCGTTATCACTTACGTTATAAGTTATAACATAAGTTCCTTCTTTATCTGTATTTACTTTTTCATCTTTTCCATTAACCCTTATTTCAATCTTGTCTGTAATATCTCCATCAACATCATCTACCGCTACTGCTCCTAATTCTTCATATTTATCTCCTAAATTAAGAGTTATCTCTGTATCTCCATTTAAGGTAATAACAGGTTTTTTCTTATCCGGAGTACCTTCTGGAATTTCTGGCTCTACTGGAATTATTACTTCCTCTTCTACTACCACAGTTCTTCTTACTTCATTGGCTTTGTTTCCTTCTGAATCACTTACATTATAGGTTATTACGTATGTTCCTGCTTTATTTGTATCGACTTTATCCCCACCAATTTTAATTTTATTTGTTATATCTCCATCTTTATTGTCTTCTGCAGTTGCTCCTGCATCTTTATAATCTGTTCCAAACGCTAAAATTACTTTTGAATCTCCTATTAATGTAATTACTGGCTTAGCAGTATCTGAAGTATTAGATGAGCTATGTGACTTATGCGACTTATGCGATGTTCCATTTGCTTCATACGGTGCTACTATTACATTTACTTTTGCTTTTAATTTTGTTTCTTCCACATATTTTAATACTGATAAATCTAAAGTTCCCTCAAATGCATATTTTTTTGCTATTTTGCCATCATATTGAGGAATCGATTTATCCCATATTACTGGAACTGAAACTATTTTATTTGAATCATCACTTAACTTAATTCCAACTATTTTCGGCAATCCAATATCCTTTTGTTCCATTCCATATGATACATTTATATTTTTTAACTCAGCTACACTAATTACTTTTCTTTTTTCTACGATAACCTTTGCCTCTGCCTTTAAGCTAGTTGCTTTTACATATTGTAATTTTGATGAATCTATTACACCTGTAAATATATATTCTGTTGATACATTAGGATTATATAGTGGTTTCCCTTCATTCCATATAACTGGAACTTCTGATTTTGAACCATCACTTAATGTTATTTGAATCTTTTCTGGTAATGCAATTTTATCTTTTGATGTTCCGTATGGTACAAATACATCTTTTATAACATTTACACCTTTAACTAAGTTAACTACTTTTACTGTTCTTGTAACTTCCTCTGCTGCGTTACCGGCTTTATCTTTTACATTATATTTTAGAGTGTATTCTCCAACTTTACTTGTATCTACCGTTCCAGTTACTTTAATTGAATTTGTAATATCCCCATCTTTAATATCCGATGCTGTTACATTACTTTTAACATCATATTTTCCGCCACCAATTTCTAATTCTACTATTTCTGTTCCTTGTTCTAATGTTATTACTGGTGGAGTTTTATCTGGATTTGAAGGTGTAGGTGGAATGTATGGTGGAGTATATGGTTTTGAGTCTACTATTACATTTACTTCTGCTTGCAATTTATCCGTATTTGTCACTCCTTTTGGAAGTACTAATTCGCCTTTAAATTCATATTTTCCAGATTTGTTTCCATCATATGAAGTTTTATCATACTCCCAATTTACTTCAACATCTATTCCTTCATTATTAGGGACATTTCCAATTATTAAAGCACACTTTACTGTTGAAGGAAATTCGATATCATTTAATTTTGTTCCATATTCAACATTAATATCTTTAATTATACCTACTTTGGATATTTCCGCTTCTGGACCTGCTTCTGCAATTAAAGATTTCTTTTCTCCATCCGGACATGTGAGAGTCCAAATTAAATCATCTCTATAAAATTTTGTTGTAAATGCGCTGTCATGGGTTCCTACTTCAAATACATTAATTGGGTTTTTATTTCCTTCAATTATAGTATCTGCACCAGAACTAAATATACTCTCTCCTTCTGCAACTATAATTTTTTCTGTATTGTTATTTGTGTATCCCCAAACCGCTGTATAAGTTCCATCACGATTATCAGTAACCTTATTAAGAATATCAAATTTACCAAACGTTACATTTACTGAATTTGATGGCTCACTTTCAATTTCATTTACTATTTGAGTCACATAGTAACCATTAGTAATTGGTACTTCTGTAAATTGATATTCTGTTTTACTTTCATCTAATTTATTACTTTTAACCTCTCCAACGGTATTATATAATTTTAAAGTTGCTCCTCCTATGGCGCCTTGTACATCTACTGTACCACGTCCTTCTGTACTGCCTTTTATTCTTACTGGTGGAGTGCTAACCCTTACATTTACTTTAACATTAGACTCTTCTGTATATTCTAGAGTAGTTAAATCCAACTCCCCTTGAAAATTATAATCTCCTGGCTTATTACATTCATAAACAGGAGTTGAAGTCCATTCTTTGATAGGAACTTTCATATTAGAGTTATCACTTAAACTAATTGTAGCTTCTTTTGGTAACACTATTTCCTCTTGCTTTGTGCCATATGGCACAGTTATATCACCAAACTCTTCTACATCAACTACACTTTTTTTCTGTACAATTACATTTACACTTGCCTTTAAATTCCCTGGATTTGTTGCCTCATATGGTAAATTACTTATACTTCCAGTAAATTTATACACTTGTAAACCAGAACCATCATCTGGCAATTGTTCGCCATTATTCCATTCAACATTAACTTCTGCAGGCTCTCTATTATTAAATGTTACCCTAACACTTACTGGTAAACTTGATGATATGATATCTATAGAATTGACAGTTACATCTGGAATTTTGTCTACTCCTGTTACTACTACAGGTGCATCCTTGGCATAAGCTGTTGCACTTATATCTTGAGAATCGCAACATCCATTATTGTGAATAATTCTCCATGTTACTGACTCTCCTGTAAACTTTGTTTGAAATTGATTATGGTTTTCTCCTTTTTTAAAAGTATGTTTTTGTACACTATCCTCTCCTATTGGTACTGTATTATCCGTCATGTTTTCTATTGTTCCATTCAAAGTACTTTTCCAATTATCTTCTCCCTTATCTAGTGGAACTCCATCTTCCCAACAATAGGTATTATTATATCCCCAATAAGCTGTATATTCTTCTGCTTCATAATCATAATCCACTTTTTCTACTATAGGAGTAACTGCCCCAAAAACACCAGGATCTACAGTTACTTTGCATGAATCTTCATACTTCCCATCCTCTGTAGTTACCGTTATTATAGCAATTCCTGGATTACCTGCAGTAACTGTACCATTCTGTAATACTTCTGCTATATCTGGTTTATCTGATGACCATGTTACGTTTTTATTTGTGGCATTATTTGGTGTTATTTTCGCTATTAACTGTTTACTCTCTTTTGGTTCTAATGTTATTTCATTTCCTTGTTTTATTTTTACTCCTTCTACTGGCCTTCGTTCTACTTTAACTTCACATTCTGATTTATATCCTCCATCTCTAGTAGTAACAACTACAGTTGCTGTTCCCTCATTTTTTGCTGTTACCCTGCCATTTTGATCTACGTCCATTACATCTTGACCTTTCGGTTCTGACGACCATATTACCTGTTTATTACTTGCATTTTCAGGTTCTATTGCTGCATCTAATGTTTCAGTATCTCCTATCTTTAAATTTAATTGTTTCTTATTTAAGCTTATTCCTTTTACTGATGTAGATTTAACAGTAACCGTACATGTCGCTGTTTTTTGTGGAATAGATATAGTCGTTACTGTAATAGTTGCCTCTCCTACACCTACTGCTGTTACTTCTGCCTCTTTATGATTTTTCCAGTTTCTTTTTACACTCACCACATCTGTGTTACTTGATGACCATTCTATAGCTCCCCACCAGTTTGATTCCACCTCTAACTTTAATTTATTTCCCTGTTCTAAAGATAAATTGTCTTCCTTGAATCTTATATAATATTTCGGTAGTATAGATTTTGACTCAAGTAATTGTTCATCACTTTGTTTTTCAGGTTGTTCTAGCTCATTTTCACTTACTTCTAATTTAGGTGAATTTGTAGACTCTTCTCCCTTTAATACTGGTAGTGTTTCTTTTTCTTCTAATGAAGCTTCTTTATCTTCTTCTACTATATCCTCCTCTTTTTCTTCTAATTGAGTTCCTTTACCATCTTCTACTATAGCTTCTTCTTTTTGTCCTGTCGGTATTTCTTTATCATCTTCTACTGAAGTTTCCTCTTTTTCTCCTTGTGGAGCTTCTTTATCTTCTTCTACTATATCCTTCTCTTTTTCTTCTAGTTGAGTTTCTTCACCTTCTTTTACTACAGCTTCTTCTTTTTGTTCTGTCGATATTTCTTTGTCATCCTCTACTGAAGTTTCCTCTTTTTCTCCTTGTGGAGCTTCTTTATCTTCTCCTACTACAGCTTCATCTTCATTTTTTATTGTTTCTTCTTCTATTGCATTTACACTCTCAACGTCCTGTTCTATAACCGCATCATTATCAGCAGCATAAACTCTAGTATTCATCCCCCCTGTGCTAACTAAAAATACCATAGTAAACACTAAAAACAATGCAATTCTGGAAAGCTTTAATTTTCTCATACTTCTCTCCTTTCTTTAATAAAACTATTGTTCTGTTAAAGAAAGGTCGGTTGCACTATTGACTCCATATACCCCAAGTGCCCATATAAGTGATATACTTCATTGTCCCCTTTCATTATAGAATTTAATTTTTAGTTCTCCTCCTTTATCATTAATTTTAAATATACAAAAATTTCACCAATACATAGGTGAATTTTGTAATCTAGTAACTCCTCCAATACCCAATATGTTTTTTACATATTAAAAAAGTTCAAAATTAGCAAATTTATTTATCTAATAAACAACTTTATTAAAATATATGCTTTATATATGATAAATATTGCATCTATTATCCAACTAATATCAACTCTCCAATAATTACAAAAATAACTTATTAAAACAAATAAAGCCTAAAGACAGAAATTATCTATCTTTAGGCTTTATTATTAAAACTTATATCATACTTTATTCTATTATCCTCTTAAAAACGAGTCCCCCATCAAATATTCATCCACACTCTTAGCAACAGTTCTTCCATCATGGATACATTTAACAACAAGAGATTGACCTGTTCTCATATCTCCTGCTGAGAAAACTCCTTCTACACTTGTCATTCCAGTTTCATCTGTAGAAACATTTCCTCTTGCATCAAATTTTAATCCAAGTTCTTCAAGCATTCCTTCCTGAGTTGGATGCAAGAATCCCATAGCTAAAAGAACTAAATCTGCTTCTATTTCAAATTCGCTGTTTGGAACTTCTACCATATTCATTCTTCCATCTTTATCTTCAGTCCACTCTACTTTTGAACAAAGCAGCTTTTTAAGCTTTCCATCTTCTCCTACAAAGGCTTTCGTTAATACATTCCAATCTCTTTCACAGCCTTCTTCATGAGAAGTTGTAGTTTTCAATATCTTAGGGTAAGTTGGCCAAGGCATAGTTTCATCTCTTTCTTCTGAAGGCTTTGGCATTATTTCAATTTGGTATACTTGCTTAGCACCCTGTCTTACAGCAGTACCAACACAGTCAGAACCTGTGTCTCCTCCACCTATAACTACTACATTTTTGCCTTTTGCATTTATCTCTTCTTCATCAAATTTCTCATTAGAAACTTTCTTGTTTTGTTGAGATAAATATTCCATTGCAAAGTGAACTCCTTTAAGTTCTCTTCCTTCTGCTTTCATATCTCTTGGAACACTTGAACCTCCTGTTAAAATTACTGCATCAAATTTATCAAGAAGCTCTTTTGCCTTAACATCTGCTCCAACTTCAATGCCTGTCTTGAAAGTTATTCCTTCTTCTTCCATAACATTAATACGTCTGTCAATTACATACTTTTCAAGTTTGAAATCAGGTATACCATATCTTAAAAGTCCACCTATTTTTTCACTCTTTTCAAAAACTGTAACTTCATGTCCAGCTGCATTAAGCTCTGCAGCTGCTGCAAGTCCAGCAGGACCTGAACCTACAACTGCAGCCTTTTTACCTGTTCTTACCTTAGGCGTATTAGCTTTTACCCAATTTTCTTTAAAAGCTCTTTCTATAATAGTAAGCTCAATTTCTCTTACTGAAACTGCTTTTCTGTTTATTCCAAGAGTACATCCAGCCTCGCAAAGTGCTGGACAAACTCTTCCTGTAAATTCTGGAAAATTATTTGTAAGGGTCAATCTTTTATATGCCTTTTCCCATTGATTCTTATAAACCATGTCATTCCAATCTGGTGCAATATTCCCTAGAGGGCACCCCCAGTTACAAAAGGGTGTTCCACAGTCCATGCATCTTGCTGCCTGCTCTTTTATTTCTTCTTCATTTAAAGGTATATATACTTCTTTATAGTCCTTTATTCTCTCTTTAACTGAGCGTTTATTGTAATTCTTTCTTTCAAATTCTTTAAATCCAGTTAATTTTCCCATATCTGCACCCCCTACTCTTTAAGATACCTTCCCATTTTTATTCTTCTTTTCTAAGATAGCTTTATATGCAGTTGGGATAATTTTCTTAAATTTACCCTTATAAACATCCCAATTATCTAAAATATCCTTAGCTTTTGCACTATCTGTATATTTATAGTGATTTTCTACAAGTTTGTATACAGCTTCTTCATCATTTTTACTGCTTATATTTTCTATTTCAAGCATTGTTTCAGTACATTTGCCTTCAAAGCTGCAGTCTTCATCCAGAACATATGCTACACCACCGCTCATACCTGCACCAAAGTTTCTTCCAGTGTTTCCTATAACCACTACAACTCCACCAGTCATATATTCACAGCAGTGATCTCCAACACCTTCAACAATAGCTTCCGCTCCACTATTTCTTACAGCAAAACGTTCTCCAACCATTCCATTAACATAAAGCTGCCCAGAAGTTGCACCATAAAGAATTGTATTACCTGCTATAAAGTTTTCTTCAGCCTTAAAGCAGCTTTCCTTTGGAGTTTTAACAATTACTTTTGCTCCTGATAAGCCTTTACCAACATAGTCATTAGCATCTCCTTCAAGTACAAGAGTAAGTCCTCTTGCTCCAAAGGCACCGAAGCTTTGACCAGCAGAACCTATAAAATCAAATACAATTGTATCTTCTTTAAGTCCTTTTTCTCCATACTTCTTAGCAATTTTACCACTTAACATTGATCCCACAGTTCTATCTGTATTTTTAATTTCAAAGCTTCCACGAACTTCTTTTCCACTTTCAAGAGCTGGAGCCGCAACTTGTATTAAGTGATGATCCATAGCTTCATCAATTCCATGGTCTTGTGCAAGCACACAGTATGGTTTTATTCTTTTTGGCATATCCGGTCTATATAGAATATTAGATAAATCAAGCCCTTTTGCCTTAAAGTGATTTATAGCTTTTTCTCCCTCTATCTTATCTACTCTTCCTATCATTTCATTCATTGTTCTAAATCCAAGTTCTGCCATGTATTCTCTAACTTCCTGTGCTATGAAAGTAAAGAAGTTTATTAAATACTCTGGTTTTCCTTTGAAGCATTTTCTAAGCTCTGGATCTTGAGTTGCTATACCCATGTCACAAGTATTGCAGTGACATTTACGAAGCAATGTACATCCTAAGATTACTAGAGCAGTTGTTGCAAAACCAAATTCTTCAGCACCAAGTAAAGCCGCAATAACTACATCTTTACCTGTTTTTATTTGTCCATCTGTTTGAACTCTAACTCTGCTTCTTAAATTATTTAACATAAGAACCTGATGCGTTTCTGAAAGACCAATTTCCCATGGTACTCCAGCATTTCTTATTGATGATAGTGGAGCTGCACCAGTTCCTCCATCATGTCCGCTTATTAATATTACATCAGCATGAGCTTTAGCAACTCCTGCTGCAACAGTTCCAACACCAACCTCTGATACAAGCTTTACACTTACTCTACTGCTTGGATTTACTGATTTTAAATCATATATTAACTGTGCCAAATCTTCTATTGAGTAAATATCATGATGTGGTGGTGGTGAAATTAAATCTATACCTGGTGTTGAATGTCTCATTCTTGCTATATATTCATCAACCTTTTTACCTGGAAGATGACCACCTTCACCTGGTTTTGCCCCTTGAGCAACTTTAATTTGAAGCTCATCTGCATTAACAAGATAATTCGCTGTAACACCAAATCTAGCTGAAGCTACCTGTTTTATGGCACTTCTTCTGCTATCTCCTTTGCTGTCAACTCTATATCTTGTTTCATCTTCTCCACCTTCACCTGAGTTACTCTTTCCACCCAATCTATTCATAGCTATTGCAATAGTTTCATGAGCATCTCTACTGATTGAGCCTAATGACATAGCTCCTGTACAGAATCTCTTTACAATTTCAGAAATAGGCTCTACTTCTTCTATTGGAATTGAATTTCCCTTTTTAAAATTAAACAAGCCTCTTATAGTACATAAATTTTTACCTTGCTTGTTTATGAGTTCTGCATATTCTCTATAAACTTTGTAATCATTTGTTCTTGTAGCTACCTGAAGTTTGTATATAGTTTCAGGATTAAACAAATGGAATTCCCCATCTTTTCTCCAAGCATACAATCCTCCAACTTCAAGCTCTGACACTGGTTTTCTAAGTCTGTTAAAAGCTTGATTATGTCTAATTAATACTTCCTTTGCAGCCTCTTCTAATCCAATTCCACCTATTCTTGATGGAGTTCCTTCAAAGTATTCATTTATAAATTCTTCATTTAAACCAAGGGCTTCAAAAATTTGTGCACCATGATAACTTTGAATTGTACATATTCCCATCTTTGATAGGATTTTTAATAACCCTTTGCATATAGCATATATATAGTTATCCACAGCTTCTTTAACAGTTACATTTTGAATTTGCTTTTCTGCAACCATATTTTCTATGCTTTCATAAGCAAGATATGGATTAATAGCACTAGCACCGTAACCTACAAGAAGTGCAAAGTGAGTTGTTTCTCTAGCTTCTCCAGTCTCAATAATTATTGACACTTTTGTTCTGCTCTTTTCCTTTATTAAATAATGATGAACAGCAGATACAGCAAGAAGACTTGGTATTGCAGCTTCATAGCCATCTACCTTCTTATCACTTAAAACAAGGATATTATAACCCTCTGAAACACGTTTTGAGGCTCTTTCACATATTAATTTCAAAGCTTCTTTAAATCCTTCAACTCCATTATCTGCTTTAAAAGTTATAGGTATTGTTGTAGCTTTAAAATCCTTAGTTTTAAGATTCTTAATTTTTGACATTTCCTCATCAGATAAAACAGGTCTTTCTATTTCAATAAATGGGCTATTAGAAAGCTCATTATTCAATATATTTTCCTGTGACCCTATATAATTCATAAGAGACATAACAACTCCCTCTCTTATAGGATCTATAGGTGGATTTGTAACCTGTGCAAAAAGCTGTCTAAAATATGAGAATAAAAGCTGTGGCTTATTTGATAAAACTGCAAGAGGAGTATCATTCCCCATTGAACCTATAGGTTCTTTAGCATTTTCAGCCATATCCTTTAATATAATCTCTAAATCTTCCATAGAGTATCCAAAAGCCTGTTGTTTCTCCTTTAAAGCTTCTGGATTTATAGCTGCCTTTTCCTCTACCGCTTCAAAATTATCTAAAGTAAGTTTATTTTTCTCAACTACTTCCTTATAAGGCTTACTTAAGCAAAGCTCTTTCTTGATTTCTTCATCTTCAAAGATTTTTTTCTCAATAGTATCCACTAGAAGCATCTTACCAGGCTCTAGTCTTCCTTTTTTAACTATTTCTTCTGGGCTAAATTGAACAACACCCACCTCTGATGCCATTACAATAAGTCCGCCTTTTGTAATAACGTATTTTGCAGGTCTCAATCCGTTTCTATCAAGAGTTGCTCCTATTTTTTCTCCATCCGTAAAGAATACAGCAGCAGGACCATCCCATGGTTCAATAAGTGATCCATGATATTCATAGAAAGCTTTCTCATCCTCTGCCATGAATTTGTTACCCTTCCATGCTTCTGGAATAAGCATCTTCATAGCATGCACACTATCTCTTCCGCTCATTGAAATAAGTTCAAAAACATTATCCAAAGATGCTGAATCACTTCCATTAGGAGTAATTACAGGGAATATCTTCGAAATATCCTCACCAAATGCCTCAGACTTTAATACTCCCTCTCTTGCATTCATCCAGTTTCTATTTCCTCTTATAGTATTTATTTCTCCGTTATGAGCTAAATATCTGAATGGCTGTGCTAAATCCCAAGTAGGGAAAGTATTTGTACTAAAACGTTGGTGAACAAGTGCAATAGCACTTTTAAAGTTTACATCATTTAAATCAAGATAAAATCCACTTATCTGATCTGCTAAAAGCAATCCCTTATATACTATAGTTTTACTTGAAAGACTGCATATATAAAAGTATTCGCTGTTTCTCTCAACTAATTTTCTTACTTCACTCTCTGTTCTTTTTCTTATAATATAAAGTTTTCTCTCAAATTCCTCTTGTGAACAATTACACTTCTGGACAAAAATTTGTCTAATTATAGGTTCAGTTCCTTTTGCTGTCTCACCTATGCATCTGTTATCCGTAGGTACATCTCTCCAGACAAGAACCTTCTGACCTTCTTCTTCAACTATTCTCTCAAATATACCTTCACATTGATATCTTAAGCCTGGTTCTTTAGGCAAAAATGTCATACCTACTGCATATTCACCAAACTTAGGAAGCTCAATTCCTAAATTATCGCAGCTGATTCTAAAAAATTGATCTGGTACTTGAAGCATGATTCCAGCCCCATCACCAGTCTTAGGATCAGAACCAACAGCTCCTCTATGTGTTAAATTAACCAATACCTGCAAAGCTTTTTTTACAAGCACATGAGTTTTTTCCCCTTTTACACTAGCAACAAATCCTACTCCACAATTATCTTTTTCAAATTGGGGATCATAAAGCCCTTGCTTGATAGGTAAGCCCCTATTGTTTTCCATTATATTTACCCCCTCGTTTTATCCTGTTAATACTCGACATAATTTTCTCTATAAGCAGTTTTACTTAATATTATATATTGATTTCTGCAACTTTTCAATAAATTCATTGCAATTTTCTATATATTGTTCACGTTTTCAATAACAATTTTAACCATTTTAAAGTTTTATGAATTTTTTATTTCTATTTCTTGCTTTCTTTACCTCTAAACTATATTGATTTTTATAGAAACGCACTTAACTAAAGCCTAAAAAGGTATATTTCCCTTTTCAGACTTTAGTTGTTTTGCGTATATTTTTTTATTCAACTTCTCCCAGTTTCTGTTATCGTACTTTCTTTTATCAACGTGTTTCCATATCATTATACATTTTATGTGCTATCACAAGAAACTGCTCATAGCTTTCAGGTGCTCTTCTGATAAATCCAATCATCTGATTATTTTCATCAAAAACTTCTACTAAACCTTTTGTATCATTTGCTTTAAACAAGTAGTCACCTATTTCGGTTTCATAAATATTTCTATGAACAAACATTAAGACCACCCCTATAAGTTTAATGCTTTATATTAACCACATCTTCTGTGTTTACTAATTCTTTAACGTATACTCCCTTTACTTCTCGCGTATCTAAAGTTCTAATTTGTGCTGTTTCAGTATCATTATCTACTCTTTCAATCCATACTGGATGCCCATCGTACATTATCTTAACATTTTCCCTGTTAGTTATGATTTCATGAAGTCTTTTCATATCCATATTATTACCTCCTCATATCTAGACTATATAAAAAGTTTCTCTAAAAATGTACTGAATTATGTATAAATTTTTTTTATTTTTTCATATAAGGTGTATTAAAAGTTAAAAGCTGTCAATAATTTAGATGTAAACTTATTAAGAGAGGAGTTTTAAACATGAATTCAAAATTCAAAAAATCATTAATAATTATTTCTTCAGGCATTGTTTTATTTTTAGGAGTATTTTTTATGACTAGAAGCATAAGTAATTTAATAGATACACCTGATAAGGACAATGTAATTACTATGGATGAAAACTCTGGGAAACCTGCTACGAATAGTACTTCTAAAGAAAAAAGTAATACTGCTAATATTAAACAGGATACACAAGCTAGCAAAACTAAAGATAAATCTACTAAAACTTATGAAAAACAATCAGAATATGTAGTACAATCAGGAGATACATTATCAAGCATAGTTGAAAATTTAATGCCTTGGTGTGGCGAAAATGATGCCATTAAAACAATCATAGAAATGAACAATATTAGAAACTCAGAAATTCTACCTGTAGGTGTTCATTTACTTATACCTGAAAATCCTATAGATACTACTGGTTGTGTGGAGCATACAATACTTAAGGGTGAAACATTATATCAAATAGCAACAAAATATCTTCCTTCAATAGACTCAAATAAAGCTGTTGATGTTATCATGAAAAGAAATAATATATCAGACCCTAAATCAATTACCGAAAACAGAGTTATATTTATCCCTCAAGATAATGTTAAAACAACAAATGCTGAAGCAACTTCAACTGAAGACTAACTTTACTATATAGAAAGAGTGTATAAATCAGTTATACACTCTTTCTATATAATAGTAACTTCTCTACTTTATATTAACTTGCTTTGCATTCCATATTTCACTGGCATATTTCAAAATAGTATTATCACTTGAAAAAATTCCTGAATGAGCAATATTTGTTATACACATTTCCTCCCATTTAGTCTTGTTTCTATATAATTTATCTATTTTATCTTGTGCTTTAACATAAGAGTTAAAATCTTTAAAAATAAAATATTCATCATTACGTTCTATTAAGTGATTATATATATTTTTAAATTCAGCACTTGGAACTCCAAAATACCCATTCATTATTTGATTTACCATTATATGAATTGTAGGATCTTTATCATATAATTCTCTTGAAGAATATCCACCATTTTTTTCATAATTCATAACTTCTTTTGCAAGCATACCAAAGGTTACAATATTTTCATCTCCTACAGCATCTCTTATTTCTATATTTGCACCATCTAATGTTGCAACAGTTACTGCTCCATTCATCATGAATTTCATATTTCCAGTACCTGAAGCTTCTTTTGAAGCCGTTGATATTTGTTCACTAACATCTGCGCAAGGAATTATTTTTTCAGCTAACGACACTCTGTAGTTTTCAAGGAAAATAACTCTTATCTTATCATTTATTGTTTTATCGTTATTTATTTTATTTCCAACAGTATTTATCAATTTTATTATTTCCTTAGCCAAGTAATAACTTGGAGAAGCCTTTGCCGCAAAAATAAAGGTTCTTGGCACAATATCCAAGTTAGGATTTTCTTTCAAGTTATTATACAAATACATAATATTAAATAAATTAAGGATTTGTCTTTTATATGCATGAAGTCTTTTTGCCTGTACATCATAAATTGAATCTGGATTAATAACTATTCCATACTTATCTTTTACATGTTTTTCAAACCTAACTTTATTGTTTCTTTTAATCTTATATACCTCATCTTGAAAAGAAGAGTATTTTGAATATTTTAACAATTCTATAAGATTTGTAGGTTGCTCAATCCATTTATCACCTATGGTTTCAGTAATAAGTTTTGCAAGCTTTGGATTAGCTTGAAGAAGCCATCTCCTATGAGTTATTCCATTTGTCTTATTATTAAATTTTTCTGGATATAATTCATAAAAATCTGAAAGCTCTCTTCCTTTTAATATCTCCGTATGAAGCTTTGCAACTCCATTTATTGAATGTCCTCCCACAATTGCAAGATTAGCCATTCTAATTTCTCCATTATTAATGATAGCCATATTATTTACTTTTCCCCAATTGTTAGGATACTTTGCAAATAACTTATCTGTAAATCTTCTATTTATTTCCTCTATTATCATAAAAATTCTAGGTAATAAATTTTTTAATATGCTTATAGACCATTTTTCAAGTGCCTCTGCCATTATAGTATGATTAGTATACGATATAGTTTTAGTTGTTATATTCCACGCTTCATCCCATTCCAATTCTTTTTCATCAATTAATATTCTCATAAGTTCTGCAACTGCAAGTGATGGATGAGTATCATTAACGTGAATAGCTACATATTTATATAAATCATTTATAGGCTTTCTTGTCTTAATATAACTTCTTATTATACTTTGAATACCTGCGCTTACAAAAAAGTACTGCTGTTTCAATCTCAAAATTTTTCCTTCCAGCTGAGAATCATCTGGATATAAAACTTGAGAAATAGATTCTACAGAGGATTTATATTCTACAGCTTTTGAATAATTACCGTGTTTAAAAAATGAAAAATCTAATTCTTTATCACTCTCTACTGTTTCAGCACTCCATAATCTTAAAGTATTTACTGTTTTATTATTATATCCGATAACAGGAGTATCATAAGGAACAGCTAAAACCTGATCGTAATTCTCATGTTTAAAAAGCATTCTTCCATTTTCCATATAATGAGTTACTCTTCCACCAAATTTAACTATTATGGATTTATCATCCTTCCTAGTCTCCCATATATTACCTTCTCTTAGCCAATTATCAGGAATTTCAACTTGATATCCATCAACAATTTTCTGCTCAAATAATCCATACTTATATCTTATTCCACATCCATGTCCTGGAATTCCTAAGGATGCCATAGAATCTAAAAAGCAAGCTGCTAATCTTCCAAGACCTCCATTTCCAAGTCCTGCATCCATCTCGGCTTCTTCTAATTCACTGAGACTTATGCCAAGATCTTTTAGTGCTTTTTCACACTCTTGCTCTATTCCAAGATTCAATAAGTTACTTCTAAGAAGCTTTCCTATTAAAAATTCCATAGAAAAATAATAAACTTGCTTTCTACTATTTTCTCTGTACTGCTTATTTGTTTTTAACCAGTTCTCAGCACAATATTCTTTTATTAAGCTTCCAAAAGCCAAATATTTATGAAGTGTTGAAGCTCCCTCAATATCCTCTGAAAACATGTGAATAAGTTTTCTCCTAAAATCTTTTTTTATAGTTTCGCTATTCAAACTCATGCCCCTCACTCCTAAATTAATTACTTCCACATTATTCTGTTATACATATTGATATATTCATAGGCAGATTTTTGCCAACTATTGTCCTCTTGCATACCACGTCTAACTAATGTATTCCATATTGATTTATTCCAATAGAAACCTATAGCTCTTTTTATTGTATTAAGCATATCATGGGCATTGAAGCAGGCAAAAGAGAAGCCATTTCCTGAACCATTAAATTCATTATACGGATTAACAGTATCATTAAGTCCACCAGTTTCCCTCACAATTGGAATACTTCCATATCTTAAAGCTATAAGCTGTCCTATACCGCAAGGTTCAAATCTCGATGGCATCAAAAACATATCTGAGCCAGCATATATCTTTTGTGCAAGAGATGCATCAAAGTATATGTTAGATGACATTTTATGTGGATATTTCCATGCGAAAAATTTAAACATATCTTCATACTTTTGTGTGCCTGTTCCTAAAACTACAAATTGTACATTTTCCCTAAGTATTTCTTCAATCACACATTGAACCAAATCTAGTCCTTTTTGTTCTTCAAGCCTTGTAACCATTGCTATCATTGGTATATCTCTATTTACAGGTAATCCCAGCATTTTCTGCAGTTCTTCCTTATTTCTGAATTTATTTTCCAAATTATCTTCACCGTAATTAAAAAATAAATTAGGATCTATATGTGGGTTATTAATTTCTGTATCAAGCCCATTCAATATTCCATATAGTTCATTACTTCTACATTGCAATAACCCATGTAGTCCTTCCCCAAAATATTCTGTTTTTATCTCTTGTGCATACGTAGGACTAACTGTTGAAACAGCATCTGCAAATTTAATACCTCCTTTCATAAATGAAACTCCATCATATTGTTTTAGTTTATCTTCTGAGTAATATTCCATACTTAAATTCAATAATTGTGATAAAATTTCTTTTCCAAATACACCTTGATATTTTAAATTGTGTATTGTGAAAACAGTTCTTATATTATTATATTGCCATCTCCACCTAAAGTGTTCATTAAGTAATGGAATACACATAGCACTATGCCAGTCATTACAATGAAGTATGTCTGGTACAAAATCTTCCATATGACTAATAGCCTCTAATACAGCCTTTGAAAAAAATGCAAATCTTTCTCCATCATCATAGTCTCCATAAGCTGTACCTCTTTTAAAATAATACTCATTATCTATGAAGTAAAAAGGTATTCCATCTTCATCTGCCCTTAAAAGTCCACAG
The DNA here is from genome assembly GCF_026719745.1 of Clostridium sp. ZS2-4. Lineage (GTDB taxonomy): Bacteria > Bacillota > Clostridia > Clostridiales > Clostridiaceae > Clostridium_H. Next base: position 110,013 of record NZ_JAPPRQ010000027.1, read on the forward strand.
TACTGATTTCTCCATCCAACTGGAACAGTAAACTCACTAATTCTTTCCATTCTCTCAGTATATCTATTACTGATTTGCTGATACTTAGGTATTATAACTCTTACATCAATTCCTAGTTTTCTAAGAGCCTTTGGAAGTGCATAAGCTACATCTCCAAGACCTCCTGTTTTAATGAATGGATACGCTTCTGAAGCGACAAATAAAACTTTCATTAACATCCTCCTCCACTTATAATATATTATGTTATAATTTGAATTTTATTAATTATATTACATTTTTTACCTTTAATCATTATATCATATTATTTTTATAATTAATAAGAAATTTAAGTAAAAAATTAAATGGATATAGACTTAAAGTTAATCTATATCCATTTACATTTATTTGTAAAATTGATTTATATAGTTTTTCACATCACTTCTTGTTCCTCTAAATGGACCTGGTTTCTCCATCTTTAAGGATACTAATGCTGCTGCATAAATCACAGCTTCTTTTATATCTTTCTTAAGTCGTTCTGTAATATAAGCACTAAAACAAGTATCCCCTCTTCCAGTTCTTCCCGATAAATTTCTAGGTTTTAAAGGCGCAGTATAAAATTCTTTACCATTATATATAAGAACATCTGTATTATAAGTAATCATTATTTCTTTAGCTCCCCATCCATACAGAATTTTTGCAGCTTCCTTTCTATCTGCATATCCAGTCATAATTTCAGCTTCTGCAGCATCAGTTTTTTAAAAATCAATATATGGCAAATAATCTCTTTTATTCTTCCAATCTTTAAAAATCATTTCTCCATTTGCAGCATGTCTTAAAAATCCTTGAACGTCTACTGCCACTTTCCCTTTCCTTGAAAGATATTTTATCATTTCTTCTTCATAATCTCCCACTATTAAACCTGCCAAATGATAAATTTTAGAATTTACCTCAGGCAATTCATTTATTTTAAATTGATCTGCAATACTAAGTGCGGTACAAATTCTTCTTTCTTTGTCATCTGATAAATATTCATTTCTAATTGAAGTATTTCTTTCTGTATAATCATAGTAAATATCCTCTTTAGGTATATTAAAAATATTTATTATTTCTACATCATTTTTTAGAACTTTTGTAAAGATTCCTGTTTTAACTTCTCCTGCTGCTGCCGAATAAGATGATGCAAGAACTGCACCTCCATATGTTTTACACATTTCACCTTTATAAATAATTTCATCTAATGAAATGTGTCCAATTATAAAAGTATCATAATTTTTCATATTCAAATTAATTTCCTCCATATTTTAGAATATTACTAACTATATGCTTGTACACTTTTAAAAATTCCTTGAATGCTTAGAATAGAAACTTAAATATGAACATATGCCAAAAAACAAAAATGAACAGAGAAAATTGATTCTCTGTCCATTTTTTATGCTTTAACTTTTACTTTCTTCTCAGCACGTCTTCTTAAAACGTCTACATAAACAGCACCAATAATAACAAGACCTATTGCAACTGTTTGTAAGTCAGCAGATACACCTAAAAGGTTCAAACCATTTCTTAAAACTGAAATTATCATGGCACCAATTAAAGTTCCCCAAATTGTACCTGCACCACCCATGAATGATGCTCCACCTATAATACAAGCAGCGATAGCATCCAAGTCAAAATCAAGACCTGCAAGTGGAAATGCTGCATTAACTCTACCTACTAATACCAAACCAGCAAGACCTGCCATTGTACCACATAATGTATAAACTATAACTAATGTTTTATTAACATTTACACCTGATAATCTTGCAGCTTCTGAGTTACTTCCTACTGCATATATATGTCTGCCTTGAGCAGTTCTATTTAAAAATATATGATAGCCAATAAATACCATTATTACTAATATGAAACTTACAGGTACAGGACCTAAAAATTCAGATCCTAAAAATTGAACTGCTTTAGGAAATCCTGATATAGGGGATGCTGCTGTAACCATAAGCGCAAGTCCTCTAGCTACATTTTTCATACCTAAAGTTGATATAAATGGATGTGGAAGATGTAATTTTGTAAGTAACAATCCATTAATTAATCCTAAGAAAGCTCCACAACCTATACATAAAATCATAGCCAAGAATGGATTAACTCCTGCTCTCAAAGCTACACCCATAACACATGTTGACAATGCTAACATAGAACCAACAGAAAGATCGATTCCTGCTGTTAATATTGCAAGAAGCATACCGGAAGCGATTAAACTGTTAATAGCTGATTGTCTAGCAACATTCATAATATTTTTAAAGGTACAGAATTGAGGTGATGCGATTGTCAAAATTACACAAAGCAGTATCAATCCTAATAAAGGTCCAAATTTACTAATTATATCTCTTAATGATTTTTCATTTTTTTCCACTGTAAATCTTTCATTTTTCATTTCAGTATTTTGCATATAACTTCCCTCCTTAATTACTTGCTGTAGCAGCCTTCATAATATTTTCCTGACTTAAATCGTCTCTTGGTATTTCACCGGTTAGCTTTCCTTCACTCATCACTATTACTCTGTCACTCATTCCGATTACTTCTGGCAGTTCTGATGAAATCATAATTACTGCAACTCCTTGTGAAACCAGCTTATTCATAATATTATAAACTTCTACCTTAGCACCTACATCTATACCTCTGGTAGGTTCATCGAATATAAATATATCTGCATCTGTATTAAGCCATTTTCCTATAACTACTTTCTGCTGATTTCCTCCACTTAACTGACCAGCTAAAAATGAAGGATTCGGCGGACTAATTTTTAACTTTCTAATATTCTCCTCTGCTGATTTTTTTATTTCTTTTAAATTTAATAATCCATTCTTTCTAAATTTAGCATAACAACTTATTGACATATTAAAATCTATAGTGTTCTCAAGTATCAAGCCTTGACTCTTTCTATCCTCCGTTAAAAATGCTATACCATTATTCATAGCATCTGTCGGTGATTTTATTTTGGCTTTCTTACCTTTTATATAAACCTTACCATCATCTATTGGGTCAGCACCAAAAATTGCTCTAACAACCTCTGTACGACCTGCTCCAACAAGTCCTGCCATACCTAATATTTCTCCTCTTCTAAGGTTAAAACTAATATTTTCAAAAACACCTTCTCTTTTTAAATTTTCAACTCTTAATACTTCTTCTCCAATTTCAGTTTTTATTTTAGGAAATTGCTGCTCTAAACTCCTACCTACCATCAACCTAATTAATTCATCTTCTGTTAATTCTTCAATATTTAAAGTTTTTATTTTCTTTCCATCTCTCATTACAGTAACCCTGTCACAAATTTCAAAAATCTCTGGCAGTCTATGCGATATGAAAACAACAGCTATTCCTTTTTCTTTTAATCCTCTTATAGTTTTCATAAGTTCCCTTACTTCTCTTTCACTTAAGCTTGAAGTAGGCTCATCCATAATTAATAACTTAGTATCTATACAAAGAGATTTAGCTATTTCAACCATCTGCTGATGTCCCATTCCAAGCTCAGCAATATTCATTTTAGGATCTATATTTTGTCCAAGTTCTTTAAGCAACATTCTGGCTTTTTCAGTCATTGTCTTTATATCAAGCATTCCTTTTTTATTGTTAGTTTTTATTTCTCTACCCATAAATATATTGTCAACAACTTTTAAGTCCGGCATTATATTAAGTTCTTGATAAATAGCATTTATACCTAACTCCATAGCATACTTTGGACTTTGGATAACTGTTTCCTTTCCTTCTACAAATATTTTTCCAGCATCATTTTTATATGCACCAGTTAATATTTTTATTAAAGTAGATTTTCCAGCTCCATTTTCACCGATTAAGCCATGAATCTCTCCTGGTTGTATTTCTAAATCTATAGAATCAAGTGCCTTAACTCCTGGAAATACCTTAGAAACACCCTTTAACTCAATAAGTGGTTGTTTCATTTAAACCACCTCCGTTTTCTTCCTTTATAATAGTAATCATAATATTTACTTTATTTAATAAATCACTTTACAAGTTTTTTATTTATATATAAGTTGCAAAAATACTATTCTTGGTAATTGCAATATATATCCTAATTACTTGTAAAGTGACTTATATTCCCACTTTCTCTATTCTACTTACCTAATATCTTATTTAAATCTTCTTGAGCTTTCTTAACATTTGCCTTATCTATCAAGCTTGTTCCAGTATCTATTCTAGCATCAATTTTCTCTCCTTTAGCAACTTTAACAGCCGCTTCTACACCTGATTTACCCATGTTATATGCATTTTGTGCAACTGTTGCAGTAAGTTCTCCTGCTTTAATAGATTTTAATGCATCTGGAGAACCATCAAATCCAACAACTAGAACGTCTTTTTTGTTTGCTTGTTTAAGAGCTCTAACTGCTCCTAAAGCCATCTCGTCATTTGAACAGAATACAGCTTTTACATTAGAATGTATTTGAAGAAGATTTTCCATTACTGTCATAGCTTTATTTCTATCACTATCTGCAGGCTGAATTTCTATAAGCTTTAATCCTGCTGCTTCTATTTCTTCTTTTGCTCCATTTACACGTTCATCATGTGTAACATCCCCAAGCGCCCCTCTTATAAAAACAATTTCAGAACCTTTTTCAATTTTTTCTCCTATATATTTACCTGCCATTTTTCCACCAGCAACATTACCTGTTCCTATAAATGACTTTTTCTTATCCCATTGAGCATCAGTATCTATTAAAAGTACAGGTATTTTCTCTTCATCAGCTTTATCAAATGAAGTTATTGCTGCACTTGGTTGAGATGGTGATATAACTAGCGCAGATACATTTTTTGTTATTTGATCTTCCATCATAGAAGTTTGTCCCATAATATCAGTTTCAGCATTAGGCCCTATTACTTCTATTTTTACACCTAATTTCTTAGCTTCATCTAGAGCACCTGCTTGAACTAATTTCCAATAATCACTATTAAGTGTTTTTAAAACAACTCCTATAGTAACTTCTTCTGATTTTTTTTCAGCACCTGCATCTTTACCAGCAGTTGCAGTACTTTTATTTCCACACGCTACAAATGATGAAGCTAACATAGTAGAAATGATAACTGTTCCTAATATTTTTTTAATTTTCATTAAATAATCCCCCTCATCCTTTTTTTCATTTTTTATTACTTATAATAACTTTGGCTATGATCTTATTAAATTTCCTCCTTTTTTATTTTTTGTATTAACTTTATAAGAATTACATAAGACCAAAATTTTTAACCATTTTTTAATCTTATGTTAATAATTAACTTGTAGCAGTAAAAAGGATTTTTTCTTTTTTCATAGAATAAATAATAAATGTATTTTCTTCCATAAGATATAATATTTTGTAACCAACCACACATTTATATTATAAAAATTTTCTGAATTTTTCAATTTTTATCTTTTACTATTTGTTTAATTTTTAAATATTTTTACTGTTTGAATATTAATAAATTGTTTAAATCCTATTTAGCTTTTCTTATACATATATTGTAATTACTTTATTTTTTAACCATTGTAATCGATGGAGTTTATTAACTACTCTACTACTTTAAAAGGGTGATAAAATGAAATTAAAAAAAGATTTGTTTTTAAGATTTAATTTGAATAGTACATTTACAAAGCTTATAAGTTCATATTTGATTATAGTTTCTATTATTTTATGTATAGCTTCATTAACTTTTTATACAAATTACAAAAGATTGATTGTTGAGCAAGGGAATGATTCTTCATCAATAACTTTACATCAGGCAGATTATTATACTAATTTTAATTTGAATTGGGCTAAATCTTATCTTTATGAGTTGTACCTTGATGATAACATTCATAATTTAATGTATTCTTCATCTTCAAAACTTAAAGAGTCTGCACTAGCTAAAATAAGACATATACATTCTCTATCTTATAGCATTGATTCTATATTTGTTTTTAATAAATCTGATAATAAGTTTTATTCTTCTTTAGATGCAAATTTGCAGCCTAATTATGATAATGTCATGAGAAATATACTTATAAAGAAAAAAGAAACTTTTAGCTCTAATTTTATTGCAAATAAAATTAGACTTACCTCTACTGAAGGTACTGTAACAGCTAAAAATATTCTTTCTGTGGTTTTATCCAATGTTTCAATTTCTAACAATACTCTACCTGATGGAGCAATCATCCTAAATATTAATGCTGATATACTTGGAAAGTATTTTAAACAGAACTATGAAATTGACAATACTCTATTTGCAATCAATGAAAAAGGAGAAGTGATTTTTAATTCTATTCCTGGCAAGTTTTTATGCAATATTTCTAATAAAGATTACATAGAATCCATACTTAACTCACATAAATCAGAAGATAGTTTTACTATTTCTCTAGATAATAAAACTTATTTTATTACATATGCAACTTCCAAAAATAATGATTTAAAATTTATCAATATTATTCCTTATGAAGATTTGTTGGGAAAAGTAAAAAAATCAATGAATACATTAATATTTCTATCTTTAATCCTATTTTCTATTGGAATTGTACTTGCATATATTATGTCAAATAAAATATATGCTCCAATAAATGAAATACTCTCTCAGCCCGCCAGTTTGAAAAGGTTATCATTAGATGAGATAGTCTTTATAAGAAAACGATTCTTAAAAGATTTACTACTAAATGACACAAAAAACATCAGTGATTATAATACTAAATTTAATGAATTAGACATTAATATAGATATGGAACATCTTATTGTTATACTTTTTAAAATTGATTCACTTGAAATTTTTTACAATAAGTATTCACTGAAAAATGATAGACGTTTAATTAGATTTGGAATAAAAAATATAATAACAGAAATATTTTTAAATAAATATAATACTGAAACTATAATTATAGACAATACTGTAGCTGCAATTTTAAGCATAAAACAAGAAATAAATAGCCATATATTTGAAAATATAATCAACAGTATTAAAGATATTCAAACCATCACATATGACAATTTAAATATTTCTTTATCTTCCAGTATAGGAGATTTTGCTAAAACTATTTCTAAAATATCCAAATCATATAGTAGTTCGAAAAAATATATTAACTATACTTTCAAATATGGTCCAAACTCCATATTATATAAACACAAAATTTTTGATGATATTAATACCAAATATAACTATGATGAGAATATGGAACATGCTCTTTTTGAAGCTATTAAGCTAGGTAAAATAGAGAAAGTAGAAACTCAACTTAATAAAATGTTTAATGAAATATTGAAATATTCTTACGATGATATGATATTATTTATAACTAATTTGGCTATTAATTCTGAAAAACTAATTAATAATCTATGCAATATAAACAATGAAAATTTCTGTACTAATATAAATAATTTTATTCATAATTTGAATGCATTTGAAACAATTGAAGATACAAAAGTTTGGTTATTAAACCTATATAAAAGTGTTATTGATAAATTAACTAAAAAAAAGCTAAATAAAACAAATATATTAATAACTGATGTTAAAAAATATATTCATAATAATTTTTCTAATCCGTCACTCTCAATAGAAGAAATTAGTGATCACTTTAATATATCTACTAATTATTTAAGGTCAATTTTTAAAAGTACTGCTGGCAAGTCAATTTCAAAATACGTAGCTGACTATAGGTTTAATGAAGCTAAAGCCTTATTAAATACTACTGATTTACCAGTTATTCAGATATCTACTAAAGTTGGTTATAATAACAGTAATTATTTTTATACTGCTTTTAAAAAGACTTATGGAATTTCTCCAGCCCAATATAGAAATATAAATAAAGCAAAGTAATTTGATAAAAAAGCATGAAACCCAGCATATAGCTGAAAATTTCATGCTTTTTTATATTAATCTAAAAATTTATTTATTGCATTCAAACCAAGCTTTTCATATTTATTAAATAACTCCAATAAATTAGATGCTATTTTCTTTGCTCCACCATTGGAATCTGATTCTATATTTAAAGGCATTACTGGGTCATGTAAAGATAACCGTAATAAGAACCAGCCATCCCCGGATTCTTTATTTACTGCAACACGTATTCCTTCATAATTATCAGGTACTATGTTCCATCCCTCTTTTGTCTTCACATATTCTTCTAAGTCCTGGATTATTTTGTTGCCATAAGTTTTGAAGTCTTCACACTTTATCTTCATTCTAAACTCAAAGCTTTCAAGAGGTTCTCCCAATTCTTTGATAAGACTATGTAAAGATTTGTTTTGCTCCAACTTAAGCTTAGCCATTTTTATTAAAATTTTAGCTACTAAATAAGCACCATCATCAAGAAAATAATTTTCTTTTAAAGCTGCATGTCCTGATGTTTCTATGGCAAGATAGCTTTCCTTACCTTCTTTATTTAAGCGGATTGCTTCATTTATAACATTCTTATATCCTCTCTTGAAACGGTGATGAACTCCACCAAGCTTTTCTTCAATAAATTCTTTTAATCCGTTAGATGTAATAGAATCTGTAACAACAGTTGAATTTGGATGTACTTCTAATACAATAGCTGATATTAAAGCTATCAAACGATTTCTGTTGATTTCATTACCTTCACTGTCTACTACAGCAGCACGGTCTACATCTGTATCAAATATAATACCTAAATCTGCTTTATTATCTAAAACAGCTTCTTTAATAGATTCCATGGCTTCTTTTTCTTCTGGATTTGGAATATGGTTTGGAAATCTACCATCAGGCTCAATAAATTGACTTCCTTCAGTATTTGCTCCTAAAGGTTTTAAAACCTTTTCTGAAAAAAATCCTCCAGCACCATTACCAGCATCAACAATTATTTTAAAATCTCTAAGAGGTTTTAATTTGTCCACAGGATCATTGACACCTTCTCTTATTTTATTTACCAAAATATCAGCATATACAGATATAAAATCTATTTCTTTAACTTCTCCTTTATTCTGTACCTTTGTGAAATCATTTTTTTCAGCTATAGATAATATATCTATAATATCTTCTTTTTCAACTCCACCTTCCTTTGTAAAAAATTTGAATCCATTTCTGTTGAAAGGAAGATGACTTGCAGTTATCATAATTGCACCATCTGAATTGTGTTCTTCTAAAGCTGTAGTCATAAACATAGCTGGAGTAGATGCCATACCACAATCATAAACATTGCAGCCTAAACCAGTAAGCCCACCTATTACTGCTCTTTTTAGTTCTGGTGCCGAAATTCTAGAATCAGTACCTATAGACACTTTTAGTTCATTAATATCCTTTTTCTTTTTTCCTGACAACCATGTCCCAAAGGAAGCGCCTAATATGTTAGCCACTTCTTCCGTTAGATTGACTTTTTCACCTTCAACGCCTTCCAATGCAACTCCTCTTATATCTGTTCCATTTCTGAGTTTTTCCCAATTCACACTCATGTTAATCCCCTCCTTACGCTTATGTTAATCAATTTTAACTTAGTACAACCAAATTATGAGATAAATTATATTTTACTATATACTTCTGAACAATATTTTCACCTTACACATTAATTTTCATAATGTTCTTTATTTTGATTTAATTATTATACTAAATAATCATATCATTGCATATAGTTAAAGTTATTTTATTTACAGAAATATATATTACAATTATCAATACTCATTATTCAATGATCAATTTATGAAAAAATCTTGGATAAAACTTTAATACAATGAATAGTATTTATTGTAACTTATATACATTTATAAATCATATTTTTATTTTAACACATTTTTACATTTTTGGAATAACAATATTGTTTTTATAATTTTATTCTGAAATAAAAAGAACAATGCATCACTACATTGTTCTTATCTAAATCATTTATTCATTATCTTTGTTTGAATTTATTTTAGCTTTATATATTCTTCTCTTATCTAAAGAATAAATACTGCTTGAAAATTCTCCTTCTTTTGTTTCGCCAAGAGCCTTATTCATATCATACAGACTTGCATCTAGTATGTCTAAATAGTGAAGAAGCTGTGCCTCTGGAATCATAGGTTTTTTAGGACTTCCATATTCAGCTTCGTAGTGGTGAGATAAAATCATATGCTGTAAAAGCATTGCAACTTCCTTATCTGCTCCAACCTTTTCTGCTGCTGACTCAATCCTTTTAATTCCTTCAATTATATGTCCAAGCAATTGTCCTTCTACTGTATAATCACTTACAATACCAAGCTCACTGGCATCCATTTCATCAATCTTTGCCATATCATGCAGTATGATTCCTCCATAAAGCAAATCAGTATTTATGAATGTATATATTTCACTTAGCTTTTCTCCTGCTCTAAGCATTGTAGTTGTATGATATAAAAGTCCTGACCTTACAGCATGGTGATTTTTCTTAGCAGCAGGATAGTGCATAATTTTTTCACCTTTTTCATCTATAATAGTTTCCACTATTTTTCGTATATCTTCATTTTCAATTTTTAAAATGTACTTTAACATTTCCTCGTACATTTCCTCTGCCGAATACGGTGCTGCTGGAACAAAATCAGCTACATTCACTTTATCGTGTTTATTTGTAAGTCTTATCCTATCTATTTTAAACTGCATATTGCCCTGCCATACTGCAACACTGCCTCTTACTTTTATAAGAGTATTAGGTATATAATTTTCTTCATCTCCTTCGTTGTAATTCCAGTACTTTGCATTAATATCTCCTGTTTTATCGCTTATAGTAAAATCAAGATATTTTTTGCTATTGCTCGCTGTTCTACACTCCGCACTTTTTATAATAAAAAATCCATCGATTTTATCATTAACCTCAAATTCTGATATGTGCTTAACTAATATGTCCATTGTAAAGCTCCTTTCCTAAATCTTTGTCTCAATATCATTATAAAACAAATACAAATATTTTTCTTTAACTTTCTTTCCAGTTATCTCTTCAATAGCTCTTTTATAATACTCTAACTGTACTTTATACTTTTCTTTTGCCTTTTCCAATTCTCCATCCTTAATGTAATCTGTTTTATAATCTACAAGTACAACTCCGTCCTCTTCTTCAAAATAACAGTCTATTATTCCTTGCAGCATAATATACTCATTATGGTATTTTCCCTTTGGCAATTCATTATATACCTCTGTGGCCTTTAACTGTATGTGAAAAGGAATTTCTCTATAAACTTTTTCAGCATTCAACATTCGTTTACCAATATTTGAATTAAAAAAATTTATTATTTTACGGACATCAACGCACGCTCTCTGTTCAGGTGTAATAAGCTCTTTTCTTACCATATCATCCATTTGAGTTTTAATTTGTTCTTCTGACAGTTCTTCCTTATAATCAAGCTTTTGCATAACAGCGTGGACAGCAGTACCTTTTTCCGCTCCCGTTAGCTTTCTGTTTTTTTCTAGAAAAGCAGGCTTTTTAACAAGCTTAGGTGCATACATTTTCTGAGAATAATCCTCATAAAGTTCTGCATCCTTCATTCTTTTAAGCTCTGTAACAGTAAACAGAGTTGGAAGCTTTGAGGCTTCTATATAATCATATTTCCATTCTAATCTTCTTTTAATTTCTTCATAATATTTGCTATGTTCTTCCATACTATCTACTTCTTCTACTTCTTCTAAACCTTCTTTTTCTTCTATACCAGTTGCTATTTCACTTTTTTTATATAAGCTTATATCCCATTTTGCATCATCCCCAATAAGCTTACTAACCATATACTCTTCTATTCCTGCTGCTTCTCTAAGTTTCTCTCCATTTTTGTGCCTCATTATTACTGGACAAATCCAATCCAGATAATTTTTTGCTCTTAACATTTCGTACTCTGGAAGCTTCTCATCATCGCTATCTATAGCATAGGACCATTTGTGAGCATACTTTTCAATGTCTTTTACAGCTCCTGTCATTATAAGCTTTTCCTTGGCTCTTGTTAGTGCTACATATAGTATTCTCATTTCTTCTGACAGACTTTCCATTTTAATTTTCTTTTTAAGCGCCTGCTTCAAAACAGTATTGTAAGTAATTCTTTTGTTTATATCTACAAAATCAGGACCATATCCAAGCTCTCCATGGAAAAGAACCTTTTGATTCAAATCCTGCATATTGAAGCCTTTGCCTAAGGCTGATAAAATTACAACTGGAAATTCTAATCCCTTACTCTTGTGAATACTCATTATTCTAACTACATTTTCATTTTCTCCAAGTATCTTGGCACTTCCCATATCGCCACTGCTTATCCTCAGCTTATTTATAAAATTTATGAAGTTAAATAAGCCTTTATAGCTTGTTTGCTCATACTGCCTAGCCCTTTGAAACAGTATTCTAAGGTTTGCCTGTCTTTGAACTCCGCCATCCATAGCTCCTACATAGCCATAGTAACCAGTATCCGTATACAAATACCATATGAATTCATCTATTGACATATGTATAGCTTTATCTCTCCAAACATTAAGTCTTACTAAAAAAGCAGCGCATTTTCTTTGAAGTTTGCTCTTTTCCTCTTCCTTAGCCATAATTTTAAAAACATCAAAAAACTCTGTATCCTTATCCTTAAGTCTTATATCAATAAGCTCCTCAGGAGTAAAAGAAGCAATAGGTGAACGAAGTACAGCAATAAGAGGAATATCTTGTCTTGGATTATCAATTATTTGAAGCAAAGACAGCATTGTTTTGATTTCTAATGTTTCAAAATATCCACTTCCTGTATCCGCATAAGCTGGTATGGCATTTTCTTTTAACTCCTCCATAAATACAGGCGCCCATTTAGATGTACTTCTTAGAAGTATAACTATATCCTTATATTCAACCTTTCGATATTCCTTTATATCATTGTCAAATATCTTGAAAACTTCTCCATTTTTAGGATTTACAAGCTCATTTATTCTTTGTACTACCATTCTTGCTTCCATTTGAATATTGCTCGGTACTTCTTCCTCTTCCCCCTGAGAATTCAAATCTTCTTCTTCATTTAAGCCAGTATTTTTCTCTAAAATATGAAGCTCAATCTTCCCTCCAACCAGAGCATTTTCATCAGGACATTCCACATAATCTGCCCCTAAATTTAAAGCTTCCTTTTCATCATATTCAAGTTCTCCAACATTTACAGACATTATCTGCTTGAATATAAAGTTAACAGCATCTAGTATTTCCTTTCTACTTCTGAAATTCTTAAATAAAGTAATTTTTCTCTCTGTTTCCCCTTCTTCAAAAGGATAGGAGTTATATTTATTTAAAAATATTTCTGGTTTTGCCTGCCTAAAGCGATAAATACTCTGCTTTACATCCCCAACCATAAATACATTATTGTTTCGTCCATTAACTTCATCTTTTTGGGCTATAGCATTTACTATAGCTTCCTGAACATCATTACTGTCCTGATATTCATCAACTAGTATTTCTTCGTACTTATCTCTAAGCTTTAAAGCAGCCTTCCCTGGAATAACTTCCCCATTTTCATTTTTTTCCGTAAGTATCTGAAGACAAAAATGTTCAAAATCATTAAAATCTATAATTGCTCTTTCTCTTTTGGCCTTTGCATATCTATCAATAAATTCTATTACAAGATTAGAAAGCTCCCTCATAATTGGATAAAGTTCTATTAAATCAAGGGTTGTCTCATGACTTCCGTAGGTTACTGCCTGTTTTTTCAGATCCTCAATGCTCTTTTTAGCCTTGTTTCTTATCTCTTTAACCTTCTCCTGAGTATCCTTATCCTCACATTTTTTGCATGCCTTTAATCTTTTAAAACTAACTTTTTCAAATTCATCATATAAATTGTCCCAAGAGCTTTTGCAAGCTGATATCAAATCCTGAATCATATGAACTTCATCAAGAAAATTTTCTTCGTAAGGCTCCAAACCTTCAGTATTTCTTATAATGTTATAAGCTTTCGCCATAGCTTTATGCAGCCCTTCCAGCTCAATTCTTATATCTTCCATTAAAATTTTAGCCCACTTGGATTCTCCAAATTCATAATTGACATCCACATTAAAATCTTCAGCCATTTGGTCTAATAGCTTTTGGGGATAAGGTGAGCTCATTGCAAATCTGTAAAGATCAAGAACTAAATTTTGAAGAGTCATATCATCCTTATTATTGCTGTAACATTCCATAAGCTTTAAAAACTCAATACTGCAGTTATCATCCTCATAAGCCTCTTCAAACATCTGCTCAAGAGTTTCTCCTTTTATAAGAATAGTCTCCGTATCATCACCAATTCTAAAACTTGGGTCTATATCTATATGATGAAAGTTGTTTCTTATAACCTCAAGACAGAAAGAGTGCATTGTGGTAATACTGGCTTTATTCAAAAGAGTAAGCTGTCTTTGAAGCTGTCTTGATTTTGGATGTTTTTTAAGCTCCTCACTAATAGCCTTCGCTATCCTCTCCTTCATTTCTGATGCCGCTGCATTGGTGAAGGTTACAACTAATAATCTATCTATATCAATAGGCTTTGTAGGATGTGTTATCATTTTTATTATTCTCTCAACAAGTACCGCTGTCTTCCCTGAACCAGCCGCAGCCGCTACAAGTAAATTACATCCATGAGTATCAATAGCAGCCTGCTGTTCTACAGTCCACTTCACATCTCCCACTTACTTCACCTCCCCATTCTTCTTACTTACTTCATCTTCCTTCTCATACTTTATCTTATATTCATTTTCCAGTTCTTCCTTTTTATCTTCTTTATCAAGAAGCTGCCAAATCTCTTCATCCTTCTTATCATTTATAACCTTATATCCATTTCCATCAAAGCTGTCATCAAATTGACATACAGCAGAATACATACAGAAGCTGCAAGCATCTGTTTTTGTACCTTTAAATGGTTTTACCTGTATATCTCCATTAAGCATTTCTTCACAAGTTCTAACCAAATTACTTTTAACATGCTCTCTTAATTTCTTAAACTGCTCTTCTGTTCCTACTGAAGATTTTCCTAAAGTATCTCCTTTATTTATTCTAGCTGGAATTATTAAAGAAGACCCTTCAATTTTTCTGTCCATTTCCTTTATTATATCTACATCAGCAAGAAGAAGTCCCTTCATCTTTAGAGCCTTCATTATTTCCTTTTCTATTTCTTCATCAGATAGACCTCTGCTTCCCTTTATTATAGGATCATCAATTTTAAAATATAACACTCCTCCTGGAAGTGCAGGATCTTTTTCATTTATTTCTTTATTACTAAGAATAGCGTCCAAATAAGTTAATAGCTGAATTTGAAGTCCATAGTAAACATCTGACAGCTTAAACTCCTTATTTCCAGATTTATAATCGACGATTCTGTAGTAATCTTTTTCCTCCAAATTTAATTTATCTACTCTGTCTATTCTTCCAATTAGCTTAACCTTCTCTCCACTTGAAAGTTCAATAGTTATTGGAGGATAGGTTCCTCTGTCACCAAATTCAACTTCATATCCAATAGGCTGAAAGCCACTTCTTTTCATATGCTCTACTATAACCATAATAGTTTTAATGAGAACCCTTTTTAATCTTTCTGTAAAATATCTATATCTTGGAGAGCTGTTGAAAATTGAACTGGCATCCTCTTTTATTCTTTTATCAACAATATCATTAACAGTATCTACACACCATTTTTCATCTATATCAAACCAATTTATCGAATTTTTATCCACAATCTTTGAGAACTCATCAATCACATTGTGCATAAATGTACCTAAATCCGGTGGATTAAGTTTAAAAATTCTTCTATCCTTTGCTTTAAGTCCATATTGTACATAGTAAGCAAAAGGACACTGCTCATACTTTTCAAGCCTTGAAACACTGAAATATAGTTTTTCTCCATATAGCTTTCTTATTTTTTCTTTGCTTATTAATTTAATGGAATTATCATAGGATGCCGCTGAGAAAATAATCTTACACTTATCTCTCCATTTCTTTTTCTCACTTTTAACTTCTTCACTATCTTCTTCTTCATCCTTGCTACAGTAAAAGCTGTACACATCACTCCAAAGAGGACTTTCTTTTACATCATCGTTATCCTTTCTCAAAACAGAAACAAGCTTATTAAAGGTAGGAACCTTTCTTGAAACCAGCTCTAAACTTTTATCGTCATCCTTCTCTTCAATTACATCACTTTCTTCTATAATATTAGGAAAAAGTGATTTCAACCTTGATATTATTATAGAAGGTCTCATAGCCTTTCCTTCATAGTCAGCTATTGGATAGCAAATATTCAAGGATTCTCCTGCCATAGTCAAAGTTTTATATATCAAAAACTGTTCCTGAAAGGTCTTTGACTTGGTATCCTCAGCAAGCTCAATATTTAACTTTCTCAATTTATCTCTGTCACCATCTGTAAGTATTCCCTCTTCATTGACTGTTGTAGGGAAAACACCGTCATTTACCCCTAAAATATAAAGTGCCTTTACAGTATGACTTCTAACCCTCTCTACACTTGAAACTAAAACCTCATCAAGCGAAGTTGGAATAAGACCCATTTTATGCTCTCCAAAGCCTATATGTATAAGCTTTACAAATTCCTTAAGCTCAAGCTTTTCTTCCTTAAATACCTCTACAATCTGGTCAAGAAGTTCAATAACCATATTCCAAATTTGACTATATTCATTTACAAGTTCTTGCCTTCCCTCTTCTTTAAATCTTTCAACCCATTTTTCTATGGTTTCATTAACCTTTATATTGCACAAGAAATCATAAAGTGCTGTGCATATTTCCTCTGAACTTTTCTTGCCTTTTAATTTATCAGAGAATTTAATCAAAGGAGAAACCACATTTTCTCTTATTATATTTACCTCATCTATAAGCTCCACTCTTCCATAAAGCCACTGCTCCTGCCATTTGTTTTTTCCTCTAATTCCATAAGCCATAACATAGTTTTCCAAAACATCTATGTCCTCATTATCAATACCCATAAGACCAGTCTTTAAATATCTAAACACAGATTCATAGGACCAGTTTTTGTTGAATATTTCTATAACTGAAGTTATAAGCACAATTAAAGGATTGTCATCGATTTCTTTTTTCTTATCTATAAAGCATGGAATTTCATATTCATAAAATATGGTTTTGATTATCTTCTCGTAGGAATTCAAATCTCTTGTTATTACAGCTATGTCTCTAAATCTTAATCCCTTGTCCCTAACCATTTCAACTATTTCTCTTGCAATTTTTTCAACTTCTGAATATGGATTTAGCGCTCTTATTATTTTTATGTTTTCTGTCTTTTCAGTATAAGGCTTATATGGATATTTAAAATAATTGCTTTCCAAAAATCTAACTTCTTCATTTTCCCCAAATCTGTCCAATTTATTATTTTGTAAAACAACAGCCTTCTCTATAGCAAAATTATTATCTTCTGCAATTCTTAGTATCCTTTGCTCCGTGTTTTTTACAGGGGCAAAAACATCTGTACTGTCAAATTCTCTTCCATAATCCATACATAAGGTTATATTTACTTTCTTAGATTTTTTTATAAGCTTTTCAATAATCTTATATTGCTGTGGAGTAAAGGAACTAAACTCATCAATCCATATTTCTGCATCATCCACCATATGTGATTCGTCTATTTTTGCATAAAGCATAGTAAGGTCGTCTTCATTGTCTATATAGTTTTTGTGAAGTTCCTCTTCAAATTGGATAAAAATTTTACTTATATCCTCTATTTTATCTTTTAAAACATCATCATCTTCCAAGTTATTCATTACTGCCTGAAACTCTAATGGATTTATGTCATATCTTTTTAACTCTGTTATTATGTCTGAAACAGTATTAACAAATCCCTGCTGGTTTGAAGCAGCAGCAAAAACCTTAAATTCATCTTTTATTTTATTCATTATATTAAAAATAAGCATACATTTTCCTGCAGAGTCCATGTGCTGACGGGTAGCCCCTCCAACCTCATTGAATACCTTGTATGCCATTCTTTCAAAACTAGTTACCTCAACATTTATAATTCCAGTTCCATTAATCTTCTCTACCACATTTTTCTCAGCCTGAAAGGAATACTGCTCAGGAACAATCAACAGCAATGGATTTTTCTGACCACTTTCTAATTTCTTTTTTATCTGTTCTACGCAATAATGGCTCTTTCCACTTCCAGATCGTCCATAAATGAATCTTAAGCTCATAATTTTTTCACCTGCTTCGCCTTTATTATCTATAATTTTAGACTAATTATCGAACATTTATTCTTATATAATTATAACATAAATGCCAGAAATATTTTAAACAGTATTTTGTATCAACTTGGTTTTTTATGGTTTTATTCAAATATATGTAATATAATATTGTTTAAGTTCTTTGAATAAAATTGTAAATAGAATTTGGTAAAATTAAAACAATAATATCGTTAACAAAGGAGACGTTGGTTTGATTAAAGAAAATGAAATTATTCACGAAATAGTATCTAAGTTCAAAAATTTTAAACAAGTTGAAGGAATAACATTAGCCGGATCAGTCGCATTTAAAACAGAAGATGAAAATTCTGATATAGATATAGATGTATATATAAATAATGAGCTTCCTCCAAGTGAAAGAGAAAAAATAGCTAGAGAATTTTCTGATTGCATAGAAATAGATAATCAATTCTGGGGTACTGGGGATGAATGGAAGTTAAGAAACTCTGTAAAAGATATAGATATTATTTATTTAGATATGCAGTGGATAAAAGACTATCTGGAAAGAGTAATTGATAGATGTGATGCTGTGGTAGGTTATTCAACTTGTTTTTGGCATAATGTTATCAATTCAAGGATTATATATGACAAAAATGGTGAATTGTCTAAACTTCAAGAAAGATATACAGTACCCTATCCTAATAAATTAAAAGAAAATATAATAGCCAAAAATTATCCTGTATTAAGAAATAATATGTCAGCATACTATTATCAAATTGAAAAAGCAATTAAGCGAAAGGATTTAATCAGTATAAACCATAGAACAGCAGCCTTGTTAGCAAGCTATTTTGATATTATATTTGCAATAAATGGAATGCCTCATCCTGGTGAGAAAAAACTATTAAAAATAATAACTAACAACTGCAAAAAGGTGCCATTTAATATGCATAAAAATGTATTGACTCTTTTAAATAGCTGTACAAGCTGTGATAATAATATACTTTTACATATAAATCAACTTATTGATAACCTTGATGAGTTATTAATAAAAGAAAATATTAATTTTTAAAAAATTGCAAATATTTTTTATATTCATTGTAATTTCGTGTAATATGATGTAAAATTATACTAAAACAGTTAACTTATTATATACCATAAAGGAGAAAAACTATGCTTTCAATACTTCATATCGATAATAATTATTTCTATAAAAGAATTATGAAAAATGCATCTATAGATCAATCCTTTAGATATTCTTCAGCAAACTGTCCTGCAGAAGCTTTTGAAATATTAGAAAATGATTCAATAGATTTAATAATAACTGCATTAGAATTTAAAGATGAAAATGGAGAAAATTTTATAAAATGTCTAAATGAAAGTAAATATAAAAGTATTCCCGTTATCGTATTGACATCAAATGATGGTATTGAATCTAAGAAAAAAATGTTTGAATTAGGCGTAATAGATTACCTATTGAAAGATACTTGTATGGATAATCTATTTATGGACATAAATAGATTTAAAACAAAAGATTCTATAGACAAAAGACTAAAAGATATTAAAATAGCTGTCTTAGATGATAGTCATTTAGAACTGGAAATAATACGAAAAATCTTTCAATTGAATAATATTACTAATGTTGATTATTATTCTAAACCAGACAAGCTTTTGAATAGTACTACTGAATATTCTTTATATTTAGTAGATTTCATTTTACCAAACATATCTGGAGAACAAGTTATACTGGAATTAAGGAAAAAATATAAATATAGCTTAATAGTTACCATGTCTTCTATAGATAATCATAAAGTAATTTCAAATATTTTATCCTCTGGAGTAGACGATTATATTATGAAACCTTTTAATGAAAATGTTTTTATGGCAAGATTAAAAGCAAATATTAGAACATTTTTATTATTAGAAGAATTAAAACTAAAAAATTCAGGACTAAAAAAGATGATAAAAATAGATGAACTAACCGAATTATATAATTATAAATATATATTTGAAAGACTAAAAGAAGAAATAGAACTGTCACTACAAGGAAACATGGAACTTTCCATAGCTATATTTGATATAGACAATTTTAAATCAATGAATGATAATTATGGTCAAGAAATAGCCGATAAAATCTTACTTGAAGTAAGTAATAAATTTAAAGAGGAATTCAAAGAAATTGGTATTTCGGGAAGATATGCCGGAAATGAATTTTTATCAATATTTCCTAAAACCAATTTGGAATTTGCCCATACTTTATCAGAACAAGTTAGAAAAAATATAGAAACCATCAAAATTAAAGGATTAGACTCTCCCGTAACAATAAGTGCAGGAATCGCCGCCTTAAATGAAGAAAATGTAATAGAATTAATAAAAAAAGCTGAGAATCATTTAAATGTGGCTAAGGGAAATGGTGGAAACAGTATAGAATCGTAAGAATGTTGCACATCAACATTCTTACGATTCTAATTTATAAAATAGTCTTAGATTAAAGAGCTTCTCTTCCTTCCTCTCCAGTTCTAATTCTTATTACATTAGACACATCATAAACAAAGATTTTTCCATCTCCAACTTGTCCTGTATTAAGTGCTTTTTTAGCTGTATCAATTACTAATTCCACTGGAACTTCACAAACTACAATTTCTATTTTTACTTTTGGAAGTAAATTAATTTCATAAGGAACCCCTCTGTAATATTCAGTAACTCCTTTTTGTGTTCCACAGCCTAAAACCTGAGTAACAGTCATACCCGTTATACCAATTTTATTTAAAGCTTCTTTTAAATCCTCAAACTTCGTATTTCTGGCAATTATATCTATTTTCGTAATCTTATCCATATAAAATCCCCCTTATAAATCAATATATGCAGATATTCCATGTTCAATTGTATCCAATCCGTCTATTTCTTCATGTCGTTCAACTCTAAGTCCTATTGTCTTTTTAATAATAGTAAAAGTAATATAAGATAGAGAAATAGCTGTTGCTGCACATATTGAAATTCCTAATGCTTGAGTTCCTAAAAGCTTAAATCCTCCACCGTAAAATAATCCTCCATCTGTTGCAAATAACCCAATAGCTAGAGTACCCAAAGTTCCGCATACCCCATGCACCGAAATGGCTCCTACTGGATCATCAATCTTCAATTTTGTATCTATATACTCAACTGATAAAATCATTATGATTCCAGCAATTATTCCAATAACTAATGCACCAACATATGAAATCATTGAAGCTCCTGCTGTTACTCCTACAAGTCCAGCTAAAGCACCATTTAAAGTAAGACCTGCATCAGGCTTTTTATATCGTAAAGTACTAAAAATCAAACTAGAGCTTGTAGCTGCTGCTCCTCCTAATAAAGTTGTAATAGCAGAATGAGCAGTAAGTGGAGATGTAATATCTAAAGTACTTCCAGGGTTGAAACCAAACCAACCAAACCATAAAATTAAAACTCCCAAAGCTCCCAACGGAATATTATGTCCTGGAATAGCATTAACTTTTTCTTTTTTATATTTACCATCTCTAGGTCCTACTAACATTGCCCCTACAAGAGCTGCAAATCCACCCACAGCATGAACGGCAGTACCTCCAGCAAAATCCCTAAATCCTAATTGACTTAAAAACCCGCCTCCCCAAATCCAATGACCAATTAATGGATAAATCAAAGTTGTAGATACAATACAGAAAATTATATAAGAAGTAAATTTTGTTCTTTCTGCCATAGCTCCTGAAACAATAGTAGCACAGGTAGCTGCAAAAATAGCTTGAAAGAAAAAGAATACTTCAAAAGAAATTCCAGCAAATGTATCTGGAGTATGCATAAGCATAAATCCATCTACTCCAAATAAATTGTGAAAATTTTTCCCATACATAATCCCATATCCTACAAGGAAAAATCCAATTACCCCAATAGATACTGTAATAAAGTTTTTCATAATAATGTTAACAGCATTTTTAGCTTGAGTAAAACCCACTTCTACCATAGCAAAACCAGCATGCATCAAAAACACAAGTATTGCAGCAATCAAAACCCACATTGAATTTAAAACATAGTTCATTTCCATAACATATCCTCCCCATTAATAATTTTAATAAATAAACAATTCAAAGCTATAAATTACACTTATATTAATTTAGCATTTGTTTTAAGCTTCAATTAACAATTTATCATTTTTTATTATTGTTTATTATTAATTTTTTAATTTTCTTTATGTTATTTATTATATTATCAATATAACTTATTGTCAATTGCCAATTTATCAATGCAATCCTTTACATTTGATAAAATTATAAATTTTAAACAAATATTTTTGCTAAATTATCACGCTAGCTTGCTTATTGATTTTTCCCAGCAATTTCATACTTTTTTTCCATTTGAATGTTATAATCTATATTGTTATATAAGTTGCAACAAATACTTAAGGAGGATTTATATGTCTACATATGATGTAATTCTATTTGATTTAGATGGAACTTTAACTGATTCAAAGTTAGGTATAACAAAATCAGTTAAATACGCCTTGGAGAAATATGATATTATTGTTGAAAATCTCGATGAACTGGAAGTATTTATCGGCCCTCCATTATTGGATTCATTTCAAGAATTCTACTTGTTCGATAAACCAAAAGCAGCTGAGGCTATCAAACATTACAGAGAATACTTCACCAAACAAGGTATTTTTGAAAATGCCGTATATCCTAAGATTTCTGAACTGCTAGAAGAATTGAAAAAACTAAATAAAACATTAATAGTAGCTACAGCAAAACCTACTGTTTTTGCAAAAAAGATATTAGAACATTTTAATCTTTCTAAATATTTTTCAGAAATAATCGGAAGTAATCTTGACGGTACAAGAGATTCAAAAGGAGAAGTTATTAATTTTGTTCTATCAACAATACCAAACATCTCGAAAAAAAATATAGTCATGATAGGTGACAGAAAACATGATATTTTAGGAGCAAGAGAAAATGGTTTAGATTCAATTGCTGTTACTTATGGATATGGTACTAATGAAGAGTTGAAAAAGGCTGAACCTACATATTTTGCTAACTCTATTGAAGAATTACTAGAAATATTAAAAACTAAATAAACTCATACATATAATTCATAAAATTATATAAAAAAAATCCAGTAGAAAAATAATTTTCTACTGAATTTTTTTTAATTTAATTGTGCTGTTTACCTAGCATAGCTGCTCCAATAATTCCAGCTTCATTTCCTAATTCAGCTAAAACTATTTTCCCTACTGGTAAATCCTTGTAATATTTATTGTTTATAACCTCTGCTCTTACCTTCTCAAGCAAAAATTCTCCTGCCTTTGAAAGTCCTCCACCTAAAACGAAAATCTCAGGGTCAATAACATTTATCAAATTAAAAATTCCGATTCCTAAATATTTAACTAGTCTATCTACTACAATATTAGCTACCTTATCTCCTTCAGCAGCAGCCTCGAAAATTACTCGTCCTTCTATTTTATCTAAATCGCCATTTATCTTTTCATTTATTATGGTTTCATTACCTTCTTCTATTAACTTCCTTGTATAATTGTTAATAGCAGTAGCTGAAGCAAAGGTTTCTAAGCATCCATTTTTTCCACAATTACAGTTATAATAATTCTCACCAACAATCATATGTCCAATTTCTGAAGCTACACCATTAGCTCCTGTATGTACCTTTCCGTCTATAACAATTCCTCCACCTACACCAGTACCTAAAGTTATAAAAATTCCACTTTTAGCACCCTTCATAACCCCAGCTTCATACTCAGCCAGCCCAGCTACTGTTGCATCATTATCTATATAAACTGGAAGACCTAGAGCCTCTTCTAACGGTTTCTTCAAAGGTATATTATTCCATTTTAAATTCACACAATATATGACATCTCCAGTAACTTGATCAGCTAAACCAGGGATACCTATACCTACAGCTTTAATTTCATCTTTTGATATTCCATAATCCTTTATTACTTTTAAAATTAAATCTTTAATATCATTTATTACAGATTCTGCTCCTCTTTCTTTTTTAGTTGGTGTTGAGTCTGTATATTTTAACCTTCCAAGCTCGTCTACTATTCCAACTGCTATATTAGTTCCACCTAAATCTACTCCTATATACATAGTTCTTTCCCCCTAATATAAAATGATTTATCTCATGACTAACAAATATATAATATGTAAGAAAAGTGCAAAGCACTTTTCTAGTTGAGAATTATTTTATCATAAATTCATAGTTTATTATAGGTTTGAACAGCCTTATATAGTGTAGAATTTCAAAAGTTAAAATTGTACAAAATTCACAATTGACAATAAACAATTGTTATGCTAAAAGGTAAAAATATATTATTTTATGTCCACATAAGAATATGGAGTTTCTTGATATACATAATAATTAATCCAATTAGAAAATAATAAATTTGAATGTCCTCTCCATCTAACAACAGGTTCTTTCTCAGGATTATCATCCTTAAAATAATTTTTAGGAAGCTTGATATCCTCTCCTAAGGCTGCATCTCTATCATATTCAGCTTTTAAAGTATTGGCATCATATTCCGAATGACCAGTTACAAAGATTTGTCTTCCATCCTTTGAAGCTGCTATATATACTCCTGCTTCGTCAGACTCTGCTAATATATCAATGTCCGTAGCCTTCTCAATATCTTCTTTTCTAACCCCTGTATGCCTTGAATGCGGAACGTAAAACTCATCATCAAATCCTCTTAAAAGCTTAACCTTATCTTTGATAACTTTATGAGAAAAAACCCCAAACATTTTCTCTGGAAGAAGATATTTAGGCACACCATGATGGTAGTAAAGTCCTGCCTGGGCTCCCCAGCATATATGAAGAGTTGAAAACACATTGGTAAGTGAAAAATCCATTATTTTCTTTAATTCATCCCAATATCCTACCTCTTCAAAATCCATTTTTTCAACTGGTGCCCCTGTTATTATCATTCCATCAAATTTTTCATCTTTTATATCATCTATGGTTTTGTAAAAACTTAACAAATGATCCTGTGGAACATGTTTTGAATCATATGTCTTAGTATGAATTAGCTCCACCTCTACCTGGATTGGTATATTTCCAAGTAATCTTAAAAGTTGAGTTTCAGTTTCTATTTTTTTAGGCATTAAATTTACAATAGCAATTTTTAAAGGTCTTATATCTTGATGAATAGCTCTTTGCTGATTCATCACAAAAATATTTTCATTTTCTAGAATTTCTGTTGCTGGAAGATCTTTTGGTATTATAATAGGCATAATAATTTTCCTTTCTATTGCAATTGTTATATATTATAGTGTTGAAAGTGCTTGTTCGAAATCGCTTATTATATCTTCTGGATCTTCTATTCCTACAGACACTCTTATTAAATCAGGATAAACTCCTGAAGCTATTTGCTCTTCCTCACTTAACTGTCTGTGAGTTGTAGTAGCTGGTTGAAGCACAGATGTTCTAGCATCTCCTATATGAACAACTAACGCTGCTAAATTTAAATTTCTTATAAATTCATTTCCCGCTTCTGCACCACCTTTTATTCCAAAGGTTAATACTCCACTAGCACCTTTTGAAAAATACTTGTTAACAAGTTCGTAGTTTGAATTACCCTCAAGGCCAGGATAATTAACCCAACTAACATTCTCATGCTTTTCTAAAAACTTAGCTAGTGCTAAAGCATTGCTGCTGTGCCTTTCTATTCTTAAATGAAGAGTTTCTAATCCTAAATTAGTTAAAAATCCATTAAATGGACTTAAGCACGGTCCCATATCTCTTAAAAGCTGTACTCTAGCTTTTACTATATAAGCAGCTTTTCCAAAGGTTTCAACATAACTGATTCCATGATAAGTTGGGTCTGGTTCTACTAATTCTTTAAATTTTCCATTATCCCAATCAAAATTACCTCCATCTACTATAATTCCACCTACACTATTTGCATGACCTTCTATATATTTGGTTGAAGAATAAACAACTATGTTAGCTCCTAATTCTAATGGTCTGCAAAGACATGGTGTTGCTAATGTATTATCTATAACTAAAGGTACGCCTATCTTCTTTGCAATTCTTGAGAACTTATCAAAATCTAAAATATTAAGTCCTGGATTTCCTATAGTTTCTCCATAAAGTACTTTAGTATTATCTTTGAACTCTTTTATTATTTCTTCTTCACTAGCACTAGGATTTACAAAACTTACTTCTATTCCGAATTTTTTCAAAGTAGACGAAAGTAATGTAAATGTACCTCCATATATTGTGGAAGACGCCACTATATGATCTCCACTTTTACATATATTCAGCAAAGCTAAAGTAATAGCTGATTGACCAGATGATGCCGCAAGAGCACCTGCTCCACCATCTAAGGTGTTTACTTTTTCTTCATAAGCAGCTATTGTGGGATTGCTTATTCTTGAATACATATGCCCCGCTTCTGTCAAATCAAATAATTTTGCTACATGATCAGGATCTGCATATTTGTATGTTGTACTTTGAACTATCGGAAGTACTCTAGGTTCTCCTGGATTTGGTGCATAACCTCCTTGAACACATATTGTTCCTTTGCCCCATTGCTTTTTCATTTTATTTGCCCCCTTATTTTTATAAAATAAAAAACACTCCTATTAAGAAGTGTTTAACATACTAAACTCTTCTTATCTTTCAGGAAAATCCTGCTGGAATTAGCACCTTTATACACATGTATAGGTTGCCGGGTTTCGTAGGGCCAGTCCCTCCACCTCTCTTGATAAGACTTTATCGATTTATTTAATTTTTTATTAATATTACACTTAATTACTTTGAAAGTCAAGATATTTTTTGTTTATTTTAAATATTTTAAATATATTTAATTTAATAAAACAAAATATATTTTTATGTATCAACTCCAAATTTAGCTATATAGATATTTTGTATGGTTATATATTAAGTTTATAACGGATCTATATGGATATAATTATAAAATATATAATAAATTCAATAAGTTTATTGTAATAATTTTGAAATCCTTTTTCATAAAATAAGAGGTATAACTAACTTATATAAGATTCTATGGAGGAATTTAATTATGATAAAATATAAAAAAACACTGAAATTTACTATTATATTTATTTTGCTTTCTATTGTATCTACAGTATCTTATTTTATATATTCTTTCGAAAAAAATAGTCATATAACTTCTGAAACATCTACAATTTTGGAATCAGGAAATTTGAATGATACTGATGAAGAAATGCCAGATTTAAGAACAGTAGAAGGTATAACAAATATCCTTTTAATAGGCAGTGATGCAAGAAGCTTAAATGAAAAATCAAGATCTGATGCCATAATGATACTAACCATAGATTCTATTCATAAAAAACTGAAAGTCACATCAATATTAAGAGACACATATGTAAAAATCCCTGGATATGGTGAAGAAAAAATAAATCATTCTTTCAATTATGGAGGACCTGAACTATTACTAAAGAGTATAGAAAATAATCTTAGTATAAAGTTAGACAAGTATGTGATTGTCAATTTTTTTGGATTTAAGGATTTAATTAATTCCATTGGTGGATTGGATATCGATATAAAACCAGAAGAAGTTAAAGAATCCAATAAAATCATGTTAGAACTAAATGAAGACCCATCTAATCTAATAAAAAATTCAGGCTTACAGCATTTTAACGGACAACAAGTTCTTGCTTACTCAAGAATACGCCATGTTGGAAATGGCTGCTATGATAGAACCCACAGACAAAGACATGTTGTTTCTCTAATTATAAATAAACTCACAGATACTCCTGTAATAAAATATCCTGTAGTAGCCTCTAAATTACTTCCTTATGTGAAAACAAATATTGATATCTCTGAAATATTAAATTACGCCTATACAGTTTACCAAATTAAAAATTTTACTCCTGAACAGCTTCAGATTCCTTTAACAGAACTAAGCTATGCACAACTTTTATCAATCAAAGGCTGGGTTTTACTAATGGACAAATATCAAAATGCAAAAATACTAAATGATTTTATCTTCGATGACAAAACCTATAGTAAATCAGACTTAGATTATGCCTCTTGTAAAAAAGCTATAGATAGCTATTTATCAAAAATTGAAAAACCTAAAGCAGCTAAATCATATATAATCACAGAGCCTGTTCATAATACTATAGATTCAAATTCTTCTTCTAATAATAAAAATAATAATACAACAAATACTTCATCCTATAATAAAAACAAACATACTGATATTAATAATACATCTAATAATAATATACCTACTGATAATAACAGTTCTTATAGTAATGCAAAAGAGTCAGACATTAAAAATACATCCAATGAAAATATAAATAAGGATACTTCGAATCAAGAAAAATCTTCTGAGAATACTTTGAAAAATAGTAAAGATAGTGATACCTATCCAAAAGATAAAACTGAAAATAAAGAAACTCCTATCGATAGCTCTTCAAAAACTAAAACTGAAAACACGGAAACTACTACTGATAATTCTTTAAAAATTGAAGATAAAACCAAAGAAACTAATACTGATAATTCTTCTGAACATAATGAAAATAATAAAGACGCTGATAATAAAAATAAACCATCTTCTATCGCCCCATCCAATACTGAAGATGCCACTAATAAAGATAGCTAGATTTTATATACTCTATATAATTATATTTTCTTCCTGAATATATTGGTTCACATACTTTTATTTTTAAGTGGAAAAATAACTAATGTAATGTGCAAAATCTTTAAATATTTATGGGAGGTTCGTTATGAATTCTGAAAGAGCTGAGCAAATAATACATTCAAAAGACAATATAAGTGTTTACTATAGAAATACTCCTGTTCATCTTAAAGCAGTAAACCATGAAACTAATAAGGTTACAGTAAAAAACTTAAATACGGATAAAGATTTTATAGTTCATGCTAAAACTTTAAATGAAGACTTTGGACAAAAGCTATAATGGAAAAATGTTGCGACACAACATTTTTCTTAGTAACCAGTAGCCAGTAACTAGTAACCAGTGGAGGAGGATTTTCTTCCTTTCGTCAGAAAATCTTTTGGTAAATTAAAAGTTTAAAAGCTAGTGAAAATTTTAATCTAAAATTTTCACTAGCTTTTATTATTACTCTAACTAAAGAGCTGGTAAGCGCTTAGAGCCATAGCTCAAGAGATATATTACTTAATGTAAGGCTAAACGTCTTTATTTTGAAATAATTTTTAAATGAACTTTCTTTACCGGAAAGGGTGTAAAGTTTTTTCAAAAGTTTTAGTTAATTTTATCGTTCTTCGAACCACGCAAAGCATGAAAAGTTTTTTTAAATCCAAAGATTTTCTGACATAAGGAAGAAAATCAACATTGCCTGGCTACTGGCTACTGGTTACCGGTACCTGGTTACTAAAGAAAAGTGCTTCGCACTTTTCTAAAATTCTGCTGTTCCTGGAGTTCTTGGGAATGGTATTACGTCTCTAATATTGCTCATTCCTGTTAAGTACATGATCAATCTTTCAAATCCAAGACCGTATCCTGAGTGCTTAGTTTCTCCATATTTTCTAAGTTCTAAGTACCACCAGTAATCTTCTTTATTAAGTCCTAATTCTTCTATTCTTTTTTCAAGAACATCCAATCTTTCTTCTCTTTGGCTTCCTCCAATAAGTTCTCCTACTCCTGGAACAAGTAAATCTGCTGCTGCAACAGTTTTTCCGTCATCATTTGCTCTCATGTAGAATGCTTTTATATCCTTTGGATAATCTGTTACAAATACAGGTTTTCCAAATATTTTTTCAGTTAAGTATCTTTCATGCTCAGTTTGAAGATCTATTCCCCATTCTACTGGATAATCAAATTTATGTCCTGATTTTTGAAGAATTTCTACAGCTTCTGTATATGTTACTCTTCCAAATTCAGAATTAACAACATTATTTAATCTATCAAATAAATCTTTATCTATAAAGCTATTGAAGAACGCCATTTCTTCTGGAGCATGTTCCATTACATATTTAATTACATATTTAACCATAGCTTCTGCGTTATCTAAATAATCCTTTAATTCTGCAAAAGCCATTTCTGGTTCTATCATCCAAAATTCTGATGCATGTCTTGCTGTATTTGAATTTTCAGCTCTGAAAGTTGGTCCAAAAGTATAAATATTTCTAAATGCAAGAGCAAATATTTCACCTTCTAATTGACCACTTACTGTAAGATTTGTTTCTTTTCCAAAGAAATCTTTTTTTGTATCTACATTTCCTTCTTCATCTCTTGGAACATCATTAATATCTAGAGTAGTTACTCTAAACATTTCTCCCGCACCTTCAGCATCACTTCCAGTAATTATTGGAGTGTGTGCATAAACGAAATCTTGATCTTGGAAGAATTTATGTACAGCATATGCCGCTATAGAACGTACTCTGAATACTGCTGAAAAAGCATTACTTCTTGGTCTTAAGTGAGCTATTTCTCTTAAGTATTCAAAAGTATGTCTTTTCTTTTGTAATGGATAGTCAGCATCTGATTTTCCTTCTAATACAATTTTTTTAGCATGAATCTCAAAAGGTTGTTTTGCACCTTCAGTAAAAATAAATTCACCTTCTACAGTTATGCTAGAACTAATAGCAAATTTAGATATTTCCTTAAAATTATCCAAGCTTTCATCAAAAACAACTTGAATATTTTTAAAGAAACTACCATCATTAACTTCTATAAACCCAAATTTATTTGAAGCCCTTAAAGTTCTAATCCATCCTGAAATTTTAACTTCTTTTCCAATAAACTTATCAGATTCTCTAAAAAGTTTTCTTACTAATATACTTTCCATAAGTTTTGTCCTCCTGTTTCTTTTATTGTTTATTTTGTTCAAAATTATAAATAAAAAAACCTTCTATCCTAAATAAACATTAGGACGAAGGTTATATATTCGTGGTACCACCCAATTTGCCATATTTAATATGGCCACTCTAAAAGTACTAAAAAACAATACTCTCCAGCTCTTAACGGTCTGGTTCCGTCTAAGCCTACTCTCAAACAACATTGATTTCGGTTAGAGATTCCAAGGTGTTCTTCAATATAGGCTTCATACTAACCTCTCACTATCGTCAGCTCGCTATAAATCCAACTCTATATTTACTCTCCTCTTCACTATCTTTCAAACATCTTTATTCCAATTTATTATGATTATAATATTAATCCAAAAATATGTCAACAAAGAATAAAATTGCACAGCAATTTTATTCTATTCCCCAGTTACCAATCACCACTCCCCAGAGAAAGGCGTTTTACTATGCAAAACTAAAATTAATACAAATCAAAATAGATTTAAAAGTAGATATGATTTATCTTTAAGTCTCTTTTTTAAGTTTATCTAATTGTTTTTAATTGCTTTTTTCTTTACCTTGGGGATTGGTACTTGGGGATTGGAGACTATCAGAAAAATGCTTCGCATTTTTCTTAAAATAAGAATATAATATGATTGACGGAAACTATACTGGATTATAGGAGGCTTTTTATGGACTTAATTGATTTTCATTGCGATACAATATCAAAAATATATCAAGATAATGGTGAACTTTTTCGAAATAAATATTGTGTTGACATAAATAAGTTAAAGAAAGGAAATTGCACTGCTCAATTTTTCGCACTTTTTACCGAATTGGACAAAGTGCAAAATCCTCTAGAATATACTTTGAAAATGTTAGATAAATTTTATATAGAGCTAGAAAAAAACAAAAAATATATATCTTTGGCAAGAAACTACAATGAACTTATAAAAAACAAATCAGAAAATAAAATTTCTGCCTTTTTAACAATAGAAGAAGGAGCAGCTCTTAAAGGAAGTTTGGATAATCTAAGAATTTTTCACAGATTGGGTGTTAAGCTTTTAACTCTTACTTGGAATTTTCCAAATGAAATAGGATATCCAAACTGTATAAAAGAGCATATGGAGAAAGGTCTTACCCCTTTCGGCTTAGAGTTAATAGAAGAAATGAACAGGCTAAAAATGATTATTGATGTATCTCATCTATCTGACGGAGGTTTTTATAATGTCGCAAAATACTCAAAAGCTCCTTTTGTTGCATCTCATTCAAATGCTAGAGCTTTAACAAATAATCCACGAAATTTAACAGATAAAATGATAAAGCTGCTATCAGAAAAAGGAGGCATTATTGGATTAAACTTTTTCGGAGAATTTCTTGGTGGGGATGAATACAGTAAAATAGATGACATGGTAAAACACATAAATCATATAAAAAATGCAGGAGGGATAGATGTACTCTGTCTTGGAAGTGATTTCGACGGAATAAATTCTAAACTGGAAATAGATAATATAGGTGAAATAGATAAACTATTTACTTCTCTGTCTAAAAATGGTTTATCCGAAGATGAAATAGAAAAAATCTTCTATAAAAATGCATTAAGATTATTAAAAGAAATAGATTAACATTCCTAATATAAATAAATATATTGTTTATATATGATACTTTTCTTTTTTTAATAATATACTGTATATATACATTGCAACAAATACTATTCATTGTATTAAAACTTCGTTGGAGTTTTTTCATAAATTGATCATTAAGCAATGAATATTAATAATTGCAATATATTGTTCAGATTAATACCAGGAGGTACTATATGTATAGTTTAAAAAATTACTCCGAAGAGTTAGTAGATCAACTCTTACCAAGAACACTCCAAAGCTATAACAACATATGCAAATGCAAAAAGTGTACACTAGATATAAAAGCATATGCACTTAATTCTATAAAACCAAAATATGTTGTTTCTGAACAAGGTGAGATATATACTAGAGTTTTAAACGAAATAAATAAACAAGAAATGATAAACATAGTTGAAAGTATTATGAGGGCTATAGAGGTAATTAGCAAAAATCCTAGGCATTAGTAGATTCTTAATCTAGCAGTAATTCATTTACTGCTTTTTTTATAAAATTTTATTTTTTTAATTACATTTTTTGGCATAACTTGTTATAATAGTTATATGTGAAATAAATTCACCTATTGTTCCTATTAAGGTATTAAAGTAAATAGTATTGGATTTTTTAATTTTATAAAAGGAGTGAAATAAAATGCAGGATTACAAAAAAGTATACGAAGAATGGTTAAATAATGAGTTCTTTGATGAAAAAACAAGAGAAGAATTAAGAACTATTAAAGATGATGAAAAGGAGATACAGGATAGATTTTATAAAAATTTAGAATTTGGTACAGCTGGTCTTCGTGGTAAGCTTGGAGCTGGTACAAACAGAATGAATGTTTACAATGTTTCTAAAGTTACTCAAGGTATTGCTGACTTTATTGTTGAAAAAGGCAAAGAGTATATGGATAGAGGTGTTGCAATAGCTTACGATTGCAGACATTACTCAACTGAGTTTGCTAAAACTGCTGCTCTTGTTCTTGCAGCCAACGGAATTAAAGCTTATTTATTTGAAGATTTACGTCCAACTCCAGAGCTTTCTTATACAGTTAGAAGCTTTAAAACTGCTGCTGGAATTATAATTACAGCAAGTCACAACCCAAAGGAATATAATGGATACAAAGTTTATTGGGAAGACGGTGCTCAGGTTCTTTCAAGTATTGCTAACCCTATGACTGAAAAAATAAATTCAATAAAAAGTTTCAAAGATGTAAAAACTATGGATGAAAATACTGCTCTAGATAAAAAACTTCTTGTTATGCTTGGCAAAGATATGGATAAGGAATACATAGATAAAGTTAAAAGTCTAAGTATAAGAGAGGATATAGATAAAAACATAAAAGTTGTATACTCCCCTCTTAACGGAACTGGGAATATTCCTGTAAGAAGAGTCCTTAGCGAAAGAGGATTTACCAATATAATTGTTGTACCCGAACAGGAAAATCCTGATCCTAACTTCACAACTGCTGAATACCCTAACCCCGAAGATACTAGAGCCTTTGAATATGCCGAAAATTTAGGTAAAGAAGTCAATGCGGAACTTCTTCTTGCAACAGACCCTGACTGTGACAGATTAGCAATTGAGGTAAGAGATTGTAATGGAGAGTACATACCTTTTAATGGAAATCAGACTGGTGCCATTCTTATAAAATATATAGTTGAGAGTATGCACGAGATTGGCACTCTACCTAGAAATGCAGCTATAGTAAAGTCAATAGTAACTGGGGATATGGGAAGAGCTATTGCCAAAGAATATGGTGTTACAACCTTTGAAGCTCTTACTGGTTTTAAAAACATATATGGAAGAGTTCCTGAATTTGAAAGAACTGGTGAGTATAAATTTATTTTTGGATATGAAGAAAGTATTGGTTATAACACAGGAACCTTTGTTAGAGATAAAGATGCTGTAAGTTCAGCTATGCTTTTATGTGAAGCTGCTGCTTACTATAAAACTAAGGGTAAGACTCTTTTAAATGTACTAAATGAAATTTTTGAAAAATACGGCTACTACAAAGAAAAGCAGATTTCACTAGTACTTGAAGGAGCTGAAGGGAAAGCTAGAATAGACAGAATGATGAAAAGCTACAGAAAAGATTTTCCACAAGAAATAGGAAATCTAAAAATGTCTAAATATATAGATTACTTGGAAGGTTATGAAGATATTCCTCCTTCTGATGTTTTAAAATTCTATTTAGAAGACGGAAGCTGGTATGCAATTCGTCCATCTGGTACTGAACCTAAAATAAAAGTATATATCTATACAAAAGGTAATACTTTAGAGGAATCTAATAAGAATCTAGAAATATTAGAAGAAATAGTTATAAACAAACTTAATTCTATAGAATAATACAAATATAAAAATAAACTAGCCACAAATTATGACTAGTTTATTTTTATAAATTATTTTGCTTTTATTTCTGTCCAAGCTTTATCATACAGCTTTATATTATCTCCTAAATCAACAAATACTTCACATTTCTTTAATATCTCATCATCAGGATATGCTGTTTTATCATTTTTAACTTCTTCATCCAACATTTTAAATGTTTCTGTATTTGGTGTTGAATATCCGATGTAATCAGCATTTTTCTTTGCAATATCAGCTTTTGTTAAGAAATCTATGAATAATTCAGCTTCTTTTTTATTTTTGCTCCCTTTTGGTATTACTATGTTATCAAACCACATGTTGCTTCCTTCTTTAGGAATTACATATTTTAAATCTGGATTTTGACTTATCATATTTATTGCATCTCCAGCCCAAACAACTGCAAGAGCTGCTTCTTCTTGAACCATCATATCTTTAACTTCATCAACAACATAAGCACGTACAAGCGGTTTTTGTTTTATCAATTCCTGTTTAGCTTTTTCAATTTCATCAGGATTGGTACTATTCATAGAATATCCTAAACGTTTTAAAGAAATTGATATAGTATCCCTTAAACTGTTGAACATTAAAATTTCACCTTTATATTTTTCATTCCAAAGGATATTCCAACTATCTACAGGTTCTTTAACCATTTTGCTGTTATATATTATTCCAAATGTACCCCACATATATGGTACAGAATATTCATTTTTAGGATCAAAAGCAAGATTTTTAAATTTATCATCTATATATTTATAGTTTGGAACATTTTTAAAATCTATTTTTTCAAGCATATCTTCATTTATCATTTTTGTAATCATATAATCTGAAGGGATACATATGTCATAATTTGCTCCCCCAGTTTTTAGTTTTGTATACATGTTCTCATTAGTATCATAAGTTTCATAGTTAACTTTAATTCCAGATTCCTTTTCAAAATCTTTTAGTACAGATTCATCTATATAATCGCCCCAGTTGTAAACATTAAGTACCTTAGCCTCTTCCTTTTTTCCACAGCCTGCACCAAAAATAGTTAGTACTGATGCAATCATAATTAAGGATACTACTTTTTTAAATTGCTTCATTTTTTAACTCACTCCCCTTTATATCTTTTATATTTATAATTAAAAGTAAAATTAATACTACGGAAAACATTAACGTAGATAATGCATTAATCTTAGGATTTATTCCCCTTCTAGCCATAGAATAAATTGTTATGGATAAATTACTTACCCCTGTACCTGTGGTAAAAAAGCTTATTACAAAATCATCTATTGATAAAGTAAATGATATAAGCAGCCCTGAAATAATTCCAGGTTTTATTACAGGTAAGATAACCTTTCTAAGTGTATATCCAGGTGTTGCTCCTAAATCCATAGCTGCTTCAGTTATATTTTTCGGCATCTGCCTCAATTTAGGTAGCACCGATAAAATAACATAAGGTATATTAAAGGTTACATGTGCAAGTAGCATTGTTATAAATCCTAAAGGAATATTAACAAAAATAAATAAACTCATTAAAGCGATACCTGTCACTATATCAGGATTCAGTACTGGTAAATAATTTATGTTCAAAATTAATTTCTTGCTAAATCCTTTCATTTTGTAAATACCAATGGCAGATATAGTCCCTATTATAGTAGCAATTATTGAGGATAGAACCGCCACAGCAAGAGTATAATTTAATGCTGTAAGTATTTGTTTATCTCTTAATAATTCTACATACCATTTTAATGTGAATCCATCCCATTGAGATCTTGATTTTGAATTATTAAATGAAAATATGATCAAAACTACAATAGGAGCATACAAAAACACATATATTAGAAAAACATATATTCTTTTTAGTATTTTTTCTACCATAGATGACCACCACTTTCTTCTTTATCATATTTTGACATTGCTGCCATAGAAATCAGTATTAAAATCATCAACAATATTGATACTGCAGAACCAAAATGCCAATCATTCACAACAGTAAACTGCTGTTCTACCAAGTTTCCTATGAGCATGTATTGTCCGCCTCCTAAAAGTCTTGATATTACAAAGGTACTTACAGCAGGCATAAAAACCATTGTTATTCCAGACATAACACCAGGCATGCTTAAGGGGAAAATAACCTTTATAAAAGTAGTAGTTCTATCAGCACCTAAGTCTCCTGCCGCTTCAATAAAGCTTTTATCCATTTTGCTTAATACTGTATAAATTGGAAGCACCATAAATGGTAAAAAATTATAAACCATTCCTAAAATAACAGCTCCATCATTATATAATAGATTTAGAGTCGGTAAACCTATTGATTTTAAGGCTGTATTTATAAATCCATTTCTACCCAATATAGACATCCATGCGTAAGTTCTAAGCAAAAAATTCATCCACATAGGTATAACGAATAACAATACCATAATATTTCTTTTCTTAAGTTCCATATTAGCTAAAATCATAGCCATAGGATACCCTACAATTAAACATACTACCGTTGATATTAGAGCAAGGTTAATAGAACGAAGGAATACCTTAATATATATGGGGTCCATAAGTCTCTTAAAATTTTCCAGAGTAACCATTAATCCATTAGTATCTTTAGTTAAACTAAATATACCAATAAGTATCAGTGGAAATACAATGAATATAATGCTCCAGACTATATATGGGTATGCTGCATACTTCTTCATAATTCCTCTGATGCCTTTTTCATTATATGAATATCTTGTTGATGTATGTCCATCCCAATCAGGCTTCCAACCTTAGCACTTAAGGTATTGTGAAGTATCCACTGTCTTTCTTTTTCTCTTACAATTATTTCATAATGAACACCCTTAAAAATTTGAGACTCTACTACCCCTTGTAACATTCCCTTTTCAGCACTTACAATTTTTATATCTTCTGGTCTAACAACAACATCTATTTTTTCATTTCTTTGGAACCCTTTATCTACACACTTAAATTCCTTATTTGAAAATTCCACAACAAAATCATCTTTCATTAAACCATCAACTATGTTACTCTCTCCTATGAACTTAGCCACAAAAGCATTTTTAGGTTCATTATATATGTCCTGTGGGGTTCCCATTTGTTGAATTTTTCCTTTATCCATAACCACTATTGTATCTGACATTGTTAAAGCTTCTTCCTGATCATGAGTAACATATATAAATGTAATTCCTAGTTTCTGCTGCATGCTTTTTAACTCTATTTGCATTTCTTTTCTTAATTTTAAATCCAATGCACCTAATGGTTCATCTAATAATAAGACCTTAGGTTCATTAACAAGTGCTCTTGCAATAGCTATTCTCTGTTGTTGTCCTCCACTTAATGAATCAATAGTTCTTTTTTCATAACCTTCTAAATCAACCAGCTTTAACATTCTCTCTACTCTTGATTTTATTTCATTCTTATGTACTTTCTTTATCTTTAATCCAAAAGCTATATTTTCAAATATATTCATATGAGGAAATAAAGCATACTTCTGAAAAACAGTATTTATTTGTCTTTTGTATGCTGGAATTTCATTAATAACTGCATCCTCGAATATAACATCACCTTCAGTAGGTTCTTCAAAACCTCCCAGAATTCTTAATGTAGTGGTTTTTCCACATCCACTGGGACCTAGTAAAGTTAAAAATTCATTCTTCCTTATGGAAAGATTTATATTTTTCAAAACACTTGACCTATTATACTCTTTACATATATTTTTTAAATTAATAATATTTCCTTCCATTTACCTTCACCTCGCAAAACTTAATTTTAGAAATAAGGTGGTGTACTTACCCATAATACTTTAGCAATATTTTTTCCAGCATTCTCAATGTAATGACTAGTTCTGGCTTTATAATAAAAGCTTTCTCCTTTTTTGGCTTTATATCTTTTGTTACCTAACACAATATAAATGCTTCCTGATAGAATAAATCCAAACTCTTGCCCTTCATGCGGCGCATCTTCTTTGTACCTTCCACCCGATTCCAATGTTAATACAATAGGTTCCATCATGTTCTTTTGAGCATTTGGCACTACCCATTCCAGCTTATATTTAAGTTCTTCATCTTCCGTTTCAAACATTTCTTCCTTTGTAAAAACTATTTTTTCGTCTTCAACGTCATTGAAAAAATTTTTAAGATTTGTACCTAGACATTCTAATATATCTATTAAGGTCGCTATTGAAGGCGATGTAAGCTCTCTTTCTACTTGTGATATAAATCCTTTAGATAATTCACATCTGCTTGCTAATTCCATCTGTGTTAATCCCTTTTCCACCCTTAATTGCTTAATCTTTTCGCCAATAATCATAACTTCTCCTTTCTTGTTATACCATTATACTAAACCCAAAGTTTATAATTACTAAACTTTTTACTCAATTATTATACTAGCATATTTTTTAAAAATCAATGATTTTTGAAAAATATGTTTATTTTTTGTATAATTTTTCTTTCTTTAAAATTATATTCAACAAGTACATGATATGCTATATTTAATTTTAAAAATAAATAACTAAAAAAAGGCAGCTTCATTGCTGTCTTTATCTATTATCTCACTCTCTTCAATCCAATCTCTAAAGCTTGAAGATTAGCTCTTGATGCATCTCTTAATCTTACAAATATCATAATTAATTCTTGTGGTACTCCTTTTTTCATAATGAATCTATTATACATTGCCATATTCTCAATCTCTTCTCCTATTGATATTTCAAAACTTTCTTCAATGTTAGACGATGTTCTAAAAAATTCTCTTGACCTATCTTTTGGAATAGGTATTTTATATTTTGAAAATGTAGTTTTCAGAAGAGAAATATTAACATTCTTTGCCTTTAATATATCTGTAAAGGATCTCTTATCTCCAAATTTTTTAATTATTTCTTCATACTTAGCCTTTCGTAAATATTCGTTTTCTATAGCATATGTAAGCATTTTCTCAACGCTTAAATTTTTATCCTCTTTAGCAGCCTTAGCACCCCACTTTTCAGTTTGTAGAGTTTTAGCTGTTGAAATTGCATTCTCATCACTTATTGGCTCTTTGTCAGTTTTATTTCCACAACCTGTTGTTCCCAATATAAAAGTACATAATACCATACTTATAATTCTTCTAATTAACCATTTATTTTTCATATATTCACTCCTAGTGCCATTGTCGCTATCTAATATTTTTACCAAAAAACAAAAATAAATACCCATTAATAGATGGATATTTTCAAATCTTCATCTGGGGGTATCTTTTGTCAAAAGAAGATGAGAATTTAGCAGTTAAAGAATTTTAAAATAAAAAAAATAGCATATAAATTTCAATTAAAAATCTTTTCTGAAATTTATATGCTTATTTTTACTATCTTTATAAGTTAGATAATAAACTGACAGTTAATTTTTCATATTACATAAATGTATTTTCAAAAACATTTTGGCCATAGTATTCTGAAAGTATTTGTTTTTCTCCATTACTTAATGATATAACTCCATTTTCCTTATCTATATATTCATTTACTGATATATTTAAAAGCTCAGCCATGTCTGCTTCTCTTGCCCCGTTTTCTAACCTTGCTGTTTTCAAATTAGTTTTTTTCATATTATCACCTCTTAATTTGTTTTATTTCATTAATATTATTAGTACCTATGGGTGAAACTATACTAAATTTGAACTCAGAAAATCAACATCTTATTAAAAGCAGTTGAAACTTGAAATTGGATAGTTAAAAGGTGTTCATTTGCGTTTTACCATAATATTTTTCTGTTAAAGTCAGAAGTAACACAGAAAAAATTATTAACGTAGTGCCTATTACTATTGAAAATGTTATTTTTTCATTTAAAATTACTATTCCTAACAATACACTGACAATAGGCTCAAAAGTACTTAATATTGAAGCATTAGAAGAACCTATGATTTTAATTCCTTTTACAAAAGCTACAAGAGCAAATAATGTTGAAATAACAGCTATGCATAAAATATCTATAATTGTATGATATGTAACTGCTATTTTAATCCCTACAGTAAATTTTCCAAAGATAAACACATAGACTGATGCTATTAGAGTTACATAAAAGGTACTTACCAAAACGTCCATTTCTTTAATTTCCCCTTTATCAACTCCAATAATATATATTGAATAAAAAACTCCAGAAATCACTGCAAAAATTACTCCTGTTGTGTTAATATACATATTTTTAGTGTATATTAAACAATATACTCCTGCCACCGAAAGTAGAATAGACAAAATTTTACCCAAATGTATTTTTTCCCTATAAATTAAAATCATTAAAATGGTAACCACTGCTGGATATACAAAATGTAAAGTTGTAGCTACTCCAACAGATATATATGTATATGATAAAAAAAGGGTAATGGTTGTACTTCCATATCCTACTATCCCTAAAAAAAGCAAATTGAAAAATTGCTTTTTACTGATTTTAAAATCTACTTTTTTTATTAAAAAATATGATAACAACATACTCGCTGTTATCAAAAGCCTAAAAAACAACACCGTTATAGAATTCATTCCTCTACTACAAGCATCCTTAGTCCAAATTGGCGTCACCCCAAAAGCAGCAGAAGATAACATTGCATAAATAACTCCATGTATTTTTTTCATATTTTTACCTCTAATATAATATTAAGAATACCAAATAATATTATAGTTCATTATTCGGTATTTGTGTTAATAATTTCTTATTTTTCTATAATTTTTCTAAGTTTCTGTTTGAGCAATTATCATTACTACTTTTTTGTATTAAAACATATATCTAATATTATTACTATAATTTTTATAAAAATCATATAATATCATAATGTAAGGAGTTGATTATCATGACTGTAAACTATGCTCATAGAGGTGCCAGTGCCTATTATCCCGAAAACACCATGTTAGCTTTTGAAAAGGCATTAGAACTTGGGGCTACTGGAATTGAAACAGATGTACAAATGACTAAAGATGGGGTTTTAATATTAATGCATGATGAGCTTGTTAATAGAACAACCACTGGTAGAGGTTTTATTAAAAACTATACTTATAAAGAAATTAGAAAGTTAGATGCTGGCTCATGGTTTAGAGGAGACTTTAAAAATATTAAAGTACCATCTCTTGATGAGCTAATGGATCTTCTGATGGACAAAAATATACAATTAAATATCGAGTTAAAAAACAATATAATTCTGTACGAAGAACTTGAAGAAAAAGTAATACAAAAAATCTATAAATACAATATGCAAAATAAAGTTATAATATCAAGCTTTAATCATTATGCTCTTGAAAAATGTAAAGAAATCTCTCCAGAAATAAAAATAGGTCTTTTATATATTGCTGGATTATACGAACCAGAAAAATATGCAAAACGTTTAGGTGCTGAAGCTCTTCATCCTTATTTTTATGCAGTAAATAATGATGAAATAATAAAAAATATAAAGAAGACTGGCCTAATGTTAAATCCATATACAGTTGATGAAGAAAGCTACATGAAATTTTTTGTAGATCATGGTGTAGATGGCATAATAACAAATTATCCAGATAAGTTAAATAAGATTTTAACAGAAAAGAATAAAAATAGAAAAAGTTTAGGAGTATAGCTTTATAAACTCCTAAACCTCTTTTTTAAATTACCAGTCATACTTAACGGGAGTACCTATTTCTCTATTAAAATGGAAAAAGGATATAAGCATTCTTACTGATTCACTATCAATTTCTTCTGCCAAATTCATTTCTTTACAAACTCTTTTATACTCAATTAATACTCTGTCCTCTACAATACTTGGAAAGGTTGCAGCCATTCCTGATGTTATATTTAAATCTTCATAAGGAAGTATTCTTGTAAATAACAGTGTATCTGTATCCCCTGTTTGACTAAAGCTTATATCTGTTAATCTAACATTCTTTACTCTATTGAATACATCTTTCAAGAAAACTAAATTCTTTGAAGGTGAAAGGTTAACTACTCTAAATAAAGATAAATAAGAATTATCTAATGCTTTAAGTATATCCTCTTCTATTTCATTTTCAGAACCTACATTTTCCCTGTATAATTGAACCATAGTTTTTCCATTAACCTTATATTCATGAATTACAAAATCAAGTAAAAACATCATTTCGCTGTCAGCTTTTGGTGCTATATTTCCATTAGTATCAAGCATTCCTAGTATTCTTGCAGAATTTAGGATAACCTGTTTATCTATACTTGAATTTATATAATTCATTATTTTTGTACCTATAAGTATTCTTTCAAACTCTCTATATGCTTTATATCTTTCTAAATTATCCATAAAATTCTCCTTTACATTTAAATTGATAACATTCAACTCTGTGCTGTAAATTTTCACTGTGTAGAATTTTAATTTTTGGAATTCCACACCTATATTATAACATTTAAGTATGGATTTTCTTAACTATTCTTAAAACTGTCTGGTGCAATTGTTCCCATAGAAACTATAGCTTTTATTGCTTCATCTACTGTTATATCTAAAAACTCTACACTTTCTCTACTCACATATACTAAAAAACCATTTGTAGGGTTAGGAGTTGTAGGTATAAAAACAGCTATTTTCTCTTTATTTGATATTTTTAGTTCATTGTTTGTAACAAATCCTATGCTTTTCATACCCTTGCTTGGGAAATCTATATATACAACCTTACTGAATTTTTTCCCATCATTGCTTGATATCATCTTACTAACTTCTTTAATAGCAGAATAAATACTTTGGGCTACAGGTATTTTTGAAATTGTTTTTTCGATAAGTTCTAATAATTTCTGTCCCAAATAATGTTTAGTAATAAACCCTACTGCAAAAATAAATATTATAGTTGTTAAAAATCCAACTCCAACTATTGTTTTTCCATAAAATAATTCAACAATACCAGCTGAAAAGGAGTCTACAATCATAAATACATAATATAATATAAATATTGTCAACCCGATAGGCAAAATAGCTGTTACTCCAGCTAAAAATAAATTCAATAATCTTTTCATTTTCTTTTTCCCCTTTTAATATACTAATTAATGTCCTTTCTATTTTATAAATATATGATACTCTTTTACAAAGGCTTGTCAATAAAATTACTGATTTGAAACTAATACCTCTTTTAAAAACATGAAATTTACGATATACTTAGTTTCAATATAAAAAATCTTTCATATTATTTTTTATATTAAGTTGGGGCAGTATCATCTTTTTACATTTAAAATTTTAAAGAAAACATTGAACATTGCTTCATCTTCGTTGTTTTCTTGCAAAAATATTAGTTGTTATTTTAAAATTCTAGAAATTACTACTTTAAAAAGGGGGATAAACAAAATGGAAAATAGTCTTATAAGAAAACTTGAAAAAGAACATCAAGACTATCTTAGAGATGAATCTCGAAAAGTTGGCAATGCTGAATCAATTTCTTTCCCTAAAACTGAAAAAGAAATTGTAGATATTCTATCAGTTCTAAGCCACAATAAAACTTTAGTTACCACTCAAGGTGCTCGTACTGGTATCGCTGCTAGTGCAGTTCCACAAGGTGGACACGTATTGAGTTTAAATAAAATGAATAAAATAATCGGTCTTCGTTATGATGATGAAACTGAAGAATTTTTTATAAAAGTTCAGCCAGGAGTTTTATTGTCCGAACTGAGAAATGCCTTAGAAAAAAAAGATTTTGACACTAAAAATTGGACAGAAGAATCTCTCTCTGCTTTAGAATTATTAAAAAAATCAGGCTCTTACTTTTTTTCACCAGACCCAACAGAATCTAGTGCTTCCATAGGGGGTATAGCTGCCTGCAATGCTTCTGGAGCTTGCTCCTTTAAATACGGTGCTGCACGAAACCACATAGAAGCTTTGCGCGTAGTTTTAGCAAATGGAGATACCATTTCACTAAAAAGAAAAAAGGAAAAAGCTTCTGGTAACTCCTTTTCAATAAAAACAAGTTCTGGTGAAATACTAGAAGGTACTCTACCAAAATATAATATGCCTAAAGTAAAAAATGCTTCTGGATATTTTTCAATGGAA
Organism: Clostridium sp. ZS2-4; assembly: GCF_026719745.1. Lineage (GTDB taxonomy): Bacteria > Bacillota > Clostridia > Clostridiales > Clostridiaceae > Clostridium_H. Next base: position 154,770 of record NZ_JAPPRQ010000027.1, read on the forward strand.
AATATGGATTTAATAGATCTCTTTATTGGCTCAGAGGGAACTCTTGGAGTTATAACAGAATTAGAATTAAAACTTTTAATTAAACCTGCTTTTATATATGCTTTAACTGCCTTCTTCTCATCTGAAGAAACAGCTTTAAAGTTTGTTCAGGAAATTAGAAAAAATTCCTCACCAGCTGCTGTTGAGTTTTTTAACTGTACAGCATTAAATCTGTTGAGAGAAGAAAAGAAAACAAATCCTGCTTTTAATAAGCTTTTAGATTTGCCTTCACATTTTCATACAGCAGTATATGTTGAATACCATGGTGACAGTGAAGAATCCGTTGATGATATGATAATGAAAGCTGGAGAAATAATTGAAGAATGTGGTGGAGATGAAAAGGATACCTGGGTAGCTACTAATCCCTCGGAAAAAGAACAGCTTCATGTCTTTAGACATGCAGTTCCAGAAGCAGTAAATCTTCTTATTGACCAGCGCCGAAAAACAGATTCTAATATTACAAAGCTTGGAACAGATATGGCAGTTCCTGACTCAAAGCTTGAAGAAGTTATGGATTTATATAATAAATCATTAAAAGAACATAATCTTGAGTTTGTTATATTTGGTCATATAGGTAACAATCACGTTCATGTTAACATACTTCCAAACAGTATGGATGAATATAATAAAGGAAAAGAATTATACACTGCTTGGGCAGAAAAGGTTGTAAAAATGGGTGGAACAGTTTCTGCTGAACACGGTATTGGTAAGTTAAAAATAGTTATGCTAAACAAAATGATGGGTGAGAATGGCATACACGAAATGAAGAATTTAAAGAATTTATTTGATCCTGAAAATAGATTAAATAAAGGAAATCTTTTTGAATAATAGATATTATTTAAAAAACTAAGGGCTAGTGCTCTTAGTTTTTTTAAATATACATTGCTATTGGAATTATTTCTATAAGAGAAGGGTTTTCATCCGTCATTTTTCTGTTGTAGTTTCTAACTAAAGATTTATTTTTTATAAATCTACTTTCAAAGTTCATGAGACCTTCTTCATCTAAATAATCAAAACAACTTCCACTTAACATTTGAGTATTTCTATTTGTATTTCTATTTGTATTTCTATTTGCATTTCTATTTGCATTTCTATTTGTATTTCTATTGTTTTTATCAACATTTACTACTTTACCCAAAACAGAAACCCTTGAATTACTCATATAATCAACGTGATCTTCCATAAACTGTAATTGTATCGGAACTGAAATATTTGTGTTTGAACCACAAATATTTTCTGCAACAAATCTAAAACAATTTGAATTTTTATGTTCTTCCAGCTTTTCCTTTAAAGATTTTAAAACCTCTTTTTTAGCCTCATATTCAATTTTTTCTTTCTCATCTCCTATATGAGGATTAAAAGCTATCTCCATTTCCATAGTATTTATGATATCTTCTACATGTTGAATCACAGGATTCTTTTTTAGGTTACATGTAAATTCTATAAAATCATTTTCTTTTATATTGTTATTTATCTGTGTTTGGTTGTTTATACTCTTTAGCAAATTATTCTGAACCAATAAATCTCTCAGTTCCAATAAAACTACTATCTTCTTTGAAATTTCCGCTCTCTGTTTTGCAAACTCATTAAGCAGTTCAATTGTAAAATTTCCTTGAACATATTGTCCACAAGTAACATTACTTAAAGGAGTAGTAATCTTTACTGCCTGCTGGTTCTTTGTAGTTGTAGCTTTAACTTCTGTAAATTGCCGAATTATTATAGTATGAAGATTATTTATCATATCGTTATTCAAATACAACGGTATAATTGCTCCATTAGCCGCCATTTTTACCCTCCTTGTAATTTAAACTTATAATTATAGTAGTTTAATTCAAATTATCCAACAGCCTGATTAGCTATCGGATAAAATAACTTCTATTTTATTCTATAATTTTATTACTAAAATTAGAACACCACCTGCTTGTCCATCACAATATATAATATGCAAGCTACAAAATTCTATTCTCAGCTTTCATTAAACCCTACCTCTATATATAGAAAAAATAAAAAAGCTTAGAATTAATTTTGTTTACTGTCAAAACTGATATGTAAAAGGATGTTAATACTAAATAAGCGTGAAGCTTTAACTAACTTCACGCTTTACATGGATATTGGTTTAAATATTAATCTTTTCCAAATCTATAGTATCTTTTATAAATACAATAAGATTTTTCATTAAATCTATTTCGTAAAACTCATTACATTTTTCATCCTTAAGTATTTTTATTATAGGTCTCGATGGACATGATCTGTGAATATCCATCACTATTCCTTTTCTTCCATCCTCCAGCAAAACTCCTGTTCCTACTGGATATATAGCTATATTCTCACTAAATTTATCATAAATATTTCTATCTATTTTATCATAACATTTTGCCGATAACGTTTCCAAAGCCTTATATATAGGAATTTTATCTGCATTAACTTTATTAGCAGTTAGACAGTCAAACATATCACATATTGTTATAATTCTTGAATAAGGTGATATTTCATCTTCTTTTAATCCCTTTGGATATCCACTACCGTCTAAAAGTTCATGATGAGAATAAATTATATTCTTGGTAATATAAGATAAAGATACATCTTCTTTAACCATTTCATATCCATGCTCAGGATGTTTTTTTACAATGTTTAATTCTTCTTCTGTCAATTTCTCACCTTTATTTAGTATATCCGGAGCGATTTGTATCTTACCTATATCATGAAGCAATCCTCCAATAGCTATATTTTTGATTTCACTTTCTCTGACACCTAAAGATTTAGCAGTAAGGATTGATAGAATAGCTACATTCACACAGTGCTTATAAGTATACATATCTGTACCCATAAGTTCAGTCATGCTGTATAAAACATTACCATTTTCATTTATACTCACTAAGATATTTTCTATAATTTCCTCTACTCCTTTTTGCACTTTAAAAGGAATCCATTCCACTTTTTCTTTGCCTCTATTTTGATACATGGACATTTCAAATATCTTTTTCATTGTACTCATAGCTTTAAGTCTAACAGTATCATCAATTACATCATGCATCTCTATTCCCTCTGATATACAGTCATCGATATATATATATATAATGTCATGTTTTTTCAATATATCTATCAGTTTCTTGTCCAATTGAATACCTTTACTTAAAAGTAAACGAGCAGCATTAGAATAAATTGATTTCCCCAGAACTGCACCTTCTTTTACATTATCAATACTTATAGCTCTCATATTTTCCCCCTGTTGAAATATTATGAAATATATAACTATTTTTATTTTCGGATTTTTTCTGTTTTATTTTATATTCCATTATATTAACTGGATGGATAAAATTTCACATTATCCTTATCAGTTTACGTAAAAGTTTTACTTTATTATATCATTAAGTATTCATAGTCAGAAGGTAATTTCATATGGTATATTTTTCATAAAAACATACACTAGTTACCGATTGTTAAAAATTTTTTCTTTTTACATAAGTAGTATGAAGTAATTCATGTGCTTTATTACTATTAGGTTCTCCTAAAAACTCCTTATAGAGTTTATCCACATAAGGATTTTCATGTGACTTTCTCATTGGGAGGTTTCTGTCTTCTTCATAAATAGCTCTAGCTCTAACTTCACGCACATTAATTTTTTCTCTATTCTTAGAACTTACTATTGGCTGTCCACCGCCAGTTACACATCCCCCTGGGCAAGCCATAACTTCTATAAAGTCATATTTTTTATTATCTTTCCTAAGTTGTTCCAATACCGTTCTAGCATTTGAAAGACCACTTATAACTGCTGTATTTATAGTCTTCCCATTAGGAATAGTTATTGCTACTTCTTTTATTCCATCAATACCTCTAACAGTAGTAAATTCAATGTTTTGAAGTTCTTTCCCTGATGTAATTTCAAATATAGTCCTTAGTGCTGCTTCTGCAACTCCACCAGTTGCTCCAAAAATAGCACCCGCTCCTGTACCTGTTCCAAAGGGATTATCAAATTCTTCATCCTTAAGATTCATAAAATCAATAGATGATTGCTTTATCATTTTTGCAAGCTCTCTTGTTGTAAGCACATAATCTACATCCTTTATTCTATTATAAGATAGTTCCTCTCTTGTCTCTTCAAATTTCTTTCCAATACAAGGCATAATTGACACAACAACTATATTTGATGGATCAATACCATCTTTTTCAGCCAGATAACTTTTTATGATGGCACCTTCCATCTCATGTGGTGATTTACAAGTTGACAGGTTAGGTATCATATCATGAAAATTGTGCTCAACAAATTTAACCCACCCTGGACAGCAAGAGGTCATCAGCGGAAGATTTTCTCCTTTTTCTAATCTTTTTAACAACTCTGTTCCCTCTTCCATTATTGTAAGATCAGCTGCAAAGTTTGTATCAAACACTTTATCAAATCCAATCCTTTTTAACGCTGCTGTCATCTTTCCTGTTACTCTTGTTCCAATAGGCAGTCCAAATTCCTCACCTAATGCAACTCTTATAGCTGGAGCTGCTTGAACTACTACATATTTATCAGGGTTAGCTATTGCATCCCATACTTCATCTGTATTTTCCCGTTCTGCTAAAGCTCCTGTTGGACACCCAACAACACATTGACCGCAATTCACACATATACTTTCCCCTAAAGGCTTATCATATGCTGGAGCTACCTTCATATCAAATCCTCTTCCTGAAAAGTTAATAGCACTTACAGACTGCACATTCTTACATATACTTATGCATCTTTCACATAAAATACATTTTTCTGGATCTCTTATAAGAGAAACTGATGATATATCCATAGGACATTCTACCCTATCACCTTCGTATTCCACTTCACTTATATTTAAATCTTCTGCAAGCTTTCTAAGCTCACAATTTCCATTTCGTGAACAAGTGGTACATTCTCTTTTATGATTTGACAAAAGCAGTTGAACAACTGACTTTCTGGCACTTCTAACTTTTGGGGTATTTGTCTTTACAATCATGCCTTCTTCTGCTGCAACTGTACATGATGGTAAAAGTTTAGGACCAATTTCTACTAAACAAACTCTACAGCTTGAAACTTCATTTATTTCTTTTAAAAAACATAGAGTAGGTATTTCAATACCTATACTTCTTGCTGCCTCTAAGACACTCTTACCTTTTTCAACTTCTACCTGTATTCCATCTATAGTTAAGTTAATTTTTTCCACACTTCTCACCTCTCAAACAGAATTATTCTTTAACAATTGCATTAAACAAGCATACTTGCATACATGAACCACATTTTATACATTTACTTTGATCTATCTTATATGGTTCTCCAACCTTACTTGATATAGCACCTACACTGCAATTTTTAGCACACATACCACATCTTTTACAAACTTCTGATTTAATATGATACTTAACAAGCGGCTTACAAGCTTTAGCAGGACATTTATTATCTACAACGTGAGAAATATATTCATCTTTAAAATATCTTAAGGTAGACAATATTGGATTTGGTGCTGTCTGTCCAAGTCCACATAAAGCAGTATTTTTAACTTGTACTGCTAGTTTTTCTAGTTTTTCAACATCCTCCAAAGAACCTTCTCCTCTTGTTATCTTTTCAAGAATTTCAAGTAATCTCTTAGTTCCTATTCTGCAAGAGGTACATTTTCCACAGGATTCATCCTTGGTAAAATCAAGGAAAAATCTTGCTACATCAACCATACAATTATCCTCATCCATTACAATCATGCCGCCTGATCCCATCATTGAACCTAGCTCAATTAGAGTATCGTATTCAATTGGAATGTTAATATATCTGGCAGGAATACATCCTCCTGATGGTCCTCCTGTTTGAACAGCTTTGAACTGCTTATTGTTTGGAATTCCACCACCTATGTTAAAAATAACTTCTCTTAGTGTTGTCCCCATTGGTATTTCAACAAGACCTGTATTTCTAATTTTTCCACCTAATGCAAAAACCTTAGTTCCAGGACTCTTTTCCGTTCCAATTGATCTAAACCATTTTGCTCCCTTTAATATGATTGGACATATATTTGCAAAGGTTTCAACGTTGTTTATTACTGTTGGTTTACCCCATAGTCCACTTACTGCTGGAAAAGGAGGTTTAGTTACAGGCATTCCTCTCTTACCTTCAATAGATTGAATTAATGCAGTTTCTTCTCCACAAACAAAAGCTCCTGCTCCAAGTCTAATTTCTATATCAAATTTAAAGCCAGTGCCTAAGATGTTATTTCCTAGCAATCCATATTCCTTTGCTTGATCAATAGCTATTTTTAACCTTTCAACTGCTAAAGGATACTCTGCTCTTACATATATATAACCTTTATTTGCTCCTATGGCATATCCTCCAATAGTCATAGCTTCAAGAATAGAATGAGGATCTCCTTCTAAAACGGAACGATCCATAAATGCACCTGGATCTCCTTCATCAGCATTACAAATTATATATTTCTGGTCACTTTTTTGTACTGCTGCAAAATTCCATTTCTTTCCTGTTGGAAATCCTCCACCACCTCTTCCTCTTAATCCTGATTCTGTAATAACATCAATAACCTGTTGAGAAGACATCTCAGTTAAAACTTGTCCTAGAGCTTTATAACCATCCATAGCAATATATTCATCAATATCTTCTGGATTAACAATTCCACAATTTCTCAAAACAATTCTTTCCTGTTTTTTAAACATATTTATATCATTTAAATTTGATATTCTTCCATCTCCTGGTTTTAATGTATAACAAAGTCTCTTTACAATCCTACCATTTAAGAAATGTTCCTCCACGATCTCATGAATATCTGATGGTTTTATATTTGCATATATAGTTCCTTCCGGATAAACAATCATAACAGGTCCTAGATTGCAAAATCCAAGACAGGTGGTTTTTATAATTTCTACTTCTTTATCTAATCCGTACTGCTTTAATTCCAATTTGAATAAATTAATAATTTTTTTTGAATCTAATAAGTTACATCCTTCTCCTCCGCATATAAGAACCTGTGAATTATAGAACTCCATACCTTTCCCTCCAATCAATCATCAATAATTGTAAAATCATTCAAGATTCTATTTTCTATAAGATGTATTGTAAATTCTTCTATCTTCTTTCCGTCAACTATATGCTCTCTCATAATCCTTCTTGATTTGTTAGGCGTCATTTTAACATAAGTAACCTTTTCTTCTCCTGATTTTATAACTTCCACAATAGGTTCCAATCTGCACGCTCCTACACACCCAGTCTTTTCCAAAATAACATTTTCTAGTCCTAAATTTTTAATTTCTTCTTCAATGGCATCATAAATGGGAGCTGCCCCTGCTGCTATCCCGCATGTTCCCATTCCAACAACAATTCTTGTATTTTTTCTATTCTTTCCTTGATTTACCTTTTCCAAAGATTTAATTCTTATTTTTTCAATATCTTCTACTGTAAGATTTTTCATTATCTCAACCCCTTTCTATTTATACTCCTCTAATATTTTTATTACATCATCTGGTGTTACCTTCCCATAAACTCTATCATCAATCATCATTACTGGAGCAAGTCCACAACTTCCAAGACATCTAGCAGCTTCCAAGGTGAATTTACCATCTTTAGTTGTCTTTCCAACTTCAATTCCTAATTCTGAATTTAATTTATCAATAATATTTTGAGATCCCTTAACATAACAAGCTGTACCCATACAAACTCTTATGATATGCTCTCCTTTTTGTTCTAAAGTAAACAATGAATAAAAAGTTGCCACACCATAAATCTCAGACATTGATATGTTTAACCCCTTAGAAACTAACTGCAGAGCTTTCTCTGGAAGATATCCATATAATTCTTGTATCTCATGTAATACAGGTATTAATCCACCTTTAACATCTATATGTTTCTCAATTATCTGTTGAACTTTTTGTAATCCTTCATCATTTTGGCTGCACCCACAACAGCATTGATTTTCTTTCAAATTAAAGACCTCCTACTCTAATATGTTTTAATACAAACTAATTTTTAAACAGAATATTTCGAAAATTTTCATTTTTTAGTTACTAGATAATTATAATACATTTTTATAAAAAATGGTATATTGAGATAATTTTAACATAATAATCCAGTATTTTTAACCTCTTAGCTAGTTTTTACAAAATAAATGCCCCTTAACATACTTATTGGGATAAATTTTCAAAGTTAGTTTAATAAATAACTAACAATAAAAAATTTTTTATCTATTTTTTTAGAAAAATCTTATAGTTTTTTAATACTAATTGTAAATATTTTATATAATTCTTCATGAATTTCTTAGTCTTAACTCATATTTGTCGAAAACTTTTTTAGATTATTTTTATCAAGTATCTATATAGAATTATTTATACTCTTTTTTACTGAAAAATTTCTAATCAAATAATGCGTAAAAAAGAGACTATTAAAATAAAAATAGTCTCTTTTAAATTATGAAAATGGCAATAAATATTTAATTTTAAATTCTGTTTACTTTATAGTCTTATTCTCAAATACAAATACTTTTTCAGCTGTGCCAATTGGTGGTAGACTTCTTGTAAGCTTAGGTCCATAATAAGCTCTTACTTCAGTACCTTCTTTCAGATCATTTATAGATAGTTCTTTACCTGATACAGTTACTATCTTTGTATCCTTGTTTACATTAAGTATAATCTCATTTAAGCCTGCTTTATCTGATTTTTTAGATTTTATATGAATCATATGACTTTCTTCATTAACTTTTATATCTAAAATACTTCCTTGGATAGGGAGAAGTTCTTTTTTATCCATTACAACTATCTTTTGAGCAGTACTTACAGGTGGTAAACTTGCTGTTACAATTGGACCATAGAAAGCTTTAACTGCAGTACCCTTTTTTAAATCTTTTATAGATAACTTTTCTCCTTTTTGATTCACTATTTCTGTTTTATTATCAATAACAAGGTTAACTTCACTATTTACTCCTTTACCTTGTACAAAGGCCATAATTCCACCTTTTGATTCTGTAATTTCAGCTATTTTACCTTGAATTTCTATATTTTCTAGTTTCTCTTCCATCACAACTATCTTTTGAGAAACACTCATAGGCGGTAAACTGAATGTAACTGCTGGTCCATAATAACCTTTAACCTTAATACCTTCTTTTAAATCTTTTATAGATAACTTTTCTCCTTTTTCATTTACTATTTCTGTTTTGTTATCAATAAGAAGCTTAACTTCACTATTTACTCCTTTACCTTGTACAAGAGCCATAATTCCACCTTTTGATTCTGTAACCTTAGCTATTTTGCCTTCAATTTCTACAGGCGCTAATTTATCTTTTTCTGAATGTGATGGTTTATTAACCTCTTTATCTACTTTAGCTTCTACCTTAGTATTAGTGATATTACCAGTTGTATTTCCCATTCCAGCCGATGGTGCCACCATAGAACATAATAACATTAGTGCAATTTTACTCATATATTTCCTCTCCTTGTTAAATATTTTTTATTTGCAAAATTAGAATTCTAACTTTAACTTTTCTCATAAATTTATTTATAACTCTTCATTTTTCAACTGACGTCATATATATATACGAATCAAAAAGGTAAAAGTTCGGTTATTAACAAATTATTTACAATATAGGAAAAGTGCGAAGCACTTTTCAGTAGCCAGTGACCAGTAACCAGTAGCCAGAAAGAAAAAAGAATTAAAGAATTTAAATTGATAAAAATAGACATAAAAAAGAGCAAAAATATAGAAAACATCTATGTTCTTGCTCTTTTCCTTATTTAAATTTAGGTTTTGCCTTAGCAAAACTTCCTTCACTGGTTACTGATATCTGGGTACTGGTTACTAGAATAAAATTGTTACACAATTTTATTCTACAACGTATTCTCTCAATATCTCTTCCACACTTCCAACAAAATCATCAGCTGCTCCCCAATCAAAATTAAAGATCTGTTGTTACAGAAAACCCCACGCTTCTCAAAATTTGTGTGGGGTTTTCCAAACTTCAACTTATACCTGATATATTATTTTAAATCGTCTGGTCCAAAGCTGTGAGGTAGTAGTTCTTCAAGAGTATATTCTTTGAATTCATCTTCTGATTTGACAACAATTACTTTTGCATCTTTACCAAATTCTCTTATTACTTGCCTGCAAACACCACAAGGATAAGTCCATTCTGAATCCCCTGTTATTGCTATAGCAACAATTTGTCTTTCCCCTTCTGAAACAGCTTTTGATATAGCTGTTCTTTCAGCACAAATAGTAGGTGAATATGATGAACATTCTATATTACAGCCAGTATATACTTTCCCACTACCTGCTATTAAAGCAGCTCCAACTCTAAATCCAGAATAAGGTGCATAAGCTTTCTCCTTAGCTTCTAATGCCTTTTTAACTAACATTTTTGTGTCCATCTTTATTACCTCCAATTATTTAAATTTTAATTGATATCTACTATTTTATATTCTTTTATTTATTATTTATCTTTCTGATCCTTTCAAAACAAGTTCAGGCAGTAAAGTTATTCTATTTATTTGTCTCATATTTTTATTGTTTATGATATCTACAAGCATTTTCATTCCTACCTTGCCCAATTCTCCAGTAGGTCCATTAACAAAGCTAATATTCATTCCTAGAATATTAATCACATCTAATTTATCAAAACCTACAATAGCCATGTTTTCTGGAATTTTGATGTTTTCCTCATTAAATGCTTTAATACACCCTAAACTCATCCTGTTGCTGCATACAAAAATAGCAGTAGGTCTATCCTGCATTTTTAATATTTTTTTTGTAATCTCATATGCAGTTTCATAATTATAGTTTCCATAAAAAATATATCTATCATCCAAAGGAATATTATTGTCATTCAAAGCTTCTTTATACCCCATAAATCTCTCTTTTGCAGGTCTGGAATTCATATTTCCATTAATGATGGCAATTTTTCTATGCCCTGATTTTATCAAAGCTTCTGTTCCATCATAAGCTCCTTTTACATGATCAATAAAAACACCACTAAAATTTTCATATTTAACATGTCCATCCATTAAGACAATAGGAAGTCCTAAATTTTGAAGAGTGTTTAAATATTCACTATTAAGCTTATGTTCAGTAGAAGTTGGTGTTATCATTATTCCCTCTATTCTTTGCTGTCTAAGCAGTTTAAGAGCTTTCATTTCCTTCTCAGGACTATCTGCCGTATCAAAAAGTATTATATTCAAATCATATTTTTCTGCCGCTTGACTTATTCCTTTTATTATTTCTCCAAAAAAAGGGTCATTTATCTCTGGTACTACAACGCCTATAGTATTTGTTTTATTTGTTGATAAACTCCTTGCTATAGCACTAGGAGTATAATTTAATTCTTTTATGGCTTTTAAAACGTTTTCTCTAGTTTCCTCTTTTACATAGCCTGAATTATTTATAACTCTTGATACTGTAGCCCTAGATACTCCTGATTGCTTTGCTATATCATATATAGTTACAGCCATTTTAATCCCCCTAATATTATTTTGCCAAAACCTCTTATACTAATTTTACATAATTATTATTCTATATGTAAATACAAAACTTATTACATATAGAATACGTATACATTATTGTGAGTTGAATTTTATACTATAATTATGTATATTGACTAACTCTCTTTTTTAAATTTGTGTGACCGCTCTCATATATAACGATATCACACCATTCTGAAAAATTCAATGTAACTTTTTTTTTACATTATTAGTCATTTTTTTTGTAACCTATACAATTATCTTAGTCACCAGTACCTAATCACCAACAGAAAGAAAAAAGCAAAATATAGATCATATCATTTAACTATATTTTGCTTTTTTTTAATTTTAGTTTTGCATAGTAAAACTTTCTTCTCTGGCGAGTGGGGATTGGCGACTGGAAACTATAAGACTGTTGCTTTATCTAACTCAAACCAGAATTCTACTCCATCAGCTTTATTCTCTGCACCAAACTTGTTATGGTGCGCTTGCTGAATGGCTCTAACTATAGATAGTCCTAAACCAGTTCCTCCATAAGCTCTAGTCCTTGCTTTATCAATCTTGTAAAAACTTAACCAAATCTTATCTATGAATTCTTCTGAAATATGTTTTCCTGAGTTAAAAACTGATACACGAATTTTATCCTCTGCCTCTTTTACACTAACCTTAATACTTCTTTTATCATTTACATGATTAATTGCATTATTAATGTAATTTACTAATATCTGCTCAGTCATGAGTATATCTGCGTTTACAAACATCTCTTTATCTTTTCCTACCTGAAGGTTAATCTTTTTTTCCTCAAATATTGGTGTAAATTTATTTAAAATCTGATTAATAAGCAGTGAAATATCAAAATCACTTCTTTCTAACTTAAAATATCCAGACTCAATCATAGATAGATTCAGCAAATTTTTAACTAGCTTATTCATTTTATTAGATTCTTCCACAATTACATCACAATAAAAATTTTTACTTTCCTCATCTTCATTAACATTTACTTTTAACCCTTCAGCATATCCTTGAATTAAAGCTATTGGCGTTTTCAGTTCATGAGAAACACTAGAAACAAATTCTTTTCTCATTTCATCCAGCTTTCGTTCACGTTGTATATCCTCTTTTAATTTTTCATTTGCATCTTGCAGTTCAGTTATAGATTTATCTAACTGTTCTGAAAGAGAGTTAATACTTTTACCTAATTCTCCTATTTCATCCTGAGTTCTTATTATATATTTTTGACTAAAATCTAATTTAGACATACTTTGAGCAATTTTATTCAATTCTAAAATAGGATTAGTAAATTTCTTTGAAAATAGAATTGTAACAATAATACCTATAAAAATTGTTATAATTCCTGTGATGAGGAAAAATTTATTAGCAATAAAAACACTGTGAGAAATTTCTTCTATAGGTGTACTAAGTTTTAAGATATCTCCATTACTCAGTACATTTGTTAAATTTAAAAATTTCGTTCTTAACCTTGGATCTTTTCCTATACTTATTCTAAATTCTTTATCAAACTTATCCCCCATTATATTATCTAAAAGCATACTTTCACGTGGTATATTCCTTTTTTCTATAGTATTCTTGCTGCCTTTAATCTTCCTTTGTTCCTCATTCCATTTTTCAAATCTATTATTAAATATAAATGAATCATATTTAATATTTTTATCCTTGGTAATAATAACAATATGAATTCCATTATTTCGTTCTAATCGCTCCAATTCTAAAGAAATATTTAATGGATTTCCATGATATTGATCAGCAATCATTTTACTGCTCTCTATTAAGCTATTTTTTTTCTGTTGTATATAATATGATTGAAGAAAGTTACTATTTAAAAACCATGAAAAGCAAATAAAAAATATTATGAGACCGCTCATTGCAGCTAAAAGTCTTATTCTTATAGAATTTTTCATATTTACACCTCAAATTTATACCCAAATCCTCGAACAGTTTGTATAAATTCCCCTTTATTATCCAATTTGCTTCTAAGTCTTTTTATATGAGTATCTACAGTTCTTAAATCTCCAAAATAATCATATCCCCAGACTCCATTTAAAATTTGTTCTCTACTCAACGCAATACCGTTATTTTCCACCATATAAATTAAAAGTTCATACTCCTTTGGACTTAACTCTAAACTCTTGCCCTGAACGGATACGTTATGAGCACTCTCATCAATAACCAAATCCTCAAAACTATGCACAGAATTTTTAGGTTGTTCAACTCTTCTAAGTAATGCATTAACTCTTGCGACTAATATATTGGGACTAAAAGGTTTTGTTATATATTCATCTGCTCCTAAATCAAATCCAAATAATTCGTCTGATTCTTCATCTCGTGCTGTAAGCATAATTATCGGGATATTGGAGGTTTTTCTCATTTCTCTACAAACTGACCACCCATCACAAAACGGCATCATAACATCCAAGATGGCTAAATTGATATTTTCCTTGTTTTCATGAAACAACTCAAGCGCCTCCTTTCCATCCTGTGCCTCAATCATATCATACCCTTCTCTTTTAAGGAAATCTCCTACAAGCTTTATCATCAAAGCTTCATCATCTGCAAATAATATGGTTTTTGTATTCATAATACAAAACTACCTCCCTTAATATTAAAGAACCTCTTCCCGCTACTTTATTTAAATTATCCATTATATACTCTGAAGATTTTTTCATAATTATTATGATATTTATACTCCACTTCATAATTAGCTATATATTTAATATAAAATCTTTATAAAATATATAGTTAATTATAATAGTCTATTGTGGCAGTTCTGTGAACTTTTCATACTTACCCCCAAAAAACAAAAGCATAAATTTTTCTTGGAAAAATTTATGCTTTCTCATTATTTAAAATTATATATGTGGCTATTAAAATTAATGCTCCTCCAATTATTGTTGTATATCCTGGTACTTCGCTAAAAAATATAACTGCCAGTACAACAGCACTTAAAGGATCAATATATGATAACACTCCTACATACTGAACTTTAACTCTCTTTATTCCTTCAAAATAAAGCCGTAATGCCATACACGTATGTACTACTCCAATTATAATTATAGATATCAATGAAATAATATCAAACTTGTTCATTTGTTTAAGTGATGGTAAAAATATTAAAGATGAAACGCCCATTTGAAACATCATAATTTTATATGATGATACTTTTTCCAGCTTCTTTACACTGATAGTAACTAAGGCATAAAAAAAAGCTGCTATTAACCCATATATTACACCTTGTATATTGAAGTTATTACTTGTCCCTTCTCCATTAATGGTCATAAAGACAATTCCAGAAAAACTTAATCCTACTGCTATTAATGTTCTTAAATTTATTTTTTCTTTTATTATGAAAACAGATAATACGGTGACAATAATAGGTGCAGCATAATAGCTCAAAGTAGCTGATGCTATAGTTGTAATCTTAATAGCTTTAAAAAAGAACATCCAATTTAGTGAAATAAATACTCCACTTAATAATAGTAATAAATATTCTCTTTTATTCATTTTATATTCTTTATTACTTTTCTTCTCTTTTTTTATAAGTCCTACTATTCCCATTACTATAAAAGATATAAAAACCCTAAAAAACACTATTACCTGAGGCATTTGATCAATATGTCTAACAAATACACCCATACTTCCCCATATAAGCATTGATATAACTATGATTAAATATCCTAAATTCATACAAATAACTTCCTGCTATACTCCAAAATCACTCTCAAT
Organism: Clostridium sp. ZS2-4; assembly: GCF_026719745.1. Taxonomy (GTDB): domain Bacteria; phylum Bacillota; class Clostridia; order Clostridiales; family Clostridiaceae; genus Clostridium_H. Next base: position 169,995 of record NZ_JAPPRQ010000027.1, read on the forward strand.
AAGACTCTTAATCTCTTTGATTGTGTGTAATTCATCATCACCTTCCACAACTACTAACAATTCATCTCCATATATTAAATCCATACTTAATATAGCAGTTGGGCTGACTGCATTACAGTAATCTGTATTTTTAAATATGCTTATATCTGCTTCATATTTTCTAGCTTCTTTTGCAATTATTGTGGCTGGTATTGCATGAATACCTGTTTTATTATTTACTTTAACACTGCTCTGAACCATTTTAATTACCCCCTTTAAGCCCCAAATTATATTCTGTTATATTTACTCTATGTTGATTAAGTTATTTTCATGAATTATTTAAATGTATCTTATATTTTATAAAAACACATTTTTCTTACAATATCCGCGAAAAAAGTAATATTGATTAGTATTTTATCAAATTTGTGTTATACATTTCAACATTATTTTGTAAAAAAACATGAACAAAAGATTGTTTTTGCTCATGTTTTACTTATTATCAATTTTTCTTTCTCTTTTCTGCTCATCTTTTTTATCTGGTACTCTCTTTTCATAGCTTGACTTTTAGTAATATATTGTTCAAAATATATTACTTTAACAGGAAGTCTTCCTCTAGTATACTTTGCACCTTTCCCAGTATTATGAGCATTTATCCTTTTTTCCAAATCCTTTGTCCATCCTGTATAATAAGTTTTATCACTACATTCTAAAATATAAACATAATTCATTTTTATCTCCCTTTATAATAACAATAAATCCAAAATTACCTAGGTAACCTTGGATTTATTGTTACTACAGTTAAAATCTACTCTTGTGAAACTAATTTAGTTACTTCCATACTTAAATCTGATGTAGCCACAGATATTTCCTCAGCAGCTACTGTAACCTGTGAAGTAAGCTTAGCTGTTTCTTCAAATTTCTTATCCGCTTCTAATACCTCATTTACTATTTTTGTTAAAATTCTTTTTATGTCTTCTGTATATGGTTTTATTTTTTCAACTTCTTTCTTTGAATTATCAGCAAGTTTCTTTACTTCATTTGCAACAACTGCAAAGCCTCTTCCTGCTTCTCCTGCCCTTGCTGCTTCTATTTCTGCATTTAATGCAAGTAAATTAGTTTGTTCTGCTATTGAATCTATTGATGCTGCTACCTCTTGGAAATTATCTGCTATTTTTGAGGACTGCTTTATTTCTTCGATTAATTTCTTAAACTCTTCATTCTGCACTTGGAATAATTCAAGTAAATTACCTGCCATTTTAGCAACCTCTTCATTTGTTACCTCCATTTCATTTATTGTTGCTGATATATTGATTGCCGCTTCTGAATTTTTCTTATGTTTTTCTTCTATTCTTTCCTTAATTACATTTACTTCTTCTAATGCTTCTTTAGCTTTTTCAGCCTCTTCTCCTGCTCTCTTATGCTCTTCTGTAACTAATATTTCTTTATAAAAATGACAATTCTCCGCTTTGTTCAATCCATTAAATATAGCTACAGCCATATGTTCGCAATTACCATAACCACAAGCTGAACAGTTATACAAATCACTATAAGAATACTTACCCATTGATTCATATATTTCTTTTAACTCTCTATCGCTCGGTTTTCTTATTTTATTGTTATGTGATAAATTCTTATATTCTCTTCCATAAATACCTTCTCGCCAGTATTCATTCAGTACTTTTTCAAGAGTTTTCTTTGTTCTATACTTAGAAAATAATCCTTTTTTCTTATATCTCTCAATCATTTGTTTATTTCTTTTTTCTATTCTATTTTCTATTTCATCAGGCGACTTGTCGTGATTCAGCGTTCCCGGCCCTCCATTACATCCCATTTCACAATTTAAACAATCTAGCAGTACAGGAGCATGTCCTTGTTTTATCATCTCAGGTAACTTTTCTAAATACTCATAAATAGTATGAGTACCTTCTATTTTTCTTGTTAGCTTTACTATTTCAGGATTTTCTCTTTCTACCGTTCTCATTAATCCTCCTGGTGTAGAAAATAAAACAGCTCTTTCAGCAGGTGGATTATCATAATCAACTTCAGGATATTTACTTAATTCTATATTATTTTCTTTTAGATATTTATCAATTGATTTATATGTTATGTTATAGCAGTCTACCCCTGTTTCGTCAAATTCTCTTTTCTTTGCTAAACAAGGGGAAATTACAGCTACTTTATGATTTCTATAAGTAGAATAATATTCTTTTATCATTTTTATTGTGTGCAGCATAGGACTATCACAAGGTGCTAAATATTCTAAAAGCTCAGGTTTATATACTTCTATATAATTCACTATTGAAGGGCACGGCTGAGCTATTACCATTTTAGGATTATTCTTATTTATATAATTCAAGTAGGAATTTACCGTAAGTTCTGCTCCAAAGCTTACATCAAATACAGCTTCCACTCCCATATTCTTCAACCAACCATTTAAGTTTAAATACTTCTCTGGAAAATTAGCTGCTACTGCTGGTGCTGCTATAGCAACCACTTTTACTCCATTCTTTATATCTCTCATAAAGCCATCAAAATCATCTATATATTTTCTTGCACCATGGGTACACGCTGTGATACATTTGCCACACCCTATACACATATCTGAATTTATCTGAACATAATCTTTACTTGCATCATTGCAATACTTTACAGGACAAGTGGTTATACAAGTATGACAATTCAAGCACTTTTCTCTATCTACTTCTATTACTTTTCTAAATGTATTTTCCAAAGCTTTCACCATCCCAATTTATGTATTTATTTGATATAAATTTGTTTTTGTTAATATTTTGGTTTTTTTCATTAGTTTATGTCTTATTATTACTTAATGTAAATTTTAATGTGTTTAATTCAAATTATATCATATTTTTTAATACTTTTGAGAATATTTCAATAATTCTGTACGAATTTATTATATGATTAAAAAATTGTATTCTTAACTTGACCCAATAAGTAACTAAAAAAGTATATAAAAAAGCCTCAAATTTGATATTGTATAGTTTTCAAACAACTCAAAATCAAAATGAGACTTCTTTTTCTATGAATAGTTATAGATAAAATTTTTTTATTATTTTATGACTAACTCAATAGGACAATGATCTGATCCAAGTATATTAGAATATATGTCTGCACTTATAAGTCTATCCTTCATTCTCTCTGACACACAAAAATAGTCTATACGCCATCCTGCATTATTAGTTCTTGCATTGAATCTATAGGACCACCAACTATATACCCCTTCTCTATCTGGATAAAAATAACGATAAGTATCTATAAATCCTGTATTTAAAAACTCAGTAAATTTATTTCTTTCTTCATCCGTAAATCCCGCATTTTTTCTATTTGTTTTAGGATTCTTAAGGTCTATTTCCTTATGTGCAACATTCAAATCTCCACATATAATTACAGGCTTAATTCCATCTAAGACTCTTATATACTCTCTAAAGTCATCTTCCCACTGCATCCTATAATCCAGCCTGGCCAGTTTTTGCTGTGAATTAGGAGTATACACTGTCACAAAATAAAAATCATCAAACTCTAAGGTAATTACTCTTCCCTCTTTATCATGTTCATCTTTATTTATGCCATAGCTAACACCAATAGGTTTTTTTTTAGTAAATATTGCTGTACCTGAATACCCTTTTTTATCTGCATAATTCCAATACTGATAACGTCCTTCTAATTCTAAATTTATTTGTCCTTCTTGTAATTTGCTTTCTTGAATACAAAAAATATCTGCATCTACTTCTTTAAAATAATCTAAGAACCCCTTCTGAACGCAAGCCCTAATTCCATTAACATTCCATGAAATTAACTTCATGTAGTTCCCTCCCCTTATCAATGTGCTTTATACATATATATCTGAAAACTCAATTTTCACTTTTTCTATATTATTATTTTCGCTGTAACTATTATTTTCTATTTTTATATTTTGTGATAATACTTTAACTGGTAATTCTATGATAAATTCAGTTCCTTTTTCCAACATGCTATTAACATGAATATCTCCTTCATGCATTTCAACGATAGACTTAACAAGAGCTAATCCTATACCACTTCCTTCACTTTGTCTAGATAAAGATTTATCTACTTGTATAAATCTTTCAAAAATCTGTTTCTGCTTTTCTTCTGGTATTCCAATACCTGTATCTTTTACTGAAATAATTATACTTTGTCCCTTGTCCAAAATATTTACAAAAATTTTTCCTCCTGATTTTGTAAACTTTACAGCATTAGAAAGTAAGTTTAGCATAATTCTTTCAATTTTATCTGGATCACAAGCTAATGTTTTTTCTTCAATATCAGTATCAAATATGAGATTTATACCTATACTCTCTACATATTCCACAACTGATAGTGTTATATCTTCAACAACCTTTACAATATCACAATTTACTAAATCTATTTTAAAGTATCCTGAATCAATTTTTGTAATATCTAATAGATTATTAACTAATCTTATCAATCTAAAACAATTTTGTCTCATTATACCTAAATATTTTTTAGTTTTATTTTTACTATCATTATCAAATATTTCAATATTTTTTAACATAGAATTGGTAATCTGTACTGCACTAAATATTACATTTATTGGTGTTTTCAATTCATGAGAAATGTTTGAAAAGAATTCTGTTTTCAGTCTATCATACTCAAGCGTCTCTTCTAATAAAATAGTTTTTTCTTTTACCTTTTCATTTAATTTTTTCAAGTTTTTTCGTTCAGAAATATCTCTACAAACTTCTAAAATCAATTTTTCTCCATTATCAGTAATAGTAGTCACTACTGTCTCTACTTCTAAAATTTTTCCATCTTTCTTACGAATATATTTTTCTTCCATTAAAGGCACAAAGCCTTCTTTTTCTATGAATTTTAAATACTTTTGATAACCATCTTCATAATCTGGATGTACATCAATAAAATTTGATAATTTCTTTCCAATAATCTGTTCTGGATTATCTATCTTAAGATACTTTGCACATACCTTATTTGCAAATAAAATAGTCTCTTTATTTCGTACAATAATACTATAAGGCAATATCTGTAAAAGATTTCTGTATTTCCCTTCACTTTCTTTAAGCTGTTCATTTGCTTTAACTAATTCATGGGTACGTTGAGCCACCCTCTTTTCTAATATTTCATTATACTTTTGAAGTTTTTCTTCAGCTTCTCTCTGTTTTAACTGATTCAATCCCATAGTAGAAAACATTTCTGCCAATTTTGCATAATATCTTATACAGGTTTCAAGTTTATCTTTTGAAATAATTGGGACACATGATAATGCCTCTAAATATGCATCTACATCATAGCCAAACTCAACTGCTTGTTTTCTAAAGTATTCCTCATCAGATTCTTCCAAAAAAAAATGACCACAAAATAAATTAGCAATATGTTCTCCTTCAACTATAATAGGTGCAACTGCTTCCATAATACCATTTGGACATTTATACATATAATACTCTTCTCTTTTTTCATTTAATCTATTTACTACAGATTTATCACTTCGTCTGCACCTTACTTCACTTACTGGATTTGCTCTATGAAATTTTGTACAAATATCCTGCCATCCTATACCGCTTAATATATTACCTTCAAGATCTAAAAGTCCATATGGAATTTTAGTTATAGCATAAAAATCACTCATAAGCTTTTCAATTTTTTCTATATCTATAATGTTCGTAACTTTGTATTTCACACCTTTTCAGCTCCTTGTGGTCTTAAATCAAATATTGCATTATAATACTTGGTTTAAAATTTACGTTTCTTTCATAGCTTACTTAATTTTCTATACTTGTTAAATTAATTAACAATTTACATTATATCATTATTCATAATACGCCCTCAATGGCTTTTTAAATCTTTTATAAAGTACTAATTTGTCCTCCAGTATATAGAACTATTTTATTTTCTCCATCACTAAAGTTAATCACCAGACAAAAGCCATGTAGTAAATAAGCTTTCCACTATTATTTACTACATGGCTCTTAAATCAAATTTATTATTTTTAATGTTTATTCTTTATGGCCGTTTTTAAATATAACATTTCATCAAGCTTTTTTAATACAACTTCACTTATTTCTGTAGTACTTTGTATTTTTACACATTTTAATTGTGGATTAAATGAAGGCCTTTTCTTTAAATGAATATCAAGTTTCCTACATATATTTTCTGCTATATTTAATATTTCATTTTGATTATAGCTATCAGTTACTTCTATATTCCATCCACTAATTCTAGCTAATTCATTAATCTTATTTATATTTATATTTCCTGCTTCTGGTGATATAAATGTAAGTTTCATAAACCCAATCCTTATTATACTTTTTTTATACGGTTTAAATAATTCATCTTTAAAGCCTGTCTTTTTATAAAATTCCTCTTGTATATCTGATATATCCTTTTCTCCATTTAATTTTACTATAATTTTATTTTCACCAATATGATGTGATATTTTGCTTACCAGTTCATAACCTATAAGTTCTTTTATTAACCCATCAACAGCTGCGAAATTAGTCTGTTCATTGATTTCTATATTCCATTTAAGTTCTAAACTTAAATCATGTACTTCTGTTTGTGTTGGTTCTTTATCCTGAAGCTTTTTATTTAGTTCATGTCCATTAACTGGTAAAAACATAAATAACCTTTTGTTATCCTGTTCAAAATATACAGTTTCAATAAGTAATTTTTGAATATATTCTATTTTGTCCTTACTTATAACTTTTTCTCCCCATATGCAAAGTAAGTCTTCTGATGTAAATGCTCTCTCACCATAATTATCTATTATAAACCTTCTTAATTCTTTTAATTTTTCTGCATCTATATCATCATTTCTATTCATTTTATAATTTAAGCTCTTTCTTAACTGTTTTCTTGGTTTTATTATATTTATTTCATAAGAATCTCCTACTCTTGGTATATAAGTCCTTGTACTAGACAGAACTAGAAACAATAATAAAAGGTTCTTTTGATTTTAATATTTCATCTCTATTATATTATCATCATATGTTGATTCAACTATTGCAACATCTGGTCTAAGTTTAGGAAATTTAGCCCCTTCAACTGCTATTTGTGGAAATAATGAAAAATCTCCACTATAAAAAAGACTTCCTTCATCAGATATTAAATAAACACGTGCTGCTCCTGGTATATGCCCCGCCATATAAAATATTACTTTTATATCTTCAAAAATTTTGAACTCCGTTTCAAAATTATAAGTATATGTTCTATTTAACACATCTTCTACATTAGATTCACTATAAAGAGGTATTTCAACTTCTCTTCCATTCATAATTTTTATACTATCGTAAAGTAAAACCCTCATCAAATCCTTTGTCATGTTGTTACAATAAATTTTGGCTAAAGGATATTCTTTTGCTATAACAGGAATGATATATTCATCTTAAATACGTCCTCTCTTTTAAATATTCTATCCTTGCAAAAGAGCCATGCAGCAAATCAGGTTTCACCCGCATTTACTACATGGCTCTTAAATCAAATTTATTTTTTACTTATACATATAACACACACTTTTTGTTATATGTATAACTTTTCCTATTCTACTGTAACTGATTTAGCTAGGTTTCTTGGCTTGTCTACGTCACAGCCTTTTTCTATTGAAACATAGTAAGATAAAAGTTGTAGTGGTATAACTGAAAGTATTGGAGCTAATATTGCCTTAACTCTTGGAATGTAGATTGCTGAATCTACAGTCTTTTCAATTACATCGTGACCTTCCATAGCTATTCCTATAACATTTGCTCCTCTTGTTTTAACTTCTTTGATATTGCTTAGCATTTTATCAAATAAGTATTCTTGAGTTGCAAGAGCTATTACCTTTGTTCCTTCTTCTATTAAAGCAATTGGTCCATGCTTTAATTCTCCACCTGCATAAGCTTCTGAATGAATATAAGATATTTCTTTAAGCTTTAATGAACCTTCCATAGCTACTGCATAATCAAGTCCTCTTCCTAAGAAATACATATCTTTATCCATGCAGATTTTTTTAGCAAAGTCTTTAATTAAATCTTTATGATTTAAAACTTCTGCTGCTTTTTCAGAAAGATTTAAAAGTCCGCATTTTATTTTTTCTATTTCTGATTCTCTTACGCTTCCTTTATTTTCAGCAAGATATAAAGCTATTATATACATTGCAATAAGTTGAGTTACATATGCTTTTGTTGAAGCAACAGCAATTTCTGGTCCTGCCCAAGTGTATAAAACATCATCTGCTTCTCTTGAAACTGAACTTCCAACTACATTTGTAACAGCTATAACCCTAGCATTTTCAGCTTTAGCAAGTCTTAATGCAGCAAGTGTATCTGCTGTTTCTCCTGATTGGCTTATAACAATCATAAGAGTTCTTTCATTTATAAGTGGTTCTCTATATCTGAATTCTGAAGCTACTTCTACTTCTACAGGTATTTTAGCAAGCTTTTCTATAGCAGTTTTACCAACCAATCCTGCATGATAAGCAGTTCCACATGCAACTATATATATTTTGTCTATGTCTGCTATTTGTTCCTTTGTAAGAGTTATACTATCTAGACTTATTTTTTGTCCTTTAACTACTCTTGATGTTAAAGTATCTTTTATTGCCTTTGGCTGCTCATGGATTTCTTTAAGCATAAAGTGTTCATATCCACCCTTTTCAGCAGCATCTGCATCCCATGTTACATGGTATATTTCTTTTTCTATTTTTTGTTTGTTTTCATCTAGGATAGTTACTCCATTTTCATCAATAAGTACAAATTCATTATCCTCAAGCAGATATACTTCTCTTGTGTAATTTAAAACTGCTGGTATATCTGATGCAATAAAGCTCTCACCTTCACCAACACCTACTATTAATGGACTATCTTTTCTAACGGCTATAAGTTTGTCTGGCTCATTTTTGCAAATTACTCCTACCGCATAGCTTCCTTCCATTTTCTTAATAGCCTTCATTACTGCATCTAAAAGGTCTCCTTCATAGTAGTAATCTACAAGATGCGGTATAACCTCCGTATCTGTTTCTGATTGAAATTTATATCCTTCTGATGTTAACCAATCTCTTAAAACAAGGTAGTTTTCAATAATACCATTATGAACTACAGCTATTGTTCCATCTCCATTAGTATGTGGATGTGAATTTACATCAGATGGTTCTCCATGAGTTGCCCATCTAGTATGTCCAATTCCTATAGCTCCATTTAAAATATGCTGGCTAAGCTTGTCTTCTAGATTAGCAAGTCTTCCCTTGCATTTCTTTACATCTATATTTCCATCTTCAATAACAGCAACTCCAGCAGAATCATATCCTCTATACTCTAACTTTGATAGTCCTTCTACTAAAATTTCTGCTGCTTTCTTATTTCCTAAATATCCAACTATTCCGCACATAATTTATTCTCCCTTTTTAAATTAATTTTCAAATATAAGGGAAGCCTTTATTCATATTCAATTTTCAGTACCCGACTGAATTTGTACTAAAAATCACTTTTCAGATTTATCAGTCTCTAACGGTAGTACTCTACCGTGGGGCATCCGCCGAATCCTCGATACTCCCCATCCTCGTCAACTTAAGTGAGCCTCCAAATCTTTGATTTGGTAAGGCGAACTTACTCAGCAGGACTCTGCTGAGTTTCCTTTAATCTTTTAATCTTTGATTTGGTAAGGCGAACTTACTCAAGCCTTAGCTTGAGTTTCATTTAACCTTTAAATCTCTGATTTTGTGATGATCGCTTACTCAGACGTTAGTCTGAGTTTCCTTATCACTTAAGTTCTGGCGCTTTTATATAATTTTATTACTATCCTCCTTCCCCAAACTTACTTCTTTGAAAATTGTCTACACTTTCAAGCTTCCTTCAATATTATATTTGACATTATATTATACGTCAATAAAATTAATTTTGTTTCACAATTATTTAATAATTATGAAATAAATTTTGAAAATTCATACAATATATTCCTTATAAACAAAGTACTTATAAAGTTAAAGTGCAGTAAATGAATTAAAAAACTTCATTTACTGCACCTAATTATTTAGTGATTACTTTATTGATTTGCTTTTTTCTCAATCAATTCAGCAAGAGAATGTGCCATTTGATCTAATTCTTCTTGATTCTCACCTTCAAGCATAACTCTAACTAACGGTTCTGTTCCTGATGGTCTTATAAGTACTCTTCCACATCCATCTAATTTTTCTTCTATCTTCTTTATTTCTGCCACGATTTGGCTATCCTTTTCATGAATATCCTTCATATTGTTAGGCACTTTTGCATTTGCTAAAACTTGTGGAAGCTTTGTCATCATAGAAGCAAGTTCTGACACCTTCTTTCCACTTTTCTTTTTAATTGCAGCAAGTTGCAGACCTGTTACAAGTCCATCGCCAGTTGTATTATAATCCAAGAAAATTATATGTCCTGATTGTTCTCCACCTAATACATATCCATCTTTTATCATTTCCTCAAGAACATATCTATCTCCAACCTTAGTTTTTATTGTAGATATTCCTTCCTTCTTGAAAGCAATATCAAGTCCTAAATTGCTCATTACAGTAACAACTGCCATGTTATCCTTAAGTTTTCCCTGCTCTTTTAGATGCTTTGCACAAATAGCAATTATAAAGTCTCCATCTATAAGGTTTCCTTTATCATCTACAGCAAGACATCTATCTGCATCCCCGTCAAAAGCAAGCCCTAAGTCACATTCTTTTCTAACAACATAGTCCATTAATTCTTCTGGATGAGTTGACCCACAATTTTTATTTATGTTTACTCCATCTGGGTCATTATTTATTACAACTACTTCTGCTCCTAATTGTCTGAAAGTATCAACAGCTACTTCATATGCTGCACCATTTGCACAATCCAGAGCTACTTTAAGCCCTTTTAAGTCTGAATCTATAGTAGATTTTGCAAACTCAACATAATCTTCTGTTGCACTTTCTTCTATAATTTTTCTTCCAAGTGCCGCACCTGTAGGAGATGGAATTCCATCTAAATTATTTTCTATTACATTTTGGATTTTATCCTCTAGCTCATCTTTAAGCTTATACCCTTGTCCATTGAAAAACTTTATTCCATTATATTCTACTGGATTATGAGAAGCTGATATTACAACACCTGCATCTGCATTGTATTTTCTTGTAAGATAAGCTACAGCTGGTGTTGGTATAACCCCTACACAAATTGCTTCTGCGCCAACTGATAGAATACCTGCAACAAGAGCAGCTTCAAGCATATCTCCTGATATTCTTGTATCCATTCCAACTAATATTTTAGGTTTATGAGTTCCTTCCGTTAGTACAAAAGCTCCTGCTCTTCCTAGTTTATATGCAAGATCAGCTGTTAGTTCATCGTTAGCAATTCCTCTTACTCCATCTGTTCCAAACAATCTACCCATATTGTTACCTCTCTTTATTGTTTTTTACATATATTTTTAATTATATTACATATATTTTTAATTATATTACATATCTTCTATTATCACAATATGAGTAAATATTGGCATTTGTCAAACAACTAAGCTTTTTATTATATTATTTTTTCAACAGGAAAATACACTTCTGTAATGAATTCTTTTGGACTGCATCCTGCACCTGGACCTTTTATATATTTATCAAAAGGTGGTCTTATAACTTCATAATCATTTTTCTCAACCCACTCCATTAGTGCAGCATATGCCTCTCCTATTTCACTATATGGACCTATAAATGTTGTATGAGCAACCAAACCACCATCAACCGTTTTTGTACTTATTTCCGCTGTTTTCAAGTGCTTATTTACAGGAATACACACCTCTACATCTGCATTTTCCGGATCAAAATCCTTATCATAATATATAGTCATAATTTCTCCTGCTGGTGTCAGTTGATTCTTATAAATATTTTCAAATATCTTACCTATAAGCTTTGATATATCCTCCATTGAAATTGTCTGCCTAAGACTTAAAACTGTCATAGGTTTTAAGTTATCTATAGCTATATCAAATTTTCTTTTTGAAATCATAATATCCGCTCCTTTTTTTAATTGTTCAATATTTTCTTCCATCTCTTTTAAGATAAACTGACTTCTTCTTATTTCTTCTGTTAAATCCAATAATTTTTGCTCAATCACTAATTGTAAATATTCTGAGTCTCTTTTTTTCAATACTTTACTGATTTCTTCTAGCGAAAATCCATATTTTTTTAATTTATTTACAAATAAAACATCTTTTATTTGATCCTTTGAATAATATCTATATCCATTATTAGGGTTCGTATAATCCGGTTTAAGTAATTCTATCTTGTCATAGTGCCTTAACATTTTTGTAGATACTTTTCCTATCCTTGAAAATTCACCAATTGTATACATACTCTCCTCCATGTACCGATACATATTTTCTTATAAGCTAGCTTAATTTCATTATAAGCCTTCCCATAATGTCAAGGTCAACATTTATTGTGAAAAATATGTTAAAACAGTACTTCTTTTAAATCATAAGATAATAAAAAAACATCTTCAGACAGCTATTTAACTGCTTCAAGATGCTTTTTCATAATTTTTATTGTTCTGTTTATACATTCTGCCATAATTGAATTATTTTATATGTTCACCTCATGATATTAAGCATTTACTTTTTCATTCTTACTCTTTACAGCCGCACAAAATCTTTTTCTAATAGTTTCTAATTTTTCTTTTACTTTTTCTTCACTTAAATTAATAATTCTTTTCATTTCATCACTTGTATTTTCTTGATAATTAAAAAGCTCTTTAATCACATGATAACTAGATAACATATAATATTCTGATATATCTTCTTCTGAAAGATATTCATTTAATTCCTTTGAATTAAACATAAGTTTTGAATTAGGTATCATAATATTTTTACAGTATAAATCTATTAATTTATATAATGGTAATTTTAAAGAAGTAAAGAGTTTTATTAATTCAAACAAAGATATATCAACTACATCTGATATATCTAAAGGTCCATCAAAAATATCTTCTTCTGTTGGTTTTCTAACACAATCTACTAGTCTTTCTTCACATGCTCCAAATCTTTTGAAATTTTCTTGTGCAGCTCTCAATGAAACATTATTTGCACCTGTTTCTCCTAAAAATTCTATTTGATATCCATCATCTTCCCAAAAACATATTGGACAAATTTGGTGTGTGCCTGGTGGCTTTTCATCTAATGTTTTATATCCGCAGCAGGGACAAGTATATTTTTGCATTGATTATACATCCTTTCCTATTCAAATATCTTATAATATATCATAATTTAAACTATTACATGACATAATAAATTCATGTATATTATATAGTCTACTATACATTAAATACCTTATACTTGTAATCTTCGTCATTTATTCCAATTGTTAATCTATATATTAATTCAGTAGTTATTAATCATAAAATAAAAACATGTAGAATTATACCTTCTACATGCTCTAATATTTCTTTAATTCTTATTTATATTTGTGCGTACTCTTTCATTATACTCTCTGCGCTCTTTAGTCCATCAACAGCTGCTGACATAATTCCGCCTGCAAAACCAGCGCCCTCACCTGAAGGATACAATCCTTGTAATGAGATACTCTGTAATTTTTCATTTCTTTCAATCTTAACTGGTGCTGATGTTCTTGTCTCTATTCCAGTTAAAATAGCATCCTTTTGTGCAAATCCTTTAATTTTCTTATCAAACTCTATAAGTCCGTCCTTTAAAGTATCCACAACACCATTGGGAAGACATTCTCTTAAATCTGCAAACACATATCCTGGTTTATAGCTTGGTTTTATGCTTCCAAGCTTCTGACTAACTTTATCTTCTAAAAAATCTCCTAATAACTGAATTGGAGCATGATAATTTTCTCCACCTAATTTATATGCAAGTCTTTCATAATGTCTTTGAAATTCCATTCCTTTAAGAGGAGTATCTCCTGTAAAATCCTTTTCTCCAACAGTTACCACTATAGCTGCATTAGCATTTTCTTTATCTCTGCTGTAATAACTCATACCATTAGTAACAAGTCTTCCTTCTTCTGAAGCTGCTGCAACAACATCTCCTCCAGGGCACATACAAAAGCTATAAACTCCCCTATTAGTTTTTGGACTTGTATATGTAAGTTTATAGTCTGCTGCTTTAAGTCTTTTGTGATTTGCAAATTTTCCATATTGGTTCTCGTTTATAAGCTGTTGAGAATGTTCAACTCTCACTCCTATTGCAAAAGGTTTAGGAGACATAAAAATACCTCTTTTATACAGCATTTCATAAGTATCCCTGGAACTGTGTCCAAGTGCTAAAACTAAAGCTTCACAAGGAATTTCTTCTCCATTCACCACAATTCCATAAAGCTTGTTATCTTTTATTTTCATATCCTCAAGCTTACTATTGAACCTAACTTCTCCACCTAAGCTTATTATTTTTTCTCTAATATTTTTTACTACAACCTTCAATATATCTGTTCCTATGTGTGGTTTACCTTTATACATTATTTCCTCTGGGGCTCCAGCTTTTATAAATTCTTCAACTACATAATCACATCTGGAATCTTTAATTCTAGTAGTAAGCTTACCATCTGAGAAAGTGCCAGCTCCCCCTTCTCCAAATTGAACATTGGATTCTAAATTTAATCTTCCATTCTTCCAAAACTCCTTTACTGTTTCAGATCTGTCTTCTACTTTTTCTCCTCTTTCAATAACAATAGGTCTATATCCCTTTTCCGCCATTAACAGAGCAGCAAACATCCCCGCAGGTCCCATTCCAACTACAACTGGTCTGTGATTAAGCTTTTCAGTTCCAAAACTAAATTCTGAATCATATTTGACTTCTTCAATCTTTATATCCTTATTATTAGCTCTAGCTACCACCCTTGATTCACCGTCACACTCTACTTCTACACTATAATTAAACTTTATAGTGTTTTTTTTCCTTGCATCAATAGATTCCCTAAGAATGTTGAATTTCTTTATGTTCTCTTCTTTAATCCTCAATCTTTTAGCTACCTTTTTCTTTAATAATGTCATATCTTCTTCTATATCTAATGCTATATTATTAATTCTAATCGTCATGTTTTTCCTCCAAAATATATACAATATCTTTAATTATTAACGGGTTTACTATTGGTTATACCATCCCCCTGTGAATCATTATTTTGCTCATTTTCTTTTGATGTTTCCTTATTCTTTGTTATATTTACTTTAACAAATTCAATATTTTGTGATATCTTAGTTACCCCTGTGGGTAATTCTATATTAACAGGAACAGTATATTCACCTTCATCTAAAGACTGTAAATTAACAAAGCATTCTATACTGCTGCTTGTTAAAGAATCAAGTATACTCTTTCCCCCTGATATTACTATAGATACATTTTCTTTTTCTAATTTTGCACTAGCTCCCTTTTCTAAATTTTTCATGTTTATGCTGAGGTTTATATTTTTTTGTACTACCTTATCCAAAATAATTTCCGCACCAATATGCTGTTCATCCTGAACTAACTTTATTCCCTGTGGTAGAATCAAGTTTAATTTTAAATCAGTTTTCTCAGATGTTAAAATAGTCAAATCTATAGGTTCAATTTCTAATTTATCTATGCCAACCAAAGCCTTAGGTTCTCCAGTAATTACAACTTTATCTATTTTAGGCTTAATGGATTTCAAAATATAATTAGAATTTAGTGCTCCTTTTGTTTTTATATTTATTCCTACTTGTTTTGTTTTTTGAATAGGAACTACAACATCTACAAACTTAGATGACAATTGAACCTCTGGTATTTCTCTCCCTGCTTTATCAACAGCTTTTAGGTTGGCTAACAATCTTACATTCTTATCAGCATTATCCATTTTTATTTCTGCAAAAACTTCTTCAACATTATTGACATATTGTTTTGCTCCCCTTACAACAACAGTAGAAGGAGTTATAATTGGAGCTTCTTTATAAAATCCATTCTTGGATTCCCCATTAATTTTAGGTTTTATTGTAAAAGATTTTTCTACATAATCATCAATATTTATTGTAATCCACATAGCTCCATCATTTATTATGTTAATATTTCTATTAGGTTTTTTTACAATATTTATAGGTACCTTATTACTGCCTTTTTTCAGGGCATAAGCACCAATATCAGCAACTATTTTAAATTCCTCTGGTCTGACTGAATAAATCTCTGCTGGTGTTCCTGTTATTCTTAGATTAGTTGTAAACTGCTGGTTTGGCAGCAATATAAGACCTGATTGAATTAATACATCTTCATTAATAACCTGTATAGGAATATTAGTTAGCTTATATGTTTTATTTACAGTTTCATCATTAGAAGTATAAAGCCACAAAACAAAAGCAGCTATAACACAACATATTTTTATTATTAATTCTTGTCTGCTCTCCCTAACCATGACTTCACCTTCTCCTTGTATGTTATCTTTTTATTATTTCTACATTCAATAATTCTAATTAAAATATCTTTTAATTTTTCCTTAGTATAATGTCTGGTTAAATTTCCATTTACAGCAAGAGAGATCATTCCTGTCTCCTCTGATACTATTATAGTTAACGCATCTGATACTTCTGATATTCCTATAGAAGCTCTATGTCTGGTTCCTAACTGCTTATTTATTGTATTATTGTTTGTTAAAGGCAAAAAACACCCTGCCGCTACAATCCTATCATTTCTTATTATTGTAGCTCCATCATGAAGTGGAGTATTTACAACAAAAATATTTTCTAATAGCGCGGATGAAATAATCGCATCTAATTTATTTCCTGTAGCAATTATATCTCCAAGACCTGTAGTCTGTTCTATTACAATAAGAGCACCCGTTCTGATTTTTGAAAGATTTTCTACTGCATTCACTATTTCTGTTATAACTTCATTTGTTTTTTCTTCATCTTCAAAAATATGTTTGTCTGTAAAAGCACTTCTTCCTATGTGCTCAAGGGCTTTTCGTATTTCTGGCTGAAAAATTATTACAAAGGAAAGAACTCCAATAGTTAATGTTTTATTAAGTATCCAATTTAAAGTTGTTAAGTGAAATATACTACTAATTGGAATAAGAAGTATAATCAGAAGGATACCTTTTAATAATTGTTCCGCCCTTGTTTCATTCATTAACATATATATCTTGTAAAAAATATATGAAACAACAATAATATCTAATATAGACGTTATGCTAATATTTTTTACTGTATTTATAATTAAGTTTACAACATCCACCTAGTTCACCTCTTGCTTCTAATTTCTATTATAATTATACACTATTGTTTATTTATTAATAATACAAAGTGGTTAAATTAATAAATATTTATTAATTTATTATAATCTAACTAAGAAATATTTTATTAATTTGCTGGAATAATATTATCATTATGTTAATATAAAAGTATAAATTACTGTAAGGGAGTGAATTATTTGAATGCATCAAATAAAAAATTAGTAAATTCTTTACTTCTTACTTTAGCTTTTTTCATCATAGGCATAGGTGTTTTCTATGGAACTTATTACTTCTTTATAAGTAAGTCTATGTCTTCTTATGAAAAAGTAGTAAAAACAGAGATAAATAATATAAATAGAATAAATGAAACAACTTCTGTATTTACTAAAGGTCAAACCATAGATACAGAAAAAATTCTAAAGGAACTGCCTTCGTATGTATCTTCATTAAAAATCTCTGAAGAAAGATTAAGGAAATTAACTGTTAATAATAAATACAGCAATGATCACAAGAATTTACTCATAGGCTTGAAAGAAAATATCTCTATGTACGACCAAATATATATAATTTGTAAAAACACTGAAAATGTAACTCTTGATAAAGCTTTAACTTCATTGCAGAATTATAGAAATAATTGTATGAATCACTATACTTTAATTTCTATGAATGACACAAAAATTGATTTACCAAAAGAATGTATCAATTTTATAAATAATACTGTTTATTTTACAGAAAAGCAAATTAGGTTAAATATTGATAATAAAATAGCAAATAGTCAGAACAAGGATTTCCTGAACTCTCTAAATAAACTTGTAGATACCTTTACTCCTATAAATAAAAACTTATCTCTACAAATAGTCGAAGCTAGAAGCAATAAAGAAGGATATGATAAATTGATAAATAATATCAACAGCTATCAGGATACTTTAAACAGTTTAAAGAGTAACGCATCAAACTTAACCATACCTAATGATGGTACAGCTTTATATAAATCCTTTATAAAAGTTTTGAATGATTATAATGGATACATACAAGATTTTAAATATGCTGTGAGAACTGAAAAATTAGCTTATATTTCTAATTCAAAAGATGATTCTATAAACAAATTATATGAAAGTTCCAATGAAAAATTCAAAATACTAAATAGTGATTACGATATTTTTTTGAAAGAATACAATACATTTAAAGATAATCTATTAGTAAATAAAAAAGTGACTAAAATTAGTCACTTTTTTATTTGCTAATACAAATTTTATATTTTTGAATTATTTTTTTTTTTACGGGAACAATATTTATAGCCTACTTATTCAGCTCCATAAATTTTATAAGGAGAGGATATTAAAAATGAAAAAAGTATTTGTTAGCATAATGACACTGCTTGCTGTGGTAATCTCACTATTTAATTATGCCAACGCCAAAATTCTGTGTGATTCTGAAACGAAAAATTTATACAAGGAGGAAGCACAGGTAGTAACTGTTTTTAACAACAAAGGAAGAAATATTTATATAACTGATTCAGATATACATTTAATGGCACAGATAGTATATGCCGAAAGTAATGCAGAACCATATGAAGGAAAAGTAGCAGTAGCGTCTGTCATATTGAACAGACTTCAAGATTACAGATTTCCTAATAACATTGAGGGAGTCGTAAAACAAAAAGCCGCTTTCTCCTGTGTCAAGAATGGTAAAATACATGCACAACCTAATGAAAATTGTTATCGTGCTGTAAAGGATGCTTTACATGGTAAAGATCCTACAAATAATGCCATTTACTTTTATAACCCAAAGATTGCCACATCCAAATGGATGAAAAATATAAATAAATCAAATACAAAAAAGATTGGAAATCATGTGTTTTTCGTCGTAAGATAATTTATTTAATAAATTCTTTTCAAAAGCTTACACATGCATATTAATTATAATATGCCATAAAATATACAAAGCAGTTCATCATCATAAGATTATGAACTGCTTTTCTCGTACTTCCATTTAAGAAATATTTTCTATCGCTGCCAATGCAGCAATTTGACCTTCTCCTGCTGCCTTCATGTACTGATATGGTTTTCCAGTACAATCTCCAGCAGCATAGCAATTTTTAATATTTGTTTGCATTTTCCTATCTACTTTTATGTGTTCATTTTCCATTTCCAATCCTGGAACTAATTGACTAGGAGAAATACTATCTTTCAACATAAATACTCCATCTGTATCAATAGTATCCTTTTTCATAACTATTTTTTCAACTCTGTCACCACCTAAAATTTCTAGTGGATTATCATTTACTACCTTTATATTATCATTCAGTCCATAATCTCCTCTATACATAGGAACATAATACAAATCTTTAGCAAGCTCACTTACATAGTTTGCTTCCTCTTCTGCTTCCTTATTATACCCTATTATAGTTACAGTCTTACCTTTATACAAAGGAGCATCACAAGTAGCACAATATCCTACTCCTCTACCTAAAAATTCTTCTTCACCTTTTATTGGTTTATCATACTGCATTCCAGTAGCTAAAATAATTGCCTTAGCTTCATACATTTTTTCATTAACCATTAAAGCAAAATAGTCACCCATAGCATAGATAGAATCTATTCTTTCTTCAGTTATTTCAATTCCCATTTTTTCTATATGTTCTTGAAAATATTTTCCTAATTCTACCCCGGTTACATTGTAAAATCCTAAGAAATTATTTATCTTAGGTGCTTTTATAAGTTTTGCACTTAAATCTTTATTTCCAAAAACAATAATATTCTTATTTCTAATTTTAGCATTTATTGCAGCCTCAAGTCCTGCTGGACCAGAACCAACAATAGCTATATCATATCTTTCACTCATCTTTTTACCTCCTTTATATTATAAAATCCCACAATACAGTTAAAGTATTGCGGGACATGTATCCTAAAGATGTTTGGCAATTATGCTTTGTATATCTTGTTTTGGTCTAAATCCTACCACAGTATCTACAACTTCTCCATCTTTAAATACCATAACGCAAGGTATGCTGGAAATTCTATATTTTTGTGCTATTGCAGAATTTTCATCAACATTAATTTTAAAGAATTTAGCTTTACCATTCATCTCTTCTGCTAATTCATCCATAACAGGTCCTAGCATTCTGCATGGTCCGCACCATGGTGCCCAAAAGTCTACAACAGCTGCTTGTTCTGAATTTATTACTTCTTGAATAAAATTTGATCCACTTATTTCTCTTACCATAATATCCCTCCGTCCTATTTATATACCCCGTTGGGGTATGCTTTATATTATTAATATACCTCTAATCCCTTTATAAGTCAAGTGTAAATTTATATTAATTAATAATTATTTGCAATTATCAATTATCTTTTCGTATAACTTATTGTCTCCAAAAGTCTAATTTTTAAAATACGGTATACAAAATTAAAAATTATTTTGTATACCGTATTTTATCTCTACTGCTTGTTAATTATGTTCTTAATAATAGAATTATTATATTGAGAAGCTGAATAATTATTAACAAGCTTTATTGCATATTCTTTTGATTTATTTAAATTTACATCTTTATATATAAGAGTAAGTCTATATAATACTTCCGCCTCATAGCTTCCTTTTGGAAACTTAATATCATATTCTGAATAATACTTTAGAGCTTTTTCATTATCTTCACCTTTTTCATAAGCAACACCTAGCATATACACAATATCCTGATATAAATAATTATCTTTTCCATATAAATAAGCTTTTGATAAATTATCTATGGTATTCTTATATTCTTTAGAAGATACTAAAAATTCACTACCCTTTGTATAAAAATATTTTACTCCTTCTTTTTTTAGAACTTCTTCACACTGTGATAATAAAATTTTGTCATTAATCTTTAACTCTGTTTTTTTCCACTTGGAAACATATCCATGAAGCTTATAATACTCTTTACTTCCTAAGCTTTTTTTTATATCTTCATGTGGAAATACTTCTTCTTGTTTTTTTTCAGTTTTAGTATTAATTTTATTATTGTCTGCTTCTTTAGTGGTAAGCTGTATGTTTTTGCTTACATCTGTCTTTTTATCTACAATCTCTTTTTTATCAACATATTTCTGATTTTTTACAGAAGCTTTTATTTTTTCATTATTAAAGCTAACTTTTTTCATAACAGTCATACCATATTTACCTATCAAAATACAAAACATAATTAAAGCTACTGCTGCAATTATTTTTCCATTTTTTTTAAAAGGTTTATTTACAAAGCTTTTCCTTCTAACACCGTACTTAATCAGTTCTTTTCTGTTCATTAAGGCTACATCGTTTTTCATATCAATTTTCAAAACTTCATTTACATAAGGAACAGCTTTTTCATACTGACCATGCTTTACATAGCAAGCTGCTATAGCATTATTTACATTTATGCAATTATAATCACTTTCTTTGCATTCCATAAGCAGCCCTAAAGCTTCTTTTATATTCAATTTCTTAATTAACCCTACTGCCTTTGTATATAAAGCTAATTTTCTCTCATCCTCATTTAATCCTTGTAAATACTTTCTAGACACTTCATCCTCATTAACTTCATAATTCAATTTCCAAAGAGCTTTTGCACTATCTATGTCTCCTTTTAAATAGTACAGCAGTCCTTTTAAACTAATAGAAGCTGTATTATTCATGTTTATAGATATACTCTCTTCACATATCTCTATCGCCTGATCAATATACCCACTCTGATACTTGTTTAAAGCCTTTAGATATAATTTATTTGACTTCTCCATCAGTGCTGCTCATTTTCCTTCCTAAATTATTTTAACTCAATAACCTTCTTTTCAGTATGGTTTTTAATAAACTCTTCATCGTCATATACTAAAATTTGAAGTTCTAATTTATTTCCAACTTTTTTTACTGATATAACTTGCTTCTTTTGACTTTTTGTATCATATAATAAAGTAGTTTCCGCTGTTTTTACATTTATTTTATATACATTTCCACCCATTGCAACTGTTCCATAACCCAATCCCACTATTGATATAATATTTTCATCATCTATCCATTCTATAGATTTTGGCGAATTCTGATTTTCCCCTTCAATAATTTCAAGAGACCATTTTACTCCTGTTGATAAGTCGCGTACATATATTTTTCCTATTCCCTCTTCTTCTGCATCAGGGCCTTTACCTTCTATACATACACTTAATTTTTTATTAATAGAATTCTTCCATGGTGTTCCAAATTCAGGCTCAACACTTTTTGCCAGTTGATGTTTTACAAATTTAACCTTATTTTCCTCAGTTCTTGACATATCTTCTCCAGCGTCTTTTTTATCATCACCCACAGGTTCATTTTTAGTGTTTTCTTCATTAGGTTTCACATTTTCATCTTGTGTTTTCTTATCTGTATCGTTTGAATCAGCAATCTGGTTTTTGTCCGTACTTAATTTAGTATTCTCTATCTGATTTTTATTTTTTGAACAACCTGTAAAGGCAATAATACTTGATATAAATACTACACTTAACATTAAACAAGCAATTTCTTTGTACTTAGTAACCTCATTTTTCATAAATGTCCTCCTTAGTCCCATTATTTTTTCTTATCATTATCTATTATATCATTTTGTACATTATATATAGTGTGTTTTTCTAAATAAGTTTCACTGGAATTATCGTTATTTTTTGTATTAAGCTTAACCTGTATATGATTTTCATCATTTTTTTCAACATCTACAATACTTCTTTTGCTATTCCCTGTTTTGTAGACCATTAGGCCCTTTCCTGTGATGGTATTTACCATATAAAGTTCCTCATGCTGAACTACATTCTTTTTCATCATTTTAGATACTACAAATAGACTTTCATCATCAATCCATTTAGCATATTTAATAAAAACCTTGTTTTTATTATCTGATAATCGAAATAACCACTTTTTATTATTTTTCAAGTCCTTTATAAATATCTTATCCCTATTTTCTTCTATTATATCAGACTTTCCTTTATCTGCTGTACTATAGCTTAATTTTTCATTAGGAGAATTACACCATATATTATCTTCAATCATCATAGCACTAACTTTTCTATTATTATCTTCTATTGATATTTTTTCTAATTCCACACCAATATTAAGACTTTCATCTTTTAAATCATTTTTATCCTCTATATTCATTGCAATGTCTTTTTTATTTTCTCCATCCTGTGAAACTATATCAGGTATAAGTTTTTCTGAATTATTAGCACTTTCATTTGAATTATCATTATTAACTGTACTTTTTCCTGAATCATTATTAGGTATGGATGTAATTTGTTTTTTATCATCTTGCTTAATTTCAGTTTTTTTATAAGTCTCTTCTTTTGTTTCTTTTCCTTCTTTATTATCTTTGCCTTCTTTATCTGGTATAGCATCTGTAACATTTCCAGGAATATTGTTACTATTCAACGTTGAGTTTTTACTATCTATATTTTCTGTTACACTTGCTATCTCTTTTTGTGGGCTGGACTCTATTTTAAATTTTGCTATAGGATTAACCATTAATATAAATGCTGCTGCAGCAGCTATTGGTGCACACCACTTTATGTATTTTATAGGATTTACCTTGGTTTTAATAATTATATCTTTTTTATATTTATCTTTATCAATTTTTGACATTATTTTTTGCTTTTGGCTTTTAAAATCAACATCCTCAAAATTTAAGCTCTCTTCTATGGCTTGTTCAAATAACATTTCTTCTTCATATAATTCTCTGCAGTGGCTGCAAAATTTCATATGTTCTTCCATCTTTATTTTTAAATCATCACATAAATCATCTAATATATATTTTTCCAAATTATCTGTAAATGTTTCACACTTCATATTCACACCTCTTTTCTTCATAGATTATATTTTTCTTAAATTTCTCTCTTATTTTATAATATCTTCGTTTAACCGCTGACTCACTTATATCTAATATTTTAGATATATCATTAAAAGTTACCTCTTTAAGATATCTCAGCATAATTATTTGCTTGTCTATATATTCAAGCCCGTTTATGTATTCTTGTATCACTCGTTTTGTTTCTTTATATTCAAGAGTTTGTTCTGGGGAAATCTCTTTTGAAGCTATTGTCATTGCTTTTACATCATCTATATTTTCTTCATGTACCTTTTTATATTTTCTAACATAATCAATACATTTATTTTTAGCTATTCTTAAAATCCAATTTGAAAATTTATACCTGTTATCAAAAGTATCCAGTTTATTATATACTGTTATAAATACCTCCTGAGTTATATCCTCTGACGCTTCCTTATCTTTAATCATGCTATAAATAAATTTTAAAATAGTCATTTCATATCGATTTACAATCTCTTCAAAGCTTTCTATACGCCCTTCCAAAACTTCCCCAACTAATTTTACATCTTCTTCGTTGTTGAACAAGTGACCTTCCCCCCTAACACCTGCCTAATAATTTATACGATAATTATATCGCAAAAGTCACAAAAAATAAAAAACAATGTTAATTTTACCATTGTTTTTTCTTCATTTTTCCACATTTTTTATTTGTTTAAATTATTAATATTTTAAAACAAAAAGCCTTATACCTTTGAAAGATATAAAGCTTTTTATATTTTATAAACTTGTATTCACTTATTTCTCTATTCTTATGATTAGTTGTTCATTATTATTTGCTTAGCTCTTAATATTGAAGTAGCACTCATTGAGAATTCATCCAAACCATATTCAACAAGTATTGGTATCATTGATTCATCTCCAGCTGCTTCTCCACACATTCCACACCATTTTCCTTCTTTATGTGCAGCATCTATTGTCATCTTTATAAGTCTTAAAACAGCAGGATGTTGTGGATTATAAAGGTAAGAAACTTTTTCATTCATTCTGTCAGCAGCAAGAGTATATTGAATTAAGTCATTAGTTCCTATACTGAAGAAATCAACATGTTTTGCTAGTTCATCAGCACAAACTGCTGCTGCTGGTATTTCAACCATCATTCCAACTTCTAAATCTGCATTAAATTCTTTTCCTTCTGCTTTTAATTCTTCCATGCATTCACTTAGAACTTCTTTTGCAGCTAAAAATTCTTCAAGTGAAGCAATCATAGGGAACATTATCTTTATGTTTCCATAAGCTGAAGCTCTTAATAATGCTCTTAATTGAATTTTGAATATTTCTTTTCTATCTAAGCATAATCTTATTGCTCTATATCCTAAGAATGGATTCATTTCTTCAGGTAATGGAAGATATGGAAGCTTCTTATCTCCTCCAATATCAAGAGTTCTTATAACTATTGGCTTACCTGCTGATTTTTCTGCAACATATTTATATGCTTCAAATTGTTCTTCTTCTGTTGGCATATCATTTCTATCCATATATAAGAACTCAGTTCTGAACAGTCCTACACCATCTCCCCCATTTTCAAGTACTTGGTCTATATCTTTTGCTTTTCCTATGTTCCCACAGACTTCAACACGTTTTCCTAATTTAGTTACTGTCTCAACTTCTATAAGCTTCTTTAATTCTTCTTTTTCTTTTTCATAAGCTGCTTTTTTTTCTTCGTATTGAGCTATTGTAGCTTCATCTGGATTTATGATTGCTAATCCTTGTTCTCCATCTAAGATAACAGTATCTCCATCTTTAACAGCTTCAGTTATGTCCATTAACCCAACAACAGCTGGAATTTCTAAAGTTCTTGCCATGATAGCACTGTGTGAAGTTCTTCCACCTATGTTTGTTAAGAAACCAACAACTTTGTTCTTGTCAAGCTGTGCAGTATCTGATGGTGTTAAATCATGTGCAACAACTATAGTATTTTTATCTAAATTTTCAAGTCCAGAACCTGCTTTTCCTGCAAGATTTGCAAGTATTCTGTTTCCAACGTCTTTAACATCTGCAGCTCTTTCCTTCATGTATTCATCTTCTATTGCTCCAAAGATACCCATGTACATTTCAATAACATCATTTAATGCTTTTTCAGCATTTACCATGCTTGATTCTATATTCATTTCAACTGCTCCTGTAAATTCCGGGTCATCTAAAAGCATCATATGGCTTTCAAATACAGCTGCCTTTTCTGGTCCTAATTCTATTTCAGCTTTTTCCTTAATTTTAGATAATTGTTCTCTAGAATCTTCTATTGCTTTTTTAAGTCTTCCTTTTTCAGCTTGTAAATCTGTTATTTTTGTTTCAACTACAGTAACTTCACTTTCCTCTTTTATTATAACCTGTCCGATTGCATAGCCTTTTGATGCAGCAATACCTTTTTTCATTATATTTCCTCCTAAAATCAATTTCAAAATCAACAAATTATTATTTAAATTAAATTGCAAGTTATTTTTATGAATTTTTATTAACATATGTCCTTATTAATTTATAGCAATAATCATGCCATTTTTATATATTCTTCTATTTGTCGAAAATTAGCTGTTTGTATCCCTTATGTAAAAGTCAACAAAAAATTTCTTGATATTTTTTATCAACTTTAAATTTAAAGCATACTTATTATTTCCTGACAGACTCTATATAATTCCACTAGACTAATGAATTTATATGGTATATTATATATATGGTATTTTTTATCAATCCTCTATGGATTCTTGATACTTTTTATCAATTAATCGTATTTCTACTTATAAACAGAAGGAGTATTATTTTATGTTCAAAAAAAATATTATAGTAAAAATTAAAGATGGAGTTCACACTCGTGTAGCCGCTACAATAGTTCACAAAGTATCTGTGATAAAATCAAAATATAATGTAGACTTATATATAAGAAAACTTAACAACGCAGAATCAATAGCTGTAAGTATGTTGGCACTAATATCTCTAAAAATTTCCGAAAATGAAGAAATAGAAGTTTCCTGTTTATCTGATAGTATAAATGGTAAAACTGCTGTATTGGAATTATGTCATTTTATATCAGAAGAGTTAAGTACAAGTACCTTCTCAATGTCAAAACTTGATGCTATCTTGGAGGAAAACACTATAGCCAATAAGCAAATTCTAGAAAGCATTCCTGTAGGCATAATTGTAATTGATAATAACTCTAACATTACTACTATTAATAGTTATGCGCTTAAGCTTATAGATAAACAAGCAAAAAATGTAATTGGCAGATTTGTAAAAGACATTATTCCTACTTCTGATTTGCCATATGTACTAGCACACAAGGAAAATCAGTATGGGAAAATTCAACATATAAATAATCATATAACTATCGTTAATCGTTCTCCAATAATATCTGATAGTAAAGTAATAGGTGCTGTTGGAATCTTTCAAGATATTTCAGAATTAGTTGGTATAAAAGAATTAAATGAAAAATTCAAAAAGATATTAGAAACATCTCATGAACTTATTTGCTTTGTAGATGAAAAAAGACAGATAAGTTATGTGAATCCATCTTATGAAAATTACTTCAAAATGAAAATAAACGATATTCTTGGTAAAGACTTAATAGAGATTTCTCCAAATGGTCTTAGAATAAAAGTTTTTAATTCTAAAACCAAACTTGAAAACATAGTTCATCAAAAGGAAGATTTAAATATAATTTCTACAGTTCAACCTTTATTTATTGATAATTCCTTTAAAGGTGTCATTTCCATCTCTAAACCAGTAAATGAGATTAAAGATCTTATGAAAAAGCTGGAAAACTTTGAAGAGGAATTAAATTACTATAAAGAAGAATTACAAAGACACTCTCAGTTAAACAGCTCCTTTAGTAATATTATAGGAAGCAGCAGCAGCTTAAGAGAATGTTTAATAATTGCTGATAAAGCCTCAAGATCTTCTTCAACTGTACTAATACGTGGAGAAAGCGGAACAGGAAAAGAACTTATTGCTCAAGCTATACACAATAATAGCCCTAGAAAAAATAAACCTTTTGTGAGAGTAAATTGTGCAGCTATTCCAGAGAATCTTTTAGAAAGTGAATTATTCGGATACGAAAAGGGAGCTTTTACTGGTGCAGTTAAAAGTAAACCTGGTAAGTTCACTATTGCTAATGAAGGAACAATATTTCTTGATGAAATCGGAGATATGTCCCCTGCTATGCAAGTAAAACTTCTTCGTGTTATTCAAGAAAAAGAATTTGAAAGTATAGGTGGCTTGAACACTAAAAAAGTAGATGTTAGGATAATTGCAGCTACAAACAAAAATCTGGAAGAAATGATGAAAAGTGAAGACTTCAGAGAAGACTTATATTATAGATTAAATGTAATAAGCATACATCTTCCTCCCCTTAAGAATAGACGAGAGGATCTTAACTCCTTAGTAGAACACTTTATTGAAAAAATAAGTACTAAAATGAATAAAAAAATCGCTGGAATAGATTTTAATGTATTAGCTTATATACAGAATTATGACTGGCCTGGTAATATTCGTGAACTCGAAAACATTATAGAAAGGGCTATAAATATGTGTGATGATGAAATTATTACACTGAAAGATTTACCTTTCTATATCTCTAATAGTTCTCCTAAAAATATTAATCTAATAAATTTAAGAGATGGACAAATACTTCCTATGGAGGAATACGAAAAAGAAATTATTTCTTTAGCTATGAAAAAATATAAAAGCTTTAATAAAGCAGGTAAAGCTTTAGGATTAACTCACAGAACAGTATCATTAAAATGTAAAAAATATGGAATAGAGGTTTGCAAATAACATAAGTATTTATTTTTTCTATTAATTTATTTTTGCAATTTAATATAGATTTAACATTTCTATGATAGAATTCATAAAGTACTTAATATATTATTAACATTTTTAATAGGAGAGTTGATATGAACTATGTAATGATTTTTCAATTATTAGGTGGACTAGGATTATTTGTTTACGGTATGAAGCTTATGGGAGACGGTCTTCAAAAAGCTGCCGGTGAAAAACTTAAGAGAATTCTAGAAATACTAACAAGTAATAGAATTTTAGCTGTACTTGTTGGTGCTGGTGTTACTGCAATAATTCAAAGTAGTAGTGCTACAACAGTAATGACTGTTGGTTTTGTTAATGCTGGTCTTATGAATTTATTCCAAGCTGCTGGTGTTATAATGGGTGCCAATATAGGTACAACAATAACAGCACAGCTTATAGCCTTCAAGCTATCTGATATAGCTCCTCTAATTCTTGGAATAGGTGCAGCTATAGTTTTATTTGCCAAAAAGAAAAAAACTAAAGACATAGGTGAAATAATTCTTGGTTTTGGTATTTTGTTTGTAGGTATGGAAATAATGAAAGATTCCATGCATCCATTAAGAGAAATGGAAAACTTTAAAAATCTTATAATTACTCTTGGAAAACATCCTTTACTAGGTGTTCTTGTTGGATTATGTATGACGGCTACAGTTCAAAGTAGTAGTGCTACAATTGGTATTCTTATGGCACTTGCAGGTACAAATGCAATCACATTAAATGTTGCACTTCCAATACTTTTTGGTGATAACATGGGTACATGTGTCACTGCTCTACTAGCTAGTATTGGAACTACGAAAAATGCAAAACGTGCATCACTTATACATCTAACATTTAATGCTATAGGTACAATGATATTTATGTTAGGTCTTGGTATTGTTTTAAAACTTGTACCTATGCTTGGCGGAGATGTTCAAAGACAAATTGCAAATGCACATACAATATTCAATATATCCAATGTGGTTATACAAGTACCTTTCATCTCCTTTTTGGTTAAATTTGTAAATAAATTGGTACCAGGTGATGATAAGATGACAAGTGATTATTCTTTAGAATATCTTGATAAACGAATACTTGAAACTCCATCAATAGCATCTGGTCAATTAGTTAAAGAGATCGTAAGAATGGGGAAACTTTCTTCTGAAAACTTAACTAATTCTATGGAAGCATTTTTTAATAATGATAACGAATTAATAAGCTCTGTATATGGACAAGAAAAACTAATTAATTTCTTACAAAGAGAAATAACTGATTATATGGTTCTACTTGCAAATACTGATTTATCTGAACAACAGTCATCACTTGTATCCTCATTGTTCCATGTAGTGAGTGATATTGAAAGAATTGGTGACCATGCAAAAAATATTGTAGAACTTGCTGAATTAAAAATTAATGACTCTGTTGTTTTTTCTAAAAAAGCCATAGGAGATACAGACGATATATATAAAGCTGCTAGTCATGCAGTAAACTGTGTCATAAAATCTTTAGAGGATTTCGATTTTAAAATGGCAGAAAAAGCTATTGAAACCGAAGGAAAAATTGACGCTATGGAAAAACAATTTAGAAAAGAGCATTTCTCTAGACTTAATCAAAGAGAATGTAATACCGCTGGTAGTGCTATTTTCATAGATTTAGTAACTAACCTTGAAAGAATAGGTGACCATTCAAATAATATCGCACTAATGATCTTAGACAGAAGATAATTAGCAAAAATAAAAAAATTCAATAAGAATTTATATGAATAAAAAGGAAGTCGAGTTAAGGTTGTACAAGCCTAACTTACTTCCTTTTTTAATAACTTCGCCTCTATTATTTCATTGAATTGATTCTTTAAACTCTTTACTTTCTCTCACATTATTAAAATCTCTTTCTTCTTTAGCCAAATTCTTAACAGAAGCATCCATATCTATAGCTATTTTTAAATATTTAACTGTATTTTCAATATCTCCACGTCTTCCGTAGATGCTAGCTTTTCCATAATAACTCCATATATAATTTTCCACCTCTAAAGCCTTGTCATACCATATTAGTGCTTCATCGTAATATCTATATAGTTCATAAGCAAGAGCCTTATTGAATCTGCCGTAACCGTACCCTGAATTTATTTCTAAAGCTTTATCTATAGCTTTCATTCCTTCTTCATAATTCCCATCAAAGCATAAAGCTATCCCTTTTATGCTGTAAGCTTTATAAAAGTTTTTATCTTCTGCAATTACTTCATTTTCTATCTTTATGGCTTCCTCGTATTTTTTGCTGTGAAAAGCATCATATCCTTTTTTATATTTTTCCTCAAGCTTATTATTTATTTTTCTATTAGTTTCATCACTCTTAGAAGTATCTGTTGTATTTAAAATTTCTTTATTTTGAATAAAATTTAGTTCTGTACTTGTTATTTTACTATTTGTTTTATTCTCTATTATAAGATTATTTTTTCTATTATTTCTTCCATCCATAATTACAATCCCTATTGAAACTATTGCTACAACCACAAAAATAATTAGTTTTGATTTTAATGAAATGCTACTATATTTTTTTTCCATAAAAACTCTCCATATACTCTCTATAGCATTCACCTATATACTGCACTATTTCTTCCTTGCTGTGGATATTTTCTTTAACACACTTTATCCATGGATTATCACACAAAATGCATTTTTTTTCTGGATATCCCAAATCTTTTCTAGTTATTTTATTTTTATTTTTATCGTATACATCTATATGGATACATTTTCCTAAAATATGTTTATCTTCTATTTCTATAGTAGTCTTTTTCACATCTACGGCCTTTTTATTCAATGCAATAGTTAAAATGGGACCTTCTGCAGTAATTCTTAAAACCTTAAAATCAATAAAACAACAAAATATATCTGATAGTATTTCATCTATATTTTGTATTATATTATTTGTTATCTCATTATTTTTATTTCGTGTAGGATAATTAACTATAATAACTATTAAAGTCATTTTATATTTATCTATTATTATATCTTGTAATCGTATTCTCTTTTCTTTATCTGTTAATATGTCTTCCTGTCTATATTCCATACCTAAGTAGAGAAGCCTATTTTTCTCTTCTCAGTTCCCCCTTATTTTAATGATTTTAAATATTGTTTTTGTCCCATTTCATACAAGTTATTACCATTACTATCTATTACAACCACAGCAGGGAAATCAATTACTTCTAATTTTCTTATTGCCTCTGATCCTAAATCTTCATATGCTATAATTTCTGAATTAACTATTGATTTACCAATAAGTGCAGCAGCCCCACCTATAGCTCCAAAATATACTGCTTTATTCTTTATAATAGAGTCTATAACCTTATCTGATCTAAGACCTTTGCCTATCATTCCCCTAAGACCTTTATCCAGTAATCTAGGTGCATATGGATCCATTCTATAGCTAGTAGTTGGTCCAGCTGATCCAATAGCCATTCCAGGCTTAGCAGGTGTAGGTCCAACATAATATATAATTTTATTCTCTATATCCATTGGAAGTTCTTCACCTTTATCTAAAAGTTCAATCAATCTTTTATGAGCAGCATCTCTAGCCGTATAAATTGTTCCCGAAATTAAAACAGTATCTCCAACTTTTAAGTCTTTAACCATATCTTCAGTTAACGGCGTAGTAATTCTTTTATCCATAGGTTAAAACCACCTTTCGTACCTTTTTTCTTTTTCTATATTTCTCTTGTAACATGTCTTGTAACGTGACAATTGATATTAACCGCTACAGGAAGTCCTGCAATATGAGTAGGATATGTTTCAATATTTACACCCAAAGCTGTAGTTTTTCCTCCAAACCCTTGAGGACCTATACCAAGTTCATTTATACTCTCAAGAAGTTCTTTTTCCAAATTTGAATAAAATTCATTTGAATTTCTAATATTTAAATGCCTTATTAATGCCTTTTTTGCTAAATAAGCAGCTTTATCAAAGGTACCTCCTATTCCTACTCCTACAACTATAGGTGGACATGGATTAGGTCCTGCTTTCTTAACAGTATCTATAATAAAATTCTTAACACCTTCAACTCCATCAGCAGGCTTTAACATTTCTATTTTACTCATATTTTCTGACCCAAATCCTTTAGGGGCTACAGTGATTTTAAGCTTATCTCCCTTAACTATATCATAATATATAACAGCTGGAGTATTGTCATTAGTATTTACTCTATCCAAAGGATCTTTCACCACCGATTTTCTTAAATACCCTTCTTGATATCCTTTTCTTACACCTTCATTTATAGCATCTTCCAAGCTGCCTCCATTAATATGTACATCCTGTCCAATTTCTACAAATATACAAGCCATACCAGTATCTTGACATATAGGCATTTGTTCCGTTTCTGATATATTTACATTTTCCAAAATCTTTTCTAATATATTTTGTCCTATTTGCCATTCTTCCGTTTCATAAGAGTTTTCTAATGCAGACTTTATATCATCACTTAAATAATAATTTGCCTCAATACACATTTCCTTAACTGTTTCAACTATTTTTAGCACCTGTATTTCTCTCATATATTTTCGCCGATTTCTATAAATTGAAAATCAACTAACTCCCTTCATTTTCATATATCCCAATACTAATTTATATTTTACCATAAAATTAATATATATATTTATATAAATTCAAAAAGACATAAAAGATAACTTTATAATATATTACAATTATCAATACTCATTGTTCAATGATCAATTTATGAAAAAACTTCGATGAAGTTTTAATATAATGAATATCATTTATTACAACTTATATATATAAGTTCTTTTATTATGTAATGCATTAAAATATGTTATATGATACAATTGTATTAATAGTCTACATAATAAATACTGAGGTGATAAATATGATTAGAAAAGAGTATCCATTTTTTTATAAAAGATTTGCTTATGATCTTTCAACAAACGTGATACATGATTTGAAAAATGAAAAATCTGAATGTAAAATTAACGAAATTGATGAAGAAGATATCGAAATGTATAGTTCTCTAAATGAAGCTTCATTAATGCTAGATCATCCAGTTCATAAAAAATGTCCATATTGCATGAAGGAAGATTAAATATAATTAACCGACATATTTCCTAGGTAATATGTCGGTTTTTATATATTTCTATTTACTTGTCATTCTACTGAAAATATCCCATAACCGTTTAACCTTAGCACTTTCTTCAGCTTCCATGTTATCTTGCTTATTCTTTTTATACTTGAAAAATTCTTCAATTGAATTTGCTAAAGAAACAGCTATTTTTTCTTGATAGGAATCAGTTTTCAGTTTTTCTTCCTCCTCCAGATTTGATAAAAAACCACATTCCACTAGAACAGATGGTATATCACTATGGCATCTTAATATTTTATATGCTCCCTTAGCACATTTTTCTTTTCTCTTATTATTATTATTTAAATCTTTTATAAGATTCTGCTGCAATATATGAGCTAATTCTGCACTTTCACCTTCTTTAGAATACCACACCTGTGCTCCATAATATTGACTTTGCTGAAACATATTTAAATGAATACTCATAAATATATCACAATTTGTTTCTCCCTTTATTTTACATCTATTATTCAAATCTTCATTTTTTTTATCTCTAATTCTTCCTTTATCCGAATAAAGACCTATATCATCTTCTCTAGTCATAATTACATTAAAACCCTTTTGTTCTAAATTTATTTTTAGCTTTTTGGCAATACTTAAATTAATATTTTTTTCAACGGTACCATTTTTTGATATAGCTCCTCCATCAATACCACCATGTCCTGGATCTAATAAAATTATTTTTTGCGTATTTTCTTCTGCAAAAACTATATGCTCAAAATTACCGAAAGATACTGCTGATATTATTAAAATTAAAATAATATATATTAACTTGTTTTCTCTTATCATAATATTCCTCCTAAACTTCACTTCATTCTATATTTTGTCCTATATTTATATTTCTTACTTACGTTATCTTCTTACAAAAACGGGAAAATATATTGAATATTTTTGATATTTTGTTTAAAAATAAAGCCTTGCATAACTGCAAGACTTTATCTTTATTTTTTTATCTGTTTATAATTGATTCAGCAATATTCGTTGAATGATCTCCTATTCTTTCAAGATTACTGATTATATCTAAAAATATCGCTCCTTCTCTAGCACTGCAATAACCTTTATTTAATCTTTTAATATGAGCCTCTCTATATTCTTGTTCTAATCTGTCTATATTTTCTTCAATAACCAATGTGCTTTCAGCTTTAGCTATATTATTCTCTTTAAAACTACCTATACTTGTACGTACTGCATCCATAGTATATTCATATAAATGTCTTAGTTCTTGCATCCCTTTATCTGAAAAAACCAATTTCTTTTGAACTTTTTCATTTGTTAAGTCAGCTAAGTTTTTACAATGATCTCCAATACGTTCAATGTCATTTACGACATGAAACATAGATACAACTATATTTTTTTGATCTTCAGCCATATCCGTATTTGATAATTTCACCAGGAAAATAGTAATTTCATGTTCTAATAAATTTATTAATTTTTCATTTTCATATACTTTTTTAATCAATTCTTCATTATCTGTCTCAAAAGCTTCCATAGCAATAAGCAAATTTTCTTTTGCCTTTTTTGACATTCTGACTATCTCTTGAGTAGCTTGCCCTACAGCTATAATAGGTGTTTCTAACAATCTTTCATCTATATATTTAGTTCCAAAACCTTCTATCTCATCCTCCCCTGGTATTACTTTGTTTACTAATAACACCAAATAATTTATGAAAGGAACCATAATAATAGTATTAGCTATGTTAAATATAGTATGTGCATTGGCAATTTGTCTTGTAATATCATTTTGATTCATTTTTACAACTATACTTGTTAATAAAGGTATTAGAGGTATAAATACTAATGTACCTATTAAGTTGAAAAACAAATGAATTAACGCTGCCTTTTTAGCTGTTTTATTTGTTCCTACACTAGATATTAATGCAGTAATACAAGTACCTATATTATTACCAAATAAAATAGGTATTGCAACCTCTATCGGAAGCAATCCTGTTCCAGATAAAGCTACCAATATCCCTGTGGAAGCTGATGAACTTTGTATAACTGCTGTCATAATCATTCCTACAAAAATCCCCAAGAAAATATTACCTTGAAGAGAAACTATCAAATTTGCAAAAAAATCTGATTGAGCTAATGGATTCATAGTTTCTTTCATTAACTCCATACCTAAAAACAGAATACCAAATCCTAATATAATATGTCCTATTTCTTTTATTTTGTCTTTTTTGCAAAATAAAAACATTGCTGCACCTAATGCAATAAATATAGGTATAATTCCATCTAATTTAAATGCTATTATCTGTGTAGTAACGGTAGTTCCAATATTGGCTCCCATTATTACTCCTGCAGCTTGATAAAGATTCATAAGTCCTGCATTAACAAAACCTACTACTATCACAGTGGTGGCACTACTGCTCTGGATAATGGCTGTAACAATAGCACCTGTAGTAATTCCTTTAACTGGATTAGATGTTATCTTTTGAAAAAATACCTTCATTTTATCTCCAGCAATATTTTCTAATCCATCTCCCATCAGCTTCATTCCATATAAAAATAATCCTAATCCACCTAAAAGTCCAATAATTATATTTATCAAAATTCTCCCTCCCAATTTAGTGTTCCATATCAAATAATACAATAATATATGACTTATATTAATATTTTAAAATATAAATTGATTGATCTAT
This sequence comes from Clostridium sp. ZS2-4, assembly GCF_026719745.1. Lineage (GTDB taxonomy): Bacteria > Bacillota > Clostridia > Clostridiales > Clostridiaceae > Clostridium_H. Next base: position 206,524 of record NZ_JAPPRQ010000027.1, read on the forward strand.
ATTTTCATTAGAAAACGTAATTGAGTTTGTCCTTGAAAAAAATATCAAAATTGTAAGTCAAGATACATCATAAAAAAAGCAAGAAAGATTTCTCTTTCTTGCTTTGAATCCATATTATCTCTTTGAGAATTGTGGAGCTCTTCTTGCTTTTTTAAGACCGTATTTCTTTCTTTCTTTCATTCTTGGATCTCTTGTTAAGAAACCAGCTCTTTTAATTTCTGACTTTAATGTTTCGTCAGCTTTAACAAGTGCTCTTGCTACACCATGTCTTATAGCTCCTGCTTGACCTGTGAATCCACCACCATAAACATTTACTAATACGTCAAATTTTTCTTTAGTTCCTGTTAAAACTAATGGTTGATTTACGATATATCTTAAAGTTTCTAAACCAAAGAACTCTTGTATATCTCTTTTATTTATTGTAACTCTACCTTCACCAGGTACAAGTCTTACTCTAGCTACTGCTTTCTTTCTTCTTCCTGTTGCAAAATATTGAACTTTAGCCATCTATATATCCTCCCTTCAGTTCCTCTTAGTATCTTAACTCTAAAACTTCTGGTTTTTGAGCTTCTTGATTATGTTCTGAACCTTTGTATACTTTTAATTTTTTAAGCATTTGTCTTCCCAAAGGCCCTTGTGGAAGCATTCTTCTTACAGCTTCTTGAAAAACAAATTCAGGTTTCTTTTCTATAGCTTTTCTATAAGAAATTTCTTTTAATCCACCTGGATATAATGAATGATGTCTTAACATTTTTTGATCTAATTTTTTTCCAGTTAATAGTATTTTATCAGCATTTAATACTATAACATAGTCTCCAGTATCAACATTTGGTGTATATGTTGGTTTATTCTTTCCTCTTAAAATTGAAGCAACTTGACTTGCTGCTCTTCCTAATGCTTTTCCTTCAACGTCTATAACATACCATTTTCTTTCTACTTCATTTGGCTTTGCGATATATGATTTCATCATTTTCCCTCCTTGAACTTTTCACTCGTGTTCTTCTCTTCTATATCAAGACCGGGGCCTGTGGTCTTATATACTTACCCTTCAAACAAAGAATATTATAATACAATTAGCCAGGCGTGTCAACATATCTTTCAATTTTAATTGACAAATTCAAAAGTTTTTTTACTATATTAGTAAAATACTTCTTTCAAGCATAATCCACTAGCTGGAACTGCTTTTCCTGCCTTAGTTCTATCTTTAGCCAGAATTATATTTTTAATATCTCGAGGCTTAATTTTATTTATTCCCACCTCAAGTAGAGTTCCTACAATTATTCTTACCATATTATATAAAAAACCATCACCTGAAATAATAAATTTAATTTCATCATTATTTTTCAAAATATCCAAACAGTATATTGTCCTTATTGTTGTTTTCACTGAACTACCTTTTTTTCTAAAAGAATCAAATTCATGTGTACCTAAAAAATATTTGCTAGCTTCTATCATTAAATTTAAATCAAGCTCTCCTTGAAAATTATATATATAATTTCTCTGAATTGCTGCTCTGTCTTTTCTATTTAATACAGTATACACGTACTTCTTACCTTTACTGTTATATCGTGCATGAAAATGCTGTGAAACTTCTTCTGAATGAAGTATCACTATATCTTCTGGCAACTTTGTATTAATTGCATACTTGAATTTTTCTGGTGGTATACTACTTTCAGTAAAAAAATTTCCTACAAAACCTTTAGCATGAACTCCAGCATCAGTTCTACTAGATCCAATAACTTCAATCGTTTCCTTTGTTATCTCTTTTATAGCATTCTCAATTTTTTGTTGAATTGTGACAGCATTTTTCTGCCTCTGCCATCCAGCATAATTAGTTCCATCAAATTCTACAATTATTTTTATATTCCTTCTCATCAGCTACACCTCTGATAGTAACTCATCAACTATAATATAATTTTTATAAAGTTCTGCTCCAAACAGATACAACTACTAAAAGTATTATGATAGTTACCGCTATAAAATCTCTATTTTCTAATTTTAATATCTTCATTCTAGTCCTGCCATCTCCGCCTCTATAGCACCTGGCTTCCATAGCCATAGCAAGCTCATCAGCTCTTCTAAAAGAACTAATAAATAACGGCACTAATAAAGGAATTAGATTCTTGGCTCTACTAAAAAGATTACCTGTTTCAAAATCTGCTCCCCTAGCCATTTGTGCCTTCATTATTTTATCAGTTTCATCCATAAGTGTAGGAATAAATCTTAGAGCTATCGTCATCATCATAGCAAGTTCATGGGCTGGTAAACCAATCTTTTTAAATGGATTTAAAAGCTTTTCAAGACCATCTGTTAACTCAATAGGAGAAGTAGTTAATGTAAGTAATGATGTTCCTATAATTAAGAAAACTAATCTGATAATCATAAAAGCAGCTAGTACCAATCCTTGTTTATATACTCTTAAAAATTTCCACTGCCACAGTGGCACTTCACCCTGTGAACCACCTGTCATGAAAATATTTAGCAAAGCGGTTATAATAAGCAATATGAATATAGGTTTTAGTCCTTTATATATATACGAAAAGGGTACCCTAGAAATAATTATAGCGGCTAATGTGAAACCTATTATAAAAATATACCCTTTAAAATTATTAACTAAAAACAAATCAATTATATATATCATAGACAATAATATTTTAATTCTAGGATCTAATTTATGAATAAAGGATTCTCCTGGAACATATTGCCCTATAGTAATATCTTTAATCATTTTTAGCTCCCCTTAATACATTTATTATTTCTTGTTTTGCTTTATCTATTGTAAATATATCTTCTGATATATTAAAATTACTTTTTCTTAATTCTCTTACCAAATAAGTAACCTGTGGCACTGCGAGACCAACATCTTCCAGTATGTCTATTTCCTTGAATACGTTACTTGGTATATCATTTAAAATACATTTTCCTTTATCCATAACAAAAACTCTAGTTGCAACTTTTGCAACATCTTCCATACTATGTGATACTAATATTATTGTCATATTATATTCTTCTCTAAGTTCTCTAACTCTATCTAAAATTTCATCTCTTCCTTTTGGATCTAGTCCTGCAGTAGGTTCATCTAAAATTAAAACCCTGGGTTCCATTGCAACAACTCCAGCTATTGCAACTCTTCTTTTCTGACCTCCACTTAAATCAAAAGGAGATTTATCTTTATATGTATCATAATCCAAGCCTACGATATTCATAGCCTTTTTGACTCTATTTGATATTTCTTCATTACTAAGTCCTAAATTTTTAGGACCAAATGCAATATCTTTTTCTATTGTTTCTTCAAACAATTGATATTCAGGATATTGGAATACAAGTCCAACTTTTTTTCTTATATCACTTAATTTTACTTTTGCAGATGTAATATCTATATCATCAATTATTATTTTTCCATTTGTAGGCTTTAAAAGTCCATTAATATGTTGAATTAATGTAGACTTTCCTGAACCAGTATGACCTATTAATGCTACGAATTCTCCATCATCTATAGTTAAGTTTACATTTTCAAGTGCTCTTTTCTCAAAAGGTGACCCTGGCATATATATATGTGTTAAATTTTCTATTTTAATTGACATAATGCATTCACCATCTCATCTATAGTTAATATATCTGAATCAATACTTATTCCGCTTTTTTTTAATTCATAAGCCAACTCTGTCATCTGTGGAACATCAAGACCGATTTCTTTCATTACCGATACATTACTAAAAATTTTTCTAGGAGTTCCTTCCATCATAATGTTTCCTTTATCCATGACCACTATCCTATCTGCTTCAGCAGCTTCTTCCATATAATGAGTAATTAGTACAATGGTAATACCATTATTCTTATTAATATCCCTAATTGTTTCAATAACTTCTTTTCTTCCAGAAGGATCTAGCATAGCTGTTGGTTCATCAAATATAATGCAATTTGGTTTCATCGCTAAAATACCTGCTATTGCTATTCTCTGTTTCTGTCCACCTGATAATAAATGTGGTGCATGCTTTCTATACTCATACATTTTAACCTTTTGTAATGCTTCATCCACTCTTTTTCTTATTTCAGATGGTTCAACCCCTAGATTTTCTGGTCCAAAAGCTACATCTTCTTCTACTATTGTAGCAACAATTTGGTTATCAGGATTTTGAAAAACCATACCTGCCTTATTTCTTATTTCCCACATATATTCTGGATTACATGTATCCATACCATCTACATATACCTGTCCTCCACTTGGTAATAAAAGCGCATTCATATGCTTTGCTAAGGTAGATTTCCCTGACCCATTATGCCCAAGTACTACTAAAAATTCACCTTTTTTTATATCTAGGTCAACTCCATTTACAGCAATTTTAGCATCTTCTTCACTTTTTTCATACTTGTATATAACCTTTTTGCATTCTATCATATTTTTACTCATATGAACAAATACTCCTTCAAAAATTTCTAATAAAAACTATAACAAAATGGGGACTAAGCTGGAAAATACTTAATCCCCGTACAAACAATTATACTAATTCAAGTATAACTACTTCTGCTCCGTCTCCTCTTCTTGGTCCCATTTTATATATTCTAGTGTATCCACCATTTCTATCTGCATACTTTGGAGCAACATCTGCAAATAACTTTTCAACTACTTCTTTTTCAGTAACATATGCTAATACTTGTCTTCTAGCATGAAGATCTCCTCTTTTAGCAAGAGTGATCATTTTTTCAGCTATATTTCTAGTTTCTTTTGCTCTAGTTACAGTAGTTTCTATTCTACCATGTTTTAAGAAACTAGTAACTAAGTTTCTTAGCATAGCTCTTCTCTGATCAGTTGGAAGCCCCAACTTACGTTGTTGTGCCATGTTTCATCCTCCTTTACTCATCGGATTTCTTTAAGCCTAATCCTAAAGCTGCAAGTTTTTCTTGCACTTCTTCTAGTGATTTTTTGCCTAAATTTCTAACCTTCATCATATCATCCATAGATCTTTCAGTTAATTCCTGTACAGTATTAATACCTGCTCTCTTTAAGCAGTTGTAACTTCTAACAGAAAGATCTAACTCTTCTATTGTCATTTCAAGAACTTTTTCTTTCTTATCTTCTTCTTTTTCAATCATTATTTCAACATTATCCGCATGATCAGTAAGTGTCATAAATAATTTGAAATGTTCGATAAGAATTTTTGCTGAAAGACTTATAGCTTCTTCCGGTCTTATAGTACCGTTAGTCCATACTTCTATGGTTAATTTATCATAATCAGTAATTTGACCAACTCTAGTATTTTCTACACTGAAATTAACTCTTTTAACTGGAGTGTATATTGAATCTACTGGGATAGTACCTATTGGTAAATCATCTCTCTTATTTTTATTTTGAGAAACATATCCTCTACCCTTGTCAACATTGATTTCCATATATAATTTTCCGTCTTCATCCAAAGTTGCTATATGTAAATCTTTGTTTACAACTTCAACATCACCGTCTGATGTAATGTCTGCAGCAGTTACTTCACATGGTCCTTGCATATCTATATATACTGTCTTTGGACCTTCACCTTCCATTTTTAATGCTAATCCTTTAACATTTAAAATTAATTCAGTGACATCTTCTTTAACTCCTGTTACAGTTGATAACTCATGAAGAACTCCATCTATGTTTATGGAATTTGCTGCAACACCAGGTAATGATGATAAAAGAATTCTTCTTAATGAATTTCCAAGTGTAATACCATAGCCTCTTTCTAATGGTTCAATAACAAATTTACCATAAGATCCATCTTGAGCTGCTTCAATACATTCTATTTTGGGTTTTTCTATTTCTAACATATGAACCCTCCCTTAATGAATTATACCATACTGAGGGTAACTGATTCCATTCTAATCACCATTCTTATTTACTGTATAACTCAACAATTAATGTTTCGTTTACTGGAACATCAATATCTGCTCTAGTAGGTTCAGCAATAACTTTGCCTTCCAAATTTGCTACATTGCCTTCTAACCAAGCTGGTAGTGGCTTTGGATTTTCAGCAAATACTTTGAATTTCTCACCTGATCTGCTCTTTTCGCGAACGCTTATAACATCATTAACACTTACTATATAAGATGGAATATCTACTTTCTTTCCATTTACTAAGAAATGTCCGTGAGTAACTAATTGTCTTGCTTCTGTTCTTGAAGCAGCAATTCCCAATCTAAATACTACGTTATCTAATCTCATTTCAAGAAGTTTTAACAAGTTTTCACCTGTTATTCCTCTCATTTTATCAGCCTTTTCATAGTATTTTCTGAATTGGCTTTCAAGAATTCCATATATTCTTCTAGCTTTTTGCTTTTCTCTTAATTGAATTCCATAGTTAGAAAGTTTTTTTCTACTTTGTCCGTGCTGTCCTGGTGCATAGCCTCTTCTAGCAAATGCACACTTATCTGTATAACATCTATCTCCTTTAAGGAATAGTTTCATACCTTCTCTTCTACATTGTCTACATGTAGGTCCAGTATATCTAGCCATTCAAGTAACACCTCCTGTTTCTATATAATTAAACTCTTCTTCTCTTTGGTGGTCTACAACCATTGTGTGGTATTGGTGTAACATCTTTTATTAATGTTATTTCAAGACCTGCAGCTTGTAAAGATCTTATAGCTGCTTCTCTACCAGCACCTGGTCCTTTTACATATACTTCAATACTCTTTAATCCATGTTCCATTGCTCCAGCTGCTGCTGTTTCAGCAGCCATTTGTGCTGCAAATGGTGTGCTCTTTCTTGAACCTTTAAATCCTAATGCACCTGCACTTGACCAAGATAAAGCATTTCCAACACTATCAGTCAATGTAACAATAGAGTTATTGAAGGTTGATTTTATATGTGCACAGCCGTGTTCAATATTTTTTCTTTCTTTTCTTCTTCTAGTTTTTTTAACTTTTGCCTTAGCCACTTATCATCCCTCCTTACTATTTCTTCTTCTTACCGCTAATAGTTTTCTTTGGTCCTTTTCTTGTTCTTGCATTAGTCTTAGTCTTTTGTCCTCTTAGTGGAAGACCTTTTCTATGTCTTATTCCTCTATAGCATCCTATTTCAACTAATCTCTTAATATCAAGAGCTATTTTTCTTCTTAGGTCACCTTCAACTTCGAAGCTTTTACTTATATAATCTCTTAGTGTATTTACTTCTTCTTCAGTTAAATCTTTAACTCTAGTTTCAGGGTTTACTCCAGTTACATCAAGAATCTTACGAGATCTTGATATTCCAATCCCGTAGATGTATGTTAGACCTACTTCAACTCTTTTATCCTTTGGTAGATCTATACCAGCTATTCTAGCCATTGAATCCTACACCTCCTAATTTTCCAAAAGTTAATTCTTTTTCATATATGTTAGCAGCCGCATATAATCTTGTTAAAATTATATTCAATATCATACCTATACATAATATTGCAAATCTGCAAAATTATCAATGGTTTTAAGAAATTTTTTAATGATTATTAACCTTGTTTTTGTTTATGCTTAGGATTTTCACAAATAACCATTACTTTTCCTTTTCTTCTTATAACCTTACATTTTTCACATATAGGCTTTACTGATGGTCTTACTTTCATTACTAACCCTCCTTGCTATTTTGCTCTCCAAGTTATTCTACCTCTACTTAAATCATATGGAGAAAGCTCAACTGTAACTTTGTCACCTGGTAAAATTCTTATGAAGTTCATTCTTAATTTTCCAGATACATGTGCTAATATTATTTGACCACTTTCTAACTGAACTTGAAACATAGCATTAGGTAAAGCTTCTAAAACTGCACCCTGCATTTCAATTACATCGTCTTTTGACATAAGGCACTTAACCCTCCTTATCAGCGTCCTTATTTTCTAAGCACTTTCTTACTTTTGAATTACTGATATTATTTCCAGACATTATCAACTTCTTAATATCTTCCAATATATCATTTGTTATATTTAAATGTTTCATCTTCTTTTTCTTTGGTTTTTCAACTTTTCTCAGATTACCATCTATAATATAGACATAATTCTTATCAATTACATCAAGTATTACAAATGCTCTTTCTGAATCTCTTCCTGATTTAGAGTATACTACTCTTCCAATAAGATTTTCATATCCCAACATGGTCACCTCGATTAACATAAAGTTAATATTTCAGGGCCATTCTTTAAAATTGCCACAGTGTTTTCATAGTGTGCTGATAATGTTCCGTCCTTAGTAACTACAGTCCAATCATTCGACTGTACCTTAACATGAAAGTCACCTATATTAATCATAGGTTCGATTGCTAAAACCATACCTTCAACTAATTTAGGTCCTCTATCCGGTCTCCCAAAGTTGGGCACCTCAGGATCTTCATGCATTTCTGTACCTATTCCATGTCCTACATAATCTCTAACTATAGAATAGCCTTCACCTTCGGCATATTGCTGGATAGCTGATGATATATCACTTAATCTATTTCCTGCTATAGCTTTTTCGATGCCTTTGAAAAAACTCTCCTTAGTAACTTTGATTAAGTTTTCAGCTTCCTTCGAAATTTGACCTACAGCAAAAGTTCTAGCTGCATCACCATGGTAACCATTTAGAATAGCACCGCAATCAATACTTATTATATCACCTTCTTGCAATGCTCTTTTATCTGGTATTCCATGAACAACTTCATTATTAATAGAAGCACATATTGAAGCAGGGAAACCACAATATCCTTTAAAAGATGGAACAGCATTTCGACTTCTTATATACTCTTCTGCTATTCTATCCAATTCACCAGTAGTTATTCCTGGTTTAATACATTCTTGCAAGATAGCAAGAGTTTCTCCGACAACTTTCCCAGCCTGTCTCATATATTCTATTTCTCTATCATTCTTTAGGGTAATCATTATTTATTACTTCCTACATGAATACAAATAGTTTCAAACACTTTATCAATTGATTGTGTACCATCAACCACAAACAATTGATTTTTAGATTTATAGTAATCTACTAAAGGCTGAGTTTGTTTTTCATATACATCTATTCTATCTTTTACTGTTTCTTCAGCATCATCTTTTCTTTGCACTATATCACTACCACAAGCATCACATTTTTCTTCACTCTTAGGAGGGTTGAATTTTATATGATAACTTGCACCGCATGATGGGCAAACTCTTCTTCCAGTCATTCTTTCAAGAATAAATTCTCTAGGCACATCTATTAGCAATGCAATGTCAATCTCTTGATTATTTTTTCTTAGAAAACCTTCTAAGGATTCTGCTTGCTTTACAGTCCTAGGAAATCCATCTAATAGAAATCCATTTTCACAATCATCTTTAGCTAATCTATCATTAACTATATCTATTGTTAATTCATCTGGAACTAGCAATCCCTTATCCATATATTCTTTAGCTTTTATACCTAATGGGGTTTTTTCAGAAATGTTTTTTCTAAATATATCTCCAGTAGATATATGAGGAATAGAATATCTTTCACTTATCAATTTTGCCTGTGTGCCCTTTCCTGCTCCAGGAGGTCCTAACAAAATCATTCTCATTTATATCAACTCCAATTTCTTTACATTTCTTTATTTAAGGAATCCTTTGTAGTGTCTCATTACCAATTGAGCTTCTAATTGTCTCATAAAATCAAGTGCAACTCCAACTTCAATCAGCAGTGCAGTACCTCCAAATGATAATCCTTTAAAATTACTATAGTTTTCAATAAACATAGGAGTTGTTGCTATTACCGCAGCAAATAACCCTCCAAGTATTGAAACTCTTAATAATACTCTAGAAATAAATTTTGCAGTAGGTTCACCGGGTCTTATACCAGGTATAAAGCCAGCAGATTTATGTATGTTTTCAGCCATTTCATCAGGCTTAAATGTAACTTCAGTATAAAACCATGTAAAGAAAATTACTAAAATAACAGTTGCCAGTGCATATGGCCATGTATTCATTCTAAACATACTATATCTACTTGTTGATACAAATTTATTGAACGCAGACTCTGACCAAAATGTTCCTATTACTGTAGGAAATTGCATAACAGACATTGCAAAAATTATAGCTATGATCCCTGATGAATTCATGTTTATAGGAATATGTGTTGATTGACCCTTAAACATTCTCCCACCAGAATTTTTAGCTGCATATTGTATTGGTATTCTTCTTTCAGCTAATGTAGCTATAACTACTGCTATGAATAGCAATAAAGAAAATGCTAACAGCAGTATAATTTCTATAAAACTTACTGCTTCTGTTGACTGTAAACTAACAACTTGGAATATTTTTTGTGGTAATCTGGACATTATATTTACAAATATTATAATTGATACACCATTACCTATACCTTTAACTGTAATTTGATCACCTAGCCACATCAAAAATATTGATGAAGTAGTTAGGGTAAGAACTATTAAAAATACATCCAATTTACTAACATTTGATATTGCTCCGTGACTTCTAATCAAAGCATATGTTCCAAACGATTGAAGTGCTGCCATAATAACTGCACCATATCTTGTATATTGCTGTATTTTCTTTCTTCCCTCTTCTCCTTCCTTAGAAAGTTGTTCTAATGAAGGAATTGCAATAGTCAATAATTGAAATATAATTGATGAGTTAATATATGGTACAACTCCCATAGCAAAGATACTAAAATTACTTAAAGCACCACCAGACATTAAATCATAAAAGCTAAACAATGATCCAGTTTTTGTTAAATTGGATAATGCCCCGGTATCAATTCCAGGAACAGGAATATGATTTCCCATCCTGATAATTGCTACCATAAAAATTGTAAATATAATTCTTCTTCTTAACTCGGGAACTTTCCAAGCATTTCGTAAGGTTGATAACATATTATATCACCTCTACTTTTCCTCCATTGGATTCTATCTTCTCGATAGCACCTTTAGTAAACTTTGTTGCTTTAACAACTAGTTTCTTTTCAAGGTCACCGTGTCCCATTATTTTAACTCCGTCTTTTATTTTGCTAATTACGCCATTTGCTTTTAATACTTCAGGTGTAATTTCTGTTCCATCTTCAAATATATTTAATCTATTTACATTGACTTCAACATATTCTTTTGCAAAAATGTTAGTAAAACCTCTTTTTGGTAATCTTCTGTATAAAGGCATTTGACCCCCTTCAAATCCTGGTCTTACGCCTCCACCTGATCTAGCATTTTGTCCTTTTTCTCCTCTTCCTGCTGTTTTTCCCCAGCCTGAACCAGTACCTCTACCAATTCTCTTAGGAGCTTTTCTTGATCCTGCAGCAGGTTTCAAGTCATGAAGTTTCATGTTCTACACCTCCTCTTACTATACTTCTTCAATATTTAATAGATAGCTTACTTTTTCTATCATACCTCTTATTTGAGGAGTATCTTCGTGATTAACACTTTTACCAATTTTTTTCAATCCAAGAGCATTCACCGTAGCAATATGATCTTTTTTTCTACCAATTAAACTCTTAGTTAGTGTCACCTTAAGCTTAGCCAAGGTTGATCCCCTCCTAACCTAATATCTCTTCTACAGTCTTGCCTCTTAATTTAGCAATCTGTTCAGCAGTTCTTAATTTTGATAATCCATCTATTGTTGCGCCAACCATGTTTCTAGGGTTATTAGAACCTAAAGATTTTGCTCTAACATCCTTTAATCCTGCTAATTCAAGTACCGCTCTAACAGGACCACCAGCTATAACTCCTGTACCTTCAGAAGCAGGCATTATTAAAACATCTCCTCTTCCGAATTGTCCTTGTATTCTATGTGGAACAGTTGTTCCAACTATAGAAACTTCAACTAAATGTTTTTTAGCGTCTTCGATACCTTTTCTTATAGCTTCAGGTATTTCTACAGCTTTACCCGTTCCTACGCCAACGTGTCCGTTTTCGTCTCCTACTACTACAAGAGCACTAAATCTAAAGTTTCTACCACCTTTAACTACTTTAGTAACTCTGTTAATAAACACAACTTTTTCTTTTATAGTTAGCGTGTTAGGATCTATTTTCATAGTTTTCCCTCCTTTTCTAGAATCTTAAACCAGCTTCTCTTGCTCCTTCAGCAAGTTCTTTTATTCTTCCATGATATACGTATCCGCCTCTATCAAAGACAACTTCTTCTATTCCATTTTCTACAGCTTTTTTAGCTATAAGTTCACCTACAACCTTAGCTGCTTCTTTATTACTTCCAACTTTTCCTGCAAAGTCTTTATCCAAAGTGGAAGTAGAAACTAAAGTTCTTCCAGCTACGTCATCTATAATTTGTGCATATATATTTTTTTCACTTCTATATACTGCTAATCTTGGTCTTTCAGATGTACCAGAAATTTTATTACGTACTCTCGAATGACGCTTTACTCTAGCTTTCTTTCTATCAGTTTTCTTGAACATTATATTCACTCCTTTCTGTTGTTATATCTGTTATTTCTTACCTGTTTTTCCTTCTTTACGTCTTATAACTTCACCAGCGTATCTAATTCCTTTACCCTTATATGGTTCAGGTTTTCTCCATACTCTTATATTAGCAGCAACTGATCCAACTAATTCTTTATCGATTCCACTTACTACTACTTTAGTTACTTCTGGAACTGAAAATTCTACGCCATCAACAGATTTTATTTCAACTGGATGTGAATATCCAAGATTTAGTGTTAAATCTTTTCCTTTTAATTGAGCTTTATAACCAACACCAACTAATTCTAAAGTTTTTTGGTATCCTTGACTTACACCAATTACCATATTATTAATTAATGCTCTTGTTAAGCCATGTAGAGCTCTGTGTTGAGCAACATCACTTGGTCTAGTAACAACCACTTGATTATCTTCAACAGCTATTTTTATATCTTTATGCATTTCTTTTACTAATTCGCCTTTTGGACCTTTTACTGTAACAACGTTATCTGGTGTTACATCAACTTTTACTCCATTAGGTATTTCTATTGGAAGTCTTCCTACTCTTGACATGACCACACCTCCTATTCACGTTAAATTACCAAATGTAACAAATAACTTCTCCACCTAATCCTAACTTTCTTGCTTCTCTATCAACAACTATTCCTTTAGAAGTTGATATAAGTGCAACTCCTAATCCATTTAATACTTTAGGAATGTTATCCTTTTTACAATAAACTCTTAAACCTGGTTTTGATATTCTTTTAAGACCAGTTATTATTCTTTCTTTTTGATTATATTTTAAAGACAATCTTAGCATTGGAACTGCTCCATCTGCGTACTCTTCTACATTTTTAACATATCCTTCCTGAAACAATATGTTAGCTATAGATTTTTTTATATTTGAAGATGGGACTTCAACAACTTGATGTCTAACTATATTTGCATTTCTTATACGAGTTAGCATATCTGCAATAGGGTCTGTCATAACCATTTATTATGCCTCCTTTCTAAATATCATCTCTTACCAACTAGCTTTTCTACATCCAGGAATTTGCCCTTTATATGCTAATTCTCTGAAACAAATACGGCATATTCCGTATTTTTTTAATACAGAATGTGGTCTTCCACATATTCTGCATCTTGTATATGCTCTAGTTGAATATTTTGGTTCTTTTTTCCATTTTTCAATCATTGCCTTACGTGCCACGTTTTTCCCTCCTTATTATTGAGCAAATGGCATTCCAAGACACTTAAGCAATTCTCTTGCTTCTTCATCAGTCTTGGCTGTAGTAACAAATATGATATCCATACCTCTTACTTTATCCACTTTGTCGTATTCTATTTCTGGGAATATAATTTGTTCTTTTATTCCTAATGCATAGTTTCCTCTACCATCAAAAGACTTAGCTGAAATGCCTCTGAAATCTCTAACTCTTGGTAAAGCTATGTTCATCAATTTATCTGCAAATTCATACATTTGTTCTTTTCTTAATGTAACCTTGCATCCTATAGGCATCTTTTCTCTAAGTTTGAAATTAGCTATAGATTTTTTTGCTCTAGTAACTACAGGCTTTTGTCCTGCAATTATTTGTAAATCATTAAGAGCTGATTCAATAACCTTAGAGTTATCTTTAGCTTCTCCAATACCCATATTGATAACTATTTTTTCAACTTTTGGAACTTGCATTATATTTTTATATCCGAACTTTTCCATTAAGGCCGGCACTACTTCATTATTATATTTTTGTTGTAGTCGATCCATTCAGTAAACCTCCTTTCAAAATCTATAGTATTTCTCCGCACTTTTTACAAACTCTCACTTTAGTTCCATCTTCTAAAAGTTTCTTGCTAACTCTTGTAGCAGCATTACACTTTGTACAATGTAGCATAACTTTTGAACTATTTATTGGAGCTTCTTGTTTAATTAATCCACCTTGCATATTTTCTCTATTTGGTTTAACGTGCTTAGTAACGATGTTTACATCTTTAACTAACACCTTTCCATTTTTTGGGTAAACCGTTAAAACTTCGCTTACCTTTCCTTTATCTTTACCTGAAATAACAACTACTTTGTCTGTTCTTCTTACATGTACTTTAGCCATCACAGCCACCTCCTTTTTATAGAACTTCAGGTGCTAATGATAATATTTTGTTAAACTCTTTATCTTTTTCTCTTAATTCTCTTGCGATAGTTCCAAAGATACGTGTTCCTCTTGGTTGTTTATCGTCTTTAATAACAACCGCAGCATTTTCATCAAACTTTATGTATGAACCATCAGCTCTTCTTGAGCCTCTCTTAGTTCTTACAATAACTGCTTTGATAACATCACCTTTTTTAACAACACCGCCTGGTGTTGCACTTTTAACGCTAGCAACTATTATATCTCCAACGTTACCATACTTTCTTTTAGAACCGCCTAAAACTCTAATACACATAATCTCTTTTGCTCCAGTATTATCTGCTACTTTTAAGCGAGTTTGTGGCTGTATCATATATATGCCTCCTTTCGATCATTGAATTATTTTGCTTTTTCAACGATTTCTACTAATCTCCATCTCTTATCTTTTGACAATGGTCTTGTTTCCATTATCATTACTCTATCATTAATTCTAGCTTCACCATTTTCATCGTGTGCTTTGAACTTTTTAGTTCTGTTCATTGTCTTTCCATATAATGGATGACGTACCTTATCTTCAACTGCAACTACAATAGTTTTATCCATTTTATCTGAAACGACCTTACCTATTCTAGTCTTTCTGTTTCCTCTTTCCACTGGGTAATCCTCCTTTCAGTTTACTACTGATCAAGTGCTTGTAATTCATTTTGTCTAAGTATTGTTTTTACTTGTGCTATAGACTTTTTAACCTGTCTAATTCTCATTGGGTTTTCAAGTTGGCCAGTTGCTAATTGAAATCTTAAATTAAATAACTCAGACTTTAAATCATTTAATTTTACTGAAAGTTCTTGTGAAGAACTTTGTTTTAATTCCTGTAATTCATTAGCCTTCATTTACTTCACCACCCATTTGTTCAAAATCTCTTCTTGTAACAAATTTAGTCTTCATTGGAAGCTTATGTGCCGCAAGTCTCATAGCTTCTCTAGCAACATCTTCTGGAACTCCAGATAGTTCAAACAATACTCTACCAGGTTTAACTACAGCTACCCAAAATTCAACTGAACCTTTACCTTTACCCATACGAGTTTCAGCAGGAGTTGCAGTTACTGGTTTGTCTGGGAAAACCTTAATCCAAAGTTTTCCTCCTCTTTTTATATATCTATTTATTGCAATTCTGGCAGATTCTATTTGATTACTTGTCATCCAAGAACAATCAGTTGCTTGAATACCATAATCACCGTATGCTAGGAAATTTCCTCTTGTCGCTTTTCCTCTCATTTTACCACGTTGTTGCTTACGATGTTTAACCTTCTTTGGCATCAACATACCTTATTCCTCCTTCCTTTATTGGTTAACTTCTTCTGCTTCTACTTTAACTTTTTTTGTTGGAAGAATTTCACCTTTATATACCCAAACTTTTACACCAATTTTTCCGTAAGTAGTATCTGCTTCAGCAAATCCATAATCAATATCAGCTCTTAATGTTTGAAGAGGAATTGTTCCTTCGTGATATTGTTCAGTTCTAGCTATTTCAGCGCCACCAAGTCTACCTGCACATGCAGTTTTAACTCCTTTTACTCCACTTCTCATAGCTCTTTGAATAGTTTGCTTCATAGCTCTTCTGAATGAAATTCTCTTTTCAAGTTGTTGAGCAATATTTTCTGCCATTAATTGAGCATCTGTTTCTGCCCTTTTAACTTCAACAATGTTGATTATAATATTTTTTTCTGAAACTATTTTCGCTATATCCTTTTTTAAAACTTCTATACCTTTTCCGCCTTTTCCTATAAGCATTCCTGGCTTAGCTGTGTAGATATTTAGCTTAACTCTCTTAGTAGTTCTTTCGATTTCTATTTTAGCTATTCCAGCAGAATAAGCTTTGCTTTTTACAAATTTTCTTATTTTATCGTCTTCTATTAAGTTATCTGCAAAATTTTTATTATTTGCATACCATTTAGCATCCCAGTCTTTAATAACTCCGACTCTGAGGCCATGTGGATGTACTTTTTGTCCCACTCTATTTCCCTCCTTCTATGCTCTTTCTTTAACAACTACTGTAACGTGAGTAGTTCTCTTCATTATTGAATATGCTCTACCTTGTGCACGCGGTTTGAATCTTTTAAGTGTTGGTCCTTGGTTAGCATAAGCCTCTGCAACATATAATTTATTAACATCTAAATTATAATTATTTTCTGCATTAGCTACAGCTGACTTTAACACTTTATTAATTATAGTAGCTGCTTCTTTTGGAGTATATTTCAATATAGCAAAAGCTTCATTAACATTTTTTCCTCTTACTAAATCAAGAACAACCCCAACTTTTCTTGAAGACATTCTCACATACTTTGCTATAGCTCTAGCTTCCATTTTTGTTCCTCCTTCCTATGACTATCTTACACGTGATGATTTTTCGCTTTTATCAACGTGTCCTTTGAATGTTCTTGTTAAAACAAATTCACCTAACTTATGTCCTACCATATCTTCACTTATATAAACCGGAACATGTTTTCTACCATCATGGACAGCTATAGTATGACCTAACATTTGAGGGAATATTGTTGATGATCTAGACCAAGTCTTTACAACTTTCTTCTCATCTTTTTCATTCATAGCCTCAATTTTCTTTATTAATGACTCTGCAACGTAAGGTCCCTTCTTAATTGATCTTCCCAATTTAGTGTCCTCCTTTCATACATTTTAAAAGTCCAGGAAGAGAATATAAATTCCTTCCTTTTCTTCTATTTATTTGTTACTTTTGTCCTCTTTTCTTAATAATCATGCCATCAGAATACTTCTTATTCTTTCTAGTTTTATATCCAAGAGTAGGTTTTCCCCATGGTGTAACTGGACCTGGACGTCCTACTGGTGATCTACCTTCTCCACCACCGTGAGGGTGATCGTTAGGGTTCATTACAGATCCTCTAACAGTTGGTCTGAATCCCATATGTCTCTTTCTTCCTGCTTTACCTATGTTTATAATATCATTTGTTAAGTTTGAAACTGTTCCTATAGTAGCTCTACATTCGATTCTTACGTATCTCATTTCACCACTTGGAAGTCTCAAGATAGCATAATTTCCTTCTTTAGCCATAAGTTGAGCTGAAGCTCCTGCTGCTCTAACTATTTGACCACCTTTTCCTGCTTGTAATTCGATGTTGTGTATCACTGTACCTACTGGTATATTCTTAAGTGGAAGTGCATTCCCTGCTTTTATATCAGCTTCTGGGCCTGATATAACAGTACTTCCAACTTTTAATCCAACTGGTGCAATTATGTATCTCTTTTCACCATCAACATAGTTTAAAAGTGCTATATATGCTGTTCTATTTGGATCATATTCTATAGTAGCAACCTTTGCAGGTATTCCATCTTTGTTTCTCTTAAAATCTATTAATCTATATTTTCTCTTTTCTCCACCACCACGATGACGAACAGTTATTCTTCCTGTATTGTTTCTACCAGCATTCTTCTTTATTGTAACAAGAAGTGATTTTTCTGGTTGATTAGTAGTTATTTCTTCAAAAGTAGCAACTGTCATTTGTCTTCTTGAAGGTGTAGTTGGTCTAAACTTTTTAACTGCCATCTAAATTCCCTCCTTCTTATAGCTTATCTGGTTTTTTTACCAATAACGACTTTATTTAAATTCTTACATTCCCTCGAAGAATTCTATTGTTTTACTTTCCCCAGTTAGCTTAACTATAGCTTTCTTATAGTCAGCTCTTTTTCCTACATGTACTCCAACTCTTTTAACTTTTCCCATAACTCTCACAGTATTTACTTCTTCAACTTTCACATCGAATACTTCTTCTACTGCTCTTTTAATTTGAGATTTGTTAGCATGTATATCTACTATAAAGGTGTATTTTTTATCTGCCATATCAGACATGCTTTTTTCAGTTATTACTGGTTTTCTTATAATATCATAACTGCTCATTGTCATTATGCATACACCTCCTCAATTTTAGCAACCGCATCTTTTGTAATAATGAATTTATCATGTTTTAATATATCATACACATTCAAATTATTAACAGGAATCACAGTTGCTCCTTGTATATTTCTTGCTGATTTATAAACATTTTCGTTAGATTCTGGTACAACGATTAAAGCTTTTTTAGTTTCAAATGTATTAAGCATTTTAACCATTTCTTTAGTCTTTGGCATATCTAACTCTAAATTTTCAAGAACTACTATTTCATTTCCAACAACCTTGCTACTTAACGCTGATTTCATTGCAACTCTTCTCATTGATTTTGGAATAGACATTCTGTAGCTTCTTGGTTTTGGTGCAAAAACAATACCACCATGAATCCACTGTGGAGCTCTTGTTGATCCTTGTCTTGCTCTACCTGTTCCTTTTTGTCTCCAAGGTTTTCTTCCACCCCCAGAAACCTCTGCTCTCGTCTTAGTTGATTGAGTTCCTTGTCTTTTATTTGCAAGTTGTGCAACTACAACTTGATGTAAAACACTTTCATTTATTTCTACTGCAAATACGTTTTCTGATAATTGAATATCTCCAACCTTTTGTCCTTCTCTATTAAATAAATCTACTGTAGGCATTCTATATCCTCCTTTCTTACAAATCTTTAAGCTTTCACTGTGTTTCTAATTACAATGTAGCCTTTATTTGGTCCTGGTACTCCGCCTTTTATTAAAATAACGTTCTTCTCTGCCATGATTTTTACAACTTCAAGATTTAAAACAGTTGCTTTTTTATTTCCCATTTGCCCTGGCATTTTCTTGTTTTTGAATGTTCTTGATGGAGCTGATGCTGCACCCATTGATCCAACCGCTCTATGGTATTTCGAACCATGAGACATAGGTCCTCTTTGCATGTTCCATCTTTTAATTGTTCCTTGGAATCCCTTTCCTTTAGAAATTCCTGATACATCTATTTTATCCCCTACTGCGAATATGTCAGCCTTTATTTCGTTTCCTACTTCATATTCATCAATGTTGTCTAATCTAAATTCTCTAACTATTCTTTTAACAGAAACACCTGCTTTAGCAAAATGTCCTTTTTTAGGTTTATTAGCTAATTTTTCTCTAATGTCCTCAAATCCTACTTGTATAGCATTGTATCCATCTTTTTCTTCAGTTTTCTTTTGTAATACTGCACATGGACCTGCTTCTACAACCGTAACTGGAACTACTCTTCCATTTTCATCAAATATTTGAGTCATCCCCAATTTTCTACCTAATATCGCTTTTTTCATTCTGCGCACCTCCCTAAATATTAGCGGATCACTTTCTTGCAATCATAATATCTCATGATACATCGTGATAATTATAGTTTTATTTCAATATCAACACCTGCTGGTAAGTCTAATCTCATTAAAGCATCAACAGTTTTTGGTGATGGACTTAATATATCGATAAGTCTCTTATGTGTTCTTATTTCAAATTGTTCTCTAGAATCTTTATATTTGTGAGTCGCTCTCAAGATTGTAACTATATCTTTTTCTGTAGGTAGTGGTACTGGACCAGCCACTTTAGCTCCTGTATTCTTTGCAGTCTCAACAATCTTTTCAGCTGATTGATCTAAAATATTATGATCAAAAGCCTTTAATCTAATTCTAATTTTTTGATTTGCCATTATATTTCCCTCCTTTTCGTTCCTCTTTACTTCACAGATGTAACATCAATGTAGTGTAAACTGTTCCAGGTGTTGCATATTTCGAACCACACTTTCACGTTTGCACAACACTGCCGCCTGATTCAAGATCAAAGCATGCTCAGCTAAGAATACCCTGAAAATCTCCAGCAACCTCTTGCTTCATCGCTTCCCTTGTGTCACAACTCTTATATTGTATAATATTTTTTCTGTTTTGACAAGTATTTTTTATTTTTTATCAAAATTTCTTTCTTTATTATTAATTATTCAATAAAAAATGTTGAATTTAACTTTTTTTGAAGACAAAAGGAGAAGGTTTCTCCCTTCTCCTTTTAATTTTATAAAGGCCTTTATTAGAATTCTTAATTACATTAAATTTTTCAAATTAAACTATTCAGTTATAGTAGTAACAACTCCTGAACCAACTGTTCTTCCACCTTCTCTGATAGCGAATCTTAAGTTAGCTTCCATTGCTACTGGAGTTATTAATTCTACTGTCATGTCTATGTGGTCTC
>NZ_JAPPRQ010000028.1 GCF_026719745.1 Clostridium sp. ZS2-4
CATCAAGGGGTAAAGCTTATAGGTACATTAAACTATGAAACTGGTGAAGTATTTTGTATTGAAAGAGAACGCTATGATGCACAAGTATTTTTGCAATTCCTAAAGATGATACTTGAAAAATACCCTATGGGTAAAATTGTTATGATACTTGATAATACAAGGATTCATCACGCAAAATTATTAGAAGAATTTTTATCACAAAATGCTCATCGCATTGAATTTCTCTTTTTACCGCCATATAGTCCAAACCTTAATTTTATTGAAGGATTATGGAAATGGTTAAAAGAAAAAGTTGTTTATAACGTCTTTTATTCCTCAGTTAAAGAAATTAGAGAAAATGTTAAGCTTTTTCTAAATGAAATAAACAAAAATCCTGAAGCAATTATTCAACGTTTGTGCTTAAAGTTATAGNGAGAAATTTTATGATTTAATTTGTAATGCTATTAGTAGAAAACATTGGTAAAAAGAGTGAAAATTAATAATATATAGGGAGAAGTAAACAATGCCAGATATCAAATATGAAATAAAAAAAACTATAGGAGTAGTTTCAGAATCAGCAAAAGGATGGACTAAAGAGTTAAATTTAATCAGCTGGAACGGAAGAGATCCTAAGTTTGATTTAAGAGATTGGGCACCTGAACATGAAAAAATGGGAAAACAATACTCCTAGAAATTCAAGCTCTGATTTAAGGGTGTGAGATTTCATTGGTGCTCCATTATCGGAATGTAAAACCAATGGCTTTCCTTTGTTTTTTCAGATAATATTTTTTCTGTTTATATTGAATAGGAGATAAAGCTATGTATAAAGATATTGAAAATAGATTAGGTGATAAAATACAAGATATTAAAGTTTTAAAATCAGGGTGGGCAGGAGAAATTATTTCCTTAAAATTTAAAGACAATACTCAAAAATATGTAATTAAGACTTATAATAGTAGTAAAAATGGACTTGAAAATATAAAACAAGAATGGAAAGGACTAAACCTGCTTTATAATGCAAATTATCCAGTTCCAAGGCCAATAATGAGTGATCTTGTAAATGAAAAGCCTTATATAGTTATGGAAGAAATTGAAGGTGAAAATTTATGGACTTGTTATCAGACTTTATCTAAAGAAGAAAAGGAACAATTATTAGAAAAATTTGTAAATGTTTTTTTTGAACTTCATGGATTAGATGTATCAATAGTAGACAAGGAACTTGTAAAAGATTCTACAATCTCTTTTATTGAAAAAGAGATTAATGAGATTAAAAAATTAGTAGAAGAAAATAAATTGGAATATTTTACTCGAATAATAGATTGGTTACAGAAGGAAAAAGCGAATATTATAGGTGAAAAATTATCTATAATTCATAGAGATTATCATCCATGGAACGTAATAGTTGATAACAATGGGAAAATATATGTAATTGATTTACTGTGGGGAATTGGAGACTATAGATTTGATTTAGCATGGGTGTATACACTAATGGAAAGAAGTGGATTTGAAGACTTTAGTCAAAATGTGTTAAAAAAATATAAAGAGCTAAAAAATAAAAATATTAATAATTTTGAATATTTTAAAGTATTTTCAACTTTAAGATGGTTAATTAATGTCATGATCTCATTAAAAACTGGTGAGAACCTTAATGAAACAAGAAATAAAGAATTTGAAAATTTTGTTTCTCCACTCATACAAAAGGGAATAAGGGCAATTCAAGAAATTACTCGCATACAAATAACAATTTAAATTAATTGATTTGTAAAATTCTTAAATAACGGCATAAAAAGCTATTAGTGAAGGGAGCAGTTAAGTCACAATAGCAAAAAGCGGCTATAAATGAAGCATCAGATGCATTAAAAAAGAAATTTATACTGATGAACCAGATATAAAAGATGAAATAAAAGAAACTATAGGAGTAGTTTCACAGTCATATAAAGGCTGATCAAAAAAGTTAAGGTTAATCAGTTGGAGCGGAAGAGAAGAATAAATGGGCTGAAAAAGCTCTTTTTTAAGTTGTACATTTCCTTTTACTAGTATGAAGTTATAAGTGAAATGGGATTATTTAAAAAAGATAGAGGAATTATACGAATTATGTAGAATATTATAGTATGGAATTTATTATACAATAATATTGGAGGAAAGCAAAATGAAATTAAAAATGAAACATGACAGCGGAGTAAGCAAGGAGGTTAAATATGGTTTTTCGTGGACAACGTTTTTCTTTGGATTTATAGTTCCTCTTGTTAGAGGCGATATTAAGTGGGCATTAATTATGGTTACAATTAGTGTTGTAGTTGGTGTTCCAACTATGGGAATTGGTGGATTTGTTTCTGGTATTATTTTTTCATTTGTATACAATAAAATTTACATAAAAGAACTACTTGTAAAAGGATATAAACCAGTAACTGAAGAAGATAAAAATATATTAGCTCAAAATAATATAATTTCAATATAAAGATTTTTAGCAAGGTAAAGAGTTTGAATATATAAATAAGATTTAAAAAGTATTGGTTTAGACTGATACTTTTTCTTTTTTTAGTTGGAGGTGATATGGCGAAAAAAGGGAGTAAACATGACATAACAAAATATGATACTGTTATTGCACGAATCTCGCATCTAATTTCCCATTTCACTACTACAATACAAGCAAAATTACAGATATTATAGACCTAGAAGGTGCTGAAATTCCAACAAATGTAAATATCTATAACCTACTTACCTTGCAAAGTTATATTATTCCTTGTTATGAACCATTACATTCTCAAAGCAAACACTATATAGTAGAAGATTTGATAGAGGTACTTAAAGAGAGTGGGGCATTAAAATGATAGTATATCATGGTTATTATTGTTTAGTTGATAATCCTCATGTATCTTTTTCAAGGGATGCTATTTAATATAGTATTACAAAAAGAACAAGAAAGAATAATAGGGGAAGATTAATGACTACCTATACTATATAAGTTAACAATTGCCTTAAAGAATTTTTTGCACATTATTATGATTTTGTTACATCTTTGCACAATAGCTTATAATTGTTAATTTATTCCTTGTGAAAGTATTTGTATTATATACATATATGTATATAATACAAATACTTAGTTAAAGAGGAGAATAATTATGGGAAGTTATCAAAATATCAATACTTTAAAACCTGAAGGAATCGAAAATAAAAAAGCATATCTAATTGGTGGTGGTATCGCTTCATTAGCTGCTGCTGAATACTTAATACGTGATGGTCATATGAACGGTAAAAATATTACTATTTTAGAAGAAACTAATATTTTCGGTGGTGCTATGGACGGTTGTGGAAATGCAGAAGATGGATATATTGCACGTGGCGGAAGAGAAATGGAAGAACATTATGAATGTACTTGGGACTTATTTGGAGGAGTACCATCATTAGAAGAACCAGGAAGAACTGTTTTAGATGAATTTAGAGAACTAAATATTGGTGATCCTAACTATTCTAACTGTCGTGTCATTGCTAATCGTGGAGAAAAACTTGATTTTTCAAGTCTTGGACTAGGTGAATCTCATATTAAGCAACTTACTAAGTTGTTTCTTGCTACTGAAGACTCTTTAGCTGCAACCACTGTTGAACAATTTTTCGATGCTACATTCTTAGAAACTGATATGTGGCTATATTGGAGAACTATGTTTGCATTTGAAACTTGGCACAGTGTTGTAGAAATGAAACGTTATATGCATCGTTTTATACATTTAATGCCAGGAATGAGCAAAATGGAAGGGCTAGTATTTACTAAATATAATCAATATGATTCAATGATTCTTCCATTAAAAAAATGGTTAGAATCACAAGATGTAGTATTTGACTTAAATACACAAGTAACTGATTTAGATATAGATATAGATATAACTGCAGGTGAAAAAACAGTTACAGGAATTCATTTAACTCGTAATGGTGGAAAAGAAGAAATCATAAAAACTACTAAAGATGATTTAGTATTCCTCACTAATGGATCTATGACAGAGAACTCTACACTTGGAAGTATGGATAAAGCACCTGTGTTAGATAGAAGCGAAGGCGGATGCTGGAGTCTATGGAAAAAAATAGCTAAAAAAGATGCTTCATTCGGAAGACCAGAAGTATTCTGTGGTGATATTGATAAAACCAAATGGGAATCATATACAATAACTGCAAAAGGTCCTAAAATGATTAAACTTATTGAAGAATTTTCAGGTAGGGATATACTTCCACATAAAACTATAACAGGTGGAATAATAACAGTTAAAGACTCAAATTGGTTATTAAGTGTTACGGCTAATAGACATCTTCAATTTACTAATCAACCTGATGATGTAATAGTGCTATGGGCATATGCTTTGTTCACTGATAATAAAGGTAATTTCATTAAAAAGAAAATGAGCCACTGTACTGGTAAAGAATTATTACAAGAACTTTTATATCATCTAGGTATTGATGAAAAAGATATGCACGAATATATTGATACATCAATTGTAATTCCTGCTATGATGCCTTATGTTACAAGTCAATTTATGCCTCGGGTTAAAGGCGATAGACCACAAGTAGTACCTGCAGGTAGTACAAACTTTGCATTTTTAGGTCAATTTGCAGAAATTAAAGGTGATTGTGTGTTTACTGTTGAATATTCAATCCGTTCTGCTATGATGGCTGTGTATACTTTACTTAGACTTGAGAAAAATCCACCTGAAATATATGCTAGTCAATATGATGTACGTGTTATTGCGAATGCAACTAAAGCACTATATAGTGGAAGACCATTACCAGCTGAAGCAATTATTAAAAAGTTATTAAAAGATACAACTTTAGATGGTTTAATATAAATAGAGAGTGTAGTTTAAAATTGTAAAAGGGAAGTCATTTTAATTTGATTTTCCTTTTTTTTCATATTTTAATAATGCTCTATAAATATCTCCACCTATTATTTTGTCAAGGTTATCAATAATTCTTTCAGGATCTTCAGTCATATTATTTCTTATCCAATCGCTTATTGTACCTACAAGTGCAATTTCATAAAATTTTACTATATATTTTTTATCTTCTGTTGATACATTTAAATCTTTAGCGAGCTCATTTACAACTGCTAAAATAAGATTAAATATTTCATTATGTAAATGATTTTCTAAACAATCTCTATCAATGGAATTATAGGTATTCAACACTACTTTCTTATTTTCACATAAATATAAAAGTATTGCAAAAAATCCTTTTTGCCATGTACCGTAAGTCTTATTTTTACCAAGAACTTTTTTAATTTCAGTTTTAAAAATCCATTCTAAAAGATCATAAATATCACGAAAATAATAGTATAATGTACGTCTATTTAATCCACATTCATCAACAACATCTTTAACTGTAATTTTAGCTAATGGTATTGTCTGCATTTTTTTCTTTAATGACTCAGCTAAAGCTTTTTTAGTAATTTCTGACATGTTCTTCACCTCTTTATGTCAAGCATCAACTTCAAATATTCTTGATAATTTAATTCCCATTTTAATATATGAATTAATTATACAGTTTTTATTTTTAGAATTCAATTGTTGGAATTTGTAGGTTTGGTGTTAGTATTTATTTAAATGATTATAATTAATAGAAGAGGAATTATAAAAATGATATAATAAAAAAGAAGTAAAGAAGATTATTTATATAATGTTAGGATAAGGAAGATGATAATGGTTTATTTAAATGTTTTTACATTTCCAAATGATGATATGGAATTTGATTTTTTAATCGAGGAAAAAAGAACGTGCTATGACTCATTTTATGATATCAACACATTCGCCATTTATGCTTGCCATGTGTGGAGCAAAAATATATGATCTTGATGAAAATCCAGTTGATGTGAAAAGGTGGACAGAATTAGAAAATGTGCGTACATATTATGAATTTTTCAAAAGACATGAAAATGAGTTTTGATGTTGTTGAGAGTAGATAGAGTATGAGTATAATCTACCACCATGTTTATACAATCAAATATGAAATGTATCTAACTAGATGGTAGAAACCTATAAAATAAAAAAACAGTAAGTGTTTAAATTAATGCACTTACTGTTTTTTGTGAAATTATAATATTGCTATGACCCAGGGGTCATAACAATAACTGGAAGTTTCAGTTTACTAAAAGAACTTCAAATTATTAGTTAAAGTTAGAGCTTAATCAATATAAATTTGATGTTTTTGAATAGCTAACATATTTTTAGCATATTTTTAAGCAAAGGCTTCTAGCAATTATTTAGAGTTTGTAGGAGTATTGATTAAAACTAGTCAACAATCGTTTGAGATAAGTAACAAGTTATTGATAAGTAGAGAGAAAAACTAGAATTGGTTTTAAAACAAATAAAAGATAATAAATATTAATTTTAAGTTTGGAGGGATTAATTTATGAAAAAAGAATTTTCTCTTAGCACAGGAAAAGCTATGATAAATTTTACAGCCAAATATTGTGATAGTCCAGAAGCGGTGTTTAATAGTTATGGGTTTAAAAGAATTTTGGAAAGCTATTTAACAACCATAGAAAAAAGAGAAGGCAATATATATAAATATATAAAAAAATCTTTAGATGGAAATAAAGAAAGTATTTTTGGGGATATAGTTAATGTTTTGAAGTTACTTATAGTTTTAAAATCAGAAGAAATAATAAAACTAGAATCTAAATATAAAAAGCTTTTAGAAGACAAAGATAAATTTATATTATTTATAGAAGAGTTATATAATTTTTGGAGAAATCTAGAAAGATATACCATAGTTCAAAATAAAAAAATAAGAGAAGGATATCAAAAGGTGAGTTTTATAGATGCAAATAATGGATTTTCTAATCTTATATTAAGAACTTATAGAAAAATAGAAGAAAATATATTAGGAGCAGCACCAAAAGTTTATAGACAACTTCCAGTAGGAGGAAATGCTGGACTTATTTTAACTGATTCAACATGGAAAATGCCGAAAGAATACGAGGTGTTAAAGAAGGTTCCATTTATAGAATCCATATTATTAGATCCACCTTTTATTACTTATCCTAAAAAGAATACAAGAGAAGGTATGTTTACTGAATGTTTTGAGAATCCTTTAGATGGAGATTGTTCCATAGATGTAGATCATTGGTTTTGTTATCCAGCAAAAGTTGGTTCACTTTTAGCGTATATATATTTTCATAGAGATTTTATGGCACATGGAGTTGCACTATGTAACTTATTTGAACTAGCAAGTGAACAAGAATATAAAGGTAAAAACCCAGATATGGTTTATGTATTTGGAGCTAGAGATAATAGTAGTAAAATGAAAACAGTATTTTATGATGATAAAGAAAATGATATTATGCTTGGATATATAAATTATAATGAGGCTATAGATTATTTTGGATATATGAAAAAATTGACTTTAACTTTACACAATTTAATAATGATTAAAAAAGGTTATCTTCCAATACATGGTGCTATGGTTAATATAATAACCAAAAATGATAAAACTGCAAATGTAATAATAATGGGAGATAGTGGAGCAGGAAAATCAGAATGTTTAGAAGCTTTTAGAAAACTTGCTGATGATTATATAAGTGATATGACTATAATTTTTGATGATATGGGTGTAGTAAAATTAGATGGTGACAATAAGCCTAAAGGATACGGTACAGAAATAGGTGCTTTTGTTAGACTAGACGATTTAGACACAGGATATGCATTTAAGCAGATAGATAGAAGTATATTTATGAATCCAGATAAAGTTAATGCAAGACTTGTAATTCCAGTAGCAAGTTATAAAGAAATAACTGCAGGTTATCCAATAGACTTATTTTTATATGCAAATAATTATGAAGAAGAAGGACGAGAATTGGAATTCTTTGAGAATATAGAAGATTCACTGAATGTATTTAAAAGTGGAGCTAGAATGGCTAAAGGAACAACTAATGAAAAAGGTTTAGTAGAAACATATTTTGCAAATCCATTTGGGCCTATGCAAAAGAAAGAAGAAACAGATGTACTTTTAAAAGAATATTTTAATAAGTTTTTCAACTCAAAAGTAAGAGTTGGACAATTAAAAACTAGATTGGGAGTACCCGGTATGGAAAAGAAAGGTCCAGAAAGAGCGGCAAAAATGTTGCTTGAAGAAATCAAAAATTTATAATAATAAGTTTAAAAAGAATGAGATGAAAAATAACTCTAGGTATAATAGGTGCTTAGGGTTATTTTTATTGATAGTTTTCGAAAGATGTAGTATGTTAGAGGAACAAAAAAATAATTAATATTAAAATAGCAACAAAGATAGTTAATCTTTGTTGCTAAATCTATATTTTTAATTATTAATGTTAACTTCAGCATCTATTGAACTGTTATATACATCTAAATCAAGTTCATTTTCTGAATTTGCAACAATTAATGTTCCCACAGCATCACCAGTTATATTAGCTGTTGTTCTAAACATATCAACTATTCTATCTACACTTAATACTAAAGCCGCACCTTCAATAGGTAATCCAACTTGTTGAAGTACCATTGTAAGCATTACAACCCCAGCACTTGGAACACCAGCTGTACCAATAGATGCAAGAGTAGCTGTTAATATTACCATAAGCTGATTTTGAAGGGAAAGATTCATTCCATATACGTTAGCGATAAATATTGCTGCAACTCCCTGCATTACTGCAGTTCCATCCATATTTATGGTTGCTCCTAATGGAATGGTGAAACTTGATATTATTTCTGGTATTCCAAGCTTTTCTTCGCAAGTTTCAAGGTTAACTGGTATTGTAGCATTACTACTTGATGTACTAAAAGCCACAACCATTACAGGCCAAAATTTCTTGTAAAAGTTAATAGGATTTACTTTACCTAAAACCTTAAGAGCAATTCCATATACAATTACTGTTTGTACTATTAATACGAATATAACAACTCCTATATATTGGAATAATTTTTCTAAAATATCTATTCCTTGGAACATTATAACCTTTGAAATTAAAGCAAACACACCATAAGGTGCTGTAAGCATAACTAATCCTATGATTTTTAGAAAAACCTCATTTGCTTGATTTATTACATTTAATAAAGGTTCCGCTTTTTTACCTATTATTGTTACTCCTAACCCAAATAAAATAGCAAAGAATATTATTTGAAGCATATCTCCTTCTACCATGGATTTAATAGGATTTACAGGTATCATATTAACAAATATATCCATAATAAATGGTGCTTCTTTAGTAGTAATTTTAGCTGCATTTCCTAAATTATTAATTCCAGTATTACCTGGTTTAAGTATATTAGAAATTATTAAAGCGATACTGATAGCAAAGGCAGTAGTCATCATATAATATACTACTATTTTCCCACCGATTCTTCCTACTTTTTTTATGTCTCCCATACTAGCTACACCAGCTATTAAAGAACATAGGACAAGAGGTACTACAATCATTTTTATAGCTCTTAAAAATGCTGCGCCTACGGGCTCTAGTATCCATTTACCTATAAGTTCATTTGCATTTGTGGGAAAAAATAAATTAGATATAATACCAAATCCAATACCTAAAATTAAAGCTAAAAGTATTTTACTTGTAAGTTTCATTTTTGCGTTTTTAGTTTTTGTCATTTTTACTCGCTCCTATAACCATTTTAATATTTAAAATTTTTCCATTACAATACTACTATATTATCCCTTATTTTGCAATATTTTTATTAAATCATCAAGAATAATAGAACTTTTTTTAGCTTTTATTATTTAACGAACTTTATTTTGTTTATATCGTAAATAGTTCATAATATTTATGCCTTTTTATTTTATAATTGTTTCTTTTTGCTAAATGAAAATCTAATAATTGAACAGTTTTGGTTAAAAAGACTTACTACTAATAATAAAAAACAAAATTATTAAAGAATATGTTATGGTTAATATAGAATAGTTATAAAATGATTAGCAAATATGGTACAATGAGTTATGATAAAATTGTAAGGTATGACGAAGCATTTATATAAAGAGGATAATATATGGAAGGGAAGTAGACAAATGTACAAAGAGATTGCAAAGCTGATTATATACGGAGATTTGAAAGAAGACAGCATTTTATATCAAATGGGTGAAATTTTTAGAAAGTTTGAAAATAAAGATGTTGGAAGTGCTGAAATTATTAAGGATTGCTATAAGCAGATTAAGAGGATTCTTGAAATTGCTACGGATTATGGATTTAATAAGAATCTATGGCATAACTATTTGACGTTTCTTCTTATTACAAACGAGAATCCATTCAGTATTACCTGTGAGAAGGTTGGTGCTAATGTTGGAAGCGTTAATATGTTTGCTAAAAATGATTTCAAAGTGTTTAAAAGTTTGTTTCACTATGATTTTAGTATAATTGAGGATGAGCTTGGAATTGATTGTTTTTCAATGATTTCTGATTATAAAGCTATTGTTAAGAAAGAATTAATGTATAACAAGAATGTGAGTGAAAAGGTACAAGTCCTAAGCGAGAAACTAGAAGGTGCCAGGGATGAAAATGAATTCTTTGACTATGTTACAGGCTTCTATAAAGCCTATGGCGTAGGGGTGTTTGGACTTAATAAAGCATTTAGAATATCAAAGAAAGAGGAAGGCAAGGTGGAATTTTGTCCAATTAATAATATGGACAAGGTTGTGCTTGATGATTTGATTGGTTATGAAAGTCAGAAGAAGGCACTTATAGATAATACAGAAGCTTTCGTTGAAGGACGTAAAGCTAATAATGTGTTGATGTTTGGTGATAGTGGAACGGGTAAATCTACTAGCGTTAAGGCTATTGTAAATCAATATTACGACAGAGGCCTCAGAATGATTGAGATTTATAAGCATCAATTTAAGGATTTGTCCACTGTGATTTCACAAATAAAAAATAGAAATTATAGTTTTATTATTTATATGGATGATCTCTCTTTTGAAGATTTTGAAATTGAATACAAATTTCTCAAGGCTGTAATTGAAGGTGGTGTTGAGACAAAGCCAGAAAACATTTTGATTTATGCCACTTCAAACAGAAGACATCTGATTAAGGAAACCTGGAATGACTGTTCAGATATGGAACATAACGGGGAATTACATCGCTCTGATACTATGGAAGAAAAACTTTCATTAGTAAATAGATTTGGTGTGACAATTTACTTCTCTAAGCCTTCGAAAAAAGAATTTAATAGTATTGTTGTAGAACTTGCTAAGAAGATGAATCTGGATATTCCTGAGGAAAAGCTGATTGCTGAAGCTAACAAATGGGAAATGCAGCATAATGGAGTTTCAGGCAGAACAGCGCAGCAGTTCATTAACTATCTTGCAGGAACTATTTAAACATTTGCTCGTTACAGAAAGGTGAAAAATAGAAAATGGAAAGTTTACTATACAGCTTAAATGCTACACTCCCAATATTTGCGGTTATTGCAATAGGTTATATTCTAAAACAGACAGGAATGTTAAATGATAACTTTATAGAGGTAGCTAATCGATTTAATTTTAAGGTTACCCTACCAATACTATTATTTATTGATATAGGGTCAACCAATATCACTAAGAATTTTGATGGAAAATATATATTGTTTTGTGCGGTAGTTACAACGATTTGTTTTTGGACAATCTGGTTTATTACCAAAAAAATTATGAAAGATAGTTCAATGATAGGTGCTTTTGTTCAGGCATCTTTTCGTGGAAGTGCTGCTATTTTTGGGATTGCCTTTATTCAAAATATTTATGGTGATGCTGGAATGGCACCATTAATGATTATAGGATCAGTTCCTCTTTATAATATATATTCTGTTATTGTACTTACATTTGAAGGAGATAATAATGGAAAAGGAATGGACAATATAAAAAGAGCATGCATTAATATTATAAAGAATCCTATTATTATTGGAATTTTACTGGGAATATTGGAATCTTTATTAAATATTAATTTCCCTAAAATAGTTGACAAAACATTGGGAAATTTTGCTGTTATGGCATCTCCATTAGCATTAGTGACAATTGGCGCTAGCTTTGAAGGGAAAAAAGCATTGGCAAAAATAAAACCGACATTAATATCCAGTTTTATTAAATTAATAGTTCAAGTAGCTTTATTTCTACCACTGGCAGTATATTTTGGATTTCGAGATCAAAAGCTTATTGCTTTACTCATTATGTTGGGATGTCCAACTACAGTAAGCTGCTATATTATGGCAAAAAACATGAATAACGATGGTGTTTTGACTTCTAGTATTGTTGTAGTGACTACTTTACTATCAGCTTTTACATTAACAATTTGGATTTTCATTTTAAAAAGTTTAGGGTTTATACTATAAGAATTACTTATCATTTTAGAACTATCAACTAAGATTTCAAAGTACATCAAAATCAATGATTATAAAAAATGAACTGCTTTATTCTTATATTTGGTTTTCTTAATGATCAATACCATTGGTAGAATCCTTTTGCAGTATTATCCTTTATGATGGCTGTAACTGCACTTTCTTTACCGTCTATTGTTATAATATTGGGAACAGGATGTATTACAAGGTTAAGGTTAATTAAAGGGCTGTCTCAAAATAGAAAGTGATTTATATTTTGAGACAGCCCCTTTTTAGTATTTTAACAACAATCAACATCATATGAAGGTTCTTATAGAATGTGCTACTGCGGTAACCCTAGCTGATCAAGGAAAGAAAATAATGCTTATAAGCACAGATCCTGCATCTAATTTACAAGATGTGTTTAATACAACTTTAAATAATAAAGGAGTCCAAATAGAGGAAGTACCAAACTTAGTGGTAGCTAATTTTGATCCTGAAGAAGTTAAGGGAGAAATGCTTTTGGAACTGTTAAAATAATAGAGTATTACTAAAAGAAAAAATTCAAATAATTGATATAAGAGTAAATGAACAATATGATAAATCATATATAGGAAATGCACAAAATATCCCACATAGTAAAATAAGAGAAAGTATTAATAAACTTGATAAGGATTACTAACTATTAGAGATACAACTTCTGAAAAAATATATGGATTGTCTGATGATGAAATGTCTTGACTTATTGTATTTATTAAGTTATAATAAAACTCTAATCAAAACTTATAGATATAATGCCGCGGGATGGAGCAGTTGGTAGCTCGTCGGGCTCATAACCCGAAGGTCGTAGGTTCAAGTCCTGCTCCCGCAACCATAGAAACTCCTATACTTAAGTATAGGAGTTTCTTATTAAAATAAAATATTAGGATATAACGGCTTCAAGTCACTTATAAAAATTGGGTGAGATTTTTTTGAAGTATATTAAAATAATGAAGAGCAAATAAAAGCATTTGTAATGGAGGTAAAAATGGCTAGAAATCAAAGTGTTAATGGAAATTTTAATTACAATAATATAGAGAAGAAAAATAAGAACTTTATGTATAAAAATCTTCAGAGAAGTAATTGCTATAATAGCGATTTTTCAAATTCAAATTTTGATTATGTAAGTTTTAGAGGCGCACATTTTAAGTCATGTACTTTTGTGGGGTGTACCTTTAGATGGGCAGAATTCATTGGAACAAATTTAAAAGGTAGTATTTTTAAAAATGCTAAATTTGAAAATACTATATTTGATTCCGTAAATTTAGATGGAGTTAATTTCAAAGATGCGGAATTTAAAAATACTATATTCTTATCAACTAATACAGAGAAAGCTAAAAATTTAAATTTAAAGGATTCAAACATTAAAATTTTTCATGAAATGCCACAATTAGAAATTAGTGAGAAATTGAGAATGGCTGTTAAAAATATAATGAAAAATGACTATGTAAAAAAGGCAAGAGTTTTTGATACAAAAGATGGGAATTTAAACGTATTAAACTTAATGATCTTATTAGATAACTTTGATGAGTCAACGTTAATCAAAGGATTAAATATTATTCAAGTTCAACTAGATAGAGCTTTTTACACATTAAGTTATGTAATCAGGTTACTAAAAAATTACCAAATAGATGGAGTTCTTTAATCTATTTTGTTAACTTATAATATAATTAAGGTGTGAGCTGCGAAGCAGCACGCAAAAATGAGTTGTTTCCGCATAATCCTTGAATTCATACACTTTACGAACTTTTTTAACTTTAACATATAAAGTGATGATTTTAAGAATAAAGAGCAAATTAATTGTGCCAAAATTAAAAGATAATATAAAAGGAAGCCATACTGCAGAAATGTAGTGTGGCTTTTTATCCGTCTAGCAGTTATGAAGAGGGAGTAAAAGCAGATTAATGTAGTTAGAGGAAGATATGAACAAGAATTAGATAAGTATTAATCTGCAACTCTTTTATTAGTGTAAAAAATGTAGATATAAATAAAATTATTAAAACAAAATGGATGCATATGCTAATTGGATTCAATCGCTAAGGATATTTTTTGATAAGAGAACTGAAAAATATTGTTACTGCAAACAGTTCTTATTTATAAATGAACCTTTTGTAAAGCCGTTAATTATCGGATGGTGTAAGTGTTTTAATGGATATTTCAGAGCGAAATATTCAGAATTCAACAAATAGATTGATATAACCTAGTAAGTATGTTATTCTATTAAATACACTTTTATATCCTTTGATGTGGTTTTTTTATTTGGATAATATGAGAAAGATAGATGTTAGTAATAGGGTATAAAATAAATAAAAAGTGAACTGAAATGAAATATATTTTAGATGGAGGTAAATATGACTATAAGTAAAAGAGTAAATGATCAAATTAACTATAGTAATAGGAAAAAATTAGGTGCGGATTTTATGTATAAAGATTTAAGAAGAAGTAATTGTTACAACTGTGATTTTTCAAATTCTAACTTTAATCATACAAGTTTTAGAGGTGCACAGTTTAAATCCTGTAATTTTTTTGAATGTACATTTAAATCTGCAGAATTTATTGCAGCTAATCTTAAAAATAGCAAATTTAAGCACGCTAAATTTGAAAATACAGTATTTGATTCAGTAAGTTTAGATGGGGTAGATTTTGAAGCGGCAGAATTTAAAAATGTTATATTTGTATCTACAGATACAAGCAAAGCTATAAATTTAGATTTATCAAATAAAGAAACTAAAGTGTTTAATGAAATGCCAGAATTAGAAATTAGTGAAAGACTTGAGAGTGCAGTTAAAGCAGCTATGAAAAATGAATATATAAAGTTCGCAAGAATATTAGATACAAAAAAAGGTGAGATTAGTCCTATTAGTATGATGATATTATTAGAAAACTTTGATGAAGAAACTTTAATCAAAGGGTTAGGTATTCTGAAGAGTAAAGTGGATAAAAACTTTGGGACATTAAGTTATATGATTCAAGAGTTAAAAACTTATCAAGTGGACGGCCTTATTTAAAGGAATTTTGATATTTAATCTAGAATAATATAAGTTCTAAGGTAGTTTGTAGGGAAAATTGTAGGGAAAAAGAATATAAGGAAATAAAAATGCTGTATGAGGTAGGGGACTCATACAGCATTTTTACATAAAATATATGAAAAAACAGGAAGTATATTCTTGATAAGGAATGTAATGACTCAGATTGCTGCTACTGGGCTTAGTAATTCATTTACCCAACTTTATAGAATGTTTTGCTTTCTTTATCCTAACACTTTGTATATATTCAGTTAATATCATATTCATTTATGTTTAGAATTGTCTTGACTTATTGTATTTATTAAGGTATAGTAAAGCTGTACCCAAAATTTATATATAATGACGCGGGGTGGAGCAGTTGGTAGCTCGTCGGGCTCATAACCCGAAGGTCGTAGGTTCAAGTCCTGCCCCCGCAACCATAGAAACTCCTATACTTAAGTATAGGAGTTTTTTATTAGTAATAAAACATTAGGATATAACGACTTGAAGTCACTTATCAAAGTGTTAATGGAAACTTTAATTACAATAATTCGAAACAAATTAAAAAAACACCAAATAAATGCAGCTGTTTAATTTATTTGATTAACTTATAATATTATTTATTGAAAATCATTATTGACCATTGTATGCTACAAATTTCTGCTTATTTACAAGAAAAGACATCTTTTTACATAACAATATGATACAATTTATATAAGAAAGACCTAATAAATATTTAGTACAATGGGGTGATATTATGAGATTTTTATGTGATAATTGTGATTTAAACTATAGTATAGAAGAACATAGGAATAGATTAAATAATCTTATAGTTGAAAAAAAACAAAATTTATTAGATGATGAAGTAATTAACTTAAGTCAGTTACTTGATGATTTAGTTTACAAGTGTGTCTTTTGTAATAGAAATATAACTTATTTATCTAAATTAAATCTAAAAAATATATTTGGAACACATACAACGTTCTATTACTATGGAGAGCAACATTTATTTGTAAATATGTACTTTTATATAAATGAAGGTATAAAAAATAATGAACTTATTTATCTTTTCATGGAAGAAAGTATTTATAATAAATTATTAGCTTTTCTGAAAATTAATAATGTTCCTGTTGAACATATTAAATTTAAGACTGTAAAAGAACTGATTAAGAGTAATAGGCAGGGTGGTTTAAATGAATTAAAAGAACAAATTAATAATATTGGTTTAGACAATGAAGTTAAAAAGTATAGTGGTATTAGGTGGATCGGACAACCTTCTTATGCTATTCAAACTAATTCACAAAATGACTTTTTAGCTTTTGAAAAAAACTTAAGTAAAGCTTTAAATAATACTAATGCATCTTTACTTTGTATATATGATGCTTATGATTATATGCATGAAAGTAAATTTATTAATGAAACTGTTATAAAAGAATCATTAGATACCCACAATTACATTTTAAAAAAATTACGTTTAGAAGCAATAGCAAATTAAAATTTTTATCAAAGCTTAAAGAAATAAATATAAAAGAGCCTGTGCTTAAGGCTCTTTTATATTAAGGGATCGGCATTATAATTTGTTGTTCCCATTTTAAATGATTTGCTTATATCATAGACTGAAAAAGTTCCCCAATTTTCTATTCTATTTAAAATTAATCCACTCTCCAAGAACTTCATCCCTCATAGGGTTAATTTTGTCATAGGCATAGAGTAATCCTATGACAAAATTTTTTGAAAAATATAGAATTATAAGTCAAATTTTGATAAAATTTCTAATATGGGACCGCTTACTTTTTTATCACAAAAATAAGGAGGAATTTTTTATGAAAATTGTTGTTTATAGCTTTATGGAAGTAGAAAAAACATATTACGAAGGTATTGAAGAAAAGCTAGGAGTAGAATTGGCTTTTTGCAATGAAATACCAACTTTAGAAAATGCAAAACTAGCTGAAGGTGCTGATGCTATTAGTGTTCTCACTACACCTATAAGTGGTGAACTGATTCAAAAGTTTCACAAATTAGGTGTTAAGTATATATCAACTAGAAATATAGGGTATGATCATATAGACATTAAAAAGGCAAAAGAAATTGGTATGGGTGTAGGTAATTCACCTTATTCACCAAACAACGTAGCTGAATATACTATGATGCTTTTACTTATGGCAACTAGAAAAGGTGGTATTATATCAGAAGCATATAAAAAACAAGATTATACACTAGCTGGAAAGATGGGATTATTGTTACAAACCTCTACTGTAGGGGTTATTGGAACTGGAAAAATAGGTTCTGCTGTTATCAATATGCTTTCTGGATTTGGATGCAAGATTCTTGCTTATGATCAATTTCAAAACGAAAGTATAAGAAAATATGCTGAATATGTAAGTTTAGAAACACTATTTGAAAAGAGTGACGTAATTACGCTTCATGCACCTTCAA
The DNA here is from genome assembly GCF_026719745.1 of Clostridium sp. ZS2-4. Lineage (GTDB taxonomy): Bacteria > Bacillota > Clostridia > Clostridiales > Clostridiaceae > Clostridium_H. Next base: position 17,735 of record NZ_JAPPRQ010000028.1, read on the forward strand.
CAGAAGCAAATATGCATCTAATCAATGAGGATGCTATTTCAAAAATGAAGAAGGGTGTAATTATAGTTAATACAGCCAGAGGGGCTTTAATAGATACAGACGCTTTGATTGATGGGCTAACAAGTGGGAAAATTGGATTCGCTGCGCTTGATGTACTTGAGGGCGAAGCACCTATTTACTATAAGAATTTTGAAGGACAACCAGTTCCACTTGAAAGTATTGCTAAATTAACCCAATTTCCAAATGTTTTACTTACTCCACACACTGCATTTTTCACAAATCATGCATTTTCAGAAATGGTTGAACATTCGATAAAAAGTTGTGTATTAGAGATTGAAGGTAAAGAAAACCCGTGGAAAATAGTATAAGTAAATAAAAAAGTATAAAATAATAAGTCTATCTTACTTTTAAGGGGGACATCTTTACACAAAAGCAATATAAATGTGTATAAATGAAGAAATATATTATTGATTAATTGTGAAAGTTCTAATAAAATATAAGCAATACATAATAGATGATTGTAGAATTTAAAAAATAAAAATGTGGATAACTTTTAAAAATTCATTTGAAACTGTTCAAAAAAAAGGTACAACAAAAAGCCTTTTGATAAAAAGGTATGCGTAGCATGTAAGTTTAA
>NZ_JAPPRQ010000029.1 GCF_026719745.1 Clostridium sp. ZS2-4
AGCAATATTTGGACCTTTTGGAGTAGGCGAAGCCTTAGGTGGAAAGATGTTGTTAGGAGGAATAACCAACGGCTTTGAAAGTATAGTAAGACAAAAATTAGAAGGCAAAGGAATAAACTTTAAAACTATACTAACTGATTAAAGTACTTAGCAAACTATCAAGTGGCAGCAAGAGTATATTAAACAAAGTATCTGGTAAAGTAGATGATATATTAGGTGCATTTAGTAAGACTAGTAGAGAGTTATTTGATACAGTAGCAAATAAAGCAGACGATGTAATAAATAGTATAAAGAATAGTACTCAAAATCTAGTTGATAGAGTATCTGGTAAATTCAATAAAATAACAAGTAGTATTGATGATAAAGTTGATGATTTATTGCGTGCAGGAGCATCAAAAACAGATGATGCTTTAAATTCTCTCAATGAATTGACAGATAGAGTAGGATATAATATTAGAAAATCTCTTGGTATGCAAGAAGAGTATGCTGGTATAGGTGATTTATATGTACCACCAGAAAAGAGTACATTATTTGAAGATAAAGTAAGTAAAATTATTACAAATCGTAATACAGGTACTAGGGGCAATTTAAGCCAAACAAATACTCAAAAAGTTAATGATATTCTTGAATTAGCAGAAAATGATAATATAAACAAAAATATTTCTTGGAAAGATTTTTGTGAGCATATAGATAGAAAAGGCAAGTATAGTAAAAGTGCTAAAGCCCAAGCATATTATAAGCATACAGGGAAAATGGATAGGATAAATGATATAGATTATGGAAAGTATTTAGAAGAATATAAACCTAAACCAAAAGCTAATAAAGATGATAGATGGCATGCACATCATGTACTTTATAAAAAAGGAATTGGAGAAGAACAACAAAGCCTTGTGGAAGAAGGTGCTAGAATATTAAGAAGGACTAATATAGATCCTGTTTTAGATCTAGATAATTTAGTATGGGCACAAAATAAAGCAGGTCAGCATAATGTAACTAATTTACAAGAAGTTGTAGATAGATTAAGAAATGCTGAACGAAAAGCTATAGATAAGTATGGAAGTGGTGATATTGAAGAAATTGAACAAGCGCTTCGAGAGGAACTTAGGGAATTAGGAAAAATAGCTGAAAATAGATAAAAAATCAAGTGGAGGAACTATAACTATGGATATTAAAAATATCAATATGAGGATTATTGGAAAATTTGAAAAGGCAATTAGGAAACATGATCTTGATTTATTAAAACAATTGTTAGAGGAGTATCCAGAATATATAAACTACGAAGATTCAAGGGATGGAACATTATTACGATTTGCTGCTATGCATGGAAATGTTGAAATTGTAAAATATATTTTAAGTTTAGGCTTAGATATAAATAAAGGGAGTGGCGAGTTTTATTCATCAGCCTTAGAAGGTGCTGTTTTTTATGAAAATATTGATGTAGTAAAATATTTATTAGATGCAGGTGCTGAAATAGATACTAGTAATATTTTTAGAAATCCATTATTTTCAGTAACACGTAATGAAAAAGTTGATTGTACTAAGCTTTTAATAGATAGAGGAATCGATTTAAGCATAAGTTATCAAAAAGAAAGCGGAGAATTTTGGGATGCACTAAGGCAAGTTGATGTCTATGCAAGAAATAGAGATATTGTTGATTTAATAGAAAGAGAGTTATATAAGCAATTAAATTATAAAGTTAAAAAGAATAAAGACTACAGCTGGGAAGATGATGATAAAATAGTTAAACATATAGAAAAATACATAGGCACTATTGATCAAACAATTAGTGAAATAATACCAGGAAGTAGAGTAAGGATAAATGTTAATATAATAAAACCAAAACAAGAAAAGGATTATATAACACTTATAACAAATGGGATGAGTGCATATCCCATGGGATATGCACAAGAAGATGAGGAATATAAATATGCTGAATTAATGATAAAATTGCCTTCAGATTGGAAATTAGATGAAACTTCTTGTAAAACTGAAAGATATGGGTGGCCATTAAAGATATTGAGAATGTTTGCCCATCTTCCACATCAAAGTGAAGGATATATTAATGAAAGAGTAATTATACCAAATGGAATACCAGATGATATACCATTACCATTTCATGTTGATACATGGTTAAGTACTACTATGTTTTGTGTATCAGAGGATATTCCATTTCTTAGAATTGACAAAGATATCAGAGTAGATTTCTTTACATTGGTACCAATTTGTGAAGAGGAAATAGATTCAGCAAAAAAAATGGGAAATAATGAATTTATGCATATATTACCAACTAGAGATGTTGTTGATGAAGAAAGAGGATTTGAAGACTAACACTTATATATAATATTCTAGTAAATGTAATGAATTATTTTACAATATTATTAAATGTTGTAAAGATTAGTATATAAAAATGTAATCACCAGAAATAAAACAGCAGGAATTGGAATCATAAAAGCAACCAATTCCTGTTTTTGTACCTAAAACATGCGAAAGCATGAGCGGTAGCTGCTTTCTAGGGGTTATATTAAGATAGTAATTAACAGAAGTTGGAAATAAAACACAAATCTAACACCGAAAGGTGGCATGGTAAGGGATAAAATGTAGCAGTAGTAGGAGCAGTAGTAGCAGAAACAGCGGCAGTATTAAGTCAAGCAATATCAGATAAACGACGTAAAGAAGTAAGTGATATATCTTCTTATATGGCAGCTGGAAGACGAGAATCCTTTGTAGGAGCATTCTCTGGAGCAATATTTGGACCTTTTGGAGTAGGTGAAGCCTTAGGTGGAAAAATGCTGTTAGGAGGAATAACCAACGGCTTTGAAAGTATATTAAGACAAAAATTAGAAGGCAAAGGAATAAACTTTAAAACTGTACTAACTGATTTTGGAATAGGAGCAGGAACAGCAGCAGCATTCCATGGAGCAGAAAAATTAATTAAGAAAGCAGCACCCTTTGTTAAAAAAGCATTTAATAAGATATCAGCTGAAATATCAGAGAATATTAGAATAGCTAAAATAGCATTAAACAATATGAAAAAAGGACCAAAGCCAGCAGTACTTGGGAGTAATTTGGGTAATGGTTATGAGGCTTTAGGTAGGCTTAAAAAGGAATTTGAGAAGGTTAAAAATGGAATAGGCTCAAGTGTGGATGATACTGCTGAAGTGATTACTGAGGGTGCGGGGAGACTTAATAATGTAAATAGTGGAGCTAGATATGGAGAGCGAAAAATCTCTGATGAATTGTATAATAAATTAAGAAAACAAACTCCAACTGATGAAATTAGAGATATGGTAAATGAAGGAGTTGATTTACCTATGGAAGACTTTGCGTTACCTGGAAAGCAAATTACCAATGCACTAGAAGCAGACCATATAGTACCTATGAAAAAAATAGTGTGCATGGAAGGATTCGAAAAACTATCGTATGAACAGCAAGTAAATATATTGAATTATAAAGAAAATTTTATAGGTTTAAGCAAAGTAGCAAATACATCCAAGGGATCAAAAACTTATGAAGAATGGTTATTATATAAAAAAGGAAATATTAAAGTTAATCCCGAATTTAGAGAAAGGATGATTAGAATAGAAAAAGAACTACAGGGGCAAATACAATCATTAATAGACGATTTTCTAAAAAAATAAGGAGTTGATATAAATGATTAATGAAGAAAAAATAAATTTTTTAAATAAATATACATTAAGTAAGAAGCTTTCAGTAAAAATATTAAATATGGACGAGATTAATGATATTGACGAGCAATTAATTCCTAATGAATGGAAAAATATTTTTAAAGAGTTAGAAAAATCGAATAAAATAAAAAAAATATTAGAATTATGGGAAAAGCATGTAAGCGTAGAACTAAGTAACACTATTTCATTTTTGAAAGAGTTTCTAATTGATGTTGAAATCATGAATATAGGTAATAGATATTCTATTTTATATTCTGTAAAAAATTCAAGAGGAAAAGTATTATATTATGAAGGTAGAAATCCAAAAGATAATTTTAATAATGAACAATTAAAAAAACATTGGGATAAAATACCATCACAAGTTAGAGAGTTTTATGAAAATGTCCATAATGGGTTTTATTATTATCCTAGTAAGAGTATGGGGCTAAGTTCTTTGGGAAATGTATTCTGCTTAGAAGAGTACGAATGGGGAATTCTTGATGATATAGGAGAGAAAAATCTTAAAATTGATTTAACATCTTCTTATGGATTTTTTAGTAATGGTATGGGAACGTATGTAGTGATA
>NZ_JAPPRQ010000003.1 GCF_026719745.1 Clostridium sp. ZS2-4
GACCCCTGAAAGACTATCAGGTTGATAGGTTGGAGGTGTAAGTACAGTAATGTATTCAGCTGACCAATACTAATAGGTCGAGGGCTTGATCAAAAGTTTAATTCACTGTGCAATTTTGAAAGAATAAAAAACTTTCACTGGTAACTGTATACTGGTTACTGGCAACTAGAAAAAATCTGGTGGTTATGGCTTGAAGGTAACACCCGTTCCCATTCCGAACACGAAGGTTAAGCTTCAAAGCGCCGATGGTACTGCACTGGAGACGGTGTGGAAGAGTAGGTCGCNATTTTTTCATAAATAATATATAAATTAAAAGCAGAAGTAAATTATAATTCGCTTCTGCTTTTTCAGTGAAAACGTGTATTTTATAGATGCTTGGAAAGTATCTATAAAATAATTATCTTAGTTATCTAATTGTCTAATAATATTGTATCGCTCATCAGTAGCTTCTATAAATCCGGTTATAGGAGAAGTTAATTCATTATTATTTTTAAATGCTAGAAAAGCTTTTTTTAATTTATCATAAATTTCCTTATCAAGATTAGGGCTTGCTGCGAGAGCGTCTTTAGGTATATCTTCCGTTTTAGAAAGGATATTTAATTGATTAACATCAATACCCATTTTAGAAGCATTTTCTAAAGCTTCGTTATATGTTGCTCCGCCATCAAGTTCTCCAGATAAAATTCCTTTTATAACGTTATCATGACTTCCCATAAAAGAGACTTTATTAAATATATTATCTGGATTCAAGCCATTTTCTTTAAATATATGTCGTGCATATAGATAACCTGAAGCACTATTAGCATCTACATAACCAAAGCTTTTATTTATCAGATCTTTTATGTTTTTTATATTAATGGTTTTCTTTGTAATTATAAAACCATTATATGTAGCTTTACCATTAACTTTAGGAGTTACTATAGGAGTTATTCCTAACTTTTTATGTGCAGTTACATATGCAAAAGGAGAAAACCAACCTATATCAATAATGCTATTTTTAATACCCTTACTTAATTCATCATAATTTTTAACAATAATAGTTCTAGCCTTGTATCCTATATCAGAACATATTTTTTCTAAAACAGGCATGTACATTTTTTTTATATTTTCAGGAGATGTAAAAGGATTTATACCAAATATTATCTCATTATCTTTTTTTAATTTAGAAGAGTAGTTTTGAATTTGGTCTGCCATATTTACTAGTTTTGAGCAGAAATTTAATACTTCCTTATTTTTATCTTCTTGAATATCTATCATTTTAATAGACTCTTCTGTTACAGAATGAGTTTCGTCTACAGCTGATGCCACCATATTCAAAGAGCTTTGAATTTCATTTGATGTTGATATTTGAGTGGTAGAAATATTCTTTAATCCATTCATAGACTGCTTAGTATTTTCAACAATATTTTGAACATCTGAAATAGCCTTAGCTGCATCAAGAGAGACTGTTTTAACATTATCAATTTCAGTTACGCAATTTTCAATAGCTTTATTGGAGTTTTCTACTTCAGATAGTATTTCTTTTACAATATTCTCTATTTGTGATACAGCAGTATCAGTTTGTTCAGATAACTTTCTTATTTCATTAGCTACTACAGAAAACCCCTTTCCTGCTTCACCGGCACGAGCCGCTTCGATTGAGGCATTTAAGGCGAGTAAATTAGTTTGACTTGAAATTTTCTTTATGTAATCCACAAAATTATATATTTTTTTCGATGAATTTTGAAATTCAGTATTACTTTTAGAAGCATTGTCAATCTCTTTGTTTAAATCCATTACATAGTTAGCAATATTAGAAAGCGTTTGTCTATTTTTATCTAATATTTCAAGTGATTTTATGGAATCTTGTTCAACTTGTACAATTTCACGGTTTAGTTTGGATGATATCTCTGTAAATTCGTTAATTCCAGCGTTAATCTCTTGTATATTTGAAGAATTCTGTAGGCTGTAAGTACTTATTTGTTTACAAATCGTAACTAAATTTACAAAGGCTTTCATACTGTCTTGAGATAGCCATAGTAATTGTTGAATATCAAAGTTTAAGCTTTCAAATATAGTAAAGATTTCCTCATATATAGTATTATTTTCCATAGTGTTTTGTTTATTTTCTAAAATATCTTGTTTTCTTTTTACAAAGTTAAACATAGAACTTCACCTACTTAATTAAATTTTTAATATATACCTCTAATTATACCATAATTAGTTAAAACAAGTAGTTATTTCAATATAGAATATATTAATACAAATATTGAGATCACAATACCAAGATATAAGTTACAAGAAATGCTATTAATTGTATTAAAGCTTCGCTGAAGTCTTTTCATAAATAGATTATTGAACAATAAATATTGATAGTTCAATATAGAGTAAGTAAAATATTTTTAGGCAAAAAATAAGGAAAGGCCGCCAGCAATTACCTTGCCGGTAGGCCTTTTATTCATGTCAAAGACTTTTTATAATTATAGTTACCCAACAACAAATATAGAAAG
>NZ_JAPPRQ010000030.1 GCF_026719745.1 Clostridium sp. ZS2-4
GTCTGCACTATATGAAAAGCTATCGCTTACAAAAACTCAAATCAACGATTTTTTAGACTATTTTATATCTACATTACCTAGTTTTATCAAGGAAAAACTAGCTTTTTCGTAGTGCGAAAGTTGAGTTGCTATATTAATAACTATATTTGTAATCTTCTAATATCTCTACAGTAATATTCTTGAGCAAAAGCATTGACATATACTACGAAAAATGTTATATTACAAGTGTAATAACTTGATTTATTGCATATAATAATATTAGCTGAAGATTTGCTCATAGAGCGTGAGCAAGTTAAAATAAAAAAAGCTCATTAAGAAGATTTGCTCATAGAGCGTGAGCAAGTTAAAATAAAAAAAGCTCATTAAGAAGATTTGCTCATAGAGCGTGAGCAGGTTAAAATAAAAAAAGCTCATTAAGAAGATAGAATATAAAAAAGATTATAAACAAAATTAGTCCCTTATATATAAGGGACTAATTTTATTTAACGGGGGATACTATGAAATTCTTATTTTTGACTCAACAATTTTATTCAGATTACATGCATTGTACTGAAATAGAAAAAAAAATTAACAGACCATATATAATGTTTAAAGTCACAATAGATGAAATAGACTATGCTGTTCCATTAAGATCTAATATAAACCATAAATATGTTTACTGGACAGATAAAGAAAATAATTGTGGTCTAGATTTTTCAAAAACTGTTATAATTACAGATTCTAACTATATAGATACTTCAACAAATCCATATATACGTCCAAATGAATTTAAAACTCTTAAGGGTAAACAACATATAATCAAGAAAAAACTGTCTAAATATATAAAAGATTATAAAAAAGCATTACAACATCTTGAAGCTAAACATAATGAAACATTATGTAACTATTCTACACTACAATACTTCCATACAGAATTAGGTATAAAAGATAGACAACCTTAAAATATACTTATATAAATTAAATAGAAAAGTTAATAACATAAATATATAATTTTAACTCCCCCTATAAACTTCATATTTACTTATCATATTTATTTAAAAATTCCCATAGAGCTTGACTCACTACATCTTGTTGCTTTAACTGCTTATTCTCATTCATAAATCCATTAAATTTATCTAAAACTTCTTCGTAAATCTTTATACTCTTAACTTTTAAGTTTCCATTAAAAGTCGATATTTCTAGTCTATTAGGGACTATGTCTATACAATTTTTTTCTTTATTACTTTTATCAACTAATTTTTTCAAATCGTCTTTTAATTCTAACAGCTCAAGAACTTAAGGTATAATCTTTTCTAACTGAACATTACTTTTTAAAGAAATATCTTTCTTACTACTACTCATTAAACTAATATTACTTTCTATTACTTTTTCTTTCTTACTTTCTTCTTTAATATCTGTAAGCGTCAAAGTTTTAGCACCTTTAATAATTCCAAGAATAGTATTAAAATATCCTAGTAAGGCAAGAATATGCTTTACTAGGATTAATTTATTTCTTATCTTTAATTTTTATATTTTTAGGAATCTTATCAGACCAAGGCATGAGATTCTCTAGATTTTCGCTATCTTTTATATCTATCTTTGNCTATAAACGTGCATTTTAGCTAACAAATTTTTACAACACATAAAAATAAAAAAAAGTAGACATTTTGACCATCATATTGTAATATATTTTTGCGACAAAACACTTACAAAGGATGATTAAAATGTCTACCAAAAATACTATACCATATGATAAATCTATTAACAATTTTTTTCTGGTTTTAAAATTAACTTTATATTTAACAATTCCTCAGAGAAAGCACCTTAGCGAATTTATCTTTGCGGCCGTAGGCCGTGGATGCAAGGGTAAAGTATAAATTTGTACTGTAAAAATTTGTTAGCATTTTTGCACGTTTATAGCTTTATATTATTCAACAACAAACTATATCCAATTATACCATATTAACCCTTAAATAAAAGCAGCTCTAGTTATTTGTTATTTACAGCTGCTTTTTAAATCTTTAACTATTTTATTACTTATCTGAAAACTGTCTACGATCAATTCTCAACTTTTACTTTGCTACTTCTTCCTTTTCATACTCTCCCTAAGTTTCTTAACTGCTCTAGTCCTTAAATAAGTAATCCTGTTGTATTCAAGGTTTATATCACAAGCAATCTCCTTGAAGCTTTCATCATTGATATAGTATCTGTTAAGTATTTCTCTCTCTACTGGTTCTAATTCATCCATAGCAGCATAAAGCTCTTTAACTTCCTCATAAGCTATAAGCTGGTCCTCTATGGTAAAATCATAAGCTTCATCCTTGTTAAGTATATTCTCATCAGGAATTTCTCTAAAGTGTTTTATCTCTCCTTTTAAAAGAGCTGCAAAGTTTGTAGTAATTGTATTTATAAAATATCCATTGTAAGACTTGCTGCCAAGCTTGTACATATGTATTGCCTTTATGATTGAAAGGTACCCCTGCTGCACTAAATCCTCAAAATCATATCCAGGCACTCTATACTCATAAGCTTTCTTTAGTATAAGATACTTGTACTTATTTATAATACATACTGCTGATTCTATATCTCCTTCCTTTGCCTTTCTTATAAGCTCCTCCATGATAAACACCACCTTTTTTTACAGTTGACAATTGACAGAGGACAGTGGACAGTGAAATATGTTTTGCTTACAACAAAACTATAAATTATATTCATTTTAAAATTTTCTGATGTAACTGAAAAATTCTACAGATTGTAACTGTCAATTGTCAAATGTCCTCTATCAACTGTACTTATATTATACCATTTTTTGTAATTTGTTAAATACTGTTTTTTATTTTAATGAAAATTCTTATATTCTAATAAGTACATTTCATCAATGTGTCGAAAATAACAAAATTTCAAAATATGTATTTAACAGGAAATTGAATCTGACACAAGTGAGTTGTGTCAGATTCGTATAACGGTAGAATGCGCCTTTGAGGGGTATTGTTCTTTGTTCCAATGGAAGCAAGGAGAAAATAAACCAATTTCCCGCCAGCACGCCTGGTATATATTAAATACTGCTGCTGAAATGGTTGGACTTGTAGTGAAAGACGAGAATGGAAATATAATATCAGGAGAAATAGGAACTCATAGCTTAAGAAAAACTTTCGGCTACCATGCCTATAACAACGGGGTATCCCTGGAGCTTTTAATGCAGATCTTCAACCATTCATCCAAAAGTGAAACCTAGTTCTAATTGAAACATAGTTCTTAATTCTTCTATTTCAATTATTCTTGTACCTATATTTTTATACTGATAAAACATTATTGCGTCAACTATTTTTTTTATCGCAATTAACCCTAAAAAAGTCGCTTTTAATTTAAATTTGACCCTAAATTAGTCGTCTTTAACCCCAAAAGTGATATAGTTAAATCTCTATGTGAACTCTTTTACAGATATTTACCCAAATTTCATATATACATTTAGAAATAAAAATTCTTAAATTGGAGGTGAACCACTTGGAAAATGAACTTTTTAAATTAGCTTCGTCTCAAGGAATATGGGCTGCACTATCTGTTTAAAGGCCCAGGAGAAAAGCGATAAAAGACCATGTATTCAAAAATTAATCTTAATTCCATAAAGGAGGTTATTATATGCTACTAAAAAAAGGTGACAGAGGATTTAATGTAAAAATGCTACAGCAACATTTAATAAATCTTGGCTACAGCTGCGGAAGGTACGCTGATGATGGAATTTTCGGTAAGGGTACTTATACCGCTGTAGTTAAATTTCAAAGAGATCATTCTTTAACTGTTGATGGAATAGCTGGTTGTAAAACTTTAGGTGCACTAGATGCCTATTCAAAGCCTAGTACTAATTCTAATATAAACATAATAGAAACTAATTTACAATTGGGTGAACTTAGTTACAGCAATAAGCCTAATATGCTGGTTCTTCACCATTCTGAACATAAAACCTGGAATGTGTATGATATTCATAATTTTCATAAGAATGAAAAGGGCTGGAGTTGTATTGGTTATCATTTCTTTATTACTAAAGAGGGTAAAATTTACAGAGGAAGACCGGAAAAAGCTATAGGTGCCCACTGCCTTCATCATAATTCAAATACCCTTGGAATATGTGTTCAAGGTAATTATATGATTGAAACTATGCCTAAAGCTCAAGAGGCAGCTGTAATAGCTCTTTGTAAGTATCTTTGCTCTAAATATACTATAAATAGTATTAAAGGTCATAAAGAACTAGGAGATACCGATTGCCCTGGTACAAACTATCCTTTAAGCAGTATAAAAAACTCAATTTAAATAGCCTTAGAATAGTATCTACCAAAATCAAATATTAAAAGCAATGAGTCGCCTTTAAATTGGGCGGCTTTTTTATTGTTTAAAAATTTTTAAAATAAACTGATTCTAACTAAATTTTCGGCATTTACACTCATTCTATAAAGTCTATTATTATCAGCCATATACATAAAATAAATTAAATCATCTTTAACCTGAATATTAGATACTAACCCATTAAAGAGTCGTTCTTTTTTATTTGTATTTAGATTTATTCTTAAAATTCCTGCGCAGTCTTGAAATATGATCCAATCATCAGTTATATATATATCATCTACAAGCAGTGATCCAACTTCATCTTTTCCACTGTAAAGAAGAAGTTCATTTCCTCCATTTAAATCAGATTTATAAATTGTATAATTATTTTTTTTATATATTAAGTAATTTTTAGTCTTAACAGTTTCATTATTAAATAGACGTTTAAATATAGTTTCCTTTGGAAAGTTTATATGTTCAATTTGTATTGAAGTTTTAAAAGTATATATTTGGGCTTTAAATCTTGGACTATATTGTTTTATCAAATAAACTGAAAATATAATTACTAAAATAAGATACATAACTATTTTTAAAAATCTTTTTTTCATATATTAGGTTCTCCTTTTATTTCTTATATATTTTTCATAATTTAAAATTGTATTTAGCTACTTTTTAGCATTTATGCCTACTTATATCTCCTTTTAATGTAAAAAATTTACGTTATTTTATTTAAAAA
>NZ_JAPPRQ010000031.1 GCF_026719745.1 Clostridium sp. ZS2-4
TATGTTCAATGCACTTGGGGTCATTTCTATTTCACTGCCGTGCTCTGTTCCAAAGTATCTCTTTGTTGTATCTGATGTCTTGGCACAGCTGCTTCCATTTGTTCTTACACAACCTGTTACAATTGGTAATTCGCTTGTTTCATCTGGGAAATATAGTCTTGCACTTGTTCCTACTATAGGCATTGAGTACATTGCATTTCCTGTTGGTGGTGCATATGGAAACCAGGAGGCTTCATTTTTATTTTGTTTTTCGTCTATATCTAAATGCAGCTTTACCTTTTCGCCTTCTACTTCAAGAACTTTTCCTTCAAGAGATGCTCCGCCAATAACTGAATTGTAAAGTTTTGCTTGCCATACTCCATTTTTTCTACATAATCTATATTTATAGATTACTTCATCTTTTAAAGCATAGGCTGAATATTGTTTTACATAAAGCTCCTTATTCTTAAAGTGAATATTATCTCCAATTTCATACTTTTCTCTTCTTTCTATTTCATAGTAGAAATAGTCTGTATCATTCCCACCTGCTTGGTGAAATCTTTTTAAATTCTTACAAGCTTTATAAGTGCTAATCTCTTCTAATTTATAACTTGCTTTATTAGGTCTGCCAAAATAAAGCATATTATTCGCTTCCATTATATCACAAAATAATTCTGATTTTAACTCACTTGCTATCCGTTTAATTTTTCAAAGTTAACAGTTAGAATTTTGGAATAAAATAATCTAAAAATAAAAATTCCTAGAACTCTCATCACTATCCTTTAATATTTCAGTTTATTCAATAAAAAAGCCTAACACCACAATTCAATTTGAACTGTATGATAGACTCTAAAGATAAATATTACTACTTCTATACCTAAATTCTTATTAATTTTTTAAACCTCTAACTATATCAATAGATAACCCAGTTTTAGTAGCTATTGTTTCATCATCTAATAACCCTAATAGATTTTTTGC
>NZ_JAPPRQ010000032.1 GCF_026719745.1 Clostridium sp. ZS2-4
TGATGATGAACCAATAGCAGGTAGAAAACCAGCACCACCGGAACCACCTAAGGAAGAAAAGAAAGGGTTTAGTTGGGGAAAGCTAGCTAAAGGAGTCTTAGCAGGACTTGCAGTGGTAGCAGCAGTAACAGTAGCAGCAGTAGCAATAGCGGTAACAGCTGGAGCAGCTGTAGCAGTAGTAGGAGCAATCGCAGCAGGAACAGCAGTGGCAGGAACAGCTGCAGTATTAAGTCAAGCAATATCAGATAAACAACGAGGAGAGGTAAGTGATATTTTCTCTTATATGGCTGCTGGAGGACGAGAATCCTTTATAGGAGCAGTCTCTGGAGCAGTATTTGGACCTTTTGGAGTAGGTGAAGCGATAGGTGCAAAAATGCTGTTAGGAGGAATAACCAACGGATTTGAAAGTATATTAAGACAAACATTAGAAGGCAAAGGAATAAACTTTAAAACTGTCCTAACTGATTTTGGNAAGGGTAGCTAAAATAGCATTAAACAATATGAAAAAAGGACCGAAGCCATCAGTGCTTGGTAGCAATTTGGGTAATGGTTATGAGGCTTTAGGTAGGTTTAAAAAGGAATTTAAAAAGGTTAAAAATGAAATTAATTTGGAAAATAGACGAATGGATACAGTTATAGAGGCTCCTAGTTTTAAAGTGAAGTCTAAGTTTAGTAAAGATCCAGAGTTGAAAAAAGAATTTGAAAGACAGGTTAAGGGTCAAGAGGAAGGATTAAATAAATTAACAATTAATGAGTACCTTGATAATAGAGAGGCTTATGCAAATAGACTCAAGGAACAAAAGCTGACTGGAAAGAAGAATCCAAGTGGTAGAGATCCTAAGGGAAGTGCACAACAAAAGTGGGTAAGAGATGAGGCATTAAAGGACAAAATTAAAGAATACAAAAGGCAAGGGCTAAAACTTAAAGAGGCAGAAGAAAAAGCTAATAAATGGTTAAAAACTCAAGCTGCCTTACATGATCCTGACCAAATTGCTGGTGGTAATCCACAAAATGTAACTGGAATGGGTGATAAGAGAATCAATTCTTCTATTGGTTCACAATGGAAAACAAGGGCAAATAATGTTGAAGAGAAAGTGAGAGAATATATAAAAGATAACGATTTATCAGAAGATGATTTGAAAAAAATCTATTTAAATATTAAATTATCGTGTGGAGGAATTTAGTATGAACGAATACATGAAAAAAGTATTTAGTGATTTTAAGTTATATGAGAAAGTGACTGAAGATACAATTAACAAGTATAAGGATAAAGTTGGTGAAGATATAGTAAAAATATGGGAAAAGTATGGATTTGGAACAACATTTAATGGATATTTAAAGATAATAAATCCAGATGATATTCAAGAGTTATTAGAAGAAACATATATTATGCCGTTTGAAGATATCCCGATTTTTGTAACGGGTATGGGAGATATTATTGTTTGTAATAGTAGAGGAAGTTTTGGAATAGTAGATTACCGTCATCAACGAATAGAAGTACTATGGACTAAAAAAGAAATAGAGTGGGATTTTTTCTTTGATGATTATTATGAAAAACAATGGCAATGGAATCCGTATTTTGAAGCAGTAGAGAAATATGGAGAACCACAGTATGATGAATGTTTTGGATATGAACCATTGTTAAGTTTAGGTGGGAAAGAGAGTGTCGATAATTTAAGAAAAGTAAAGTATGAAGTTCATATAAGCATTATAGCTCAAATACAAGGAGTCCTTTCTTGTTAAAATTCATAGCAACAGAAAACAGAATTTACCAACGGTCATTTCAGTTTTAGTAGGAAACTGTTACTAGTTTATGTTAAGGCATCAGGTAAAGATACCAAAATGTAATTAATGCAAAAAATGTAATTAACAGAAAATAAAACATCAGGAATTGGAATTATAAAAATAACCAGTTCCTGTTTTTGTACCTAAAAACCATGCGAAAGCATGAGCGGTAGCTGGTTTCTAGGGGTTATATTAAGATAGTAACTCAACTTTCGCACTTATATTTTAAGGCGTTAGCCTGTGTTTTCAGTATTTCTAGCATAAAAAATAGAAGAACATTCCTCCATTTGGTATAATTGAATCACGACAAACAACGACCAAGAAAGGAATGTTCTCCATGAATACAAT
>NZ_JAPPRQ010000033.1 GCF_026719745.1 Clostridium sp. ZS2-4
TATGCCTATAGCTGGTATAACCATCTTAGACCTCATTCCTTCAATAAAGGATTAACTCCTTTTGAAGCTCGGTACAGCTCATAAAAATATTAGGCAAAAGTGTTACAATTTTACTTGACCAGAACAAAACACCTGGGTATCGCGATATAATTTACATCTCACATAGTTAATATAAAACCTTCCTTAATTATTTCTACATTTTCATTTTTTATTTCATTTACATCTCACATAGTTAATATAAAACAAGCTATTTTATTAGAATAACGACAAGGTAGCTCCAGATTTACATCTCACATAGTTAATATAAAACTTAAAATGCGTAATCAATGTTAGAACTTCTCGCACTGATTTACATCTCACATAGTTAATATAAAACAGATTTATACATCAGAGTATCATCAAATGGTAATATATTTACATCTCACATAGTTAATATAAAACCATCAAACCAATTCTCCAACTACCTCACCTGCCTAAATTTACATCTCACATAGTTAATATAAAACGTACATTTGTATGGTATTAGGTGTATAACTGGAATGTAATTTACATCTCACATAGTTAATATAAAACCTTTATATCCTTTGCTATTTTTAGCATAAAAATTAATATTTACATCTCACATAGTTAATATAAAACTCACAGATTTTTTGGACAAAATCCTTTTTTATAAGCATATTTACATCTCACATAGTTAATATAAAACATTTGAAAATAATTTACATACTAATGAGTTAATGAAATTTACATCTCACATAGTTAATATAAAACACAATAACGATATTTAGATGTGTTATAATCTCAACATATTTACATCTCACATAGTTAATATAAAACCCACACTTTTCTGAAACCCCATACCAATATTGCACCATTTACATCTCACATAGTTAATATAAAACGAATTAAAAATAATACTCCCTATTTTGTTATAAGATATATTTACATCTCACATAGTTAATATAAAACCGTTGTAGACTCTCCTTCTTTCCAAACTTTTTTATTTATTTACATCTCACATAGTTAATATAAAACTATTAATGCAGCTATAAATGATTTAGCATTTTTACGATTTACATCTCACATAGTTAATATAAAACGCAAGGTAAAGTTGAACCCTGCTCTTTGTTTGTTTATATTTACATCTCACATAGTTAATATAAAACCAGCCATTATAGGGCTTGCATAATCACTTTTAATTTCATTTACATCTCACATAGTTAATATAAAACCCTGTCGGAGTGCTATATCATACAATTGATGTTACGGAATTTACATCTCACATAGTTAATATAAAACCAGATTTCTTTGTTGCTCCTGCATCAACAAATTATCAATTTACATCTCACATAGTTAATATAAAACATTAAATGTCATTAATTAACACCTCCCATCTGTGCAAATTTACATCTCACATAGTTAATATAAAACCCACTCTCTGTAATGATGTATGTTTCCACTAGTAGAATTTACATCTCACATAGTTAATATAAAACTTGAAAAGATAGAAGTATTAGAAAATCCTATTCCTCATTTACATCTCACATAGTTAATATAAAACTCGCAACTATTCCACCCCCAACCAAACTATGTTTTGTATTTACATCTCACATAGTTAATATAAAACGGTATAATATATTTGTAGGTAAGAAAACCAAACTAAATTTACATCTCACATAGTTAATATAAAACAAAGTAGCTTTAGATAGTCCTTCAATATATTCTATATTTACATCTCACATAGTTAATATAAAACATAACTTTCCTACCACAATGACTACACCTTCTATACATATTTACATCTCACATAGTTAATATAAAACTTTGGAAGTCACTTATGTGTGTGGTGCGACTGGCACATTTACATCTCACATAGTTAATATAAAACGATATTTATGAAAATGCTATGGGGTTAAAGGTTCATATTTACATCTCACATAGTTAATATAAAACACGAGCGAATATCTTTTGTTTAGCTGCTTAAAGCCTAATTTACATCTCACATAGTTAATATAAAACAAGTGCACTCGTAAGTGGTCCAGCAATATCAATAACATTTACATCTCACATAGTTAATATAAAACCTAGTAGACAAATTTCTCTTAGAAGTTACCCTCTTGTATTTACATCTCACATAGTTAATATAAAACAAAAACATGGTAATGATATTTATATATGTAGCAATTTATTTACATCTCACATAGTTAATATAAAACAAGTCCACCCGTATCACCAGGTTTCGTAACATCACCATTTACATCTCACATAGTTAATATAAAACATAGCCAAAATAATATTTATTATCAAATTTAATAAAATTTACATCTCACATAGTTAATATAAAACTCTTCAAACATTAATAATGATTGTTTAAATAATAAATTTACATCTCACATAGTTAATATAAAACTTTCTTCCTTTCTTGCATTAACATATTTATATAACGTATTTACATCTCACATAGTTAATATAAAACAAAAGAGTTATATAAGAATAGATTTCTGCTTACTTTATTTACATCTCACATAGTTAATATAAAACCTTATACTACTCGTACTGAAATAGAGTATAGAGCAGAATTTACATCTCACATAGTTAATATAAAACCATGGATCTAATCCGTAGATTGTGACTTAAATAAAAAAATTTACATCTCACATAGTTAATATAAAACTAAGACAAGGATATAAAGCTTTCTTTTTAAAACTAATTTACATCTCACATAGTTAATATAAAACGAGGTATAGAAAGTGTTCCGCATATTCCATCTACAAATTTACATCTCACATAGTTAATATAAAACTCATTTCTTATAACTAAAGTTTAACCAGGTCCTGCTCATTTACATCTCACATAGTTAATATAAAACTAAAAGGAGTAAGTGAAAAGACTATTAATCAATTAAATTTACATCTCACATAGTTAATATAAAACCATATAATACCTGTCTTTTATCTATTGCTGTAAGTTTATTTACATCTCACATAGTTAATATAAAACAGAAATACTTCCAGTAACAATAAACAACTTTCTCTTATTTACATCTCACATAGTTAATATAAAACATTTAAATTGTTTGCAATACAATAAGCATCTATATTGATTTACATCTCACATAGTTAATATAAAACAAATACTCTTCAATTCTTTTATCTATTTTTTCTTCTAATTTACATCTCACATAGTTAATATAAAACAAAAGAGGATTTCATTTAAATGCGTTAGCCTCACCAATTTACATCTCACATAGTTAATATAAAACTATCATATGAAGAAAAAGTAATCGTAGAATATTATCAATTTACATCTCACATAGTTAATATAAAACGCTCGGAAGGTTTAAGGATATTTATGAGAAGACTATGGATTTACATCTCACATAGTTAATATAAAACCCCCAAAATCTAAAACACTCTAACACATTGATATTACTAGGTTTATAGGGATTAAGACATTACCTAAAATTAAGCTTTTTGCAGTAAACCTATAGTAATGTTTTTATAAATTTTTACAAAACACCTTGTAACCTAGTTATATCAATGTCTAAGACGATATAAAACATTTGTTTGCATTACTGCAAAATTGAAAATCACAAAAATAATTCATCAAAACTTTTTTCTATTCCTATAACATCTTTAGTAATATTTTTAGACATCTTTACTCTATAAATATATATCGAATCCGTTTTTTTGTCTATGACCTTGTTTACTTCTGAAAGGCACTTATGCAGTTTTCCATCCGTTATTTCCCCTTCAAAAACTGAGTTCTGAGTCCATGTTAAATATTTCTTTAATAATTTTCTAACTCTATTTATTCTTTTTTCTTCGATATCATAAGTTAGTATAACAAACATTTTATCACCACCATGCCTTTAATGGTTTATATCTTTCATCATCTATAAGATGCTTGATTAATTTATAACATTCAAGCCTTATGAACATTCTGTAAGAAACCTTTCTATTTAATTTTCTATGTTTTATTGTTGTACCCATTTTCTTTTCATATTCTGCTGCAAACTTCTTTTTGCCTTTTTCATTTAGAAAACATACTCCCTCTTCTATTGAAAAATCATCTGTTGTTATTATTCTGTTATTTATCACACTAAATATAAGCGGATCAATAACTAAAGGTTTAAATATTTCTGCTAAATCAAGACTTAACGAAAACCTTTTTGTTGATGGTTCATGCAGATAGCTAACCGTTGGATCAAGCTGTGTTTTATAGATTTCTCCTAATACTGTTGTGTACATTAAACTATTTCCAAAAGACATTAATGCATTTATGGGATCTGTTGGTGGTCTTTTTTCTCTCTTTTTAAATTCAAAACCATTTTTTAGAATTACATTAAATGCTTCATAATAAATTTTTCTCATTCTACCTTCTGCACCCATAAGTTCATCAATGGCATTAGAATTTAATATCTTGCCTCTTTCAGATTCAATTCTTTTCATAAATTCTTGAGTATTATCCTTATACTTTCTTAAATTTCTTAATATGTGATGTGCTGCACTATCAATAAAACATTTTGCAATATATAATCGCTTATCATCAAAATGATAATGCATTGCTTGATTTACAAGTAAAAAACCTGAAACATTTTTCTTTCTTGGATAATATGTTCCTGAATAATATCCATAATAGTTATAAAAATTAAGCATCAAACCATATTTAGTAAGATAATTTAAAAGTTTTGTATTTAAATCTACTTCTCCATATATATGAATTTTATCTACCTGCTCTACGGGTAATGGCCTTTTTTCTTCTTCACTATCTATAAAATATATGGTATTATCTTTTCTCTTTAATCTTCCGTTACTAAAAATATAATAATCTCTTCCCATTATTCATCATCCTCTTTTACATAACAGAATTGGTAATAAGCACATTTTGTGCAATATGGCAATTTAACTAATTTAGGTGGATTACTGCTACTTTCAATTCTTTTTATATCAATTAATGTATCTTTTATTTTTTCTTCCACTTCTGGTGTCAGTTCTATTTCTTCTATCCTTTTTTCTTTTACGTAATTTATTGAACCTTTTTTCTCAATTCCTATTTGCTTCAGATAAAAAAGATAATAATAAAGCTGCATTTTATCTGGAAGTGGCATCTTACTTGTTATCTTAACTTCCCGTACATAATCTTTGTCCATAATATCCAATTTTAAAATATCATCTATCAGCATTTCTTTATTTTTCTTTCTTGAATAAGAATCTTCATGTACAAGCTTGCCGCTGAGAACTCTATCACTTGTGTCTTCCATAGTTATTCCCTTCGAAAACAACCAAAGTTTTCTTTTGCATATATAGTAGTAATTTACTTTTACTCCTTGGGTTTTAAATTTTTCTAATTCAAATTCCATGAGATCACCTTCTTTACTTTTACATAAACTGCAAATCTTCATTAAATTCTTCTACTTTTTCTGGCCTGGCTAAACCTCTTTCAAAATCATAAGGATATGCTATGATTGGTATTTTATTGTATTTATCTACTTCTATGAACTCTCCCTCTATATATCCATTTCTATATGCTTGGTCATATTGATATTTAGGAATACTCATTGTAAGTTCTTTAATTTCGTTCTTTGCTAGCAATTTTTCATTATAGTCTGATGTTTCTTGAATAATGTTTAAATTTTTGTAGATTAGCTCTTCATTTTCTTTATAAACACTCTTTGGCATTACCGTTTCATTTTCTATATTTCTTAAATTAATCTCTTTCTTTTTAAATTCATATTCTTTTATATCAACCACATTTTTTATAGTATCTTTTATTTTGTTGTAATAATTTTTACCTTCAAGGTTTTCCTTTGAATAAACTGTCTCTACTAATTCCATTTTCTTTTTTTCATCAATTTCTTTTTCTTCAAATTTTTCTCCAACATAATTTACTAGAGCTTCTTTTGATAAATCGAAAATATCTTTATCTATTATTGATTTATCACCACTGCCTATTCCTGAAGGTAACTTTTCTTTTCCTATATACACATATATATTTGTATAATCTTCTTTTAAATCTCTATTTCTATAAACTCTTCCCATTCTTTGAAATAATCCGGATATATCTGAAAGTTCCGTATATAAAACATCAAAATCTATATCTAAACTCGCTTCAACTACTTGAGTTGTTATCCATATACCTTTTTCTTTATTTTCAAGTTCTCCCATTTTTAAAATCATACTTTCTTTTTCAGTTCTATCTTTTTTTATAAATCTACTATGAAAAAGATTTATGTTAACTTCTTTATTTAATTCTTCTTTTAATTTTTTATAAAGCTGTTGTGCTGTTTTTACTGTATTTACAATAACTAACACTTTTTTGTCTTTATAATTTTCTTTTATGTGATTAATATTTATATCTTCTTCCAATACTTTTAACTTATGTCTTAACTGAACTTTTCCATTAACCTCCTTATAGAAAGGATCTGGTTGATTAAATTCTATACCTTCATTTCTCATAAGCTCTAAAAATATCGGAGGCAATGTTGCTGTAACTATGCTAAACGTCCCGCCCATTTCAGTTATATATTTTAAAGCTGCAATTAGAAATGCTACTAATTCTGGAGAGTACATTTGAATTTCATCTATAATCAATTTTGAGTATGAAAGTGTTGCTAATTTTAATTCGTATCCTTCATATTTAAATATAAAATCGACTAACTGATCCAATGTGCAAACTGTTAACGGTAAGGATAACTGCTTTGTTTTATCATAATACTCTATATCAAGCTCATTATTATTTCTTTTTAGATACTCTGCCGAAGTTTCTGAATGAAGTAACCCTGTTCTTTTTTTCTCAAATTTTATTTTTTTAATAACTCTATCATATATAGCATTTATAGATACTCTTAAAGGAAGTGTAAAAAAACCTTTATTATTTCCTATCCAAAATAGTGAAGCTTCTGTTTTCCCAATGCCTGTAGAAGCTATAATTACATTATTTTCGTTTTGATGCTCTATCATATATTCCTGTAATTTATTAGGTTTATATCCACCTTGTTTTAAAAAATTAAAAGTTTTATCAAACAGATCTTTATTCTCTACCTCAACATCTACTCCACCACTAGCTGCATAATCAATTTTATTTAGTAACCCTTTTGTCATTATGTATTGATGAATTATTTCTTTAGTATCATTATCTGGATCAGGTATTCTTCTTTTTATGTACCTAATAAATGACGAATTTAATTTCCCTATTTTATCAATTTTATCGAATATAAAATCATCAATATAGTTTATTAAATCTTCTTTAACTATTCGTTTTAAATTATCATGATTATTAAGTTTTTCTCTTGAATGATGAAAATATATGCTTTGATATAAAATTCTCATCTCATCATCACTATACTTATTTTTTAGTTCATCTTTTGGCAAAAATGCTGGACTTAAGTATCCATGTGGAATTTCTTCTATATTAGGTAAATCATCTTTTAATTCTTTTAATTCTTTTAAATTAAAATTTTCTTCTTTTTCCTTTAATTTTTTTATTAGTTTATTTTGAAATTTAGTATTCATTTTTCCTAAATCGTGATATAAACAAGCCAACTCTAAAATATTCCAATCTAGATTCTTCATTTCAGGATACATTTTCTTTAATATTTTAAAGTTTTTATATAAATTTTCTGTATGTTGAATAATCGTTTCTTTATCTTTTGTCTTTGCTAAAAATGGATTTTTCAATTTAACACCCCCAATTGATTGTAAAATTAAAGATAGGGGACAATCCCTACCTTTAAGCAAAGAAAACTAGATAATCATCTTCATCCTTATGTGTTACTGCTCCTTCTGCAATTTCATTTTTGCTCATTACACCATGGATAACCTTTATCTTTTTCCATTGTCGTATTTCCGTTCCTTTTTTTATTTCAACCTTATCATATTTTTTGTTTAAGTTATATATGGTTGCATTAGACACAAAATCATCTAATCCAAACATATGTGTAGGAATATAAGCATCATATTTCAAAGACTTATCTTCCTCAACTTCTTCTTCATATACATCTACAATCTTAACTTCATCAATCCTTACAAGATCCTCTCTTCTCCCTAAAGAAAGATACTCTTGTGGGTTCTTTAAATTTTTATATATAACTTCAATTAAGCTTTCATCTTTAGGTTTTATATGAATTAACAATTCTACATCTACAAGAAGTTCACAGGTTGCAACTCCTCTAATTATTCCATAGTATTTGTCTATTTCTTCTCCTGTTTTTTTATTTATCTCTTTTGATTTAATCTTTATATTGTGCCTTCCTTCTTCATAACCTGCTCCTGCAAACTCATATCTTGTATATAAATCATTTACCTTTGAATAATATTTCCCTTGAATACTTATATCCATATCTTTATATTCCGTAAATCCACATGCATAATGTATCATTCCACTAACCGTTGAATACGGTGGCAAAGGATACGTTTCTTTTAATTGAAAACTAGTAGGCTTTTTATAGTTAACTAAATTCTGATATAATTTTAATCTTATTACTTTCATTTACTCACCTACTTATTTTCTGTATAGTATTTCTCAACTTCTGATTTTAAAATTTCGAAAAATTGACCCATTTCTTTAGCATTAAGTTTTTCGCTAATTTCATTATCATTATTAAATATACCTTTTATCAATCCAACATTAGTTATTTCTTCAATTGACTTATCTAGTTTATACACACTTTTTATTGCTTCTACTACAACTTTATTATTTTTAACTTTTAATTTATTTTCAAAGAAAGGATTTTTAATATCATAAACTCCACCAATTGCAAACAAAGGGGATAAATTTTCTCTTCTACCTTTTATATCTCTATATAAAAATTTGATTGTATCTAATAAATCAACTACTCTTTTTGTCTTTTCTTCACTTGAAATTTCTATATTATCATTTTTATCTATTCCAACTTTATCCAAATCTATTGTTATAGTATAAGCATAATAAGATTTATGAATTTCGCTTTGAGCTATATTACCACCATCTTTAACTTCTCCACCTTGCTCATTGTATCTATCTAATAGCCCTTTATTTGTTAAGAAATCTAAATCCGCATTAAAACTTTCTAATGAAACTGCATTTGATAATCTAACTACCGCTGAACGAGTTTTAGTTGGCTTTTTAGTTTTCATGTATCCAAATAAATCAATTTCAGCATAATC
This sequence comes from Clostridium sp. ZS2-4, assembly GCF_026719745.1. Taxonomy (GTDB): domain Bacteria; phylum Bacillota; class Clostridia; order Clostridiales; family Clostridiaceae; genus Clostridium_H. The sequence goes on from NZ_JAPPRQ010000033.1 coordinate 9,147, forward strand.
TTTTATAGTTGTATCTGCTGCAAACTGAATAACCGTTCCATCTAGCTCAAGTGGAGTATCGTTTCTACCCATTTGTTCTATAATGTTATACCTCATCGCTTGTCTTGAAATATATGTGTAACTTTCCCCAGTTCCTCTTGAAACTTTTTTTAGTGAAGTTACATTTCCTATACCTTCTCCATAGTTACCACTTTCAGCTTCAAATATAAAACTTGCTGTTAACCCTTTCTTATTCACTTACAACATCCTCCTTTTTATCTTCATTATCATCTTTTTTAACTTCTTCCCCCTGTAATCCTAATAAAAATGCATATCCAATAGTTTGAAATTTATCAATATCTTGCAACCCTTCAACAAAAGTTGTTGGTACTTGTTTGTTTAAATACATATAAGCATTTAATATAGTATCCATAAATCTTGATGTATTCTTTGTTTTTAAAGCATTTAAAAGCCTGTAGGTTATTCCTCCCAATTTATTTTCAGCTTTCTTATCTATGTAAGCTTTTCTTAAGGTTAATCCGTAGTCCTTACAATTATTAACAACTTTATAATGAACCATTTTTGCTTTCACTCTCCCTCCTAAGAAATTGTTATTGATTCTAATAATCATTTCAATAAATTGTATCTTATTAAATTTAGAATCTAACTTAAGGTAAAATAACTTATTAATTAAATCAAATTGATTTTTACCATCATATAGTCTAGAAATTACTTCCCTGTATAAATTCAAATATTCTTTACTATTTATTTTTGCATGAATCTTAATCATTGACTTTAACATATTTTTGTTATCACTTATAACTTTTAACTTATCTTTTGAAAGAACATTAAAAGAATAAGGTCGTCTTTGATTATCAGAATCAAGTTTTACAATTTGAATATTTTCAATTTCTTTTTCAAAATACTCTACTGAACTTTGATTTATACTTTCAACTATATTAAAATAGCTTTCCTGTTCCAATTCTTCAAATGAAGTGTTATGTTCCAAAGTATGTTTATTAATCTTAATCAAAGAATCCATACTTGAATTTTGATTTATGAATAATCCTTTGCTCTTAATAACGGTAAAGCCAGCTGGAATACATGAATATATCAAATTACAAATAGGACAAATATATGAATCACCATTTAAATTCCAAAAATGTGATGATTTTCTCGACATATCTACTCCCATTTTACTAATCCATGTTAAATCATATGCAGCAGGTTTTGAAAGCTTTGACATCTTGTTTTCGCAAGTAAAACATAAATATTTATATTTGCTTTTGTCAGCTTCAATATAATTTAAAGTTCCTGCAACAAAATATTTATTATATTCTTCATACATATTTTTCTTACTGTTATTTTTATTTAAAAAACTAACATCTGCCCAAAATTTTTGAATTACATCATATATAACATTTTTTGCTAATATAATTTTCTTAACTTCCTCTTTTTTTAGATAATTTATTATAACTTTAACTATTTCAAATTGTTGTTGTATACTATCTACAACATCTTTAATCTCTTGTTTTTTAGTCTTTTTTATTTTCTTTAGTTTCTTCTCTTCTTTTAATAAGTCTAACTTTTTATCTTCAATTACCAAATATCCACTTTTGTAACTGTTGCTAGTTAATTTCTTCTTTATATCTTCGATTTGATCATTTATAACTGTTAAATCTTTTTCTTCCACTTTTTCTATATGAAAATTTTCAATATATTCTTCAAAACTAACTATTTTATACCAAGAAGTAAATTTTTCATATTTCTTTATAAAATAATTAAAATACTTTTCTTCGAAATTTTCTAATACTGAATTATCAAATTCTATATAATTAATTCCTTTATCATATGGTATATCACTAGCATCTAAGATATTTGCAACTCCCACAACCCCAGCATTATATAACCAATCTGATAACTCAAGTCTAATAGTACTCATCTTACTCACCTCCTACCCAACAATCTCCAACATTCCAAACCCTTGCCCACGTTTAAATCCTACACCCAACTTGTATATATCGTTAAGGTCATTTACATCGCCTTGCAGCTGAAACATACCAACATAACTATTTACATAATAATAAGGTTTATCAGCTTTTTGTCTAAATGCTCTTATGTCTTCTTTTACAACTCTTTTCTTCATATTTCTAGATGGAATAAATTTTAACTCTTCCTTTAAACCATATCCTCTATAATTTTTAAGTGTTTCATTAACTATATAATTAAGCTCCTTTTCATACCTTTCATTATTAATCTCTAAAGCTTTATGATTTTTGTCTTGAATAAATATTGGTGATAAAGTATTAAAAGTTATTACATTATTGGATATACTTTTTTCTTTAACTAAATTTATTCTCACTTTGTTAAGATTAAAGTCTTTGTACTTAAATGTATCAAGCTTTATTAAACCATTATACAAATTAACCATAAAAGTATAATCTGGAGAAGATATATTAAATATAACTCTATCTTTTATAATGAAAACATCACCTTGTTTTTCAAAATCCTTCATAAAAAATGAGAAACAGAAATTTTTAGTTTGTTTATTTGATTTATTTTCTTGATATGTGTACAAATTTTTATAATAATCTTCATCCACTTCTTTTATAGCTTCCTTTATTAAACTAACTCCCATCATCTGATATGCTAAAGGAAATTTATCTGTTTTATACTCTACGCTCATTCTCATAATTTTCACCTCCTTCAAATGTTTCTTGATTTTAATTAATTCACTTTATGTTAATATTAATTTTAACTATTAATGTTGACATATATCAGCAGTATTAAAATTTTATTTATAAATTTCTAAAGTTTTTTTTATTTCTTCTCTTATTTTTTCTTTAAAACTTTCTGGTTCTAAAACTTCTGCATTACTTCCCATTCCTAATATCCATGTTTTAATTTCTGTTTCTCCATATATTTTTGCTTTATAAATTATGTAATTATCTTCTTTATAATCTTCTATTTTTTCATTTTTAACCCGTTGTTTTTCTTTTATTATTTGAGCCATTGGATAGTAAATTTTTAGCTTTAATTCTACTTGTCCATCCTTATAGATTCCAAAATTGTTCTGTAAATACTCTTCTAAACTAAAATTTTTATCTTTATCAAATTTTTCTTTTGTTACTTCATAATTTTTTATTCTTGAAAGCTTAAATTGTCTGCTTTCATTTCTCAATTCACAATATCCTACAAAATACATATCTCCTTTATATTGAAATAATGCATATGGTCTTACTGTTCTTTCTGTAATTTTTCTATGTGCTCCTTCGTATTTTAAATGTACTTTATTTGATGCTATTATTGCTGCATTTATATCAAGCCATATTTTTCGTTCTTCTTCATAATCAAAATTTGACTTTATATTTTTTATGTAATATTTAGAAGTTGAAATATCTGTATGTTTATCTCTTAATGCGTTAATTTTCAAAAGAGCTTTTTTAAAATCTTTATATACTAGAAACTCTTCTCTTTTTAATTGCTCCTGTGCCATATTTAAAGCTGCATATTCCCCATCTGTTAAATCTAAGCTTAATAAATAATCTTTTCCTTCAAGTACATAGCCTCCATTTCGTCCACGTATTTCTTTTATCCTAACTCCAGCCATATATAAATCATCTTTATATCTACTAACTTCTCTTTTATCACATTCAAGTATTTCTGCAATTTCACTTCTAGTCATTTGACCTCTGCTCTTTAATAAAGCTAACATATTTAATGCATTTGAAACTTTACTCATAAACCTTAATCACCCTTGTTTATCTTTTTATTATTATAATACTTAATAATTCTATTAAAGTAATAAAATACCTTTGTTAAAATTTGTAACATCCATTTCTTTAACTACTTACTTTCAATTTTAATTATGTATAGAATTTAGTTATTTTATACATATTAATCATGGTATATTTATTAGTTATGATGTCATTTCAATAGGAAAAGCTTACTAGCTTTTAACCAATAAGCTTTAACATACACACATAGTTAATATAAAATATAATTAATTTACATTACCTTCTTATTCATATAAATCAATTTACATCTCACACAGCTAATATAATTTTTTTATAATTTTGCACTATTGTTTACATAAATATACTAAAACTTCTTAAAAACTTTTATTATAAAACTCTTAAGAAGTTTTAATTTTAAAATCCATCACAAACTTACTATTTTAAGTATTTACTTACTTCTTCCAACTTATTAAACTCCAGTACGCTGTCAACAATTATTTCTAACGTTATTGCATCTGCCTTATTCAGTTTTTTCTTTATATCTTTAGGTAATATACCAAATTTCTTTGTTAGTAACCTAATTGAACTCCTTACTAATTCCTGTTTTTTTCCTTTCTTTATTGCCTGTTCAATATCCTTTTTAATATATTCTTCTTTTAATAATTTCTCGATTTTTATCATAATAGGCACCTTCCTCTATTGCGAATATGTAACATTCATTTTAATTGTGCGTAAAATTTAATTATTCTATACATTTTTTTTTGATTTTAGGAAATTTTTTATTCATATTAATCATGGTTTTTTATTTTTAAGAAAATCTTATTAACTTTTACCCAATAAAATTTAATAAATTCACATAGCTAATATTTAATTATAATTTTATCACTTGTTTTATTACCTCAATCTTTTCTTCTTTTCACTTTCCCCAAAACGTATATTTCTCAAAAAAACTGGTTAACCTATTACAGTAAAATATTACAACTTAATTAAAATTTATTAAGGAGTGATTATAAGTGGGCAATACAAAAGCTAAAAATAGCAAGAAAATGGATAAGAGGACTTCAAAACCTGAAATTATCCATGAAGATGAAATGCAAAAGCACAAATCAAAAGGTGTAATAAGAGATAAGGAGATTTAGTATGTCAAAGAACAAAATGAACCACACACAAAATAATAAAAAGGAAGATGGCAGGTTTAAGAAAAGGAACATAAAACACGGGCATCCAGAAAGCGCTCGAAGCGTATTTGGTTCTCCTGGTGAAAAAGATATTGATGATTTATTTGACATAGACGATTAAATAACAGGAGTGAAAATCTTAGATTTTCACTCCTGTTATTTACATTTAATTGTATAAGTTCTATAATTAAAGTAACCATAAACTTAAGGAAGTGATTTTATGCAACTTCTGGTATTTGTTCTTAACAAAGTAAATAAACTGGATGATTTACTCTTATCTTTCGCCAAAGCAGGAATAAAAGGTGCTACTGTTTTGGACAGTCATGGAATGGCAGAGGTTTTAATTGATCACGATCAGGATGTACCTATCTTCGGCTCCTTGCGAATGCTTCTTCAGGAAAAAAAACCCTTCAATAAAACTATCTTTGCTGTTCTAAGCGACGACCAAATCGGAACTGCTCTTACATGTATAAGACAAGTTGTAGGTGATTTATCCCAACCTGGTGTTGGAATCGTTTTCACAGTGCCAGTGAACTATGTTGAAGGCATGAGAAAGTAAACCATCTCTTACTTAAACTGAATTAGTACTTTACTCTATCTTCAAATTAAACAACTCTTATAGAAGGAAGATGATTTAATGCATTCACTTTATTATTTAGGAATAATCCTATTTTGTGGAATAATCGTGGGAAAGATAGTATCCTTTTTTAAACTGCCTAAAGTAACTGGCTATCTCGTTGCAGGTGTTTTGATGGGTCCTTCTATTTTAAATCTTGTACCTAGCCAAGCTGCTGCAAAGCTTACTATTATTGCAGATGCTGCCCTGGGTTTCATAGCTTACAGTATTGGAAGTGAATTTAATTTTGCAAATCTGAAAGCTTTAGGAAAAAAAATTTTTACCATTACAATATTTGAAGCCCTAGGTGCTGTTCTAATGGTTGATCTTGTTATGATTTTTATATTTAAAATGTCTCTACCTTTTAGCTTAACACTGGGTTCTATTGCTGCCGCTACAGCTCCAGCAGCTACTTTAATGGTAATTAAGCAGTATAAAGCTAAAGGCCCTGTTGTAAACACACTCCTTCCCGTAGTTGCTATGGATGATGCAGTGGGAATTATAATTTTTGGTATTTCAACTACAATTGCTTCTTCTCTCTTGAACAGTAACTCTAACTTTTCATTAGCTAAAGCCATATTTATTCCTTTATTGGAAATATTCTATGCACTTTTCCTTGGATTTATTGTTGGATTCATACTTTCAGTTATCTCTAAAAAAACCGAAGGAGAAGACCAACTTTTGAGTATAACTATTGCAGCCCTATTTTTTACCATAGGAATTTCAACCAGCTTAAACATATCTCCACTTTTGTCTTGTATGATGGTAGGAGCTACAATAACAAATATTACTCCATCAAATTCTCGAGCTCTATCAATTATTGACAGATTTACTCCACCAATTTTTATAGCTTTTTTCACTATTGCTGGTATAGAGCTTAATTTAGCCTTACTTACAAAGGTTGGATTTATCGGAATAGGCTATATAACAGCTCGCTTAGTAGGAAAAATTATTGGTGCAGGCATAGGCTCCAAGTTGTCACATTGTTCTAAAACAATACAAAAATATCTGGGCTTAACCTTGGTTCCTCAGGCAGGAGTTGCTATTGGACTTGCAATGGTAGCAGAAACCACAATGCCTGAATTTGGCTCATCAGTTAGAACTATAATCTTATCCGCAACAGTTATATACGAACTCACAGGCCCGCTTTTAACCAAAACCGCTCTTATAAGAGCTGGAGAAATAAGCGTACCAAATAATCTTACTTCTCCAAACCTAAATAAAAATCTCTAAGAAATTTTCTTAGAGATTTTTTATCTTTATTATATTTGGAATTTATCAACTACGTTTCTAAGTCCTTCTGCCAGCTCATTCAACTTCTCTGATGATGAAGTTATTTCCTGAAGTCCAGCCGCTTGCTCTTCCGAAGATGCACTTACCTCTTCTGCCGTAGCTGCCGCTTCCTGAGAAACCGCTGAAACCTCTGAAATATTTACGATAACCAAATCCTTATCATCTTTAATTTGTATTAATGAAAAACTAACCTTTTCAATATTATCTTCAAGTATTCTAAGACCATCTTTTATATTTGTAAAGCTTTCATTTGTTATTTTTATGTTTTCTCCAGTCTTTTCATTAAGCTCTGTAGATAATTTTAGCTTTTCAAATACTTCATTAACACTTGTCTTTACTTCTCCTATTACCTTTTCTATTTGTGATGCTGAGTTTGCTGACTCCTCTGCAAGTTTTCTAACCTCATCAGCAACTACCGAAAATCCACGACCTGCCTCTCCTGCTCTTGCCGCTTCTATTGAAGCATTTAAAGCTAACAGATTAGTCTGCTCTGTGATACTCTTTATAGCATCTGTAATAGTACCTATCTCATTTGATTTTTCCGCCAAAATTTCCACTTTTTCTACCACTTGAAGATTGGCGGCATGATTTTGTTTAAATACTTCCGTCAAGTCAAGTATTAAATTTGCTCCTTCTTCCCCAGCTTTTTCTACTTGCACTGCCGCTCTAATCATATCATCAGAATTTACCATGGACTCATCAACTTTGCTTCCAAGTCTCTCTACTATATCCGAACTTTCATTTAATTTCTCCGATTGATGAGCTGCACCATCAGCTATCTGCTGTACAGCCCTTGCAACCTCATCTCCTACAGAAGTGGATTCTTCTGTTACAGATACAAGAGATTCTGAACTTTCCTTTAATTCATCTGATACCTTAAGTATGTTCTTTAGAATTTCCGCAACCTGATCAGTTGTATTATTCATAGCATCAATAATAATTTCTATTTCATTTGCAAGTCCTTTTTCTTTTTTAATCCTTGCTGTGAAATTACCCTTTGTTAATTCTCCTAATACTTGTACAATTTTCTGAACAGGTGTAATTATAGTATTTTTAACAAATAGATTTCCAAAGAAAATTGCTAATATTAATGTACCTACTGCCACTAAAATATTTAACTTAGCTGCAGTAACTATCTTATTTGTTAACTCTGATTTAGACATAAGTCCTGCAATAGTATATCCTGTACTCTCTTCTTTTTGTTTAAATACCATATAATTTACACTATCTATATTTGATTCAAAAACTTCTTCTTTTGAATCAAATATGCCCTTCATCCCTGCATCTTCGTTAACTGAAGCACCTATTTTTTCAGTATTTTTATGTGCTATTATGGTTCCTTCATTGTCTAAAACTACTGAAAATCCATTTTCTCCAAGAGTTGTTTCTTCCACACTTTTACTTAAATTCTCCAGTGTTACATCAACCCCTACTACTCCAATTACATTTCCAGCTGCATCTTCAACAGTCTTTGCAAATGTAACAACATATAACTTTTCATTATTTATATCTGTATATGGATTGGTTCTAATTATTTTACCCTTATTTTCTATTGCTTCTTTATACCAACCTCTTGCTGTTGGGTCATACCCATCTGGCATTTTCTGTTCTGGATATATAATCATTTTTTTATCAGAAGTTCCCATATACACATTTAATACATCTTTGTGTGACTTTGTAAAGGAACCAAAACTTTTTCTAAGCCAAACCTCACATGCTGCATTTTCTTTAATGGATTTAGCATTAGAATCTGTTGAAAGCATGTCCACAGATTCTTTATTAACTTTGTCTGTATTCTTTATAAATTCTATAATTTTTTCTACACTTTTGCCAGTTATCTCCGTAAAATCATTTTTGGCAGTACTTCTTAAATTATAATAGCTTATTGCAGAAACCAATATTACAGGTACTAATATGGAAGCAATCATAAGTCCTATAATACGAGTATATAAACTATTTTTCCGTACTCTTTTCTTGCTGTTTTTCATCATCATTCACACCTTTCTACCAACACATACAATTTCATAGTCATACTAAATATCCCTAAACTCAGGAATTTTTTTGAATATTAATTCAAGTTTTTAGAACATTATACATATTAGTCCATATATAGTCAATAAATAAATAAATAAATATAAATTCAAGTTTTGTAAGCTATATGAAAAACTAATTTTTAAAACAACAAAAATCTCCAAAGAAACCACTTGGAGATTTTTCCATTTTATCCTATACCATTTAATTTTTTTAATGGATTAAAAACTACATCTTAATTAAGTTATCTTTATATTTCAAATTTACTAACTAATCCTTTAAGATCTTCTGCCAAATTGCTTAATTGTTCTGAAGCTGAAACTATTTCTTGAAGTCCTGATGCTTGTTCTTCAGTAGATGCACTTACTTCTTCTGAAGTAGCTGCTGCTTCTTCGGCCACTACTGAAATCTGTGAAATATTTATAAGCAATGAATCTTTTCCTTCTTTAATATCATTCAAGGAAAGGCTTACTCTGTCGATACTGCCTTCAAGTACTCCTATAGCTTCTTTTATTTTATCGAAGCTTTCTTTTGTAGCTTGTACATTTTCCGCTGTCCTATCATTTAACTCTGTAGAATTCTTTAATTTTTCAAATACAGCATTAACGCTTGACTTCACTTCTCCAATTACCTTTTCTATCTCTGAAGCTGAATTTGCTGATTCTTCTGCCAGCTTTCTAACCTCATCAGCAACTACTGCAAATCCTTTTCCTGCTTCTCCAGCTCTTGCTGCCTCAATAGATGCATTTAATGCTAAAAGATTGGTTTGTTCTGTTATATCTTTAATTGCATCTGTAATTGCACCTATTCTATTTGATTTGTCTGCAAGAATTGCCACTTCATCTGCTGCTTCTATATTAGCCATATAATTTTCTTCAAATACCTGTGTTAAATTAAGTACAAGTTCAGCACCTTCATCACTTACATCCTTGGCTTTAATAGCTGATTTCATCATACTTATGGAATCATTTATACACTCTTCAACCTTTGTACCAAGATTTTCTGCAATTTCAGAACTTTGATTCAATTTTTCAGACTGATGCATTGAACCATCAGCTATCTGCTGTACAGCCCTTGCAACTTCATCTCCTACTGCACTGGACTCTTCTGCTACTGATAAAAGTCCTTGTGAATTTTCTTTAAGATTACATGAAGTTTCTGTCATATTTCCCAATATTCCAGCCACTTCTTCTATAGTATTATTGAGACTATCAATAATTTTTTCTATCTCAGCAGTAAGCCCCTTAGTCTTTTCAGTTCTAGCTTTAAAGTTTCCTTTACCTAACTCTTTAAAAGTATATAAAATATTTCTAACAGGATTTACTATATTTTTCTTAGTAAATCTATTTACAACTAATACTGCTAAAACCAAAGCAACAATTGCTATAATAATGCTTAATCTTATTGTTCCATAAATACTCTGAGAAATTTCCGTCTTAGGTACAATCCCTAAAACAGTATATCCAGTAGCTTTTTCTGTTTGTTTAAAAATTAAACATTTACCACCGTTCATTGTTTTTTCAAACACTTTCTCTTTGGCATCTATTAACTCTTGAATAACTTTATCATCCTTACAAACATCTTCTATTTTATCAATATTGTTATGTGCAATAATAGACCCTTCTTTGTCTACAAGTATTGAATATCTATTTTCTCCAATATTTATTTCAGAAATCATTTTACTTAAATCATCCAGTTTTATATCAATTCCAATTACACCAATTAAATTGCCAGCTGAATCCTTAACCGCCTTTGCAAAAGTTACCTCATACTGATCTTCATTTATCTTGTCTTTATAAGGACTAGTTAAAATTATTTCTCCATTACTAGCCACAGCCTGTTTATACCACTCTCTTTGCGTTGGGTCAAAATTTTCGGAACTATCTTTCTTAGGAAGCACGATAAACTTCTTATCTTTAGTTGCCAAATAGGCGCTAGATACGTCCTTATGAGCTTTAACAAATGTATCAAGGGTTCCTCTAAGCCAAGTAGGACAATCAGGACCTGTCATTATTCCTAATACATTTGGATCATGAGACAGCATTTTTACCGATTCCTTATTTGTTTTATCTAAATTTTTTATAACCTCTATTACTCTATTTACACTATTTTCAGTAATCTCTTTAAAGTTGGACTCCATATTACTGCTTATAAAATAATAACTACTATAAGAAACAACCACCAGGGGTACTAATATGGCTACAACTAACAATCTTAAAATCTGAACGTTTAAGCTTTTTTTGTTTATTTTTTTCTTATTCATAATATTCCCCCTTGATTTTTATTTCTTTATTTATTTTACATTCATTACTTTTTTATTCTTTATTACTATAATTTACATTACTTTTATTAATTTTTCAAGCTATTTTGGTAAAATTTATATATTTAATACAAAAAAATCCATTAAGGCTTTAAGCCTTAATGGATTTTTTACCACTATATTCTAAATTTATCTATTTCACTCTTAAGATTATCTGCAAGTTCTTTTGAAACTTGCGCATATTCTGCAATTTTTTCTATTGAAGCTAATTGTTCTTCTGTAGATGCAGATATTTCTTCTGTACTTGCTGATGTTTCTTCTGTTACTGCTGATATATTAGATATGGCATTCATTATTTCATCTTTGCTCTCTTCCATATCTTCAGCGTAATTTTTAACCTGATTCATCCTGTCAACTAAAATTTCAAGAGATTTTGAAGTTTCCTTAAATATATCACTTGTATTTTGGATTGATTTATTTTGTTCTCCAGATATATTTTTTACCTCTTCCATTGTACTAACAGCATTATTAGATTTTTCTTGTATATTTCTGATTAGTTCTTTTATCTCATTAGTTGCTGCTGCTGTTTCTTCTGATAATTTTCTTATTTCAGCAGCTACAACCGCAAAGCCTTTTCCAGCCTCTCCAGCTCTTGCTGCTTCTATGCTTGCATTTAATGCTAATAAATTAGTTTGACTTGATATATTGTCAATTAAACCTGTTATAGATTCTGCATTATTTGCATACTGACTTACATCTAATATAATATCGTTTATCTCTGATGATTTGGTCATACTCTCTAGTGTTTTTTCATCTAACACCTTAATTATATTTAATCCTTCTTCACTTAGTTCATTTGTATCATTAGAAATATTGTGTAATTCTCCAATTAATTCATTAGTATTTTCTATTCTTACACCTAAATCGTCGCTCTTATTAGCCATTACTTCAGTATCCCTAGCTTGATTTGAAGCACTAATAGCAATTTCATTGATAGCTTCTGCTACTTCACCAGCTACTTTAGATGAATTATTTGCAACTTCCAATAATTCATATGAAGACTCATTAACAGTATCAGCTGATTTTTTTATACTGCTTATTAAAGCTTTCATATCATCCTGCATCTTAGAAATAGCTTTTCCAAGTTGTCCAAATTCATCTTTTCTATTAATAATCTTTTCTGATACTTCTTTTGTAAAATCTCCTGTTGCAATAATTTCCATATGTTCCACTGAAGAAAGTATTGGGTCTGTAACTATTTTTGAAATATAAGTAGATAGTCCTATTACTATTATTAGTATTATGAACAGCATAATTCCTATAGTTATCATCATACTATTAGCATCTTTCTTCATATCTGCTGTTGGAATGGTTATAAGCAAAGTCCAGTTAGGAGTGTTAGGTATATTTGCATATAATCCTACTGCTTCTGCACCATCAGGTCTAATATAATGCCCTCTTCCGCTCTTACCTGAAACCATTTCCTTACCTAAAAGTTCAAATTTTTCAAAACCTGCTTCAGATGATTTTAAAACATTCAACTTCATTCTAAGATTGTCATCTGGATGAGCTATAAAAAGTCCCTCTCCATCTATTACTGAACCAAATGCTGTTCCCACTTTTATTTTTCCCGACATTTCAGTTAAAGTATCTAATAGAATAGTGGCTCCTAGAACTCCTACTATTTGTCCATCTTTTTCTATTTTATGTGCAACTACAAATATGTTTTTACCTGTAGCTTTGGAAATTAAAGCATTAGTGACTACCGCATCTTTTTTTCTACTGATTATGTCTTTAAAATATTCTCTGTCTGAAATATCCTCCTCAGTACCCATGGTGGTCCACATTTTACCGTTTTTATCAGATACAAAATACATTTCAATTTCATCCATTTGTTCTTTAGCATGAATTAACTCTGACTTATACAAGGCTGAATTCATAGATTTTATACTATTCTCTTCTGATAACAATTCTAATTCTTTAATATTTCCTTTTAACCACTCACCTATTTGTGCACTGCTGGCTTCAACAATTTTACTGCTCATAGTCTCGGTTAAAGGTACGATAGTATTGTTTACCTTTACATAAATCATAGCTGCCAATACAAGTAATAGTACTGTAATTGATATGCCAAACCAAGCTATAATCTGAGTTTTAACCGATTTGGACGACTTAGGTTTCTTTATTTGTTTTGTTAAGTCCTTCAATTTCATAAATTTTATACCCCTCTCATTTTTAGTGTAAAACATTCCTCACTATATTATCGACACAAATCGCCAAACTATTAATACTTTTGACAAATTTATAACATATAATGATTTTTTTAAATTTTAATATAAAATAATAAAAAAGCCAAGAAAATCTTGGCTTTTTTATTATAGGCTGTTGACACTTTGTCAATAGCCTGAGTGATTTCATTAAAAATCACTCCTTTTTATTCACTCTTTTATAAAGTTGCCACCATAACAGCTTTTATAGTATGCATTCTGTTTTCAGCTTCGTCAAAAACTATGGAATATTTACTTTCAAATACTTCATCAGTTACTTCCAATCCATCCAGACCATATTTTTCATATACTTCTCTGCCCACTTTTGTTTCTAAATTGTGGAAAGCTGGTAAACAATGCATAAACTTAACATCTTTATTCTCAGTTTTCTTTATAACATCCATATTAATCTGATAAGGAGTTAATATATCTAATCTCTTTTGCCATTCTTCCTCTGGTTCTCCCATTGATACCCATACATCTGTATACAGCACATCTGCATTTTTAACCCCACTGTCAACATCTTCTGTAAGTGTAATTTTAGCTCCCGTTTCCTCAGCTACCAACTTACACTTAGCTACCAAATCTTCTTCTGGAAATAACTCTTTTGGAGCTACAATTCTAAAGTCCATACCCATCTTTGCTGCACCAATCATAAGAGCATTTGCCATATTGTTTCTTCCATCACCAAGATAAGCAAAGGATATTTTATTTAAAGGCTTATCAAAATGTTCTTTTATAGTTAAAAAATCCGCCAATATCTGAGTTGGATGATCTTCATTAGTAAGACCATTCCATACTGGAACTCCTGAATATTCTGCTAAAGTTTCAACAACTTCCTGTCCAAAGCCTCTATATTCTATTCCGTCATACATTCTTCCAAGAACTCTCGCTGTATCCTTAATTGATTCCTTTTTCCCCATCTGGCTTCCTGAAGGTCCGAGATAAGTTACATGAGCTCCCTGATCATAAGCAGCAACTTCAAAAGCACATCTCGTTCTTGTAGAATCCTTTTCAAAAATCAACGCTATATTTTTTCCCTGAAGATTTTTAGTTTCTGTTCCAGCATATTTAGCTTTTTTAAGCTCTGCTGCTAAATCTACTAAAAAATTTATTTCTTTTGATGTAAAATCCATCAAAGTTAAAAAACTTCTATTTTTTAAATTAAACATAAGAATACCCCCTTATAAACAGTAGCCAAATTCATGTATATTTATACAGAAATTATACATCTTTATTAACGTTTTGTCTATATTTTTTTATATTTATACTGTTTTAAATTATAAATATTCACAATAACTTTTCTTCTTTTTCCTAAACTCAATGCCACACCTATTCTCCCTAAACATCTTTCCTGTAGATTGGCATTGACATACATCTTGGACCTCCTCTTCCTCTTGACAACTCTGAAGATGCTATGGATATTACTGATACATTATTCTTATCCAATATCTCATTGCTTACATAATTTCGCTCATAAGTTATCACTTTTCCTGGTGCAATAGCTAAAGTATTTGAACCATCATTCCACTGTTCTCTAGAAGCCACTATTTTATCTCCACCACCGCATCTTATAAGTTTTACATCTTTCTTTACATATTTAGACAATATTCTTTGAAGACTATCTACCTCTTCATGTATTACAATTTCTTTATTTTTATGATCATACCTTATAGCATTTACCTTTATACTCTCTTCAATGTTAGGATGAAGTATAAATTTATCATAGTCTACCATAGTAAATACTGTATCTAAATGCATAAAAGCTCTTCGTTTAGGTATTTCAAACATTAATACTATTTTAAAGCTTTCCCCTTTTTCAAATATATTCTTGGCAATTCGCAAAATAGCTCTATTATCACTTCTCTCACTATGTCCTATTGCAAGAACTTCTTTCGACAAAACTAACTCATCTCCGCCCTCTATACAATATTCATCATCTCTATCATACCATTTAGGAATATCTTTATCCTTAAACAAAGAATGATATTGAAAAATATACTTTGCAAAAATAGTTTCTCGTCTTCTCGTTATTGTTTTCATTGAGTTTATAGTTATTCCTCTTCCAACAGAAGCAAATGGGTCTCTTGTAAAATACAAATTAGGCATAGGATTCATAACAAATGGATATTCCCTATCATCTTCACTTATGCCTAATTCTTTAAATCTAAGCCCAGCCATTACTTTGAGGATTATATCCTTTTCAGGCATATCCTTGAAATAATCTTTTATTCTATTTTTAACCACTTCTTCTTTAACACTACTTTCATTTATTACTTCTCTTAAAAATCTGTCCTTAACCTCCTCATTCTTTATGCTTTCAGCACTTAAATCCTCAAGATATAAAACTTCTACCCCATTTTCCTTAAATACTTCAGCAAATTTATCATGCTCCTCTCTTGCTATCTTCAAATAGGGTATGTCATCAAACAATAGTATTTTCAAATATTCAGGAGTTAAATTCTCCACTTCTTCTCCTGGTCTATGTAAAAGCACCTTCTTAAGCTCACCTATTTCTGAATAGACATTTATAATATTTTTACTCATTACAACACCTCAACTTATAACTTACTTTGTAAATTTATATATCTTCATTATAAATTTATGAAACTTATCATCTCATTTATATCTACATATTTTCCCCAATTAGCATTTAAAATCACATTGATTTTTAAATTTTCAGAATTTCACACAAAAAAATAAGCATCCGCTCATATCACCTGCCCTTCACAGATTAAATATGCATGGGTGCTCCTTCTATTCACTCTGACTATTTTTAGTTAATTGTATTATTTCTTCTCTCCGTATTCATCTACAATTTTCTTAGCTAATTTCTTTGTAGCGCTTGCTTGGGCTATTAAACTCATTACAACTAAGAAAACTAATATTCTCTCTTCGTCCTCTTGATTAAGATTACTCTCGGCTATAAATTTCTTAAGCTTTTCTTCATTAAATGCCTCAATGTTTATAAAATCATCAAAACTTTCATTCTGAATTTTATCAAATATTTTATATGCCTTTTCCCAAGAAATTATATCGTCACTTCTATCATTTATTTCATTGAAAGCAAGACCAAAAACCTTCTTAATTTCTTCTGTAGTAAGAATAGGTCTCATGTAGCTTAAAAGCACCAATTGTGCTAAATGCAGCTTGGTATATCCTCTCTTTTTACCATCTTCTGGCTTAGATATAACATCATTCTTAATATAGTTTTGAACAATATTATTTGTATATTTTTCTTCTTCAAATCTATCATTTAAATAATCAATAACTTGAGATAGAAATAAATCATATTGAGGTAAATCATCATAAGCAACTAAATTATTTTGAGAAATTTCTTTTGCTAACTTATTTATGTCTTGTAAAATAAAGCCTCTTTTCTCCACTTATATCACCTCCAAGTTTCCATAATAACACTAATTCATTTATAAATAAAATTCATCTACTCTGTTTTTTTACAGCATTATTTATCCATTCATCTTCATAATATATTATAAGGTATTTATAACCTTATTACAAGTTGAATTATGCCCTTATAATTATTTCTTATACCACTTGTTTTAATACGACAATTATTCTTATTTTTTGAAAGTTTTAATCATTTGAAATAAAACTTTCAAAATTAATCTTTATTAATATTTTTAAAAGTTATTCACATTTGGGTACAAGTTATTCACATTTTCTGTGGATAACTCAAGTTATCCACTATACTATTGATTTTATTCGAATACAAAACTTAATCAAATAACTTTTTCCACATTATCCACATGCCCTTGTTGATAACTTGTTAAAATTTTGTGGAATAAATCGAGTTATTTTTTATGTAAAACTTCATTTTTTATATAATTCTTTAGTTTTATGTCTTTTAATCAAATATTGCTTTTACATTTTATGTAAGTATTTTCATAATGTTTAATAAAACATTAAATTTTTATATTTTTCTTAATGTTATAAACAACTCCTTATCCCCTTAATCATTTTAACAGCATCTTCTTTACTGTTAATTTCCTCATAATAAGTAAATCTGTCTAACTCTTCTAAAATGTATTTAATCTCCTCGCCCTGTGCTCCTGTAAGTTCTATTATTTCTTTACCATTCAAAAATTTATTATCCTTTACTTTTCTAAATAAACCATATTCTTTGAATAACCTTTCTAAATAGGCTATAAACTCAGCTTCTTCATTATCAGGGTCATATAACATCTTTGTCGCATGTATATCACAATATGAAAGAGTCAGTATATATGGTATATACTCATCATATCTGCAAAACAATTTGTAAAAGCTCTTTTTATATTTTTTTATTTTATTCTTACAAAGTCCTAATGGATACATATGAGCTTCTGTTAGCTTTTCAACAAATTTCTGTGCCCTCTTTGGAAATCCCAGTTTTCTGCAAACTTCTCCTATAATCCTGGCCCCTACTTTATCATGTCCAATGAAACTCACCTTATCTCCATTTTTAACATAACATTTGACCTTTCCAATATCATGAGAAAAAGCTGCAAAAGCCATATAAATTTTAATAGGAAGCTCTCCCAGCTTTTCATCAAATATGTTCAAATCCAATCCATCTATATGCAACCTTCCCTCAAGAATTTCAGTAAAATTCTTATACACTAAATTCATATGAGTAAAAGCATCTTCTATATGGTATCTACATTTTCCAATAGTTTTTAATTCCTCAATATAAGGCATCAAATGCTTCAACACACCATACTTCTCTAACTCCTCAAAAGCTTTACTATCTTTGTCCTCTTCTAAAATTCTTATAAACTCATTAAAAATTCTTTCTTTAGGGCAATTCTTTATATATTTACTTTCTTCTATAATATGTTCTTCGCAAGCTTTACTAAAATGAAAACCATATTTTATAGCTAATCTTTCAGCTCTAAGTATTCTTATTCTGTCATTTTTTATGCTGTCTTCACTTACTTCATGAATAGTCCTGCTTTGAAGGTGATTTCTTCCTTTGTAAGGATCTATTATCTTATTCTCTATAAGCTTTAGAGCTATTGCATTAATTGTAAAATCCCTATAGCTTAAATCTTCTTCTATACTGTTCCCTTTAAGTTTAGCTATGTCTAAAATTTTATCTTCTATTACAGCTCTATATATTCCCATTTCTTGTTTCAGTTGAAAGACACCATATCCCCTTTGTCTTAACTCCTCAACAAATGTTTCTATATCTCCATCATAAACAATATCTATATCTTTTGGATTGTTTCCAGCTTTCATAAGCTTATCTCTAACATATCCACCTACTATATAAGCCGCTACTTTATGTCTCTTTAAAATTTCCTTTATGTCATCTATTATAAAATTCATAATTTCACCTGCTCTTTGTAATATTTTAGCCTTAATTATATCACATTAACTTAATAACTATTTACCATTACCAGCAAACTTAAGTTTAAAATTAAATATAATAAAAACTCTATTGGTAATATAATCAAAATGAACTTTTTCTTATTTTTTACATTTTCAGAATTATTTTAACCTTCTTTGCTTTCTTTTTAAATCTTTAGAAAATTATAACATAACATAAATTGAAAACATTTGGGTTGTTAACATATTTTGAAAGTTAAATAACTAATTTCAAAAATACTTTCGACAACAACTTGTCTATTATCCATTAAATTACTATTTTATTATCCAATGCTCCGCCCCTTGTCATTCCCTATATTTTACTATGTAATATTACCTTTGAAGCTTGTATCAACCAGATTCCTTGATATATCTGTTTTGAAGCCTATAGTAAAAATTTGTATTTTGTTTTTAAAAAATATTGACATTTGAATAATTTGGTAGTATATTAACTTTAGATGGAAGTTAATAAGAAATTTGTAACTTAATCAAAAAAAAATCAATTTATATATTGACTTCTTTTGTCAAACTTGCTATTATTTAAGTAGGACGATGTCGAAAGATGTAGAATGATAATAATTTTAAGGAGGAATAAATAGATGAAATCAACAGGAGTAGTAAGAAGAGTAGACGAATTAGGAAGAATTGTTATCCCTATAGAATTAAGAAGAACTTTGGATATAGCTGAAAAGGATGCTTTAGAAATTTATGTGGACGGAGAACAAATCATACTAAAGAAATATGAGCCAGCTTGTATTTTCTGCGGAGATGCTAGAAATGTTATAAACTACAAAGGTAAAAACATCTGCAAAAGCTGCCTAGAAACTCTTAAAGAAGAAGTTAAATAGTATCATTATTAGAAATGAAACCTCCAAGTGTTATCTTGGAGGTTTTTTGTTATAAAAAAATGTTGCGACGCAATTTTATTCTAATCCCCAGTGACCAATCGCCAATCCCCAGCAAAGGATGTTTTGCTAATGCAAAACTAAGATTAAAATAAAACAAAATAGACTTAAAGTAGATATAATCTATATTTAAGTCTATTTTAATTTATTTTTATCTAATTGTTCTTAATTGATTTTATCTTTTTTCTTTACGCTGGGGACTGGTTACTGGCGACTGGTGACTAAAATAATGTTGCATAGCAACATTATTATCTAACTCTTCTCGCTGTCGTATAGTCTGATCTTGAACCTAATGAGCTTATCTTAACAACATCACCAGTTCTTGGTGCATGTATGTAACATCCGTTTCCTACATACATTCCTACATGGTGTATAGGACTTCCAAAGAACACCAAATCTCCTGGTTGTAAGTTACCTCTAGATACATAGCTTCCAACAGTTGCTTGGTCTCCTGATACTCTTGGCAATCTAACTCCAAAATGTGCATAAACGTATTTAACAAATCCTGAACAGTCAAAGGAGTTTGGACCAGTTGCTCCCCAAACATAAGGACTTCCTAAATAATTAGAAGCATAGGCAACTACAGCATAAGAAGAATAATCTGCTGAGCCGCTTGAAGAACTATTTGAAGAACTATTTGAAGAACCCCTTGAAGGAGAACTGTATGAAGGAGTTTTATCCTTTGCTTCTTCTATAAGTTTTTTAGTTTCATTTATTTGCTTTTGATCAGCTTTTACTTTACTTTCATATAAATTACTTTGTTTTCTAGCATCATTCACAAGTTTATCCTGTTTAGCTTTATCCTTGTGAAGCTTGTCCATCTTCTCTTCTTGCTGAGCATTTAGTTCCGCTAATTCCTTTTGTTCTTTAGTTAATTCATCTTTTTGTTTTTCAATTGCATCTTGCTTTTGTCTTAATTCTTCAACAATTTGCTTATCAAGCTCTGTAATCTTTTTCACAGCTTCCACTCTTGAAAACAAATCATTTAAATCCTTAGCACCAAGTATTACATCTATGTATCCGCCACCTGCACTTTTCATGTACATGACTCTCATTCTCTGATTATATAAATCTTTCTCAGCTTTTATGTCTTCTTCAGCTTTTTTTATACCTTCTTCAGCTAATTCTATTTTATTTTTAATACTTTTTATTTTTTTCTTTGTACTTTCTATTTCTTGCATTTTTTTTTCTATTTCACTATCCAAGTGTTCAATAGCTTGTTCGATTTTTTCTACCTTCTTTTGAGCACTGTTGTATTCATTTTTATGCTGTTGAAGCTGTTGTTTTTGGTTGTTAAGCTTGTTCGATAATGGTTCCGCCAAAACGGCAGTTGTACTCATTGAAGCTACTAAAACAACTGTAGTAACCAATGTAGTCAGTTTCTTATTCATTCCCTCATCTCCCTACTGTTAATTATTATATATCAATTTCAAATTATCCAATTTATTTATCATTTTTGTAACAACTTTGTTACCTTTTTTACGTTTCTATTACATTATAACATTTAATATTAAACTTTTGTAGTAAAAATATGCATTAATTTTTTCCATTTTTATTCTTTTAAAATTATATAAATCCCACTACAAATCCATGGAATATTTGTATACCTCTGATTTAGCCATTCCCCTATCTTTAGCAGTCTTTTTAATTGCCTCTTTTTTAACAAGCCCCTCATTCATGTATTTCTTTATATGCTCTTCTATAGTAAGATTTTCCCACTCCTTCTCTTCTTCTCTTTTTATTTCTTCTTCACTCTTTCCTTCTACTACAAGAACATATTCTCCTCTTGGTTGATTTTCATTGTAGTATTTAATTGCATCTTCTAAAGGCAATCTTATTATTTCTTCATAAAGCTTTGTAAGTTCTCTACAAATTGCAATTCTTCTATTGCCTAAATTATCGTACAAAAACTCTAAAGTCTTAATAAGTCTGTGAGGTGCTTCATAAAAAATTAATGTTTCCTGTCTTTCTTTTAAATCTTGAATGATTGGATTTCTTTCTTTATTTTCTCTTGGTATAAATCCTCTAAATAAAAATTTAGTAGTATCCAGACCTGAATAAACGAGAGCAGTAGTAACCGCTGTCGCACCAGTTAATACTTCAAAATCTATGTTTTCTTCTATACATTTTTGTATAATAACACTTCCTGGATCTGAAATCCCAGGAGTTCCCGCATCTGACACTAGGGCAATATTTTTTCCTTCTCTTAGTTTACTTATTATGTCTTCACTCTTAACATTTTCATTATGTTTATGATAACTCATAAGAGGCTTCTTTATATCAAAATGATTCAAAAGCTTTAAACTCTGTCTTGTATCCTCAGCAGCAACTATATCAACACTTTTTAAAACCTCAAGTGCTCTCAAAGTAATATCTTTCAAATTTCCAATAGGCGTAGGAACAACATACAACTTACCGCTCATCTTTCATCTTTCCCTTCTAATTTTAATTCCATAGCTAACTTTAAAACCCACTATCAACTCTCAATTCTCAACTCTCCACTGCTTTTTACTCTCTTCCATAAATCTCTTCTATTTGCTTTGAATATCCACCATCATCATTGTAAACATAAATAGGAGGTTCCCACTTCAAGAAAGCTCCACCATCTCTCTGTCCTTCAATTAAAACTATATTAGGGGCTTTCTTTGTATTTGGGTGAATCATTTGAATCCTCTTTGGTTCAATCTTGTGCTTTCTCATCAAAGTTATAATGTCTGCCAATCTGTCCGGTCTGTGAATCATATACATTCTTTTATTATCCTTCAAAAGAGTTCTGCAGGCAATTATAACATCCTCCAAGGTACAGCATATCTCATGCCTTGCTATTGCCAGCTTATCATTAGGATTTATAAGTCCTGAATTACTTAACTTATATGGAGGATTAACTGTAACTACATCAGCCTTTGGAAGACTTTTTAAAAGTTCCAGATTTGTTAAATCTCCATTTATAAAATCTACTCTATCTTCTAATCCATTGAATTCTACAGATCTTTTTGCCATCTCTGACATTTCTTCTTGGATCTCAACTCCAGTTATTTTTAAAGCTGCTGTTTTGCCTGCTATGATAAAAGGAATTATTCCAGTTCCACTGCATAAATCTATAACCCTAGCCCCTTTTTTAACCTCTGCAAAGTTAGCTAGTAAAACTGCATCTACACCGAATCTAAACCCTTCTTTTTTCTGTATAACATGTAACCCCTTTAATTGTAAATCATCTAAAGTTTCATCTTCTCTTACTAATTCTCTATTCATATCTATCACCACTCTAATAAATTTGATTTTATGACATTTTAATATTATCTATTTAATTATGTTATAAACTTCATTTCATTATACATCAAAGGTATTTTTCAAATCAAACTTATTAAAATTTGCTTATCTAGTATTCAAAACCAACTCAATATTTGCCTCTATATTAGCTTTACCAGCTGCAATATTATGCTTTATATTTTTAAAGTTACTTCCTAAAAGTAACACTAATGATATGTCTGTATATAAACCTTTCCAAAATAAAAGTGACTTTAAAAATATCATCATTAAATATGTACCACTATTACCTATAATTTTATTATATATACATTCTTGTTTACAAATATAAAAATTCAAATAAAACTGAAGGTAAATTTGTATAAAAACAAACTTACCTTCATCTTTAAAATTCAACCATCTCCACTTCCTATGTTGTACAATCTTTTTGCTATTATGTCTTAACTACTTCCTTGACTAAGTGATTTTTACACCGCTATTTAAGAAAATTGTGAAGCAATTTTATTCTACTCACCAGTCGCCAATCTCCAGTCCCCAGACAATGACGTTTTGCTAATGCAAAACTAAAATTAAAATAAAGCAAAATAGACTTAAAGTGGATATAATCTATCTTTAAGTCTATTTTAATTTATTTTTATCTAATTGTTCTTAATTGTTTTTATTTTTTTTCTTTACGCTGGGGATTGGTGATTGGCGACTGGGGAATATAAGAATGTTGCTTCGCAACATTCTTATGTTATTCAATAACATTATATATAATCACACCATATTAGCCTTAAAATAAAACATCACTATTCATTCTTTTTTCCTAAATAACCACCAATAGCAGTTATTAAGATAACTAATATTACTGATATATGTGGGAAAAAATTATTAATCATACCAAAATGAGGGATTGATTCAAATAATGAAGTAAATGGAGCACTCCATGGATATATAAGCCATAATCCATATGCATCTGGAGCATCTATTAATAATAATAGAGATACTATGACCAATAATATTCCACCACTTGCTCCTATAATCCCTACCAATAATCCATTTTTGAATCCTAATTTATTCTTATAACCCCAATAGAACCATAAACCTAAAAATCCTAAACTTAACGATATGCCTAAATTCATAGCAATTTTATAGTCATATAATAAATCAAAATATACTAATGATGTTATTATAAAAATTGTAGAATAAAAAAATAAGTTAACTCCTTTTTTTAGATATTGCTTCATTTTAATTTCCTTCCTTTATGCCCTAAGACTTATAAGTGAAAACTTATAAATCTTTCACTTATTTACTTTATTGTCCATCACTTAATTTCTTTAATTTGATACTCTCCATTTTGTAAGTCTATTTTATATAACCCGCCTGGAGCAGCATGTACTAAGTTCATATCTTCTTCGCCGTAAGTTGTTTGATTATCTACTAATGTCTTCAACACACCACCATGTGTTACAATCAATATGTTTACATCAGAATATATGTTATTGTAGTGATTTAAGCCTTCCATTGCTCTTGAGAAAACATCCGTTTCGGGTTCCATTTTAGGGATATCTAAATTAGGAAACTTCAATATAATCTCATCATGTAACAACCCTTCCGCTAAACCAAAGCATCTCTCGATAAATAGTTCATTAATTATCAGTTCTACATTTATTATCATCCCGTTGTTATGATAAATTTTTCTTATTTCCCATAAAAATTTTGAATAATATACTTTTTCATGCTTATTTGATCATATGTTAAATCTTCCTTATTCTATTGGTTTAGCATATTGAAAATCTATATTTCCTTTATATTTAGGTATTAATAATTTATCTTTTTTTTCTATTTTAATTCCTATGTGATTTTTACGTAACATAAAATAGTCTAATTTCATTGTTAATTCATCATTCAATACTTCAGGGTCTCCTATAGCTTTAATAATAAAAGGAGGTTTAAAATCATTATTATTAACTCTAATCATCATTTTATTTGCTTTTATTTTGCTTATTGAAAGTACTCGTTCATCATTTACAGAAATAACTTCTGCCCCAACCTTTTTTAATATATTTACGATTTCTATAATATCAACATCACGAACTATACCGTATATATGTTGTTTATCTGCTGGATTATCTGTAAGTGTTATGCTAACACCTTTACCTTCTACATCTACCTTTCCTGTAAATATTTCAATATTTTTTTTATTCGTATCTGATGACGCCGTGTCCTTAGTACTTGTACACCCTGTTATTGAAAAAACTAAAGCAATACCAACAAATATGGGTGTTAAAAATTTCTTATACATAATAATTCTCCCCTCTAATTAATTCTAATATTTTTCATAAATCTACTCTTATCTCCCACTTAAATAAGAGTATCCAATATCAAAAACATTTCACTTTTTTCAAAAATTTTATTTTTTGTTATATATCGGTATGCCATCAAATTGCCCTAACAAAAACAAACCACCGATTTATTTTTCGAACAGTGCATTATTTACTTAGAATGAATAGT
Organism: Clostridium sp. ZS2-4; assembly: GCF_026719745.1. GTDB lineage: Bacteria > Bacillota > Clostridia > Clostridiales > Clostridiaceae > Clostridium_H. Next base: position 34,543 of record NZ_JAPPRQ010000033.1, read on the forward strand.
AATATTTACGTTTTCTATGTTATTGCTATTAATATCAATGATACAAATCTTATACTTTGAAGGTTTGTTGGGCCAATTCATATCTTGTGAAAATAAAATTTTATTATTTTTATGGAAATACACAGGTTTGCTAGTATATGATTTTAGATTTGTGATCTGTTTACATTCTTTTGTTTCCATATTCTTAGTAAAAAGTTCATATTGGAAAGTTCCAGTTTGATTCGCAACTGCAGAAAATGCTATGAATTTATTATCTGGAGATAAAGCTGGATGATATACTTCTTTCTGTTCAATATTACTACAGTTTTCTAATGGTTTAATAATATTAACTTTTTTAGAACCATCTAAATAAAATAAATGTATAGTTTGGTCCTTTTCAAAAATTAAAGCATTACCATTAGATGTTATACCTAAATCTGAAATATTATATGATTTTTCTAATGTAAGTTGCTTTAAGTTTTTTCCATTAATACCTATAGAGTATAAATCAAAATCATGATGCCTTTTACTAGCTATAGGAGAATAGTTTTTATAGCTTCCTGATTTTGAAAAATATATACAGTCTTGATTTGGTGAAAAAATAGCTTTATTTATAAAACCATCAGTTTTTATAAGTTCTTTTTTACTACTTCCATCTTTATTCATTATCCATATAGAAGATTTTAAAGTAGTCTGATTTTTTGGGGTCGAAATAAACATAATCTTAGATCCATCTGGAGAATAAGTAGGATATAAATAGGAATTTTTTTTATTATCTGAAGTTAATTGAATAACATCTGTACCATTAATTTTTGAAGTATAAATAGAAGCGACTCCTTTTTGATAATAAGAAAAAACTATTCTATCATCATTTGGAGAAATATCTATATTATTATCTAATCCTACAAAATCATTAGAAGCAAACATAGTAGGTAATGTGAATATACACATTATACAAATTATGAAAAACGAAATAAAAGCAATACTTTTTTTCATATAAAATACTCTCCTTATTTTTTTTATTTTCAAAGATTTTTATAAACCCCCAAATATATACGTGATATAAAATTATAAATATTCCTGAAACCGAAGCTGAGTCTATTCTTTGTCTTAAGTCATCAAAAACTAACATATATGTTGCATATGTAAAAAATGAAAATGCAGTTATTATTTTAGATATGAATTTAGCCTTTGGATAAAAAGAACTTTTAAAAGTATGAAAAGATATAGAAAAATTAAATATTTTTTGTAAAATAGCACTAATTAAAACAATTACTCCACATCCTATGAATATTTTTATTGTACTATAGTTATTTATCAAATATATTTCTTCTAATTCCATTTTTTAAACTACCTCCTACATCTTATAAAATTACCATTTTAAAATTTCATTCTTCAACTTGTCATCCTTTTCTAATGTTTTCTGTACATAGCTAAGTTATTTACATTCTCAAATTAGGTATATTTATGGTTTTATAGTATCATATGTTATATTATGAATCAATTGTAACTAAAAATAGTTTGCGCTATTTAATTTGCTAAAATATATTTATACATATACATATCTAAATTCAACTAAAAATGTTATTATTATACATATATTTAAGATAGATGATAGAAAAGGTGGGTTAGCAATTATAAGCCCTATCTAGGGATTATTTTAATGAATCTATAATTTTTATGAAATTTTCTTTAGGAACTGAATCAAATACCGTAATATCAAATTCAAATCTTTTGGAAAACCATATAGCTTTGGAAAAACTAACATCATCATAAATTAAAGTTACTTCTTGATCATTTATAGAAATTTTTTCACACTTGTTTTTTTCATTTGTTACTACTGTTGTCTTTTTACTTTCATTATAATGTGTCTGCTCAATGATAATTTGTTTATCATCTTTTATATAGACTTGTCTAACTTGCTGTCTGTTAAAAAGTAAAAAGAGGCTGTGTTGAAAATGATTTAAAAATCATTTTCAACACAGCCTCTTTCATAATACCCGCATTCCAGAACCTAAGAATACTGCTTTCTCATAACATTATTCTTATCTGCTCACTCCATTTTATCACTACTTATGTAATTTAATTTATTTTTCATATGGTTTTTATGTTCCATTTATGCCAAGTTATTTTCTTAATAAAATTACTTTTTAACTTTCTAAGATTGTACCTTTATATCCCCAGGAGAAAATCCTCTCCATTTTGAGCAAGTAAACCCCTGCATAGTTTTCTTATTATAAATTCCCTGTGAATTTCTGCAATTTCCTTCTTCACACTGCACTTCAATATGTCCAAAATCAACTGTTCTTTTACCTCTCCAGTGTATACAGGTACCGCATACTTTCCTCTGTTTATCCCAAATACTCATTCTTATCCTCCCCCCCCTTGTTTTACTAAAAACATATGCCAAAAGATATTTATTTATTCCATATTTAAACTGTGATTTTTTAAGTAACACCCACTCTTTTAATTACATATTATAGTTATGAAGCAATATTTACAGTTTTAAGGACGGTGATAAACATATGAGCAAAGATATTTTTCAACTTTCCAAAGCTAAGATAGGCAGTATGGTTGAAGTTCATTCCTTAAAATCTACTGGACTTCTAAGACAAAGAATGCTGGACCTTGGTATATTTCCTGGTTCTATTGTATTTGTACTTCGAAAAAGTCCCTGGAATGACCCTACCGCTTACATTATAAAAGATACATGTATAGCTTTAAGAAAAGAAGAAGCAGATAAAATATTTGTATGTTCTATCAATTAAAATGGAGGTTCACATATGGGTCTTACCTACTCATCAACTAACAAGCAGCATTTAAAGGATTTATTCAATATAACAAAAGATTCTGATGATGATTTTGTTGTTGCTCTTGCTGGTAATCCCAATACTGGTAAAAGTACAGTTTTTAATTGCCTTACAGGTCTTCACCAGCATACTGGAAATTGGCCAGGTAAAACCGTAACCAATGCTCAAGGGAGATTCACTTATAAAAACCATGGGTTCGTCCTTGTAGATTTGCCTGGTACCTATTCTTTGCTTGCAAGCTCCATTGAAGAAATTGTAGCTAGAGACTTTTTGTGTTTTGGTAAGCCTGATGCTTGCGTAGTTGTAGTAGATTCCACTTGTTTAGAAAGAAATCTTAATTTGGCACTTCAGATTTCAGAAATAACCAGCAAAATAATCCTGTGCCTTAACTTAATGGACGAAGCTAAAAAGAACGATATCAATATAAACATACCTCTACTTTCGAAAAAGCTAGGAATCCCTGTTATCCCTACATCCGCCAGGAGTGGAAAAGGAATTTGTCAGCTTAAAGATACAATTTATGATTTATGCTTAAATAAAATTAACCCTACTCCTGCTGAAATACACTATGATGAAGAAATATCTTCTTTTGTAAATTTGATTTCCCCTAAGCTTGATAGTATTTTTAACAAAGAAATCAATTCCAAATGGCTTGCTCTAAGACTTTTAGATGGAGATAAGTCTATTTTAGAATCTATTAGCAAATATTTAGGATATGATTTCCTGGGAAATTTAGATTTAGGGAAAGAGGGTGAAATAAATGAAAAATATAGATAAAAATGAACTTATATCAATTCAAGATAAGATAAAGGAATTCAAGCAAAGCCATACCTATGAAATGAGAGACAAAATAGTTTCGGATATATACAAAAATGCCAAAAGCTATACAGACCAGTGTGTAAAAAAACAAAACTTAATAAATCCTTCAACTAAAGAAATCGATGATATTGTAACCTCTAAAATCTTTGGAATACCGCTAATGATTGTACTTCTAACATTAATTCTATGGATTACAATTCAAGGTGCTAACTATCCTTCGGCATTACTTGCAGACTTATTGTTTTCATTTGAAGATAATCTGTCCATATTTCTTTACTCACTTAATACTCCTGTTTGGCTTCACAATATATTAGTTTTTGGACTTTATAAAACAGTAGCTTGGGTTGTTTCAGTTATGCTTCCACCCATGGCAATATTCTTTCCAATATTTACTTTGCTAGAAGATTTAGGATATTTACCTCGTGTATCTTTTAACCTTGATCATGTATTTGAAAAAGCTTGTGCTCATGGGAAGCAAGCTCTTACTATGTGCATGGGTTTTGGCTGCAATGCAGCAGGAATAATTGCCTGCCGAATAATAGATTCCCCTAGAGAAAGATTGATTGCTATTTTGACAAACAATTTTGTACCTTGTAATGGACGTTTTCCAACCTTAATCGTTCTTGCAACAATTTTTATTGGAGTTGAAACAAGCTCAGGAACTGGAAATATTTTAGCCTCTTTATTAGTAGTTCTTATGATTATGTTAGGCATAGGCATAACACTTTTAACATCCTATATACTATCAAAAACATTACTTAAAGGTATACCCTCTTCTTTCACCTTAGAACTGCCACCTTACAGAAAGCCTCAAATACTTAGAGTTTTATACTCTTCTTTAATAGACAGAACTATATTTGTCTTAGGCCGTGCTGTAACTGTTGCAGCCCCTGCTGGAGTTATAACATATGTATTAAGCAATATATATATAGGAGATATGAGTATAGTTGGACATATAGCAGGATTTTTAAATCCTTTTGCACACTTAATTGGACTTGATGGATTTATATTAATGGCATTTATCTTAGGTTTTCCCGCTAATGAGATTGTCTTGCCAATTTTAATTATGGCTTATTTATCTAAGGGAATCATGATGGATTTTCAAAATATATCACAGCTTCACACTATACTTGTAGATAATGGTTGGACTTATTTAACTACCTTAAATGTAATGCTTTTTTCATTACTTCACTTTCCTTGTGCAACTACTGTATGGACAATAAGAAAAGAAACTGGAAGTGTAAAATGGACTCTATTATCATTTTTTATACCTACTGCAATAGCAATTTGTATTTGCTTTTTAACTACCCAAATTTGGAGAGTAATATCTCTAGTAATGTAAAATGAAAAAAGACCGTCTTTTTCTTGACGATCTTTTTTCAATCTTATTATTCAACAAAGATAGCTCCAACTGGGCATATATTTGTACAATTCCCTTCTTATAAATTTCAAAAGACAATTTTTACACTATTGTGTATCCCATATCTTCTAATAATTCGTATATTTCATTAATATTTATGAAATATTTATCATATACAATATCTATTTCTCCTTTATCCCTCTTTATTTGACAAGCCATTACCCCTTCCAAATTTCCTAATGCCATTCTTATACTTCCCACATCTTTAGCAGAACGCATATTAGAAACTTTTATAATGGATTTCATATATGTTCCCCCTTAATCCTCTTTCAATAGTTCATTTATTACTTCTTCATCTACATCCTCAGTTTCTAATCTTATATCTTCATCTCTACTATCTTCAGAATGTTCATATTTTCCTGAAATCATGGTAATCTCATTTATAGAAACATTCTGTATCATATCTTCTCCATCCTTAACTTTAATTTTAACTTTTACACTTTCTTTAACTACTGAGTTGTTTATAACCTGTCCTTGCCCGAAAGGAGTGTCAACAATAGAATCTACCATTGGAAGCTCTTTTCTTATTTCTTCATAGGTGCTTTGTTCATAATTTAAACAGCACATAAGTCTTCCGCAAATTCCTGATATCTTTGAAGGATTTAATGATAGATTCTGTTCCTTTGCCATCTTTATAGATACTGGTGCAAAGTCACCTAAGAAACTTGAGCAGCACATAGGTCTGCCGCATGGACCAAGCCCACCTATCATTTTTGCTTCATCCCTAACTCCAATTTGTCTCAATTCTATTCTTGTTCTGAATATAGATGCTAAATCCTTTACTAATTCTCTAAAATCAACTCTTCCATCTGCCGTAAAGTAAAATATGATTTTATTATTATCAAAAGTATATTCCACATCTATAAGCTTCATAGGAAGATCATGTTTTTCAATTTTTTCTATACATGTATTAAAAGCTTCTTTTTGTCTTTCCTTATTTTGTAAGTGCTTTTGTGTATCTTCCTCAGTAGCTTTTCTTATAACATTTTTAAGTGGAGTTACTATCTCTTCTTCCGAAATCTCCTTAGGTCCTGTAACACAATCCCCAAATTCTATTCCCCTTACAGTTTCAACTATTACGCTGTCTCCACTCTTTATCTCTAACTCATTAGGATCAAAATAATATATTTTTCCTGACTTTTTAAATCTTATTCCTACAACTGTTATCATGTTAAACCTCCTGCATTTTAAGCAGCATTATATCAAAGGCTAATGCTGAATTCACTCTTCTTTCTAACTTTTCTCGAATATTATTTATAACTTCGAAAATACTATCAAGTTTGTTAAATGAATACATATTAGAAAGTTCTTGTATATTATGAAACTTATCAGTGTTTATTACGAGGTCCTGCTTTCCCGTTTCTTTATAGATAGCAATATCTCTTATATATGAAATTAAACAAGTTAATATGTCATCCCACTGCTTACCATATTTGAAAAAGAATTTTTCATATTTCTTAACTATACTTTTGTCTTTTTTATATATCTCAATAAGTATTTCCATTGTTGTATCTCTTATTTCTTTAAAAGTACTATCTTCTAAAAAAAGCTTACATCTTCCAGGTATTCCTTCACTGAAAGCAATAACAGCCTTTGCTTTTTCTTCCTCCAGTTCAGGATATTCCTTTAGTATATATTCTTGTATTTCTTTTAAATTCAATCTTTTTAATTTATGAATTTGACATCTTGACCTTATTGTTTCCAATATAAGCCCTAAATTTTCACTTAACAGTATTATAGTGACTCCTTTTGGCGGCTCTTCTATAGTCTTTAAAAAGGCATTTTGAGCTTCTGTTGTCATTTTATGAGCCCCATATACTATTATTACTTTTTTATCTCCTTCATAGGGTTTTTTATTTATTTCCTTTATAATATCACGAATTTCATTTACCCCTATAGATTGCTTATTTTCAAGTGCCCTCCACTCTATAATATCAACATAATTTCTATTTTCATGCTTATCTAAAAGCCTTAGTGCAATTTCTTTTGCAATAAGGCTTTTTCCAATACCCTCTTCACCTGTTATGAGATGAGCATGAGAAAATTTTTCCTGATCTATGGAACTTTCTATTTGCTTTTTTATAAAATCATGCCCAATTATGCTTTCAAAGCTCATCTTTACCTCCAAGTACCTACTAAGTTACATCTTTTCGAATCTGTCTACATCTACTACAAATACAGTAGCTCCTCCTACTTCAACTTCAATTGGATATGGTACATACACCCCTGTTGAGCCTACTACTGGAGATGGTGCCGTAACAACTTGACTTCTCTTTTGGCATACATCTTTAATAAGTGATACTACAGTATCAACCTCTTCTTTTTTTACACCAATTAGAAGAGTAGTATTTCCAGTCTTCAAAAATCCACCTGTTGTAGCAAGCTTAGTAACCATATATCCTGACTCTGTAACTACATCTATTAATTCTCTTGAGTAATCATCTTGAATAATAGCAATAACAAGTTTCATATCATTTCCTCCTAACTCAACCTTACATATTCCCCTTAATCCAATACTTTTAAATGTCTAAATTTTCAATATATCCATATCTTTATTTTACCACATATACTCAACACTTTTTAGGTAGACTTAAAACTTTTTTTGCTACTATACCTTATATTCCTGTTTCCTCACTGAAAACTTTTTTAATATCTTCAAACACCCCTTCAATAGGCTTATTTGCATCTACCTTTTTGATTCTATCTGGATATTTCTCTAATAATATAAAGTATCCTTCTCTTACCTTTCTATGAAAATCAATTTTCTCTAAATCGAGTCTGTTAACTTCTCTGTCCTTGTTTTTTGCAATTCTTTCAAGTCCTACTTCAGGTTTTACATCAAGATATAGTGTAAAGTCAGGCATATATCCTTCTATTGCAAATTCATTTATTTTCATAACTTCATCTATTCCGAGTCCTCTTGCATGTCCTTGATATGCCAAGGATGAATCTAAAAACCTGTCACAGATAACAACTTTACCCTCTTTTAATGCAGGTATTACTCTTTCAGCTATATGCTGTCTTCTGGAAGCAGCATACAATAATGCTTCTGTTCTGCCATCCATTGCTGTATTCTTCTTGTCTAAAATTACATTTCTAATTTGTTCAGCTATATTAATTCCACCTGGCTCTCTAGTAGATATGTAATCTATCCCCTTTTCCTTTAAGTATCCTTCTAACAATTTGATAATAGTTGACTTCCCTGACCCATCTGGCCCTTCAAGTGTAATAAAAACTCCTTCTTTCATCCTATGTTCCTCCTCTATTCATCTACAACTTTAACTTTCCATTCTATATTTTCTCTATCTTCCTTATCTCTTTTTAACTCTCTAACACTCATTTTTAATTTTCCACTTTCAACTCTAAATTCTCCACTATCTTTTGTTACTCCTATTACATCTGTTCCATTTGCCAAATAATATTTTATCATGCCTATAATATCTTCATCTATTGTTTCACCCATCATCACTAAAGGAACTCCTGGTGGATACGGTACTATAGATTTAGCACATATTTTTCCTGCTGCATCCTGTAGATTAATCTCCTTTGTTTTCCTATTTAAAATCTCAAAAGGAGCTAATTTACTTTCAGTAATATTATAATTTAATATATTATAATATTCTTGTTTTAAACTATCTAATGGACATTCTTTTATAACATTATAAAGTTTTTCAAAATCCTCTTTCCTATTAAAAGGTGAAAAGATAAGTATTACATTTTGATTATCATTCATCTCTGCTTGAATATTTTTTTCTCTTAAATATTTTGAAAATTTACTTGCACTATATCCTTTTTCTAAATTAATTACATATCTAGATAAATCAATATCTTCTTTCCACATATCTTCTCTACCCAACACATGAAATCCTTTTACTTTATTTATTTTATCTCTATAGACTTCAGCAATTTCTAAAAGTCTTTTATAATCTTCTTTCCCATATTCCTCTAAATAAAATCTAGCATAATCCATAGAACTCATAAGCATATATGATGGACTAGTACTTAAGAATATGCTTAAATAAAACTCTACTTTATCTGAATCTATGCCTTCGCCTACATGAAGATAAGCGCTTTGAGTAAAGCTTGGCAATGTTTTGTGCGAACTCATAACCACCATATCTGCTCCAAGCTTAACTGCACTTTCTGGAAGTCCTTTGCAGATTCCAAAATGTGCTCCATGAGCAGAATCTACTAAAACCTTCATATTTCTCTTTTTAGCTTCTCTTATTATAAAATCTAAATCTGGACAAACTCCATAGTAGTTAGGATAAGTTATTATTATTCCCTTAGCATCACTATTCTCTTCTAGTACACACAAAAAATACTCCTCTTCTATTGAAAGAGGAGCATCATATTTTTTATTAATCTTATTTTTTATATATACTGGTTTTAGTTTTCTCAACATTATTCCATTAAAAATGGACTTATGACAATTTCTCTCTACAATAATTTTATCTCCTTCATTGAAGGAAGTGAATATCATTGCAAGATTGCCACTGGTACTTCCATTTACTAAAAAATAAGATTTTTTACTTTGATAAAACTGTGCCAGATATTCTTGAGCTTCCCTTATTATTCCTTCAGCATTGTGAAGATTATCCAAGCCATCTACTTCTGTAATGTCGCCCTTTATAAAATTTTCATATAGTTCTCTGCCCATAGCAGTATTCCTAAATCCTTTTCCACCTTTGTGCCCTGGCATACAAAGTAAAGTGTTATTCTCTTTAATATATTTTAATACTCCTTCTACAAGGGGTAGTTTTGACACCTGTAATCCACTCCTCTTATCATATAATGTGCAATAGCCTTTTTTATACATTGTATATAATACTCATAAAAATCTGTTCCGATTTCTGCATTTGTTATCCTTTCTTCACAACATTTACATATTCCTCTTCCATATATCATTATACCATCATTTAGAGGCTTTCCACATATAATACATTTCTGTTTTCTCATATTGACCCCCTTGAAAAACTTGATAAATTCATCTTAATTATTGCCCCTTATAATATATTTTATTCATCATATCCTCTAATCTTATTTTGTCCACAAAAATAATTTAAATTTTTTAATTTTAATTATTTTTAAGTTTATCACTTATAATAACCAAAACTTTCAAATTTTTTATAAAATAATTTTATAAATGCTTAAAAATTCCATTACAAATATTTCATAATTATATATTTCATGATATAATTATGATTATTAAGGAAATTAATATCATATTTAATCAAATTATTACATTTTTCATATATCTTTATTATATAAGTAAGGGATGAAAATAAAATGTTTTCAATTGAAAAAATATCAAATAATTTAGCATTTAAAATTGCTTCACTTTTAAAATTGGACAAGGATAATAAAGAAATTATTGCCTACGGTGCTTTTTCTTTTTTTCAAACTCTATGGGCTATTCTATTCGTAATAATATTTGGACTTATTTTCGGTGTATTAATAGAGGCTTTGATTCTTTCCTTTACTGCTAGTTTTTTAAGAAAATACTCTGGGGGTGCTCATGCCAGTTCTCCAAACATATGTGCTCTCATTGGAGCTATTGCTTTTTGTGTTTTAGGCATAATCATAAACCAAACTAGCCCTTTACTAACCATTAAATTGGCTGCTTTAACAGGATTAGTTTGCTTTATATTCTCTTACTACATTGTTTCTAAATTAGCTCCTGTAGATAGTCCTTCTAAACCTATTGTAAAAGAAAAAACAAAACAACGTCTAAAAAAGAGTTCTCTGCTTGTACTTCATGATTTAATAATAATCGTAATAGCTTTGTTTGGATTATATTATAAACTGGAAGATAAAATTTTGTTAATAAGTGCTCAATGTATATGTGTTGGAGCTGCTTGGCAGTCCTTAACTCTTACATCCTTTGGACACTCATTGATGACAAGTATAGACACTTTTTTTAAAAATATAGCTACTTTCTTCGGAGGTGAAAATTAATGAAAAAAATAGTAAGTTTACTAGCTGCTTTCTTCACATTTTTTGCTTTTTCAATTTCAGCATCAGCATGTGCTTGGAGTGCTTACCAACCTGAAGAACCAAACTGCTTAAGAGAACAATAATGTAAAGGTCTTAATTAGCCTTTACATTATTATTTATAAATTACTAATTTATATGGATGTGAAAAACATGAATGGGATTGAAAACATTAGACAAAGAAAAATACTTGAAATTATATCCATTGTGAAATTAGCTTCTTTACTTTTTTGTGGAATTATAATTTTCACGTATTCTTTTAATAATAATTATATTAATTTTCATATAAAAAATAATTATTTCAGTGTAGTTTCAGCAGAAATATCTATATGTATTTTGGCTTTAATCTATACTATTTGGTCAATTTCTTCACGAAAAAAATTAAAGTATACTAAGTTTATAGTATTCATTGAAAACTTTATTTTTATAATAGTATTTTTTATTTTAATTCTTTTATCTGGTGCTCATACCAGCCAGTACAAGTTTTTATTTTTATTTATAATTATATCTTCAACTATACAGATGGGAATAAAACATGGAATTATTATATCCTGTATCTCTTCAGTTATGTTATTAGGTATGGATTTAGTTTGTATGCCTAGTGTTCAAGTTAATCAATATTTTGAGAATGATTTAATTTTATCCGGAATATTTATTCTGACTGCTTTGCCATTAGGACATTATGTTAATATTGAAAATGAATATAGAAAAAAATTAGCTGAACTCGTTAATATAGATGGATTAACAAGAGTTTTTAATCATAGATATTTTCATCAAGCGTTAAAAAAAGAAATTGTATTATCTGAAAAAACAAAATGTCCTATTTCTTTAATCTTGTTAGATATTGATTATTTTAAACATTATAATGATCTTTATGGACATCAAAAAGGCGACGAAGTTTTAAGGAAAATAGGATTTATATTAAAAAGTACTGCTCGAAGTAAATGTATACCTGCCAGATACGGTGGTGAAGAATTCACAGTAATCCTACCTGACACATCAGAGAAGGAGGCAATTTCTATTGCAGAACAAATAAGACTGGCGGTAGAGCAGCAAAAATTTGAAGGTGAAGAAAATCAGCCAAACGGTAAACTTACTGTTTCTGTAGGAGTATCTACATTTCCTAACAAAGCCAAAAATGATATTGACTTAGTTAAGAGTGCTGATGATGCCCTGTATAGAGCTAAATTTTTTAATAAAAACAGAGTAGAAACATACTATTCTGTTTTAGAGGAATTAGAAAAAGACTTAGAAGAAGAACATATTGACCTGATTACCTCTATAAAAACATTAATTAGTGTTATCAATGCAAAGGATAGATATACATATGCTCATAGCGAAAGAGTTGTTATGTTCTCTAAATTATTAGGTGAAAAACTTAACTTATGTGAAGAAGACAAAAAAGTATTAAAATATGGTGCCTATATGCATGATATTGGTAAAATAAATATTTCTAAAGAAGTTCTAAATAAAAAAATGCCTTTAACCAATGAAGAATGGGAACTGCTAAAACAGCACCCTGTTAACGGCATAGATATGATAAAATCTGTTGATTCCCTTAAAAATATTATTCCTTTAATTTTGCACCATCATGAGCGCTATGATGGAGAAGGATACCCTGATAAATTAAAAGGCAAGGATATTCCTTATCTTACCAGAATGCTTACTGTTACGGATAGCTTTGATGCTATGACTTCTAATAGGCCTTATAATATTGGGAAAAGCTATGATGAAGCTATTTTGGAATTACAGAAATGCAGCTCTACTCAATTTGATCCTGACATTGTAGAAGCTTTTATAGAAGTTGTAAAAGAAAACAAGGATAATTTTGACAATTTAGCTTTTATCTCTTAAAAATAAAGAAAGCCCAATAGAAATTTTCTATTGGGCTTTCAACTTTACTATAAAATTTTAAATTCATGTATCGCCATATATTTATTGTTGAATAACTACTACAGACCCTCTTGGTACATTACTGTAAAACCACTTAATATCATTTATAGGCACTCTTATACATCCATGAGATGCTTTATGCCCTAGTTTTGCAGCTTCTGACTGAATAACATGTCCATTTCTAGTGCACAAAACACTGTGGAAAAGATAATTATTGTTAAACCTTACCCAATTGTAGCAGATAACAGAATCATTATATCCTGTTAAGAATGCCGGGCCCCTGTCTCCTATTAAATAAGTTCCTGTTGGTGTTGGAGTCCAATCCTGCCCTGTAGAGCAGATTATATTTCTTATAAGCTTTCCATTTTTAAATACATAAACATGCTGATCACTTAAGTCTACTAATACAGAATAAGCTTTATTAGGCTTTACTATTTTTACATTACTAGTTGGTATATATCCTCTTACTTTCTTTGAAGAGCTATACGCTGTCACTTCTACATAATAATAAGATCCTGCTTTTTTTAATACTTTTATTCCATAAAGACTTCCATATATATATCCTACATTTCTTGAATTAGACTTAGGCTCTGCTTTTATATATATTCTACTAGTTTCACTTGCTTTTCCAACTACAAGAGAATCTATTTTTGGAGCCACAGGTCCTTTTGGAGGTTGCAGCTTTTTATGTCCTCTATCTGGATTGCCTACAATTATTAACTTAGTTATCTCTTCTTCTGTAACAATCTCTTTATACTCAACTTTTTCTTGCTTTTCTTCTATAACTTCTTTTTTCTCTTCTACATATTTCTCTTCTACATATTTCTCTTGTACTTCTTTTTCTTGTGCTTCTTTTTTCTTATCTTCAATTTTATTATCTTCTTCTAACTTCTTTTCACTTTTTTCCTCTTCTTTTGAAGCGTCTTGGCTTGTCTTTTCTTTGTTTATATTATCTGCACTTGTTTCATCTTCTTTTTTAGGAACTTCAACTTTTTCTATACTCTTTAAATTAACCTTAAATAAATATATACCAGCATTGCTTGTCTTCCATGAAACGCTATCTTTATAATCTTTAGCATAAGAAACTATTGTTTTATTTTTTATAAGGTCATACACACTGAATTTATACAGATACTCTTTATTCTCTTGTTTTTTTATTTCAATTGCCTCACCTTTAGGGTAATTGTTCTTTACACCAGTTAATTTAATGTTAGATGCTTGTCCATTTGATTTTAAGCACTTCATTGTTGAAGTAACATAAGTATCATATCCTCTTGGATTTAAAGGTTTTGCTCCTGCTCTTTTTATCCAAACTGATACATCATAATCCCCTTCAGATAATGCAGGTGTTGTTACCCTAAATATCTGATTTTCTCCCATAGCATTGGTAAATCCATTAGTTATATCCTGCCAGTTACCTGTTCTCTTATTGGAAATCCATACTCTATACTGCACATTAGTTACAGATTTAGATAGTATATCTATAGTTTGGGTATCACCCTGGTAAATATCTTTATATTCATAAACTATCTTTTCTACTTTGGGCATATTCTCTGCCGCATAAGCTGTGCCATTTCCTACTGTAACAACTAGAAATAAAATCATAATTACATTTGCTACAACAAATTGAAATCTTGTCTTTCTCACACAATCAGCTCCTTATGTTACATATAATTCCATTTTAATTTACTCCTCTTTATTATAGTTATTATCGGTATGTATTTCAATAGAAACATTAAATTTATGTAAATTATATAGAAAATATATTTTATATATATGGGCATAATATTAGTGACCAGTGATTAGTGACCAGTTCATTATCCATTTTAAACCATTAAATATCAATACACTAAATCAACAAAAGGGAGAGATTCTCTATGAAGCAGGAAATTATAACATATCTATCTACAATAAAAGAAGATATTAATAATATTACAAAATATTTATACGAACACCCTGAGGAAAGCTTTTGTGAACATAAATCATATAATTACATAATAAGCTTACTAAACAACAAAGGTTTTAAAGTGACAGAAAATTTTCTGGAAATACCCACTTCTTTTATGGCTGAATATGGGAATGGTCATCCAAAAATTTGTTATATTTGTGAGTATGATTCCCCTTATAAAAAAGGCCATAAAAGTCATATACTAGGTTCAAACTTGATATCTTCTATATCTATTGGTGCTGCTCTTAGTCTCTCAAATGTAGTGGAAAAATTAGGTGGAACTGTAATAGTATTAGGATGTCCTGGAGAATATATAAATGGTTCTAAAGTAGCCATGGTAAAGCAAGGAATATTTGAAGATATCGATGCTGTACTTATGGCTCAGCCTCATACTGTTACCGGTGAAGTGTGCTCATCACCAGCAACTCTTCCCCTTGAAATTACATATTCATGCAATAAAGACTCTGGATGTACTAAAAAAAGTACATATGACGCTTTTGATGCTTGTATTTTTACTTTGAATTCTATAAATACTCTTGTTAAAGGTTTTTCTAATAATTGTTCAATTGACATGGTATCTATTAAAGGTGACTCCATGCCTTGTATTCCATCTAATACTGTAAAAACCAGCTTTTATATTAAAGCTTCTTGCTTGAAAATTGCTGAAGAGATTGCAGAAAAGATAAAAAGAATTGCTGCTTCCTCTAAGGATTTAATGAATATTGACTCTACTGTTACTCTACATGAAGTGCCTTATGAAAACTTTATATCTAATAAAATTTTAACCAGAATATTTGCTCATAATTTAAAAGAAAGTGGAATTATTGATGATGCGAAAATAATAGATATTCCTTACGGATTAAGTTTTGGAAATATAAGCCATATAATTCCTTGTATACGTCCTTATATTTCTATCGTAGAAGATGAAAACATACAGTATGGTACTGAAGGCTTTGCAGATGCAACTCTTTCCTCTTATGCAGAAGATAGAGTTTTAAAGACTGTGCAAGCTCTTGCCATAACTGGTCTTGATTTAATAGAAAAAGACTCTTTGTTAGCTGAAGCTAAAATGGAGCTTCATAAATCTTTAAATAAAAAATGCTAGGTAATACATCCTAGCATTTTTATATTTCTGCTTTATTTATTAATACATCCAGTTTATTGATCAATCTGTGACTTGGCTCAAAGTAAAAGCCATTAGTACCTTTATGATTATTATATTTGCAAAAATACACGTCTTTATCAAGTTTTAAGTTACCATACATCTTTCTAGTTGGTGTGTCTAAACACGCTTTAGTTTTTCCGATTTTATCTACAGATTTAATATCTTTAATCTTAATCGTTTCCATAATTTTTTGCTTATTCCCTTTTAACTTATAAATTATAAATTCATCAGCAATTATGGCATACTTATACTTTATCTTACACTTTTCAATCTGTATTATTATAAATATCAATACAACAATATCTATAACGGTAGTTGAATACTCCCCTACTCTGTACTCACCGAATGTAAGCTTTGAGCTTATATCCGATATAACTATAGAAATAGTTAACATTATTACTATCATAAATATGCTGGAAATCTTTTTTCTCATTACTATTTCCTTGTACATATCATGTCTCCCCCATAGTTCATAAAAATTTTACAAAAAAATTATACTAATTTTATTAATATGAATACAAATCCTATACTGTCGTTGTCCGTCGATTATAGTTCATTTGCTGTAAATATATTTAGTATACATTAGAATACTCCTTATTATTAACTAACTCTATCATTTTACTATTTAGCTCAACTTTTAGTTGAAATTTTATCCAGTTAAAAATGAGCAATAACAGATGTTTACTGCTATACAACTATACTATATCAATTATTTTCATCTCATAACTATAATATATATTGCAATTCTCAATTCTCAATTCTCAATTCTCAATACTCATTACTCAATGACACTTTATAGAAAACCATCAAGGAAGTTTTAATATAATGAATAGTATTTATTGCAGCTTATATATAAATATAAACAAAATACTATTATAAGCTAGAAAATTTCTTAATAAAGTTATATTATTAATATAAGCAACAGTTAGAAAGGATTGAATTATATGATTTCTATATATAAAAGCACAAGCGGAATTAATCCAACTTTACAACAATTAGACAATATTGAATCTGGATGTTGGATTAATATGATAGCTCCTTCTGAACAAGAAATTCTATTGATTTCTAAAAAAATTGGAGTACCTATTGAATTTCTCAATGCTGCATTAGATGAGGAAGAAACTTCTCGTATAGACATAGAAGATAATAACATACTTGTCATTCTGGATATTCCTTTTACTGAAATGGAAGAGAATTCTCTAACATATGATACATATCCTCTTGGAATAATTCATACTGAAAAAGCAATAATAACAATCTGCTTAAAAAATAATAAGATGTTAACTGACTTTATAGAAGGAAATGTGCGTTCTTTTTATACTTTTAAACGTTCTAGATTTATATTGCAAATTCTTTATAGGGTTTCCAGCTATTTCTTAACATGCCTTCGCCAGATAGATAAAAAGAGCTGGATGATACAAAAAAAGCTTCATAAATCAATGAATAATAAAGTTCTTATGCAATTACTTTCTCTTCAAAACTCTTTGGTTTATTTTTCTACTTCATTGAAGTCAAATGAGATAACCTTGGAAAAAATGATAAAGCTTGATATAATGCAAAAATACGAAGAGGATAAAGACCTTCTTGAAGATGTAATAATTGAAAACAAACAAGCAATAGAAATGACCAGTATGTATACAAATATTTTAAGTGCTACTATGGACGCTTCTGCCAATGTTATATCTAATAATCTAAACCTTGTGATGAAAATATTAGCATCAGTAACTATAGTTATTTCTATACCAAACATATACTCTGGTATATTTGGTATGAACGTAGATGGTCTACCTTGGTCTTCATCTGCACATCCTGGATATGGATTTTCAATTGTGATGACATTAATGGTAATTACAACTTTAATTAGCATAGTATTTCTAAATAAAAGAAATATGTTTTAAATAATAAAAAGACTTATTTATAGAGAAATATCGAATAACACAAACCTTAATTGAGATGGAGTTTTCACTCTATCTTTTAGCATATAAAAACTTCAATCATATTATATATAATTGAAGTGAGAAATGTTAAGGTGTGATGTAAATAATGATATCTAAAAAATTAAAAATAGGAGATACTATTGGTCTTGTATCTCCTGCAAGTCCAGAAGAAAAATATAAAATAGAAAAAAGTATAGATTTTTTAAAATCACAAGGTTTTAAAGTTAAAGAAGGCAAACATCTATATGATAAGTGGGGATATTTAGCTGGTAAAGATAAGGATAGAGCAGAAGACCTTATGAATATGTTCTTGGATAAAGATGTTGATATGATTTTATGTATTAGGGGCGGCTACGGATCTATGAGAATACTCCCTTTACTGGACTACAAACTTATAAAAAAACATCCTAAACTCTTTATGGGCTATAGTGATATTACTACTTTTTTAAATACACTTGCTTCTAAATGTGAATTAATAACCTTTCATGGACCAATGGGCAGTTCAAATTTTGAAGATACAGAAACTCTGAAAAGCTTTTTAAATACCATTACAAAATGCGATAAACCATATATACTCTCAAATGCTTCTAACATAACTCTTACTTGCAGAAATAAAGGATATGCACAAGGCAGAATTATTGGTGGAAATTTATCTTTATTAGCATCTACTTTAGGCACCCCCTATGAAATCAACACAAAAGGCAATATCCTTTTTATTGAAGAAGTTGATGAAAAACCTTATGCCATTGATAGAATGCTCACTCAGCTTTATTTAAGTAGAAAGCTTCAGCAATGCAGCGGATTTATCTTAGGTCAATTTACCAACTGTAATCTTCCTAATTATGAAAGCAGCCTTACTCTTGAAGAAATAATTCAAGACAGAATTTTGTCCTTAAATAAACCTACCTTATCTAATTTTATGTCCGGTCACAGCTACCCCAAATTAACTCTGCCAATAGGGTCAAGAGCTAGAATTGATAGTCATAATGGGAAGATTGAAATACTAGAAAAGGTAGTAGAATAATGTTGTAACACAACATTATTCTTAGGTGCTAGGGTGCCAGGTTCTAGGTTCTAGGAAATACAAGAATTGGCTTAGGCAAATTCTGTAACAAAAAAACTTCTCCACTCTTTATTTAGTCCCAAGGACATTAAAATTTCATTCCTCTGTTAAATTCTAACTCAACTTTCGCACTTGTATTTTAAGGCGTTAGCCTGTGTTTTCAGTATTTCTAGCATAAAAAATAGAAGAACATTCCTCCATTTGGTATAATTGAATCACGACAAACAACGACCAAGAAAGGA
>NZ_JAPPRQ010000034.1 GCF_026719745.1 Clostridium sp. ZS2-4
GACTGCTACATGCGTAGGTTCGAATCCTGCTATCCCAGCCATTTGATTCACTAGCTCAGTCGGTAGAGCACTTGACTTTTAATCAAGTTGTCCGGGGTTCGATTCCCCGGTGGATCACCATTTAAAACATTAAAACGTGCAGGTGTGGCGGAATTGGCAGACGCACTAGACTTAGGATCTAGCGCCTTTGGCGTGGGGGTTCGACTCCCTTCACCTGCACCAAGTTATGCGGGAGTGGCTCAGTGGTAGAGCGTCACCTTGCCAAGGTGAACGTCGCGAGTTCGAATCTCGTCTTCCGCTCCAAAAAATGCGGGTATGGTTCAATGGTAGAACGTCAGCCTTCCAAGCTGAACACAGGGGTTCGATTCCCCTTACCCGCTCCAAAATATGCGTCTTTAGCTCAGCTGGATAGAGCAACGCCCTTCTAAGGCGTGGGCCAGGAGTTCGAATCTCTTAAGACGCACCATGAAATNTTAACGGGGTGTGGCGCAGATGGTAGCGCGCATGGTTTGGGACCATGAGGCCGCGGGTTCGAGACCTGCCACCCCGACCACTACAACAAAAAACTAAAATGCGGGAGTGGCTCAGTGGTAGAGCGTCACCTTGCCAAGGTGAACGTCGCGAGTTCGAATCTCGTCTTCCGCTCCAAAAAACGCGGGTATGGTTCAATGGTAGAACGTCAGCCTTCCAAGCTGAACACAGGGGTTCGATTCCCCTTACCCGCTCCAAAATATGCGTCTTTAGCTCAGCTGGATAGAGCAACGCCCTTCTAAGGCGTGGG
>NZ_JAPPRQ010000035.1 GCF_026719745.1 Clostridium sp. ZS2-4
AGAAAGCAGCACCCTTTGTTAAAAAAGCATTTAATAAGATATCAGCTGAAATATCAGAGAATATTAGAATAGCTAAAATAGCATTAAACAATATGAGAAAAGGACCGAAGCCAGTAGTGCTTGGTAGCAATTTGGGTAATGGTTATGAGGCTTTAGGTAGGTTTAAAAAGGAAGTTAAGAAGGTTAAAAATGGAATAGGCTCAAGTGTGGACGATACTGCTGAAGTGATTACTGAGGAGATGGGTAATCCTATAACAAAATCCCAATATAAAAATCTTAGAAAGAAAACTCCAAGTAATGATATTAGAAAAATGGTTAATCCTGAAGGAACTAAAGTGGATCCAGTCTATGGATATACAGTAGAAAAATTAGAGGCTGATCACATTGTTCCTATGAAGCAAATTACTGAAATGCCAGGTTTTTCACAATTATCAGAGCAACAACAAATAGAAGTATTAAATTTGAAAGATAANTGGGCAGAGTGGAAGGGACATTCAAAGTTAGGAGATGTTCCTGAAGAAGTAAGGCAACAAATGTTGCAATTAGAAATTTCAGCTAGAGAAAAATTAAAAAAAGCAATTGAAGAGAGGTTAAAATAATGATAAATATTACTAAATATATTGATAATAAGTTATTTATAGTTAAAACTGAAAGTTATTTATCAGAACAGGCTAAATCACTACTTGAATTAGTTAGTAGAATTGAAGCAGAAAAATTAAAAAATAATTCTAAAATTCAAATAGGGTGGTCTATTTTTACTATTTTAGAAGAGCATGATGGTGTTCATATAGTAGCACCAGATTATAAAAAGAATCCATTTAAAGATATGACAGAGGATTTGACAATTCCTCTATGGATACAATTAGAACAAGGACAACTTCTAAAGAAATTAAATTTACATGGTGAAATGATTTCATTTCAAGATAAAATAATAGGTGCCAAGGGAGTACTTGAATTAGATAATATTTATTTAGAGAGAAATAAAGAGCATGAAGAAGGAGATTCAGGGTGGTATATTGGTCCAGTTAATGAATCAAGTTCTAGTGAAGAATTAGAAGGTTATTATTCTTATCAATTATTAAAAATTAGACCATCGCTAATTCAAGTTTTAGCAATTCCAAGTGGACATATGGCTGTTTTTGATAAAGATAAAATAGAAGCTATTTTAGATGAAAATGATATCGATATATTTGAAAAGCTTAATGGATAATAAAGATATAATTAATTGCATAAAAAGAAATATTTAAAGAGTGCGGTAAAGTTAACAAAATGTAATAAGGAATTTACTACATAATATTAATTAAGCAGTAAGAAATAGACAAAAGAACTAGCTGAAAAATAAGTAAGCTAGTTCTTTGCTTTTTATTGCTATGATCCTTGGAGTCATAGCAGAAAAAGGAAGTTATTGTTGACTACCTAAAACATGCGAAAGCATGAGCGGTAGCTGGTTTTTAGAATTTACATTAAGAGAGTAATTAACAGAAGTTGAAAATAAAACACAAATCTAACACCGAAAGGTGTCATGAATTAAAAATAATAAAGT
>NZ_JAPPRQ010000036.1 GCF_026719745.1 Clostridium sp. ZS2-4
AAATCAAGATGCTTTAGAGCAAGTAAAAAGAGCTGGAAAAAAACTAAAAAAAACGATTAGGCTAAGAAAAGAAACAGAGGAAAAACTTAAATTACATGTAGAATAGATTAAAATAGGGGTAAGAATTAAATACATAATATTCTTATTTACTGTATTAAACAAATAATTTAATTGATTCATAACAGCAAAATATTACGATATAAGTGAATATAATGATATGGTATAAATATAGAGCTGCTGAATTAGCAGTTCTATTTGTTTTCTGAAAGCTAAATGAACTTTGTGTATGCTTCAATTAGATTATATTACTTACGCATAAGGATTTATATGGTATAATTGGAAATATATTATGGTTAAATTAGATTATGCAGTCAAAAGTGTAAAGTTAAAAAAGCCTAATCTATGCCTAGATAAGGTTAAATTTGAAATTATAGAGGAAGGATTATGTGTTCAAGCTATGCATTTAGGCAGTTATGATGATGAACCTCAAACATTTAATCTAATGCAGCAATTCTGTGTTGAAAATAATCTTGACAGGCTGGAAAAAACACACAAAGAAATATATATATCTGATGCAAGAAAAACTCCACCAGAGAAATTGAAGACAGTTTTGAGATTTAAAGTTAGAGAAAAATCTAAAAAAAGTACGTATTAACAAGCATAAATGTATTAAAACATAATCGTATAAGATTATGAATTTATAGGGAGTGGTATGTATGAGTGAAAAAAGACCTTTAATAATAACATTTATTGGAGATATAAATGTTTTAATTGCTTTATTATCAACATTACTATCAATAGCATCATTATTTCCAGGTTTTCTAGAACTACTTGGTTTTTCTACTATACCATTACCTATTTTTTCATATGATATAATGCAGTTATTATTGTCCATAATTCTCCTAATAGCATCTTATGGCTTTTTGAAACTTAAAAGATGGGGTTATTGGACAATGATAACTTATAGTATATTTTTCCTATTAGTATATATTATTTGGTGTCTGCAAAATAAACAACTATTTCTTTCTACAAACTTTATGCTGACATTTATAGAATTAATATTTATTTTGCCAACAAAAAAATACTTTTATGAAGAGAATTTTGATCAAAGTTGATTTAAGTTGTAGTATTCGTAAATAACAATAGTAAGTATCATTATGTTTGTATACCTAATTTTTTTTTGATAATAATGTTATTATTGCAAGCAAAAACAAACAAACACTGGAATATAACCATGATATTTAAAACTAATGAATAATTTAGTGTGTAGAGAAAGTAATCCTATAGCAAGTATTATAATAACGATTATTTTATTTTTCAAATAATCATCTCCTTATTTATATAGTTAAAAATATACGGATATTTATTGTTGGTATTCTTTTTTTAGTAATGGTATTAGAAGGAAAAAATAATTAATATATAGTATCACAAGATATCGGGAAGGTGCATTTGTTATGAATAAAAAATTAATTATCTTAATAATGTGTTTGTTGACAAGTATTTTGATATTACTTGGTTATAAATCTAAAAAAACTGCACATATATATTTGCCAGCTACTAGAGCTGTCAATGAAAGTGAGTTAAAAGAATTCTTAGATGAAAATAATATCTCTCCTATAGATGTCCAGAATACTAGTGGATTTACAATTGTATTATTTGAAAATGAAGAATCAAAGGGACACTATATGTTATATAAGTATAAAGATGAAAGTGATGGAAAAGAATTATTGCAAGGAAGTTTAATTGTTCCCAATACGTCAAAAGAGCCTCAAGTTTTTATAGGTGGAGTTGCAACTGGTATTCCGTTTATGACAATTATTGTAAATGATAAAGAACTTTTAAAAAAAACATATAAGGTTATAGATTTTTATAATGGTATATCAAAAACAAAATTATTAAATGGGAAAAAAGGTATTATAATTGTACAAGATAAACCTAAGAAAGGGTACAAACAGAATGGTGTAATTACTCTATGTGATAAAAATAATAATGTTTTATATGAAGATGAATATTAGTATAAGTTATAATAGGAAAAATTATAAAGAAGAACAATAGGTTTATTTAGTTGGTATCA
Organism: Clostridium sp. ZS2-4; assembly: GCF_026719745.1. GTDB lineage: Bacteria > Bacillota > Clostridia > Clostridiales > Clostridiaceae > Clostridium_H. Next base: position 2,075 of record NZ_JAPPRQ010000036.1, read on the forward strand.
GATTTAAGAAAAATAATGATATTGGGTGTAGTGAAAAATATATTGGGCAAATGGGAGGTCCTATAAGTATAGCAAGATCCTCTTTATTTACTAAAATAATATTAGCATCTATTGTAGATCCAATTTTAGAAACATTAATATACCAATATGGAATTATTGAAATTTTCTGTTTTGGGGTCGTTTTTTGGATTCATTGCATAAGAAATTATAGTGCAACTTTTTTAAGCTATTTACCATTAAATTGATGAAGAATTATATAGACTTCATTTACAGTTGCAGTTAATGCTTGACAATGTACCTTTACAGCAGGGTCAAAAATTTCAATATGTTTAAAGTCTTGGGCATTAATATAAAGTGGCTTTATAAGTATAAATAAAAAAGATAATACAACTACTATTTTTTTAGTCACATGAATCACCTCTGTACTATTATTACCTTAATGAACTATAATAATCTAGAGATTCTAGTTTTTCATTTATCATTTGCCCGTAAGACCCCCTGTTCTATAACTGGGAGATGTAAGGGCGTTGCTAATAATTACAAGTATAAATTTAATTATATTAGGTATACTATATATGTTAAGGGGTGAAGTTATGGAACTAGCTTTTAAATATAGAATATATCCAAATAAAGAACAAACTACAATGCTTAATAAAACCTTTGGCTGTAATAGATATATCTTTAATCATTTTCTTAATTATAAGAATGAACAGTACAAAGAAACTAAAAAATCAGTTTCCTATAAAGAATGTTCAAGATTACTAACTACTTTAAAATCTAATTTTGAGTGGTTAAAAGAAATTGATAGTATATCTCTACAACAAACATTAAGAGATTTAGATAAAGCATTTAGAAATTTCTTTAAAGGTTATGGATTTCCTAAATTTAAAAGTAAGCATAATCACTTTCATACTTATAGAACCCAAATGGTTAACAATAATATTGTTATAGAAAATAATAAAATCAAACTTCCCAAAATAGGTTGGATAAATCTTAAATATCATAGACAACTTAAAGGTAGAATTTTAAATGCTACTATATCTAAAACTAATACAAATAAATTCTACGTTTCTCTATGTTGTGAAGTTGATAATATAGAAAAACTACCAAGACTTAATACTGCTATCGCTTTAGATGTAGGTATAAAGTCTTTTTGTGTTACTTCTGATAATGAAATTATTGATAATCCTAAATTCCTTCAAAAGTATTATAAAAAACTTTTGAAAGCTCAAAGAAGATTATCAAGTAAAACTAAAGGAAGTAACAATTTTCACAAAGCTAGAATTAAACTAGCTAAGATCCATGAGAAAATAGCTAACTGTAGACTTGATTTTCTCCATAAGTTAAGTTCAAGACTAATTAACGAAAACCAAGTTATTTGTCTTGAAAATCTTAAAGTAGAAAATATGCTTAAAAACAGTAAGCTGTCAAAACTCATTAGTGATGTAAGTTGGTCTAAGTTTAGACAATTCCTAGAATATAAAGCTAAGTGGTATGGTAGAACTATATCTTTAGTTGATACCTATTACCCTTCAAGCCAAATATGTTTTAACTGTGGTTTTCAAAATGAAGATGTTAAAAACCTTACTGTTAGAGCATGGGAATGTCCAAATTGCCACTACATGCATAAAAACAGAGATTACAATGCAGCACTAAATATATTAAAAGTAGGATTGGAACAATCCGATTTTAAGCCTGTGGAGATAGTAGGTTACGAGGTCTTTGAAACAGGAAGCTCCCACTTCAACCGGTAGGTAAGTGGGGGTAGTTCACAATAAAGTATTTCAGTTTGAAAAATAGTAACCAAAGTATGTGTTCTATCATATTTTAAAAGAAAATACTTTGGTGGTGGATTATTATTAAACTATATCCATGTACAAATATTTCTAAAGATACAGGAAAACATTTATTTTCAAATATCGAATGGTGGTATTATTTTGCTTTTCTTAATGGGGATAAAGGTGGAAAATATGCAACAATGGCTGCATTTTTTCGTACAGGAGATTTTGAGTTTTGCAAAGGGCATTATTTAATTTTTTCTATCCTTGATTTAAAAGAAAACTCTCATCAGAGTTTTTCTTTTACTGACAGCAAGCTACTATATAATATGATTTTGCAGCTTCCAGTTTATTTGTTACTATATCCAGGCGACAAAAAAATGAGAGAACAATTAATCAGTCTTCTTAGAGGCAAAATTCCTTCTCCTCATCAAATGATGAGAAATACTGCTATTGCAAGCAATCCAACGCAACTCTTATATGGAGAATCTTCCCTTTCTTTTATCGATGAATCAGAAAATAAATTTCATGTTCATGTAGTTGGGAACAATGATGTTATTGATCTGCAATTCTGTTCCAATAAACCTATAACGTTAGTCGGAAAAGATGGAAAACCAAATCAATTATTTTACTATTCTTTTACTCAAAATAATGTAGAAGGATTTATTAAAAAAGGGAAAGTAAGAGAATGTGTAAGGGGGAAAGGCTGGTTTGACCATCAATGGGGATATTTAAACAGTTTAATAACAAGGCTATGTTTTAAAAAGATGTTGATATTTCATATAAATTAGGGCTTACATTAGTAAGCCCGTTGATTCGCAAAATAATAAAAATGTGTAATACTATTTTAGTTTTTTAATTAATTTAAATATTTCTTCGGCTTCTTTGTTAATTTGTTCTCCTCTTAAATGAAGTTCGTAAACTCCTTTATTCATTTCTTCAACAAAGTAAATATAATTGATATTAATCTGATTATCTTTTAATGCATGTATAGTTTTATATGCCATTTTAGCAAACTGCTGTGTATCCTGTATTGAGTTATCTTCAAAATAAACATTTACAGTATCAGCAATTTCCTTACAGTTTATCTCCTTGTCAGTATTAAGAATTTCCTCACTACTTACTCCTATATATATTTTTTTAATGCAATTAAATTCACTTTCTTTTTGTAAGTTTGATTGTATTGTTTCACTTAATTTATTGAATTTATCTTTGTTTTTTACTATCAAATAATGTTCTTCTATTCTATCTTCTTCTGTAAGACTAACAGCATTAATAATAAAATTAGTTCCATCATTATTACAGTGAACTTTTGCATAAAAGCCCCCATATATAAAATTATATTTACTCCAATGCAATTTAAAAGATTTGTTTGGATATGTTTTACTTAAATAATTTTTAAATTCATTGTAATGCTTCAATTTGTATCCATTAAAAACACCTACAACAATAATTATTACAGAAATAATTACAAGCATAAGTTTCTTTAACATCATAAACACCTCCTATGATATAACTGTAAATTAATTTTTACTAAATTATATACAGTATAGTAAATATTATCAACCAAAATCATATAAAAACAGGTTCTCTTGTTTTAAAATCATCAATTTTAACTTTTACGAACTTAGAATTGCTATGAACTAAAAAGTTTTTACTTTTAATAAGTTCCTTATCTTCGTCAAAGAATTGAAGCCATTTGAACCAATAAAGATAATTTTTTAGAAATTTTGTTGATACTCCATGAAATTTATACATCCATTTCTTTAACTTACTATGCAAAGAATTGATGTGCTGTATGTGATAAACCCCTTCTTTATGACGACCTCTCTTAATTCGCTTATGGTCTAAATCAAAGTCTTTGGCAAATTGAATATAACTCTTATGACTATCAGTGCAAAGTATTGAACTTTCTCCTATGTGACCATCATACAGCTTCTTCAACTCTTTATGTGTCATTCTACCTTTGCATATTAATTCTATAATTATATTGCCTTGTCTATCAATTGCCGTAGCCACACAAATTTGTTCTTTTGAAATACCTCTTTTCTTTACTTGTTTGCCTCTTTTACGAGCCTTTCTTGGCATTTTAAATGTCTTGCTCTTTTTATGATTACCTTTAAAACTTTCTGCAAAAAATACTTCGTCAGCCTCAATTACACCATCAACAGAACCTATATCCATAAATTTTGCTATAGCATCTAAAATCTTATGCCTCCAAAAGAATGAAGTTGCTATGTTAATTCCAACTATTTTAGCACACCTTCTAATGGAATATCCCATAATCATACATTCAGCGTATTTTAGCCACTTATCTAAAGGTTTCTTTGAATTAGATATAGGCGATTGTGTGAAGTCGCTAAAAGTCTTTCCACAATCTTTACATAGATATCTTTGTTTGCCATTATATTTACCATTTCTAACTACATTGTTACTATCGCAATGTAGACAGATTTTTCCCTTTGAAAAACGATTTTCTCGCACTTCCTCAATAATATTTTTTGTATGAGTAGATAGAGTAAGCACTTCTCCAATTAGATTAAATAATTGCTCTTGTTCTAATGTAGATAACTTCTCAAATTCTGAAAGTAAAGATTTTACACTTGGCATAATGACAAACCTCCGAACAAATATTCTTATCTTAATTATGCCATAGTGTAAAATAAATATACAATATCAACAAAGTTCTTAAACATAGCCAATAACAAAAACAGGTTGGAATTGGTTTGCACTACAGTTAGAAGATGGCCGCGAATTAATAATTAATGAGTTTCTAGACATTAAGACAGGTACAACTTTTTCTCCTATGGCTAACTTAATTGGAGTAGATGGTATTCTGAAATTTACTAGAAACGTTATTTTAAAGCCTATGAAATATTGGAGAAGCCCTCTAACAAATGTACTTTATCCTATAGAGTGGTTTATCAAAATTCCAGATTTCAGCATGGAAATGAAAGTAGTACCAATTCTAAAACAACAAGAAATGCCTGTCTTAGGTCCTCTTCATACAATATGGGAAGGGGCTTGCTTTGTATCGGGAAATGAAATATTTCAAAATAAACAAATAAGGCAAATACATGGAAAAGGTTTTATGGAATTAGTAGGATATGCTAATTATATATCTGTAAAAGCTTAAGTTATATAAAAATTCAAAAGATTAATTGAAAAGAAGTAGTTTTATAGATAAGATAAAAAATAATTCTAGGTATTGGTACTTAGGGTTATTTTTTATTGGTAAACATGTATTCTTTTGTTATAATGAGGGTTAATATAAAATAAAGTGTGTAGGAAATATGATAAAATTTTAATCTTATACGTAGTAAAAATTATTTATATAATGAGAAGGAGTAGTCTATGAAAATAAGAAAAGCAGAACTTGAAGATTTAAATATAATTATAGAGATATTTAGAAATGCAACTAATGCAATGGAGGATAATAATATACACCAATGGGATGAAATATATCCCACTAATACAATTCTTGAACAAGATATATTAAAAAAACAAATGTATGTTGGGATTAAAGATGATAACATTGTTTCTGTTGTAGTGGTTAATAATGAGTTTGATGATCAGTATAAAAATGGTAATTGGGAATATCATAATGAAAGGTTTGTTGTACTACATAGAGTATGTGTTAATCCAATTTATCAGAATCAAAAAATAGGAAAAAATACAATGGTTATGATTGAAGATTTATTACAGAAAGAGGAAATACAATCTATTAGATTAGATGCTTTTTCTCTAAATCCATATGCTTTAAAAATGTATGAAACACTTGGATATCAAAAGGTTGGAGAAACAAATTGGAGAAAAGGATTGTTTTATTTATTTGAGAAGAAACTAAAAGTTTAAATCTTTAGGATATGTTTTAAAGTAGCAGCAAAGTAGATAAAGTTGCTTTGGATGAGATACAAGATAACTCTAGGTATTAGGTACTTAGGGTTATTTTTTCTGGTAAACATGTATTTTTATATTATAATAAGCATTAATATACTATGATTTGGTATGAAGTAGTATTGCAACATATAAAGATGAGGAGCAAGTTAGGGAGGTACCTGTGTTTAAAAAGAAAAAGTTTTTAATTGTTTTAGTATTAGTAATTATACTTATAGGATTATTTGTTGTTATTTATATAAATAGAAGAAAAGATATTTGTAGTGGTATACTAAAGTTGTAACACCTCAGTCGAATAAATGATATAATTTATTTCAGAAAAGAGGTTACGACAATGAAAAAACGAAGATACGAATCAGAATTTAAAAATAAGATTATACGCCT
>NZ_JAPPRQ010000037.1 GCF_026719745.1 Clostridium sp. ZS2-4
AGCTATCGATGGAGATACTGCACAAGTAGGACCAGAAATAGCAGAACACTTAGGTCTTGCACAAGTAACTTACGTAGAAGAAGTTACAGTTGAAGGAGATTCATTAAAAGTAAGAAAAGCATTAGAAGATGGATATGAGATGTTAGAAGTAAAAATGCCATGTCTATTAACAGCAATAGATTCATTAAATGAGCCAAGATACATGAGCATGAGTAATATCTTCACAACATTCTCAACAGAAGTAAAAGTATGGAGTGCAGATGATATAGAGGTAGACAAAGCTCTTCTAGGATTAAAAGGTTCACCAACAAAGGTTAAGAAGTCAATGACTAAAGAACCAAAAGGAAAAGGTGAAGTTATCAATGTATCAGCAAAAGAAGCAGCAGCATTCGCAGCTTCAAAATTAAAAGAAAAGCACTACATTTAGTAGAACTAGGAGGGATATAGTATGAATATAGCAGATTACAAAGGTGTTTGGGTATTTGCAGAACAAAGAGACGGAGAGTTACAAAAAGTAGCTTTGGAATTGTTAGGAAAAGGAAGAGAAATTGCAGATAAATTAGGAGTAGAACTAACAGCAGTTTTACTAGGAAATAAAGTAGACGATTTAGCAAAAGAGCTATTAGCATATGGAGCTGACAAAGTATTATATGCTGAAGATGAAAGATTAGCACACATCACAACAGATGCTTATACAAGAGTAATATGTGATTTAGCAAATGAAAGAAAACCAGAAATAATGTTCATAGGAGCTTCTTTTATAGGAAGAGACTTAGGACCAAGAGTTGCAGCAAGACTTTCAACAGGATTAACTGCTGACTGTACAGGATTAGATATAGAAGATGGAACAGGACACTTAATGATGACAAGACCAGCATTCGGTGGAAACTTAATGGCAACAATCATGTGTACAGAAAATAGACCACAAATGTCAACAGTAAGACCTGGAGTATTTGACAGATTAGCAAAAGATGAATCAAGAATAGATGAATCTAAGATAGAAAAATTATCTGCTACAATACTTGACGAAGATATGAGAATAAAAGTATTAGACGTAGTAAAAATCGCTAAAGAAGTAGCAGATATCAGTGAAGCTGAAGTAATTGTAGCAGGTGGAAGAGGAATGGGAAATAAAGAAAACTTCCAAATGCTTGAAGAACTTGCAGAAGTACTAGGTGGAACAGTAGCAGGATCAAGAGCAGCAGTTGATAACGGATGGGTAGATCATGCATTACAAGTAGGACAAACTGGTAAAACAGTAAGACCTAAAGTATATGTTGCTTGTGGAATATCAGGAGCAATCCAACACTTAGCAGGAATGCAAGATAGTGATTATATAATTGCTATTAATAGAGATGCAGAGGCTCCAATTATGAGTGCTGCAGACTTGGGCATGGTTGGAGATTTGAATAAAATAATTCCAGAATTAACAGCTCAAATAAAAGCTATGAAAAACTAATCAGTATATATAGCACAATGAGTAAAAAACTGTTGACGTACATAAAATGCCAACAGTTTTTACTTTTTTAAAAAAGGATTTTTCAAAATTGTATAGAATATATTGGTTTCACAAGAGCATTTATCAACACAGGATTACAAAATGGTACATAAAAGAAAATATTTTATGTTATTATTTCAAGCAATGTATAGAATATAAATGATACTGAGTGTATAAAAGACACTAAATATGTTCTAATAAACCATACAACAAAAAAGTGCATACTTGAAATAAATATGTAAAACAAGATAAAATATTATCATTGAGCGATAACAATTTCCATGGAAAAGTTTATTGAAATGGATTTCAAGGATTCTCAGTGGTAAAAATGTGTTCAAATGTTACGCGGATTCGGATATACTAAGCATTAACCATTATAAAGAATGATCAGATATGCTAAGATAACCCAAATGTACTAAGGGACTAACGAAGTCAAAGAATGGTTATCTTAGAAACGTATTCAGATAGTATATAAACGAGTAATGAGGAGGATTTAGATAATGAAGATAGTTGTTTGTTTAAAACAAGTTCCAGATACAAACGAAGTTAAAATAGATCCAGTAAAAGGAACACTTATAAGAGAAGGAGTTCCATCAATCATCAACCC
>NZ_JAPPRQ010000038.1 GCF_026719745.1 Clostridium sp. ZS2-4
TCAAGATTAGATTTCCCATAGCGTAAGCTAGTAAGACCCCTGAAAGACTATCAGGTTGATAGGTTGGAGGTGTAAGTACAGTAATGTATTCAGCTGACCAATACTAATAGGTCGAGGGCTTGATCAATAAGTTTAATTCACTGTGCAATTTTGAAAGAATATAAATATTTTTTCGAAAAAAGTGTTGACAAGTAGATATAAACTCGATATAATTTATATCTGTAGTGAGTAGTTGTGAAATAAAAACAACTAATCTGGTGGTTATGGCTTGAAGGTAACACCCGTTCCCATTCCGAACACGAAGGTTAAGCTTCAAAGCGCCGATGGTACTGCACTGGAGACGGTGTGGAAGAGTAGGTCGTCGCCAGGTAAGATGGATCTTTAGCTCAGTTGGTTAGAGCAACCGGCTCATAACCGGTAGGTCCGGGGTTCGAGTCCCTGAAGGTCCACCATATGGGGGTATAGCTCAGTTGGGAGAGCACCTGCCTTGCACGCAGGGGGTNAAAAAAGACAGTCTTGTAGAAGACTGTCTTTTTTAATATTTATACATAAATATATGGAAGTCTCCAACCCTCTACAAGTGGGAAGACGAATAGTATCATTTTCTGAATTCTTAAGCTCTTGTTTGCATTTCTCCCTTTTTCTGTAAGAACTATTAGCTGCACTATCAATCATTCTCTCAATTAGATTTTACATTATTGTTTCAATTGTTTTTTCGGTTTTAAATTTATATCTATATTTTTCGTATCGTTATTTTGACACAACTTTTCGTCTAAATTTTCTAACATACTTCTTTATCGTCTTATTCTGGAGCATTTTATAAGTATTATAATGAACAATAGCCTTAAATTGAAGATTTAGTTCCTGCTATAATTAGTGCCTCTAATACTTTTTAATAGAGAGGTTGGAATGACATTGATAGCGTGGATAAACTTGTTCGGTTAGGAATATTAACCATCTTCCACAAGTGGCGATAGTTAACAAGCTAAAATCAGTCTCATTTTTCAGTATAGTAAGTTATTCACGTACAACAGTATAGATTTTGAATATCTGTTTAACATGGAGATAATAGAATTTCTTGATTTCAGTCAGTTAAAATTCATGTGGAGTAAAAACCTAACATAAATTAATTTTCAATTTATATTCAGAACTTTAGAACTTGAAAAGTTTTTAGGGCGGTAGCCCGTTGGTTTATAATGATTTGTAAATATTTAATAGAACTCTAGTAAAATCCGATTTTTACTGGAAATTATAGAAATAGATAACTACAATATAAAAGCATCCTTTTTATAATGGTTTTGCGACAAACTCAAAAGAAAAGGATGCTTAAAGATGAATAAAAGTTATTTAAAACGAATACTCACCTATATTAATAAGGCATATGATATAGGTGAAAAAATCAATACCTTAAAAGATAAAAGAGTAAAATCTCCAGTAAAAATTTCAACAATTACTTTTGTTGTGCTATTTAGATTTATGCTTCAAATAAGAAGTTTCAATAGATTAAACCATTGGCTTAAAAAGAACAAGTTTAAAAAAGTATTACCTATGAATACTAAAACACCTGGCATTGACGCTGTTAGGCGGTGTTTAAGTGATTTTGATTTGAATGGTTTGAAAGATATTCATAAAGACATAATAAAAACTACTATAAAAAATAAAGTATTTAGGAATGGTACTATAGATAGTTTAAAAGTAGTTGCTATAGATGGGGTAGAGCTATTTGAAAGTACTAAAAAATGTTGTAATGACTGTCTTACAAGGACTGATAAAAACAGTACTACTCATTATTTTCATAGGTCAGTAGTTTGTGCCACTGTGGGTTCTGATCCACATATAATTTTAGGACAAGAAATGCTTGAACCAAAACAAGATGCTTCAGATAAAGACGAAGGTGAAATTACAGGTGGTAAAAGACTAATTAAAAAGTTATATAAAGAGTATCATCATTTTGCAGATGTCATAGTAGCTGATACTTTATATTGTAAATCTACTTGGATTAAAGAAGTTCTTTCCATAGGAATTGATGCAGTAGTAGGAGCGAAAGATGAAAGACTTCATATTGCAAAAGATGCATTAGCTTTGTTTAAATGTCGTGAGGCTAATAAAGAATGGAACATAAAACAAGGGAATAAAAAATATACAAAAGTTAAAGCTTGGGATGAAGCTAATTTTGAAATGTCAGATTCGTCTATTAAAGTTAGATTTATAAAATTTATAGAAGAAGTTCATAACGGAGATAAAATAGAACTTAAAGAAGGATGGATTATAACAACAGATAAATTTACTTCAGTAGAAACTTTATGGAAAATAATGCATAAGAGATGAAAGATTTACTATAGAAGATGAATGGAATAACCCACTATTTGTAAAGGCTTAATTTTAAAATAAAACTGGAAATTTACTGTTGAAATTTCTTAGGGTAGGGGTAAGTGTAACTTGCAGGCTTACCAGACCTTCAAACAAGTGTCCAAAAATAAAATTCCAGTAAAAATAAATTTTTCACTGGAATTTTGATGCTAAAGCTCTGATTTATATTTAGTATGTTTGCTTGAAAAAATTAATTGTTTATTAGTAGCTTTTAAAATAAGCAATTAAAATGTAGAATGTTAGTAAAAAATAATGATTATGAAGTATAAAAAAGATTTATTTGATATTAAATAGTTTGTTTGATTTTTGTCTGTTTTTTAAAGAAAGAGGACTAATTATAAAGCTAATAAGGTGTTAATAGGAATAAGAAATAAAGTATTTAAACAAGGGTAAAAGCTAGGAAAATTCAGAGGTTTAGCAGGTAAAACATTATTGCTAAAGAAAAATAAAAATAATCTTTTAAAAAAGTTTACCGAAAAGTGTTGACAAACATTCTAAAACAGTATAAAATAGTTTTTGTCGTCAAGAACGACACAAACGAAAGAAACACAAACTGTGGTCTTTGAAAATTAAACAGAAGTAAGATAACAAAGTCAGTCAATTCAAACATGAGTAATAGATTAAACTTTTAAATTGAGAGTTTGATCCTGGCTCAGGACGAACGCTGGCGGCGTGCCTAACAC
>NZ_JAPPRQ010000039.1 GCF_026719745.1 Clostridium sp. ZS2-4
TTTAAGCTTACATGCTACGCATACCTTTTTATCAAAAGGCTTTTTGTTGTACCTTTTTTTGAACAGTTTCAAGTGAATTTTTAAAAGTTATCCACATTTTTAATTTTTAAATTCTGCAATCATCTATATCATATATCTTTATTTAAAATTTGTTAACTCACCCATAAGTCATCCATTTAATGCTTTGTATAACAATATAATTTTGAGACAAATTTTACTACACTCACATATATTTTAGTAAATTTTCATAACTTAATTGAAACATATTTCCATAAAATTTACCACTTTCTTTTACTATATAAGAGTACTCAATTCCAAAAACATTTCACTCTTTGCAAAAAAATTTTATTTTTCATCCTTTAAGCAGTATAAAAAATTCAGTTTGAATTCTGTATATCCAAAATCAAATATTAAAAGCAATGTGTCACCTTTAAATTAGGCGGCTTTTTACTTTTAAATAATTTTCAAAATATTATTTAAATTCGATTTACATTTTTAATTTAAACATCTTCTTATATGTCGTAAGACAAAATTAACCGGTTAATTGAAAACTTACAAATTAAATTCATAAAAAGAAAAACTGTATAGTTTTCAAGGAGGTAAAAATGATTAAGAATTTAGTATTTGAAGGTGGCGGAATTAAAGGACTTGCTTATTGTGGTGCAATTAAATATCTTGAAGAACATAATTTATTAAAATGGCAAAACTAAAAGGTTTTAATGAAACAACAACATTTAGAGATTTAAAAGAAAAAGGTCTTAAAGAACTTCATATTATTATAACAGACCTTTCAACTCATAGATCAGAAGTAGCAAATTATGAAAACACCCCAGACATGCCTGTTATTACAGCTATTAGAGCAAGTATGAGTATTCCTATTGCATTTGTTCCAGTAAAATATAAAGGTAAAACATTTGTTGACGGCGGTACTTTAAGAAACTTCCCTATTGATATATTTGATACTTATTTATGCGAAGATGGAGTATTATTTCCACATGAAATTGAAAGGAACCTGGAAACTTTAGGTCTAAAATTAGATACACAAGAAGAAATCTCACAAATCCTTAAACATGAAAATCCAAAAGCTGTAAAAATAGATGGAAGTATTGATTTGCTTCAAAATATTATGACTACTTTATTAAATCAACAACTTGATGATTTTGTAAGAAGTGAAAATTATAAAAGAACTGTATTTATTGATACAGGAGATATCACTACCCTTCAATTTGAACTTACTGAGAAACAGCAGAAATTTTTAATTAATAATGGTAGACAAGCAATAGAAAATTATTTCAACTTTCATCTCAATTCTTAGCCCTAAGTCATATATATATTTGAAATTAAAAAGAAAGGGGCTGTTATTATGGCTAAATCAACACTTGTAAAAAGTGATGTAGCAATCAAATACCACTTTGGACAGGACGAAAAAGGTAAGGAGCTCTATAGAAAGCAAAGACTTACTAAATTAAAACCTACTGCTACTGATGAAGATGTTTTTGTAGTAGCAACTGCTGTATCAAAATTTCTTGAAGATCCTGTTACTGAAATCTTCAAAGAAAATGAAAATCTTTTAACTAATATGTAGGAGGTATAGTAAATGAGAGTATTAGTAATGAATTTCTTAACTGCTGGTGGTAAGAAATCTGTAGTAAGAGTTAAGGATGTAAAAGAAGATTTAGACGCTGCTGATGTATCTGATGCTATGGATGCTATAATTGAAAAAAACATTTTCATAACATCATCTGGTGATTTAAAGGTTAAAGACTCTGCTGGAGTTGTAATAACAACAAACCAAGAACTAGAAATATAAAAATGAGCTGCTCTGCAGCTTATTTTTTTTAGAATACAAGAAGAATATGGACTATCTAAATAAAATTTAAGAAAATGTGCATTATATTCATGTTTAACTCTTATAAGCATAATATTACCTGAAATAATACTAGGTGGCATATTTTTATCTTTCATTCTTGAAGCTATAACATTTCTTATACTGCTCTCCTTATAAGTTCCTCCATGATAAACATCACCTTTTTACATCCTTTTTATTATATTATACATCTTTTGCAATAAATGTTAAATAAAATTTTAGAAAATCATTTTGGTATATAATTAGTTTGCAGAAAGTGTCGTACAGATGAAATATGTATAAATTTTATTCGTCTTAAAAACGTTCGTTTTTGAGACTTTTTTAAAAAAAGAAAAATTTTAATAAAATCACATGAAAATCATATCAAAACTTATCTCAAAATCAACATATCATAACTTGAATATAAAGTTGAGTTATGAGACTATATTAGTATAAAATTTTACCTATTCAGTAATGAATACACATAATATTACTTAAATAACTTTAATTAACAAAAGCAAGGGGATGAATTTATGTTAATTGGATATGCAAGGGTATCTACTCAAGATCAGAATTTAGAATTACAAAATGATGCTTTGGAAAAATCTGGGTGTAAAAAGATTTTTACAGATGTAGCTAGTGGAGCTAAAACTGAACGTAAAGGTTTGGATGAAGCTTTAGCTTATTTACGTGAAGGAGATATATTAGTTGTTTGGAAACTTGATAGACTTGGTAGATCATTAAAACATTTAATTGAAGTTGTAAATGATTTAATTGAAAAAAACATAGGTTTTCAGAGTCTTCAAGAAAAAATTGATACAACAACTAGCGGAGGAAAATTAATATTTCATATATTTGCATCACTAGCTGAGTTTGAACGAGATATTATAAAGGAAAGAACAAATGCAGGACTTAAAGCTGCAAGAGCAAGAGGTAGAGTTGGGGGAAGACCTAAAGTTATGGATAGTAAAAAGATTTCTATGGCAAAAGCTCTAGTTAATGACCCGAATAATTCTATAAATGATATTTGTGAGACATTGAATGTTTCTCGAGCGACTCTTTATAGATACTTAAAGAAAAGTAAAGAATCAGAAATAATCTCTGAAGATTAAAGTACGTTGAATATATAAATAACATGTCAATAATGGTATTACTAATAAATTAAGCAGTACCCATAGATAACTTAAGAAAAACTTTCGGTTATCGTGCCTATAACAACGGGGTATCCCTAGAGCTTTTAATGCAGATCTTCAACCATTCATCCAAAAGTGAAACTTTAAGATATATTGGGATAACTGAAGATGAGAAAAAAGAGGTGTATTTGAGGAGTAATTTGGAATAGAAAAAGTCTTAGGAAATACCCTAAGACTTTTTCTATATTATTTTGATTTCAGTTTTTTTATATATCCAACCTTCCCATTCTTTTCAACAACAGCTTTTCTTCATTTTGGGAGCAACTCAAAATATTATTATCTTGTTTTTGACAGCCCGTTATTGAAAAAACTAAAGCAATACTAACAAATATAGACATTAAAAATTTCTTATACATAATAATTCTCACTCCAAAACAAAACTTCGCAAAATTATCCAGCATGATTATATGACTTCCTCACTCTATATACTTCTACTACATATATTTTAAGTTCACATTATAGGTATAGTTACGCTATATCTTTATTTTATGAAGCAATCATAATACAGTATAGTTTGAATTTCTCTGTGCATCTGCCATATATTACAATCTTGATTGCATAGAATTATAATTGTTGCATCAATATTTGGATAATATGAAAGCATTGCACCTACACCATAGTTTAAGCCATCTTTACGCATACAAAACACATCACCATTAATCTCTACAAATTCAAAGGCATATCCATTTCTTATTGTTGCATTAAGTCCAGGTTCCCATTTTTTAAATGGCTTGGCAAATTCACAATGAGGTGAAAATATCATATTAGTATATTCTAAATTTAATAACATATTTTTTTTGAGATTTCTGATGAAAATATCAAGATCATTTACTGTTGAATACACTCCCCCATCTGGAGAGCCAATAGGTGGATAATAGTATATGTTCTTCTTCCATTTATTAATATTATTATTTTGGGGTACAGCCGACATACGTGTAAAAATAGGCCACATACTGGATATAAATTCCATGATGCAGCCTATTTTTATTCATTTCGTCTTTTCGAAAATTTTTCCAGTACAATTATTAAATCATTTTCTATATCCACATTTGGAATTTGAACATTTTCTTCAAATCCATCCATTTCTACACCATCAAAACGGTATAATTTAACTAATAATCTCCATAAAGTTTCTATTTCTTCTTTAGTAAAATCTTTAAAAATATCCGCCATGAAATCAATAGTGCCATTTTTCCCACATTTAATCATAGCATCCATTCCTAAATCAGTCACACAAACATTTACAGACCTTTTGTCTTTTTTACTAGGTATTATAGATACAAAATCCTTTTTTTCAAGACTTTTAACTAATTGGGTTATGTTTTGTTTTGTTGTACCTAATTTCTTAGCGATATTAATAAGTGTAGTCTCATCTTTATGTAAATGAAGCACTGCGAGCATTGTCATATATTGCCTAGAGGTTAATGGCTCACAATATTGATCACCTATAATTTGTAGTTTATTTGAAACTGAAACAAGGCTTGAATATGCTTGCTGCATAAGATGTAATAAATAAATTTCTTTACTATAATCCATGCTGAAAATCTCCTTCATAAAATTTAACCTACAATCTATATAATCTATAGACGGTGTATTTAGTCAATACATTGTCTATAGATTATATAACTTTAGTGAAGAAATATCAATAATGCTAAGATTATTGTAATATACTCATTTTTATTTTTTAAGTTTTTGTGATAAGGGCTCCATAAAAAATTCAATTGTTCTTTTCCACGATCTAAACTGTCCTTCTGCATTACCTTCTATAGTTCCCCCTGAAGAAAATACTCCTCCCATCATATTCATGGATAAGGTTTCGCTTATCGGAATAATATATGGAACTGGCATCGGATGACCCATTTTATCACATGTTACCAATTCTACATTGTATTTATAGTTGTTCTTTTTTAGATTATCTAATATTTCTAAACACCCATCATAACTGTTCCAGATATTATCTTCTTTTCCTGCAATCATAAGAATATCTGCTTCAGAATTCTCTACTTTTATTCTTGCTTCTTCTTTATTTACCGCTCGTTCAATACTTTTCTTGTAAGTACTAGCAAATCCAAATTGAATTCCTTTTTCTACAACTTTTTTTTGTTCTTCAAAAAATATATTATTATCAACTTCTATATATGGCATTGACTCTTCTTTATATGACCATGATGAAACATTATTTCCGCTCATCATTCCATTAAGTGCTTGAAAACAATAAGCATGAGGTTCTACTGCAACCACTTTTTTAATTTGTTTGTATCTTGAAGCAAGTAAAAGTGCTAATTCTCCACCTTTTGATGTTCCATGTAAAAATATTTCTTTAGATTTAGTAACTTCATTATTCTCAATCCATTTAAATATTTTCTCAAAGTATTCTAGTGGAACTTTTTCTAATTTATCTGGCAAACCTTCTGATGCAAAGTATGGAACCACTAGAACACTAAGGCCTTTCGATGCAAGTGGTGCTGCTAAAAGAGCCATAGCTTGTACATCACCACTTGATCCACCTAGCATTAATACTGTTCTGCTATTAGATTTTTCTTTATAAAATAGCTCTCCACTAAACTCTTCTTCATATATATGCTTTACAATAACATCTTCTGTTTTAAACAACCTTTTTAAGTTAATTTCTTTTTTTTCATCAGTAGATTCAAATACCAAATTTATAATCATTGGTTCATCAATAGATATATTTTCTGCAATATTTTTGCCTTCAGATCTAGACTTTTTCAATGAATAAATTAATCCCATACTATCATTAGCTTCATAAGTGCCTTCAACAGGCTTAGCTAAATCTAAATCCACTTCACCTTTTTCATCAGAAATAAATACTCCGTAAGATGAATATTCTTCTCCTATGCACCATGGTAATTCCATTTTAACGCTAATTCTTAGTTTACTATTGGGGCTTAATTCCAAAACTTTGATTTTTAGTTTTTCAACCACAAGTGCTTCTATATTAGATATTTCTATTTTCATATAATTACAATCTCCTTACAATATTATTTTTATATTTTAAATAAAGAGCTCTATTTCATTAAGTAATTTACCAAGCGTATTGAAACTTTGACAATATATTGACTACTTTATTATATCAATATAAATCAATATGGTCAATATATTGTCATTTTTTATATTATTAAATTAAACAAATTATGTTAATTAACAAATGAAATATGTTTCAAGAGAGTATACCTAATTGACACTATCAAAAAATATTTCACTAGAGTTAGGAATGTTATTTTTGAACCGTTGCAAAAATACATAGGCTTAATGCAACAGTTATTATATAATATATACAAAAAATCATGTAAGAAGGTGTTGGTGTATGTCTAAAATTATGGGCTATTGTCGAGTGAGTTCACTAGATCAAAATGAAACGCGTCAAATACTTAAAATGAAAGATCTAAATATAGAGCTTAAATATATTTTTATTGATAAGCAAAGTGGAAAAGACTTAAACAGACCAGAATATCAGTTAATGAGAAGGTTTTGTGAAGAAGGTGATTTAATTTATATTGACTCTTTAGATAGGCTTGGAAGAAATTACGATGATATTATAACTGAATGGAAGTATTTCACTAGAATAGTTAATGCCAATATAATATGTTTAGATAATGAAACTTTGTTTGATAGCAGAAAATTTAAATCTATGGGTGATATAGGTAAGCTAATGGAGGATCAGTTTCTAAGCCTACTTTCTTATGTAGCAGAGCAGGAACGTAAAAAGATAAAACAAAGACAAGCTGAAGGTATAGCAATAGCAAAATCTCAAGGCAAGTACAAAGGTAGAAAGAAAATAGAGATCAATTATAAATTTGAAAATATATATATTAAATGGAAAAATGGAGAAATAACTGCTGTAAAAGCTATGGAATTGCTAGAATTAAAGAAAAATACATTTTATAGGAGAGTTAAAGAATACGAGATAAACTTAAAGTGGCAGATCAAACAAAATATAATTCCAGAAAGTGACAGTTAATTAGCAGCAAACAGTTTTATTTGTATTATCGCATATAGGAGGATTAGAATTTGACAACTATTGAACGTACAGCTTATCCAAGATTTAAGAAGAATATTAGTAAAAAAGAACTTATAGAACTTTACACACCTAGTCATGAAGAAATTGAGGTAGCCCATAAAACCGCAAAAGGAGAAATTCAAGTCTTTAATTTTATTCTTTTGTTAAAGTCCTTTCAAAGATTAGGCTATTTTCCTAGAATTGATGAAATTCCAATTGAGATTGTAAAATATCTTTGTTTACAATTGAATATTACATCAGATATAGAGCTTACTATACCTAATAGAACACTTTACCGATATAAAAGTTCCATTAGGGAACATCTAAATGTAACAGAGTTTGGAGCAAATGCACGACATATAATAACTGTAGTTACCTATAACTCAGCTAAAGTTATGAATAATCCTGCTGATCTTATAAATGTAGCAATTGAATCATTAGTCAAAGAGCGATTTGAACTTCCGGCATTTAGTACGCTGGATCGCTCAGTCCGTCATATTCGTACATTAGTTAATTCGAATATTTATGAAAATGTACTGAAAAAATTAACTCTAGATAAAAAATGCCAGTTGGATGGTTTATTAAGTATTGAACATTCAGATGTTTATTCAAAATTTAATTATTTAAAAGAAACTCCTAAAAGAGCAACGATTAAGCATCTTAAAGCACTAGAAAGTACATATCAATTACTTTTATCAATGGGGGATGTTGAAAGTTTAATAAAAGATATTCCAATTGCTAAAATTAAACACTTTGCGGCTGAAGCTAAAGTTCTTGACGTTTCAGAGATAAATAAATTTTCTGTTTCCAAAAAATATACTTTAATTCTAAGTTTAATATATATGTCAAAAGTCAAAATGCGAGATAATTTGGTAGAGATGTTTTTAAAATGTCTTCGTAATATTCAGAATAAAGGGAAAGATGAACTAAAAAAGATTCAAGAAAAGAACCGCTTGAAAACAGAAAATCTAATTTCAATTTTAACAAATGTACTTGTGAAAACAAATGATAATAGTAAGAATGATGCAATACTTGGACAACAAATTAGAGAAATAGTAAATAAAAATGGTGGTATAGGAGTACTTCTTACCGATTGTGATACTATTTCTTCTTATAACGGAAATAATTACTTGCCTTTACTATGGAAATTTTATAAAAGTTATAGAAAATCTTTATTTAGATTAATAGAACTTCTTGAAATTCGAACTGCGACTCAAGATCAATCATTAATTGAAGCACTAAATCTCCTGATTGCAAATGAAGATAAACGTGTTGAACTTTTACCTGCCACACTAGATTTAAATTTTGCAAGTGTTCAATGGCAAAATACTGTTATGGTAAAAGAAAGTGGCAATACATTTTTTGTCCGAAGGCATCTGGAGGTATGTATTTTTTACTATCTAGCATCTGGATTAAAAACTGGAGACTTATGTATTGATAATTCTGAAGAATTTGCAGACTATAGAGAACAGCTTTTACCTTGGAATGAATGTGAGCCTTTAATTCCAGATTTTTGTGCAGAAATGAACTTCAAAGAATCTCCAAGTGAATTTATAGAACAGTTGAAAATATTGCTAAAAGAAAAATCTATAGAAGTAGATATAAAATATCCTAATAACGGACAGATTGTTATTAATGAAAAAGGTGAACCTGTACTTAAACGTGCCAAGGCTAATAATATTTCCCAAAGTACTGTTGATTTAGAAAATGCTATTTATAAATGTTTACCTGAACGTGATGTTATTCAAATCCTTTGTAATGTAGAACATTGGCTAAATTGGACACGTCATTTTGGACCTTTATCTGGATCAGATCCTAAATTGGATGATGCAGTTGAAAGATATATTACTTTGACATTTGGATATGGATGTAATCTTGGCCCCACACAAACATCAAGACATATGAAGGATTCATTGACTCCACATATGCTATCTTTTGTAAATCGAAGACATATTACAGCAAATAAGTTGGATGAAGCTATTAAAGATATAATTAATTTATATAACAAATGTTATCTTCCTAAATTATGGGGTAACAACAAGATTGCTGCTGTTGATGGTACAATGTTTGATCTTTATAGAGAAAATTTAGTATCAGAATATCATATACGATATGGTGGAAACGGTGGTATTGCATATCATCACGTTTCAGATACATACATAGCTCTATTTAGCCATTTTATTCCCTGTGGAGTATGGGAAGCAATATATATTATAGATGGATTACTTAAAAATAAATCTGATGTTCAGCCAGATACAATACATGGAGACACCCAAGCACAGTCATCACCTGTTTTTGCATTAACTTACTTGTTAGGAATTAAGCTAATGCCACGAATTAGAAACTGGAAAGATTTAAAGTTTTATCGTTTTGATAAATCTCATGAATATAAGCATATAGATTCTTTATTTAGTGATACTGTAGATTGGAAATTAATCGAAACTCATTGGAAAGATATGCTCCAAGTAATATTATCAATTAAAGCAGGAAAAATAACTCCGTCTACACTTCTAAGGAAGCTAAATAATTATAGCCATAAAAACAAGTTATATCAATCGTTTAGAGAATTAGGAAGAGTAATTAGAACTGTTTTTCTTTTACAATATATTTCTGATATTGAGTTACGTCAGCAGATTACAGCAAGTACAAATAAAATGGAGGCCTATAATGGTTTTTCTAAATTTTTCTTTTTTGGAGGTGAAGGAATTATATCTGAAAATGATCCTGATGAACAGGAAAAAAGGATTAAATATAATGACCTTGTATCTAACGCAGTAATACTGCAGAATGTTGCGGATATGACTTATATACTAAAAGAGCTATCTGCGAGTGGCGTTGAGTTTACCAAGTCAGATGTAGCAGCTCTTAGTCCATATCTTACTAGACACATAAAACGTTTTGGTGATTATGTAATTGACTTGGAAAATGTACCAAATGCAATAGACACGTCTGTTTCAATACCAATGAGACAAGAAAAAGCCACATGATGGATATTAATTCCAGCATGTGGCCTATTTTTACATGTATGTCGGCTGTACCCGATTTTCATCATAGCATGCAACGTATCCTTCTGCCGTATTTTCATTCACTTCATCCATGGCACAAAATTTTGTATTTAGCATACCAAGGGGTATGAAAATATTATCTGTCACAAAGCTTCGATAGTCTTGTCCAGTTATTTTTTCTATTGCTAAACCCAATAAAACAAAAGCACAATTATTATATCTGACATCAGTGCCCGCCTTAAAAATAGGTTGTTTATATGCAAATTGGGGAAGGAAATCAATTGTATTTCGTATAGAATAATTAGGCTTATTTATAAATAAATCAGAGTAATTTTCTCCTGCTTCTTCGTCTGCATCATCAGCAATTCCTGAGGTATGGGTAAGCAGATTATAGATAGTTACATCTGTTGGAATTTCAGTACCTTCTAGTTCTATAATATCTGTAATTCTATCCTCAAAATGTAACAACCCTTTTTCTATTAAAAACAAAATTGCTGTTGCAGTAAAAACTTTGGTAATAGATGCAGTATCAAACATAGTATTAATTTCATTTGGTATATTAAAACCTCTATGTGCTAAACCATATGATTGTTCAAAAATCACATCATTTCCTTTTTTCACAAGACAAGCACCCGAAAAATTATATTTCTTACTAAAATCATCACATATTTTTCTAATTTTTTCTTTCATTACTTCACCTCATAAACTATTTATAATTCTGATTATATTTTGCTGTTAGTTGTGTAATTTTACAGTTTTATAATAATTTATTGTATCGTATTTGTGACGTACTTTTTTGCAATTGTGTAATATATATACCCTATCCTCACTTATCACTTATATTTTTGGCTATATAAATATCAAGTGCTTTTATTCCTCTACGAGCAAGTTTAACAAATAGTACAAATCCATAAATCCCCATAGCTATTAATATAAATATTAAAATCATATAAAAAAGGAATGCTTGCATTATATCGTCGGCTGGATTTAACATTCTATAGTCCCCCTTAATTCATTCATAATTTCTTTATATTGTCCCTCACTTAACCTCTTTAATTTGATACTCTCCATTTTGTAAGTCCATTTTAAATAGCCCACCTGGAACAGCATATACTAAGTTCTTATCTTTTTCGCCGTAAGTTGTTTGATTATCTACTAATGTCTTTAACACAGCACCATGTGTTACAATCAATATGTTTACATCAGAATATATGCTATTGTAGTGATTTAAGCCTTCCATTGCTCTTGAGAAAACATCCGTTTCGGGTTCCATTTCAGGGATATCTAAATTAGGAAACTTCAATATAATCTTATCATGTAACAACCCTTCCGCTAAACCAAAGCATCTCTCGATAAATAGTTCATTAATTATTATTTCTTCTTTGTGCCCAAGACTATTTGAAAAAATCATCGCACTCTCATGTGCACGAGATAGAGGGCTAGATACAATATAGTCAATCTCTCCAATATCTCTTTTAAAGATAGCAGCAACTTGTTCAATCATCTTTTTTCCTGTTTCATTTAGTGGAATATCTGTGTGTCCTTGGCATCTATCAATAAGATTCCAATCTGTTTGTCCATGTCTTAATAAAAAAATACTCATAAATTCACCTCATCTAGTATAATTAATCATCAGTTCGCCATTTATTACCATCCCGTTGTTATGATAAATTTTTCTTGCTTCACAAAACAAAAATATTATATCTTAACTATTCTCTTGATTTTTAACTCTTTATGACATCATTTCTTTATATTATTCAACATCATTATACATGAAATCATACCATATTAAACCTTTAATTCATAAAAATAGTATAATTAAAACATATGAAAAGATCTTTATATTAGTTGCCAAAAAATAAATAAAGCTGCTGAATCAGCAGTCTAAAAGTATACATTATTTTCTATCACCCTCAGGTTTCAATCCTTGTTTTAATGGAAGTTGCTCTTAAGCCCTTATTTCTTTACAACTCCTTATATATCAATAATTTGAGCTTGTTTTAAGACGAGCTTAAAATCAAGATTTTTGGGTGAAAAACACCCTGTTGGACAAGGTTTTTCTGTCCCTTTTACATACTGACAAGCCTTTGTAAAAACAGTTTTATCAATGTCTTTCGTAAATCGGGTTTGTCCTGCTATAAAAGTTTCATACAATTTATTATATCTGTTTTTCAATATATGTAAATTGTATATTTAAGACAATTTGATTTTTAACTAGAAAATGTTTCACTTTAATTTTTTAAATACAACTTTTTCTACCTAACTTTACAGAAAAGGTAACTTTTCCGTACTAAGATTTAGTTTTAAAACGCCATTTTACATTTATTGTTAAATAAAATTAAAAACCTTTTTAAAGCAATTTTTTTGTAAACAAATTTTTCTTTTATAATATCCATATTTTTATTTTATTATCAGTTATGCCGCTATTTTTTGCGATTACGACTTAACTACTTCTTTAATTCTTAACCTTTCACCCCGTAATTTAAGAAAGTTATGAACTAATTCAATATTTGAAAGTTACTCTGAAATAATATATTTTTTTATTTGAATATCAAATGTTAAATTTATAATAACATGTCCTATCATACTAATACCAAATAACAAACTATCATTAAAAAGAAACATTAGAGTACCGAACAGAAGACAGAATACAGCATAAGTAATATTTTGAATAATTAGGACCTTATTAAGTTTCTTTTTATCTAAAATTTTAAATTTTTTATTCTTTTTTATTCTTAGTGTTTTCGACATATCCTCATAATTCTTCTTGGTATTATATAATAACCAAATACCTGTTACTATTAAAACGATTCCGAAAATAGCATAATTCATTTATTCATCTCCTCAAATGCAAATATACTTTGATTAGTTAAAGCTTATTATACGGTTTACTTAGTTAATTCTCTTTTAAAAACCACTAATCTGTTTACAAGTGAACATAATTCCCAACCACTTTTACCATATTTATTTAATTGTTCTTCTAAACTTTTATAACGTTTTTCTTCTGAAAAAGTAATAGGTATTTTAACTGGTACAACTTTATATTCATATTTTTTCATATGTCTTATCTCCTTTACACAGTTTATAATTATTTAATTTTTAATTCGTATTATCTTTATACTAAGACTTAATTATATATATTACACTCACTTCAAAACATGGGATATGAATACAATTAAAATACCTATGATAATTCCAATATCTCCAGGAATACTTTTATCTCCTTTTTTCTTTTTAATCAATGTGATGAGTTTTCCTATTATAACAAAAATCAATGCTATGCCTATAGATATTTTACTAAAAGATGCACTAAAGTGAACATCAGTAATAAGAACTATATATATTGGAATTAAGATGATTAACGAAGCCATTAGATATAATATCCAATTTAAATTGCCCGTCTTTATATATAATATGAAATCCAACTTATTAAATTTCATTTCACTCCACTCCTTTCAATATATTTTACTCTTGTGATACATTTTTCTACGATTATGTTTTAATACATTTATGCCTGTTAATACATAATCTCTTTATATTATTCAACATCATTATACATGAAATCATACCATATTAAACCTTTAATTCATAAAAATAGTATAATTCTAATTGAAACATACGAAAATAGCTTTACATTAAATTTCAAAAAACAAATAAGGCTGCTAAATTAGCAGTCTAAAAGTATACATTATTTTCTATCACTCTTAAGTTTCAATCCTTGTTTTAGTGGAAGTTGCTCTTAAGCGGCTTATATGTCTCTGGATATTTTCCTACAGCTATGTTTCAATCCTTGTTTTAGTGGAAGTTGCTCTTAAGCCCTTATTTCTTTACAAATCCTTATATATCAATGTTTTGAGCTTGTTTTAAGACGAGCTTAAAATCAAGATTTTTTGATAAAAAACACCCTGTTGGACAAGGTTTTTCTGTCCCTTTTACATACTGACAAGCCTTTGTAAAAGCAGCTTTATCAATGTCTTTCGTAAATCAGGTTTGTCCTGCTATAAAAGTTTCATACAATTTATTATATCTGTTTTTTCAATATATGTAAATTGTATATTTAAGACAATTTGATTTTTAACTAGAAAATGTTTCACTTTAATTTTTAAAATACAACTTTTTCTACCCAACTTTACAGAAAAGGTAACTTTTCCGTACTAAGATTTAGTTTTAAAACGCCATTTTACATTTATTGTTAAATAAAATTAAAAACCTTTGTGAAAAATATTTGAGAATAGGAATAAAAGAATATAAGAACTTTAGCCAATTTTAAATACAAACACCACCACAAACACATATGTAAACATTTATGTTTGTGGTGGTGTAAATGTTTGTACAACAGATTTTATTTTTATCACTTCTCTATTTATTCTCTCCATCCTAATAATTTTTTCTCAAGCTCATCAAAATCATACTCTCTCTGCTCATAGTCATCAAATGTTCCTTTATTTAGTTTCTGCTGAGGCTTTTTATAATCCTGCTTAATTGCACTTATAACCCATCCAACAACATTACTTATATCCACACACTGTTTTGCCATCTCATACTTTTCCTTTATTATACTCATATTCCCCTTTGATGCATCCAACAGTTTCTTTGCTTCTAATCCAGTTATATCTTCTTTAAATATTGATTTTATTTTATCTATATCAGAAACCCCTATATCTACATCAGCTGCAATTTCACTATTTGTGCTATGTATTAAGAATTTAAGAGCTACAATCTTGCGACTTTCTTTTATTTCTTCAAATTGTACATTCAAATCTGTTTTTTCATTTATTTCATTCACAGCAACTTTAATAACTTTCTGTTTTAAGTTTGCATACTTTGTATACTGATTTTTACTAATATCTAATATGGTTCTCAAATCATCAATTGTAATATTCCTCTCCTTTAATTTTTGATACTGCTTCAACAACTCGTAAACTCTAAATGAATATGCACTTTTGAATTGCAAAACGTTTTTAAGCTGATATTTAGTATACCAATCTAGACTTAGATAAAAAGGTTTTAAATCTGGATTAATTTTTAACTTTAGAATGCCATTGTTGTATTTTGCAACATCAACCCAATGGTATTTAGTAAATTTATTTGTATTCCCATCTTTTATTTTTATTATTCTTTGCATCAGCAAATCAGTTAAGTTATCAATATCTCTATAGAACCTTTTATTAGTAGTATTCAATATTTTCATTAGATCTTTTATTTTGAATTCATATTCCTTAAAATCTTCATCATCCTTTTTTATCATACTTGCCAATATTCTCAATAATTTTTGCTCTAATACTGTTAATGTATAACTTGCTTCAATTAATTTATTACTTTGATATATCCAATTATCATTTACACTGGTTAAATTTATCGTCATATTTTCACCTCAAAATAATTATAACTTTTAAAAATTAAGTTATCAATAACTTAATTAAAAAGGGTTATATTTCACCATCATTTAGTTATACTTAACCCTCATTAGGTTATATTTCGGTATCATTTGGTTATACTTACAGTTATATTTCACCATCATTAAGTTATACTTAGGTATCATTTGGTTATATTTAAAGGGAACAAACATAGTAATATCAATGGCTAAAGCTATGCTGAAAACTATTAAAACAAAAGATGTTATTTAAAACATATAAAACAACAACTGTTGTTGTACTTACCCTCATTTAGTTATACTTCACTTTAATTTAGTTATATTTAAAGAAAAACTGTTATTATACTCTACCTGATTTTTTTACCGTAAATAAGTTATAGTTGAACATTATTTAAGTTTGTTTTTCACCCTCATTAAGTTATACTTTGGTATAATTTGATTATATATAATTTAATCTTTGAATACTTTTCATTTCTTTGGGAATAATTTCTAATACATTGCAAAACTACATTTTTTATCACTTTTAATTCCCCCAAGACTTATAGGTTCTCCACTTATAAGTCTTTCCCCTTTATTCATCCCTTACCTTTCACCGACAATAACTTACCCTTAATACTAAAAATTCTTTTTACCATCAAAGTATCATAGTTAACCCCAAATTTGTCATATTTAAAATCTATACACATCTTATATGAATGTTTCTCAATTTGTTGCAAAAATAAAAGCTTCTGCTGATCCAGAAGCTTAGTTGATTTTATAAAATTTTTATTGCTAGTTATGCCACAATTTTTGCTGTTACGTCTCAACTACTTATTTTAATATTAACTTTTTATATAAGCATTTAAGAAAATTATGACTTTAAAATTACTAAAGATTATGCTTATAATATAAAAATTAATGCTATCATCGGATAGGCATATCTAATATTTTTATTATCAACTAAATAGACAATTCCAAAAACGATTGAAATAATAAAAGTAAATATTCCAGTAACTAAATTTTGCGTAAATATATGCACTAATCCCCAAGTCAATGCAAGAAAAATACCACCCCATGGAATATTGTTTCTCTTTGATAAAATTTCACCATATTTTTGTCCAAATACTACAGTCAACATAATTAACATAGACTCGAATAAATAGTAGATATTTTGAAAGGTAAATTTAACACCAGCTAAATTTTTAAATTCTGTAACTGGCTTTATTCCTCCATTAACAACACTTATTACTATAATAGCAACAATTACTATTAGTACAGCTCTAATCCACTGCTTACAATTAAGTACATCTCTAAAAGAAAAAATATCAAAATCATATTTCTTCTTAGAGTAAGACACTAATCCTAAAACAACAATTCCCCACATTACACAAGTAATAGTCCAATGAAAACAATGCTGAAAAACACTCCATTTAGAAGATATTTTTTCAAACAAAGTAACCTCAACCATTAGTAGTAATATTTCTAAACCAAAACCCGCAAAAGCATATAATCCTAATGCAAGATAATTACTTGCATCAATCTTTTTTTCAACCATATAAAATCCCCCTATCTCAAATATAAATAATCCTCTTCTCAATCTTTTACTATTTTGTTATATTACTGTTAGTACACACTTTCTTTATATTATTCAACATCATTATACGTGCAATTATACCATATTAAACCTTTAATTGATAAAAATAGTATAATTCTAATTGAAACATACGAAAATAGCTTTACATTAAATTTCAAAAAACAAATAAGGCCGCTAAATCAGCAGTCTAAAAGTATAGATATATTTAATAGTTATTACTTTCTATCACCCTTAAGTTTCAATCCTTGTTTTAATGGAAGTTGCTCTTAAACCCTTATTTCTTTACAAATCCTTATATATCAATACTTTGAGCTTGTTTTAAGACGAGCTTAAAATCAAGATTTTTTGATGAAAAACACCCTGTTGGACAAGGTTTTTCTGTCCCTTTTACATACTGACAAGCCTTTGTAAAAGCAGTTTTATCAATAGCTTTCGTAAATCAGGTTTGTCCTGCTGCAAAAGTTTCATACAATTTATTATATCTGTTTTTTCAATATATGTAAATTGTATATTTAATACAATCTGATTTTTAACTAGAAAAAAATAAAAACTAGTTAAATTAAGAACTACAGCCACTTTAAAATACAAATAACAACACAAACATATATGTAAACATTTATGTTTGTGTTGTTATAAATGTTTGTGCAAGTATTTTTGTAAACTTATATCTTTGTAAGTAGTCAGCTGCGCCTCTATTTTTTGCTATTGTGTAGTAACTGTTGATTTGATTATTAATCTTTTATACCGTGATTTAAGAATACTATGTATTTTGTATCTTATTATTTCTTAAACTTATTTATAATAAAAGACGCTAAAATAAATATCAAATATACTAATACTACATTCACAGAAAAACTCAATGTATTTATATGTATTCTCCCAAAAAGTATTTCATTTTTTCTTATAGGTGGTAAATGAAAAATAGTAAAATACGGAATCGGATATCCAAATATAAATTGGAATCCATCACTATAAAAACAAGGTAATAAAGGTACTGTTAAGAGAACCACTATGATTGAACATATTAATAAATTCTTTCTTACTCTCATATAATCTCTCCATTCACTAATTAATCCAAAACAACAGAAAACAGAATTCACTAACGTTCAGTCCATTTTCTATAGGGTAATTGTAACTTCCAAAAATCAGTAATACAGTGAATAATTTTTGTTATTCCATACTTTTAACCGCACCAAAGCCCCTTGAAACTGATTTTTCTATGCCTAAATAATTTGGGATTTTGAAATTAGTTTTAAAGCTTCCCACAAATCCTTTCATGCCAATTCCTTTTAATTTTATATCAATTTCTTTAACATTCAGCCAGACATATATTTTATCATCTACTGTATAATCTAATCCTTTTGCCATAGATAAGATATTACCTAGTGAACTCTCCCTCCACTTGCTTACGCTGAAGTAGGGGCTTCTTGGTATATCCAAGAACTTTTCCTGCTTCTACGACCTCGTAACCTACTATCTCCACAGGCTATCCCCGTAAAACCTACGGTTCTTATTTTATGCTATATCCAATAATCCTTGTTTTAGA
>NZ_JAPPRQ010000004.1 GCF_026719745.1 Clostridium sp. ZS2-4
TTAATTATGTTTTTTAGTCTTTTTATAATTATGGGTATAGGATATACTTTATATGATTTAATATTATAATATAATGTTTAAAAAAAGTAACCAATTTAGCTTGCTTTTTAAAATTCTTTACTTGCAATCCCCATATAGAAGCACTACAATGTCTTGTCAAAGTTAATTTCGTTTGATAAAAAAGCATGGTTTTCCAAATGATCTTCACGAAAAGCAACTGTTTCTAAATTTAAAATTTCACTCATCTGATTCTCTGTTAATCTATTTGTCGTTTCTATTCTCATGTAAATTCCACCTGGTAAAATATAATAATTCTTACTTTGCATTATTGCCCACAACGATAGAGAAGAGCAATGGAAAATTATTTCAACTTTCATCTCAATTCTTAGCCCTAAGTCATATATATATTTGAAATTAAAAAGAAAGGGGCTGTTATTATGGCTAAATCAACACTTGTAAAAAGTGATGTAGCAATCAAATACCACTTTGGACAGGACGAAAAAGGTAAGGAGCTCTACAAAAAACAAAGACTTACTAAATTAAAACCTACTGCTACTGATGAAGATGTTTTTGTAGTAGCAACTGCTGTATCAAAATTTCTTGAAGATCCTGCTACTGAAATCTTCAAAGAAAATGAAAATCTTTTAACTAATATGTAGGAGGNAACTGCTGGTGGTAAGAAAACTGCAGTAAGAGTTAAGGATGTAAAAGAAGATTTAGACGCTGCTGATGTATCAGATGCTATGGATGCTATAATTGAAAAAAACATTTTCATAACATCATCTGGTGATTTAAAGGTTAAAGACTCTGCTGGAGTTGTAATAACAACAAACCAAGAACTAGAAATATAAAAATGAGCTGCTCTGCAGCTTATTTTTTTAGAATACAAGAAGAATGTTGAAGAACCTCTTACAGTAAAAATAATCTATACCCTAAGACCTTCCATCATAAGATAATACATTGCTATTCTCATCACTAAGTTCAAAATCTTTACTCAATAAATAATTATTTTATCTCTTCTGTTATCTAACCCATCAAATTTCTATGTCTATATCATATTTCTGTATTAAAAATTCGTTTATTCTATCAGTATTATTTTCATTTGTTAAATAATCTATTTCTTCTTCTGTTAAATGTGGAATTGAAAATCTTTCAACATATTTTTTCTGATAACACTTATATCCACCTTCAATAGAATAGCTTGTCTTATCAATGTAATATTCCATAATTCTAGAATTTAATATCTTTTTTAATACATGCATATCTTCATATTCATCTAAAAATAGTGCATATCCATTACAAAATAATGAAGTATCATCATTATCTTGCATAAATCTTGGTCTATTATTAAATGTAGAAAAAAGTAATTTTTCTCCATACTTATTCAAACCTTGAGATCTTCCATATGCATACCAAGCTACTGAATTAGGTTTGCCCTTATCTCTAGTATCTAATTCCTCTCTTATTTCAGTTAAATATTCATAACATCTTGGATATTCATCTCTTAAACTATCTTCTGCTATTATTTGAAATCCATTTTCTCCTTTTTCATATGGAAATATTATTTTAGTTCTACAATTTGCTACTTCCTCATCATTTTGCATGTCAGATACTTTTACTATCTTTTTTATAATACTTCTTTCAATTGGGTATCTTTGACCATTATAAAAAGTATAATAATATTCCTGATCCTCTTCAGCTGTATTTATCATATACAATTTATCTTTTAACGTTGCTATACCTGTTCTTATATTATTCCTAATATTTCTATATCCATTTTCTATCCTTCTTATATTTTCAATATCTCTTTCTGTTAATAAACACCATCTTTTTTGATCTAAATCAGCATAATTTATCTCATTAAAGTTTGTATTAAGTAATTCTTCTTCTATATTATCATTCCTATCTAGTATAGAAAATTTAATACTATTATTATGTTTTTTATTTAAAAATACAATTGCATTATATGTCTTTACAGGATTAAATGCTAAATTTAAATTAAAATCAATAAGCTTATAAATATAGCTATTACTTGTTAAAAATGTTCTTAATTCTCCTGCTGCATCAATCGTAATAAAATTATTAGGTACTATAAATCCTAATGTACCTTCTTCGCTCAAATACTTCATACTTTGTTCTATAAAAGCATAAAATATATTATATACTCCTTTAGTTGTTGTTATGAAATTTTCTTTTAGATACTTTTTTACTTCTCCACTCATATCATGAGTATTAACATATGGTGGATTCCCTATTATATAATCAAAAGACTCTAATTCAAATAAATCCTTCCAATTATTTCTTAATGAATCTGAATGAATTATATTAAAATTAATAACATCTCTATCTTCTCCAGACTTTAAAGCTAATAAACTTAAGATTATCTTTGTTCTTCTAACATGATTTTCATCTATATCTATACCATAAATATTATTTTCAATAGCTTCTACAATACTTATTTCATGTTGATCATTTAACTTCTCAGCCAATACATATAAAAAAGCTCCTGAGCCACAAGCTGGATCTAATATCTTCGAATTTCTTGTAAAATTCTCTACTGTATTATTAATTATATATTCAGCTATATATCTTGGAGTAAATACAGCTCCATTTTGTTTCTTATTTGCACTTTCAATTAAACCTTCAAATAAATTATCAATATGTTTTAACTGCCACATATCTTGATATTCACTGAGTAAATCTCTTATTTCTTCATTATTATAATTACTTATAAGATTTTTAATGAAATTATTCCTTACATTCATTACATCTATATTATTTTGTACCAAAAATAACTTAATAATTTCAGATTCTATTTCTGCTATTTTGAATTTACTTAATCTATTACATAATTCTCGCATAATTATCTCCTCATTTAAATTCAACTTTTACTAATATCTAAATTATATCAACTACTAATTATACTTCAATATCGAAAAATAATATAAAATATCAATTTAAGATATTTTATATTCATATATTAACAAATATTATCTATATATATTATTATTGGTATATAATTAATAATATATACTGTATCTATAGTTTTAGACATAGCATATCCTATTATTTTCTAATTCTCGCTTGCTTAGCTTCTTATTTAGATTTTTGATCTCTTGCCATTATAAACACTTCCTTTTCTTATTTATATTTTAAAGTGTTCGGCTTTCTGTGTCTATAATATTATACTAACACCAAGTATAAAAACAAAAATACTTCACTTGTTCACAGGTATGAAAAACGAAGAGATTTATTAAAAATCCCAGTGAAAATTGACAGTGAAATTCTAAAATTCTAACCAGGTAAACATAATGCACTTCAAAAGGCAATCATAGAAGATATAGCTTGGGAAACTGAAATATGATTGCTTATAAGCCGAATCATCTTATTCATTTGAATGGAGATAGATTTATGGGACCGAGAGAAAACTAGTAAAAATAATCCTTTCTGCTGGAAATTTTTAAGCGTAAAGATCAATATCTTTACGCTTATTTTAAAGTTATCAATACGAAAAAAAGCTACTAAATAATTTAGTAGCTTTTTTTCGTAGACAGATTATTTAGTAGGATGGCACCCCTACATCTCTTTAAAGACCTTATTCATAAGGCGTGGCAGCTGCCTGTTCTGCCCTTAAATAATCTATCCTCTATATTATATTCTAATGATATCATTTATATACCATAATGTCAATATCATTTATTTACTTTAAATGCAGTACCACTTTCTAAATATCTTTGTAGCTGATCATTTGTTAATGGATAAGCTGACCTAAAAGCTAAATTTCCTTTTTGTTTTATTCTTATAGCAACTAACATCAATTCATCAATTTTTTTTATATATTCTATACTATTTTTTTTAGGATGTTTTGCTATATAATCAGGGCTTTTTATTATATTAGGAATTTCTTCTATATGAGCTTTGAAAGCTTCTTCTGTTTCAAAATCTTCCTTATGTTTGTCTATATATTTAAATCTATCTTCCCATAAAATTATGTCACAGCTATTTCTATTTAATTTTAATAATTCAATTACTTCTTTATCTAAAGTACCTATTTTTATACTTTTAAACCCCTTACTTAAATCATCATAATCTAATTTGTAATCCATACTCCCATCCCCTTTAATTATGTGTTTTTTAATATAATATTTATTTCTCTATAATTCCAATCTTTTCATAAATGCTTTTAACATTTTTATCGTAAATCTCAGTTGCTTTATCGATGCTTTCTTGGTAGATTCTCTCATTATCTTTAAATTTACAAACTAATCTTTGTTGCTCTTCAAGTGGAATATCTGGTACTAGTACCTCTTTCATTCTAGATGGATTTAACGCTACAATACTAGAACCAAACTGAATATCCTTTAACAGCTGACTTCCAAGTGGACTATTTAAATAAATATTAAGAAAATCAACATCATATTTTTTAGGATTTAATCTAATATACATAAGGTTGCCTGAAATAATTGCTGGCGGCATATATTCCTCATAAACAGCTACTTTAACTAATTTTCCTCTTCCAGATATAACTATGTCCTTAGGCTTTAATCCAAATGAATCCACCCATTTCTCGGATTTAGCTATTATCCTTTCATTAAACTCTATTTTTCCATCTTGTATATCACTTATCTTTAAAAAATAATGTGTTGCAACAGTATTATCAGACACTACTTCTAAATCTTTCTTTGATATTTGAAGTCCTCTTTTAATTTTAAGATTATCAATTTTACCTAGCTGAATCATTTTACAATGTGAGATTTTAAGATCATTTTCTTTCACATATTCTACACTATCTAACCTAAAATCTTTTTGTTCAATTTCCTTATAATCTATATATTTACTATAATCTTTTTCTTCTATTTCACTGTGATAAGTGTTGAGAATATGATTTAGTTGTTCCTCATTTAAAATATTTTTACCTTTTTCTTTTTTCTCATATTCTTTACTTGCATCAATAAACAATATTTTATTTTTTCTATAGATAGGTTTATCTTTATTTATAATTAAAATATCTATAGGAATAGATGTTCCTCTATATAAATTTTCGGGCAATGATATTATTGCTTCAATTAAATCATCTTCTATAATTCTAGTTCTTATTTCTTTTTCATAGCTTCTCATAAGTGTTCCTTTATTAACTACAAGCGCTGCCTTTCCCTTTGGTTTTAAACTAGCTATAGCACTTTGTATAAACAGCCAATCAGCATATCGTTTATCAGGTAAACCATATTTAAATCTATTAAATCTATCATGGCTAACTTCTTCACTCCATCTCATTCCTAAAGGTAAATTTGATAATATAATATCAAATTCAACTACCTTATTATTTGAATCTAGTTTTGGAAATTTTAATGTATCTTCTACTGTTATATCAAAATTGGTAATTCCATGTAAAAATAGATTAAGCTTTGCTATAAGAGATATTCTAAAGTTAATATCCTGACCATAAAAATTAATATTACTAATATTTAATTTTTTACTTTTAGCCTCTTTACTCGTTTGTGCTAAAAAACCTGCTGATCCTAATGTAATATCTCCAATACTCATTCCTTCATTAATTTTAAATAATTTTGAAATTAATAGTTTTAATGATTGTGGGGAAATAATTCCATAAAAACTAAACTCCTCATTTAATTGCTCTAATATAGATTCTATAAAAGGACCAGTAATAACTTCCTCTGAATTATCAGGAGTAAAGTCGAATATATCATATAAATTAATGATTTCGTGCCAATAAGATAACTCTAATAAATCTATATAATTAAAACATAATGAAGTAAATATTCCCTTTAGTATAGGATTATCTTTTTCTAATTTTTTTCCAATACATTTTAATGTTTGGGGCAAATTATCTTTTTTTTGCTTTATATAATCCCAACTAGTTTCAGGTGAAATAACCCAATCATATCTATTTTTAGAATCATTTATCCATTTAATGAAGAATGCTCCCAAAGTTAATAAACAACCTTCTTCCCTTGGCGCATGTCCTTTAAATAAGTCATAAGCTTTTAATGTTGAACTAAAAAGCTTAGTATTATTGTATTTATTTATTATGTTCATAACATTCCTCCATAAATCAACATTCATTTAAGTACTACAAGTACCTAAGTTGTTGCTAGTAAAAAAATATGAAAAATATTCCTTTATTTTTCAAAAATATTATATCGTAAGTTTTAAGTATTTTCAAGTACCTAATTTTTATTTTTAAAAAATAGGTAAAAATTAGTCATGGATTTATAAAAAATTCTTTACTGCAATCATTTCATTATCCAGCCTAACCCATGTAACCGCCCCTCTTGGATGATTATACGGTATAGGCTTTTCAAATTTATAAGGTTCACTAAGAACCCATGCATACTGAAACCCCTTATCTATAATTTAAATCCAGAGTATTTAATATTTTATGTATTTACTCTTTTACTCCTAAGAGTAAATATTATTTTAATCTTTTATTTATATACTCCAACATAATAATCCTACTATTCATCCTTAATTTCAACCACTATAGGCATATGATCACTTAGGGATATCCAATCCTCAAAACTACCTACTTCTAAATTAATTAACTTTTCTTTATAATGAAAAAAGTAATCTATATGATAAGGCTTTTCTTTCTTTTTATACAAGAAAAAGGTAGGTTTGCTTTCTTTACCTTGAAATTCATTTTCTTTTAAATGATAATAGCTACATAAATTAAGAGCTTCCAAGTCATTCACTACTGCTGTATGAGTTCTACGTTTATGTTTTTTATCCCAGCAGCTATTACTATTAAAATCACCACAGATTAATATATTTTTAAACTTTTCTTTATGTATCTGAAGATATACATATATATCTTCTATATAACTACCACATCCCCATAGTCCTAATAAAGAAAATTTATTATTAATTGAACAAGAAATAAACCATTCCAAACCATACGTTTTCCAATTATTATTTTTTAAAATCACACCATCCTTTGCAAAAATACCTAAACCTTTACTTTTATAACCAACCCATAGATAATTACTTGCAAAGTTTTTATATTCAGTATCTGTTGTTGTTGCTGGATCTTCACATTCCTGTATTACATAAATATCAGCATTAAACTGTTGAATAGCTTTAAATTTATTTCTAAATCCTCCATTACAATTCCATGATACAATAACCATAAGTTCTCCTTAATACTAACTAAAATTACTGAGTAACCTATACAATATTATAGTGACGTTTCAGTTTACACTTTTTGAAGTTCATTTATATTTGTCTTCAAATCCCTAACTCTTTAGCTATATGAGCCTTTTTAACCTCACTAGGTGCTAGAGCTCCAGAGTAGATTCTAGCGCCTTTTCAGTATCACTCTCATAGCAGCAATTATCTAAATCCTGTTTCACTTAA
The DNA here is from genome assembly GCF_026719745.1 of Clostridium sp. ZS2-4. Taxonomy (GTDB): domain Bacteria; phylum Bacillota; class Clostridia; order Clostridiales; family Clostridiaceae; genus Clostridium_H. The sequence goes on from NZ_JAPPRQ010000004.1 coordinate 7,375, forward strand.
AGAACCATCATCAAGATATTTCTAAGGCAACCAGTTTAATTGATTAAATCCATGCTTAACCATCCACCGTATTCTTTTTTAAAAATTCTTCAACCTTTTGTTTATCATTAACACTTATTTTCATTTTAATTTTATTAATTCCATTAAGGTTAAACACTTTCTTCATTATAGGACTATATGCTATAAGACTATATACTTCAAACTCCAAACAATAATACTGCAGATGCTCTTTTCTATTTTCTTTACTTTCAAGTTCTCCCCATTTATAAGCTTTTATGTTCTTCCATTTATAATATCTATTATTAGTATATATACCGTCTTTACATATACTATCTTTGTCAAAACTTCTCGTTAACCAAACAATTCCTACTAAGGCTTGGATTATTCCAATGTAAAACTGAACTAATCCATTGCTTATATAACTACTAACATTCAAAGCTTCTAAATACATTTCATTCTTCATAAACATATTTCTTAAATTTATTAAATCATCATAATGAAAAAATAAATCCTTCCATTGACTTATGTATTTAGGTACTAAGAGTCCATATATTTGTTTAAATTCTTTTTTAAAGATTATGAAAGAAAGAAAGGCTATTAAGAACCAAAGAATAGACAAAATAAGACTTCCGTAACTGTATTTTCTTACAGTAAGTGCAATTGCTGTATCTTGTCTCTTTATTTTTCTCACTCTAATAATTATTAAATATAAAATAAAAGATATAAGTATAATAGGTGGAATAACAAAAATATAATTCATATTAAAACACTCCTTATGTAATATAATAGGACATAGTACACTTTAGTAGAATAAAAGAGAGGAACCAGGGTAAAACCCCATAATATTATAGTAACGTTTCAGTTTACACTTTTAGTTCCATCATGTATTTATAAACCATTTGCCTTGAAATCCCTAACTCCGTAGCTATGTGAGCCTTTTTATATCCTTTTTCTAATAATTCCTTAACTTTGTTCATCTTATCCTGCTTTTCCTGTTCCCTCTTGGTTAACCCATTCTCATTCCTACGCTGTTCTTTTTGATATTTCTTAACTCTAATATTTGTCCTTCTTTTAACTTCCTTAGCATTAATTATAGTATCCAGAGGATATCTCATTTCTTCCTCTGTAATATTAAGCTTCTTAATTAATGTTTCATTCTTATAATTATAGCCACCTCTTTTATATATACCGGAAGGGCTATCCTCCAGCCATCTTTTATAGGCCTTCTGTGCGCTTTCTGTGGCCTTTTTAACCTCACTAGCTTCTAGAGGTCTTTTAAACCCTTTATTAAACTCCAGAGTAGATTCTAGCGCCTTTTCAATATCACTCTCATAGCAGCAGCTCCAGTAGCGGTATAAAAAGCACATAAATTCTCTAATTCCTGTTTCACTTAAAGAACCATCATCACGCCTGCACATTCCTTCTCTCATTTCCTGAAGCTTCACAAGATCACGAAGTCTTGCATAGTGGAGGCTGTATAAATTATAAAAATTAACTACCTTAGGCTTTCTGCCCTTTTTCTTTTCATAGGGATTCTTAACATAGGGCGTAAGTTCTGGAAGGTAATCCTTCTGTATATCCCTTAATATGTACCTGTCTGTATTATAAAGCAGCAGCTCTGCCGCCATTCCACTTTTCTGATTTACACTTCCTGAAAGCCTCATAACTCTGGCCGCATCTATTGACTTTTCATCTCCACCTATATCTTTAAGCTTTTTTAGGAAATATTTCTGAACTGCATTCCACAGAGGAAGGACCTTATACGGAACTGGCTCTATAAGCCAGTATATTGCTATTCCCCTTCCTGTAAGGACAATAAAACTTGCTTCCGGAACATCCACTCCGAAATAATCCTGCTCCAGCTGCCATATTATCTGCTCCGATGTTAAATCTCTAAATTTCTCTAGATTATAATAATCAATATCTATGTATAATGAATTTAACTTTCTTACATTTTCAATCCTCCTAAAAGGCTTGTAAAAACTGTTTGGAGTTAAATATACATTGATACCCTCAATGCTTAACACCTTCCCGATATTAGCTTTAAGCTCTTCTGCATTATAGTGGTACTGAATCCATGACTTTTCCCTCTTAACTGCAATAGTTATGTACCCATCATCTATATTGTGGAGAGCATCTATTTGAATTGCGGCTTCATCTATTTTATCCTGTGAAGCTGTTATCTCAACATCAACATCTATTAAATTCCTCACCACATCTTTTATATAATCATCTATACTTAACTGTCTGGCCAACATAAAAAATGACCCCCATCCTTTTTCCCCACCAGATAGAAGACATTTACCTCAAATACTTACTTTATAATACAAAATTCCAAGTCTATAAAAATTATTAAAATAATTATTGACTATAAATGCTTAATATATTAAACTAAGGGTATATTATAAAGTAAGTATTTGAAGTAGAAAAAGTGTCTTCGCAGTTTTTCTATCTTTACTGGTAGCTCTTGAATGGTGTCCGTGGCCAAACTTTCACCTTCAAGAGTTTTTCCTTTTGTTATATATTTTTAAACCAATGTTTATTTCTCTTCATTTCTAAAACAATACTTGTTTACATTTTACTCTCAATTAATAGTATTTTCAATATTTTCTTTATGCATATTCCATTAAGTTATAAATTGTATTATTTTTTCCTTATTTCTGCACAGCATATTGTGAAAAATAAATATATAAAGCTTACTTCTATTGAGATACAGTACAGTATTTTACTCAATTAGTTTATTTAAATTTAAAATTAGAAACTAAAAAAGCTCCAGAATCTTTTTAAATTCTTGAAGCTTTTTTCATTCTTTTATATTTTTATTATTTTACTCTTTAGCGTGAATATGGTGCTAAATTACCTAAAATCAAGCTATTCTTGATAGCTCTTTTAATCATTATCCAAAAACCAGTATCATTTCATGGTTTACATAAACTCTTTTTAGTAAAATTATTGATAAATTTACTGTATATAGTTATTTATGAATCTGATTGTAAAATATATAACTTTCCTGTATCCAAATCTAAAATTGAGAATATAAAATTATATGCTGGTCTTCTTAAAATACTTGTGTCCTTTTCCTTCGGATAATTTTCTACATATATATCTCTAAAATAATATATTCCATTTTTTATGTCACTAGGTATTCCTTTACTATGTCCATCGTATTTATATGTTCCGTCCTTATTTTCATATCCATATATAAAGGACTTTACTTCCTCATTGCTTATAGGTAATTTGCTCCATTTACCACTTTTTAAAGCTTTATCTGAAAAATCCTTTACTGTATGTATATCTAATTGAACCACCACATAGTAATCTCCATCACCATGAAATCCTTCTCTGGTATTATCGAAATTTATAACCTTTGACTTATCCGGCGTGATTATCTCTATTAAATTGTCGTAATAAAATTTTTCATTATTCATGTTTTTAGGTTCTTTATTCATACAACCTGTTAATAATATTATAGTAAATAATATTATTATTATCTTTTTCATAAATTTCTCCTCGTATAATTGTAATCTTAAGTATGACTACATATTATCTTTTTTATAAAAAATACTTATTCCCTAAATATATTACCATGGTTTAATTCCATATGGCAATCCAGAACAGAATGACATAATCACATTAACATATATAAACAAACATGTTAATATATTTGGCACAAAACGTAAAAATCTGAGCATAAACGGAACCAAATTAGTAAGTTTTTGGGTTGTATTTTTATAAAAAAATACTATATAATACCTATGAGATATCTTAAATAATTAATTAATAACCACAAATTCAAAATTTATACAAAATGGGAGTAAGTAAAATATTTTTAGGCAAAAAATAAGGAAAGGCCGCCAGCAATTACCTTGCCGGTAGGCCTTTTATTCATGTCAAAGACTTTTTATAATTATAGTTACCAAACAACAAATATAGAAAGGA
>NZ_JAPPRQ010000040.1 GCF_026719745.1 Clostridium sp. ZS2-4
ATATTAAAACTGCGTATGAAATATTGCAAAGAGTTAGTAAAAGTAAAGACGCAAGAATAGCATACGAAGCAAGACAAGCAGAAATTATGGATCAGTTGACAAGAGAGAAAACAGCAAGAGAAGAGGGTATAAAAGAAGGTGCTACTAGCAAGGCAATAGAAATAGCAAAAAATTTAGTTGGTATACTTGATGATGAAACAATAGCTACTAAAACGGGATTAGCTATTGATATAGTTAGAGGTTTAAAAAATTAATAAGAATTTAGGTATAGAAGTAGTAATAGTTATCTTTAGAGTCTATCATACAGTTCAAATTGAATTGTGGTGTTAGGCTTTTTTATTGAATAAACTGAAATATTAAAGGATAGGGATGAGAGTTCTAGGAATTTTTATTTTTAGATTATTTTATTCCAAAATTCTAACTGTTAACTTTGAAAAATTAAACGGATAGCAAGTGAGTTAAAATCAGAATTATTTTGTGATATAATGGAAGCGCGTAATATGCTTTATTTTGGCAGGCCAAATAAAGCATATTATAGATTAGAGGATAGTAGCACTTACAAAGCTTGTAAGAATTTAAAAAGATTTCACCAAGCAGGTGGGAATGATACAGACTATTTCTACTATGAAATAAAAAGAAGAGAAAAGTATGAAATTGGAGATAATATTCACTTTCCCATATGCACCACCAACAGGAAATGCAATGTACTCAATGCCTATAGAATAAAACATCTGAATATTTATTATTTCATTTTCCAATTTATCCAAGCTTATCTTTATGACATTGAGCTACGGGCTACCGCCCTAAAACATAAGTGCGAAAGTTGAGTAAATAATAATTCAATTGATTTAAGTTTAGTATTGAATAAACAGTTGTCATATCTAAAGAATGATGGATTTATCTATGTTATTTGTACCTGTATTTTTTATATACTAGAATACAATCCAAAGCTTTTAAGATCTTAAACTATGAATGCTTATTTGAATTGTTTAAAAGGTGTTTTTTATATTTTCCAACACAATTATTTATAAAAAATATATTCAAAATATAAGATTTTAGTAAAAGTAGAGCAACAAAATAAAATGTAATTAACAGAAATAGAACAGCAGGAATTGGAATCATAAAAATAACCAATTCCTGATAATTTTAAATTTTTATTATAGGTTTTGAATTAAATGAATAAAGATGATATAATATTTACCATGCTATAATATAAGTATTAAATTTGATATGAGTCATATCAAAATATTTTGTAAAAAGGAGTTTTGATTAATGCAAGAAATATATGAAACACAAGAAATTGAACAAGTAGAAGAATTACAGGAACCAAAAGAACTTGTTAAGCCTATTAAAAAGGTAATTTTCAAGAGTAACTCATTGGAGCAATTAGGTGTTGAAGTAAATTTAACTAAAGATAAAGAATATGAAGTGTTGAGTGTAAAAGTACCTGTACAATATGACATAAAACCAGCAGTTAATAACTCTACTTTATATTTAATTGAAGATGATAATGGTGAAAAACATTATTTTAGAGCAAACTTTTTCAAAAATAAAGAATATTAATTGATTAGTGAGTCTCGAGGAGACTCACTAATTTTTATGTGGAGTATATTTAAATAGTTATCCATATTTAGGGAATTTCATTAAAGACTTTAATAATATGTACGACTATAGATATGGAACATATTATTTTTACAAAATATAATACTACAAAAATAAAACAAAAATGAGGGAGTTTTATGATAGATTGGTATAACTATAGTTGGAATGATGTGGTTAGAGAACTTCAAAGTGACGTAAATAAAGGACTTAGTAAAAAAAATGCAGAAGAAAATAGGGAAAAATATGGTGGAAATAATACTCTTAATTTAGAAATAAAAAGTGGAGCTTTTTTATTTGTTAAACAAATCGTTAATATATATGCAATAATAGGGTTAGGAATTTGTTTTTTGTTATTTTTAAATAGAGAGGCTTTTTTGGCAAGCATTCTGGCAAGTATAATTTTCTTATGTATAATATTGCATACTGTTAAAGATTATAATAATGAAAAAAGTTTAAAGGAGTTAGAAAAAATAATTCCAAAGGAAGCTTTAGTAAAGAGAGAAGGTAAAGTGCAAAAAATTGATTGTGAGGAGCTTGTAATAGGAGATATTGTATATCTTGAAAGAGGAGACATAGTTCCAGCGGACTTGAGATTAATAAGTTGTGAAGGGTTAAATATAAAAGAGTCTGCTTTAACAGGAGACAACAGTATTATTGAAAAATATTCAACAAAAATTGAAGATAAAGAAATATCTTTAAGCGAAATGAAGAATATGGCCTTTAAATCTTCTTTTGTTATAGAAGGAATAGCTGTAGCAATAGTTACAGCTATTGGTGAAAATACTCAAATAGGGAAAATTACAAAAGGATTGATTAAGGGTAAACATGAAAGAAATGTACTAGAAGAAAATGTTTCAAGGATAATCAATATTTTGACAGGTGTTTTTTGTAGTCTTTCTTTTTTTATATTAATATACAACTTTTATAGAAAAACCAATGTTAAAGATATTGATTCTTTAATATCTAGCCTATATTTAATAATTGTTCCGTTACATATAATTTTCGTTATTGGAATAATTTCCTTGGTAGTGAAAAAGAAAATGAAGAATCATGGAGTTCAGTTTAAAGGATTATCTTCTATTCAAAGACTATCAAATACTAATATAATCTTTGTTGATAAAGTTGGTACATTGACAGAGGATAAAATGTGTGTAAGCAAATTATATACAAATGGTAGAATTTTAGAAGACAATTACGAGCAGAATGAGGAAAATAAAGATAACGTGGATAGAATATTAAATATAGGATTGGTTTGTAATGATGTTAAAAGAGATATTGATGGACAAGACTTAAAAGGGGATTTGACAGAAGTATCTTTGGCGAATTACGGTTTCAAAAAATCAGTAGATAAGAGAATAATAGATAAAGAACAACAAAGAGTTTTACAGATACCATATGATAGGGATAAGAGAATAAAAACTACAGTAAACAAGATAGAGGATAAATATAGAGCTAATGTCAAAGGAACAGTAGACAAGCTAATTGAAAGATGTACTCATATAATGAAAAATGGAATAGAGGTAGAAATAACTGATAAGGACATAAATGAAATACGAAATGCAGACTTGATCATGTCTAAGGAGTCTCTTTATGTTGAAGGGTTTGCTTATAGAAATTTTAACTATGAACCTAGCATTAATGAAAATATTGAGAGTAATTTAGTATTTGTCGGTTTAGTAGGATTCGAGAATCCTATTAAGGAGGATGCAATAAAGTATTTGAATTATTGTAAGTCACTAGCTATAAAACCTACACTAATTACAGAGGATAATAAGATTACTGCTGAGGCTTTTGGTAGAAAAATAGGAATTTTAAATAAAAATGATATAGTGTTATCCGGAGTTGAACTAGACCATATGGAGGAGAAGGAGTTTGAAAAATATGTTGAAAGAGTAAGCATATATTCAAAGATTTCTTCTAAAAATAAATGGAAAATCTCAAGTGTTTTTAAAAAGTTGGGATATAACTTAACTGTTACAGGAAATAAATTTACAGATTCTCCAAGTTTCAGAATTGCACATGTTGGGGTTGCAGCAGGGAAAAAATGTACAAATATTACCAAGAAATTAGGAGATATATATATAGAAGATAATGATTTCATGAAGCTTTTATCATTAATTGAAGAGAGTAGAAAATTAATGAAGGTTTTGAAGGATGAAGTAAGATTTGCGTTAACAGTTGCTATGGGAGAATTTATTTCATTGGTATTGCCAGTAATTTTAGGATATAAGCCAGCAATCAATCCTATAAAACTTATTTTTATGAATTTTATTACGGTTATATTAAGTTCCATATACATATATAGTCAGCACTATAATATCACAATAAATAATTATGAAAGAGAAAGTTTGGATAAGACCGTTTTTCGAAGCTTAACTTCTAGTATGATAATGTTTGGTAGTTTAACAGGAGTATTGACTACTTTGGCTTTAACTTTCGGAAATAAAAATAATCTTCTCTTAGGTTCAGCAAATGCATTTATTATTTTAAATTTAAGTCCAATAATATTCTCGCATTATTTTTTAGAAGTAAAAAAATGTTTTAAAAACAAGTTAACTATTTTACTATTTATAATAAATTTAATTATCAGCATGTTTTTATTAAGTATTAACTTTAATAAAAAAATAGTACTTTCAATAGTTAATAATTCAAGTAATCTTAGAATGATTATTATAATAATGGTTATACAGATTGCTTCAGTGATATTTATGAAGGAAATAGATAGAAATTAAATATTAATATATTAGTCTGTGATTAAACCTCCATATATTTGGTTAAATTAATATATGGAGGTGTATTTTTATGCTTGACAATATTTTTGAAACTATTATTGTTGGCAGTAATACTGAGTTTTTGGACATACCGGAAAAAGATTTTTTCTTAAAATATGAAAATTTAGACAAGAAGTCAGCTAAAGATTTAACAGATAGTTACTTTTCTATGATGAAAAAAGATGTAACATCACATATTAAAGATATAAAAATAGATAATTTAACCCATAGAGTAAATATAACAATAGAAGTACACAAAATTGAGAAAGAAATAGATAATTCTTTAGTGGATTAGAGTAAAAAAATGAAAAGACCATTAATATATTATGCAGTATCAGTGTTTATGGGATGTTTTTCTATAATGGTTTTAGGGTATAATATTATTTTTGGTGCAGCTTTAGCTGCATCATTTTTGGGTGTTATATTTTTTACTTTAGATAGAAAATCATTTATCGTTATATGTTCATTTTTTATTATGGGTTGTTTTAGTTTTTATATGTATTATAATACAAATTTAATGAATAAGGTAACTTTTAGAATAAGTGAGAAAGAAAACAAGTATTGTATGGCTAACTTTAAAGGAAGAAAGATATATATTATTGGCAATATAAATGGAGTAGAAAAAGGAGAAAAAATAGAAGCCTTTGGTGAGTTTAATAAAAATATAAATTATTCTAATGGAAGCATTGGATGTTATAAAGTAGAGTATTATATAAAAAAGAAGAAAGATATTATATTTCAATTGTATCAACTTAAAGAGAAGCTATTTAAAAAATATTCAAAAGAACTTGGAAAAGAAAAAGCTGCTTTAATCATGGGAACATGCTATGGGGAAAGCAAATATTTATCGCTAGATCAAAAAGAAAAATTTAAGACTTTGGGTATAACTCATATAATTAGTGTTTCTGGTTTTCATATGGCATTAGTATATAAGCTTTTAGAAAGAGTTTTAGGAATGAATTTAAGCTTGGCACTATCCTTTATATATTTAATATTCACAGGGGGAAAGGCAGCGACTATAAGAGCTTATATAATGATAGTGATTTTAAAATTATCAAAAATTGTTTATAGGAAGTATGATAGTCTTTCGGCTATTGCTTTAGCAGGTCTTGTACTATTGCTGATCAGACCATATTATATTACAGACATAGGGTTTATGTTATCATTTTTAGCTACACTTGGAATAATACTGTATAATAAGAAAATCCAGAGATGTTTATATAGACTGCCACAAAAACTTAATGAGAGCTTAAGCATAACTTTAAGTGCACAGATTTTTTCAATGCCTTATGCTATGTGTTCTCTAAACAATATAAGTTTATTTTTCATACCAGCAAATTTAATTTTAATTCCTTTATACTCGCTCCTTATACTCTTTGGAAATTTAGAACTGTTGACTTTTAAAATTAATGTAGTATCAAGGTTTATAATGTCTATGTTGTATTCCATAACTACAGCAATAGAAGGTGCAAATCATATTTTGCTAAGATTATGTCCACCAATAATCGAATATAATTATTTTTATGGCGTTGCTTTAATGAGCATATTTGCAAGCTATTTGTTTTATAAGCATGGATATACTGAATTGAAGTATTTCCCAGCAGTGCTGGCATATTTTATTATCCTCTACAACATGATATAATTATTATGCTATAAGAGTGATTTAGAAAATGGGGGACTAAAATTGATTGACTTTTTACAATTAGAAAATAAGCTGAAAAATAATGAGATTAGTAATTGTTATATTTTTTGTGGAAGTGATGAGCAAAGTATAAAAAATAATATTAAGATAATATTAGATAAAACTGTAAGCAAAGATTTTTTAGATTTAAATTATGTTCAATTAGATGGGCTTACTGTTGATATTAACAATATTATCAATGCTTGTGAAACACTGCCTTTTATGTGTGAAAAAAAAGTAGTTGCTATTTATAGAGCAGATTTTCTTAGAGATAAGTGTGATAAAACTATGGAAAAAGTATATAAAGATGCATCAGAGTACATAAAGAATTTGCCCAAAGAATGTATTTTAATTATGTATTATATTTTTGAAAATGATAGAGAAAAAGAGAGTAACAAGCTAAAAAAACTAGACAAACTAGCTACAGTTGTAAAGTTTTCAAAGCTAAAAGGTGCAGTGCTGCAAAAAAAAGTTAAAACTATTTTTGATAGGAAAAACAAAAAAATAGAGAAAGCGGATCTTGTGTTGTTCTGCAGTAATGTAGAAAACAATATGGATATAATAGAAAATGAAGTTGAAAAGTTGTGCTGCTATACATTAGATAGAGAAATTACATCAAACGATATTGGGGATATTATAAGTCTTAAAAACGATAATGACATATTTAATTTAGTGGATTATTTATCTCAAAGAAAGCCGCAAAAGTCTTTAGATATTTTAAATGAGTTAATATTTAAAGGAGAGTCTATAACTGGTATTCTAAGAATGATAGAAAGGCAATTTAAATTGATTTTTGAGATAAAGCTTGGAGTGGAAAGTGGAAATACAAAGGAAACATTAGCTAGAGAATTGAGAATTCATCCATTTATTTGCGAAAAAATGATGATTCAAAGTAAAAAGTTTACTTTGGAACAAATTCAAAAGAGTATAGAGTTATGTTTAGAGACTGAAAAGACTTTAAAAAGCAGTTCCGTAGATTCAAAAACAGAAATGGAACTTCTTATTATAAATACAGCAATGGCATAAAATAATATATAATAAAATAAACCGGTGAGTTTCACCGGCTTTTTTATTAAGCGCTTAATCCGTTTAATTTTGAAGCTAATCTTGATTTTTTTCTTGCAGCTTGATTTTTATGTATTACTCCTTTTGAAGCAGCCATATCTAAAGATTTAACGCAAGCTGTGAAAGCAGAATTAGCTTCTGCCCCCTCGTTGTTAGCAACAGCTATTTCAAATTTCTTTATAGTTGTTTTTAATGCTGATTTAATCATTTTATTTCTAAGAGTCTTAACTTTTATAACTTTAACTCTTTTCTTAGCTGATTTAATATTTGCCATTTCTTTTTCACCCCCTTATGAATTTAGTAGGGTTAAGCAGCTTTGGGGAATTCGTAATTGAATTGCCTTACTCAACAAATGATATTATAGCATTATTTGTTAAGTACTTCAAGTACAAATTTTTAAAATTATAATACCATATAAACATATACTTAGATAAAGATTTAACAGGCCTTTATAGTGAAGGGTATTTGGGGTACAGTAAGAAAAAATACTAAAGAATTTATCTAATACACCAAATATACATACTAAAAGCTATTTGATAAGAGAGTTTATGAATTATTAATGGGAAATAGGAGAAAATATTAATATAAGTTAAATAAGAAAGGAAGTGTACATATGGTTAGTGTAAGAACGGATTTAGCTGTTGAAGCAAAAGAGATTTATGAACAGAAGAGTAAGGGGAAAATTTCAGGTGTTGAAATAAATGATTATACACAAAGTGGAATGAGAGTTACAGATGTAAGGATAATCAATGAAGTAGGAGAAAAAAATATGGGTAAACCTGTTGGCAGGTATATAACTATTGATATTCCAGAGTTTGTTCAGTATGATAAGGATATTATGGAGGATGTGAGTAAAGTTCTTGCAAAAACACTATCAGATATGATAGGTATTGACAAAAGCATGACAACATTGGTTGTAGGACTTGGAAACTGGAATGTAACCCCAGATGCGTTAGGTCCTAAGGTAATATCGAGAATGATGGTTACAAGACATTTGAAAGAATTGATTCCAGATAGTATAGATGAAAATATAAGACCAGTGTGCGCTATGTCTCCAGGAGTTTTGGGACTTACAGGTATTGAAACAGGTGAGATAATTAAATCAGTTGCAGATAAAATTAAGCCTGATTTGATAATATGCATAGATGCCTTAGCTTCAAGAAAGACGGAAAGAGTAAACAGAACTATTCAAATTGGTGATAGTGGGATATCTCCAGGATCAGGCATAGGTAATAAAAGAATGGAAATCAGCAAGAGAACTTTAGGAATACCAGTTATTGCTGTAGGTGTACCTACTGTAGTTCATGCTGCAACTTTAGCTAATGATACTATTGATTTGGCACTTGATGAGATGATAAAGCAATCAACTGAGGGAAGTACATTTTATAATATGCTAAAATCACTTGATAAAGGAGAAAAAGAGAGACTTATTAACGAAATATTGCATCCTTATGTTGGAGATTTAGTTGTTACGCCAAAAGAAGTAGATGTGGTCATTGACTCAATATCTAAGGTAATTGCAAATGGTATAAATATAGCACTTCAGCCTGCTCTGGATTTAGATGATATAAACAAATATGTAAATTAGGAATATTTTAAAAATGACTCCTCATATAATAGAGTAAACAAGGGAGGGGTCGTGATGAACGGTAAGAGAAGTGGTATGGATAGTGATAAATTTACTTTACTAGTAAGTGTTTTAATATTTTTAATAAGTATTCTTTTGGCTGTGGCTTTATTTGGTGGAGTAAAAAAGATTATGATGAAAAACACCGGAAGAGAAATTAATTTTTACTCAAGTATCATAGATTGTACAGCTCCAGTATTGCAATCCAATCTTTCACAAGAAGAGGAAAGCGGAAGGCAAGAATTTTTTACAAGTAATATTTTAAATATGTTAGGTATTAACAGTAAAAAATCCTTATCAATTGTAGGAAAGGAAATGTCTTATTTAAAAGCAGATGAGAACTATCAAATTGCTTTAAATAGTGAAAGTGATGATGGAAGCAATTTTAGTGTGATAAAAAGAGACCCTGAAAATGTTTTAGATAAATTTACTTTGAGTGAAGATCAGGTTTTTGAAGAGGCGACTCAAGCTATTAGTAATTCTAATATTAAAACTTCTCCAGCATATAACCCAAAGTTAAAAAAGAAGTTATCGGCTAAACCAGAAGTCCTTATTTATCATACACATACCTGTGAAAGCTATAAGCCGAATGGAATTAATACTATGAATAAGACTCAAAATGTATGTGCAGTTGGAGAAGAATTAAAAAAAGAATTACAAGAAAAATATGGTATATCGGTAATTCATGATACAACTGTACATGATGCAGCAGCTTATGCACAAAGCTATGATAGGTCTGAAGTAACATTAAATAAATATATGAAGGAGTATGGAAACTTCAAGCTTATAATTGATTTGCATAGAGATTCAGTGGAAAATAAAAAAGCAGTTACTACAAGGATAAATGATGAGGATATGGCGAGATTTATGTTCGTAATGGCTAAAAAAAACCCTCATTTTGACAAGAATATGAAAATAGTTAATAATATGATAAAGGTATCAGAAAAATTATATCCTGGTTTCTCAAAAGGAATATTTTATTATAATTATGGAAGAAAATTTTTTAATCAAGCTGTTAGTGATAATGCTGTTTTAATAGAAGTTGGTTCTCATATAAATACAGTTAATGAAGCCAAAGCTTCATCCAAATATTTAGCTAGAATAATTGCTGAGTGTTTAAATGGGAATAATTGAATAAAAAATATAAAAAAGTACATCCTTATAAAAAGGAGGTGCTTTTTTATGGAAAAATCTAAAAAAATTTTAACGGGTATGATTACTCTCTTTGTATTGGCATATGGTCTTTTTTCAGTAAATATTAATCTGAATAGACAAATATATGCTAGTGTGGTTGGAGAAACATCTTCTACAAATAATAAAAAAGTATGGAATTTAGACCGGATGCAGCAGGTACTAGATAATCCATGTAAATATAAGATAAAAGATATAAACAATAAGGAAGATGCAAGTTGTGTTCCTAAGATTAGAGTATTATTTAATGCAAATCCTTTTGATTTTAGAATAGATATGAATAATTATTTATTTTTTATTAATAATGAAGCTATTCCTAAAGTCCAAACAAAAGAATTTTTTTACAATTTAAAGAAAGAGACATTAGGATTAAGAGAACTAATAAAAGATAAGCTTGGAATAATATATAATATGGGTTAAAATATAGTTTTTATTGACATATATACAGAGATATATGCTATAATTTATTTTGATTTATGCCATAGCTTAATGCCACTAAGAATCCGTCTTCTACAAGTATGAGAAGTGACAATAAGTTCATGGATAAGGTTAACTAACCTTCAGTGTGAGTACAAACTCCTCTTGAAGATAAGTTTAAATTGATTATGCACAAATTGGGGGTAAAAAAACAAATGCAGAATGATAGAAAAAAGCATATTAGAAATTTTTCCATTGTAGCACATATCGATCATGGTAAGTCTACACTGGCAGATAGATTATTAGAAGTTACAGGTACATTAACAAAAAGAGAGATGGAAAATCAGGTTTTAGACAATATGGAACTTGAAAAAGAGCGAGGAATTACTATAAAGTCTCAAGCTGCAAGATTAGTTTATAAAAGAGATAATGGAGAAGAATATGTACTGAATTTAATTGATACTCCAGGACATGTCGATTTTAACTATGAAGTTTCACGAAGTTTAGCAGCCTGTGAAGGTGCAATTCTAGTAGTCGATGCAACACAGGGTATACAAGCACAGACATTGGCTAATTGTTATCTTGCGTTAGATAACAATTTAGAAATAGTTCCAATTATAAATAAAATTGATTTGCCAAGTGCAAGGCCAGAAGAAATAAAACAGGAAATAGAGGATGTTATAGGCATAGAGGCACATGATGCTCCTTTAGTTTCTGCCAAAACAGGTCTTAATATTGAGGATGTGTTAGAAGCTATAGTTGAGAAAGTGCCAGCACCAGGAGGCGATGAAGAAGCACCTTTAAAGGCATTAATATTTGACTCATATTATGATAGCTACAAAGGCGTAGTATCCTATGTAAGAATTAAAGAAGGAACAGTATGCCAAGGAACTAAAATTAAATTTATGGCAAGTAATAAGGAGTATGAAGTAACAGAGGTTGGAATTTTTGCTCCAGGTTTTGTATCCATGAAAGAGCTTAAAGCAGGCGATGTTGGATATATAACAGCTTCTATAAAAAATGTTAGGGATGCAGCAGTTGGAGATACTATAACGGAAGCACTAAGACCAGCAGATGGACCTTTAGAAGGATATAGACCAGCAATCCCAATGGTGTACAGTGGTATTTATCCTGTAGATGGGGCTAAATATGACGAATTGAAGGAAGCACTTGAAAAATTAAAAATAAATGATGCTGCTTTGTCATTTGAGCCAGAAACATCGATAGCTTTAGGGTTTGGATTCAGATGTGGATTTTTAGGGCTTTTACATATGGAGATTATTCAAGAAAGAATTGAAAGGGAGTTTAATCTTGATATCATTACTACAGCTCCATCTGTTATATATAAGATATTTAGAAATAATGGTGAAATGATGGATATTACAAATCCAACAAATATGCCAGACCCAACAGAAATAGAGCATATGGAGGAGCCGGTTGTAAAGGCCTCAATAATTACTCCATCTGATTACGTTGGTGCAGTTATGGATCTTTGTCAAACTAGACGTGGTACTTTTATTGATATGGAATATATAGAAACTACCAGAGTAGTTCTGAATTACTATATACCTTTAAATGAAATAATATATGATTTCTTTGATACTTTAAAATCTAAGACAAGAGGTTATGCATCTTTAGATTATGAACTTCATGGATATCAGAGTACTAAGCTTGTTAAACTTGATATGCTTTTGAATGGAGATGTTGTTGATGCATTATCAATGATTGTACCTGAAGAAAAAGCTTATCAAAAAGGAAGAGCTATAGCTGAAAAACTAAAAGAGGTTATTCCGAGGCAGATGTTTGAAATTCCAATTCAAGCAGCTGTTGGAGCTAAAATCATTGCAAGAGAAACTGTAAAAGCTATGAGAAAAGACGTTCTTGCAAAGTGTTATGGTGGAGATATTTCAAGAAAGAGAAAGCTTCTTGAAAAACAAAAGGAAGGTAAAAAGAGAATGCGTCAAGTGGGCAGCGTAGAAGTGCCGCAGGAAGCATTTATGTCAATATTAAAGGTTGATTAATCTTCGAACTGAGAAGAAGGGAGATGGGTAATATGAATAAGGGTATTTCGCTATATATACACATTCCATTCTGCAGACAAAAGTGTTTGTATTGTGACTTCCCATCTTACTGCGGTAAGGAAAATAAAATGCTTAGTTATTCAAATTCCCTTTCTAAAGAGATAGATAATATAAAAGATAGAAGAATTAACACAATATTTATAGGTGGGGGTACTCCCACCTATTTATCTTTAGAGGGATGGAATATTATAAAGAAAAGCATAGAAAAATTGAATAAAAGTGAAGATTTGGAGTTTACAGTAGAAGGTAATCCAGGTACGTTTAGTGAAGAAAAATTAAAGTTGTTCAAGGAAATGGGAGTAAATAGATTAAGTATAGGGTTACAAGCATGGCAGGATAAACACCTTAAAAGATTAGGAAGAATACACTCATCTGAGGAATTTGTAAAAAGCTTTTTCATGGCAAGAAAATTAGGGTTTGATAATATTAATATAGATTTAATGTTTGGACTTCCAAGTCAAACTTTAGAGGAATGGAAAGAAACTTTAGAAAAAATAACAGAACTAGATCCGGAACATTTATCATGTTATAGCTTAATAGTAGAAGAGGGAACAAAATTCTATGATATGTATAAACAAAACAAATTAAAGTTGCCAGATGAAGACGTAGAGAGAAAAATGTATATGCATACTTTGGAATATTTAAGGGAAAAAGAATACTATCAATATGAAATATCAAATTTTTCAAAAGAAAATAGAGAATGCAGACATAATTTAGTCTACTGGAATTTAGAAGAGTATATAGGGCTTGGAGCAGCGGCTCATTCCTATGTAGGTGGCTTCAGATATAGCAATGTTGCAGAAATTGACCAATACATAACTATGATGGATAATACTAATTCTGCAGTTATAGAAAAGAAAAAAAATCTTATAAAAGATGATATGGAAGAATTTATGTTTATGGGATTGAGAAAAATAAGGGGTATATCTACAGAAAAATTTAACAAAAAGTTCAAAATTTCTATATATGAAGTATATGGTGAAATAATTGAAAAGTATAAAAAGAAAAATTTATTAATGGAAGCAGAAGGACAATTACTTTTAACTTCAAAAGGAATTGAAATATCAAATGCTATAATGAGTGATTTTATGCTGGATGGATAAAACACAAGTAAAAACATGAAGAAAATAGAGAATTTCAAAGAAAAATATAACTATTTCTAGATAATTAAACAAAATAAATAAATTATGCAAATAACGCAAAGTTGACAAAAAAATACTAGAGTGATAATTTAGAAACGTAGTCATTAGCACTCAATGACCTTGAGTGCTAATAAAAGAGGTGATTCAGTAAAAATGAATTTTAACATGGATGAAAGAAAAATTAAAATACTTGAGGCTATTATCTGTGATTACATCTATACTGGAGAGCCTGTAGGATCAAGGACAATTGCTAAAAAGTATGATTTAGGTATCAGTTCAGCAACTATAAGAAATGAAATGTCAGATTTGGAGGAAATGGGATTTATTGAACAGCTGCACACTTCTTCAGGGAGAAAACCTTCGGATAAAGGCTATAGATTGTATGTTGACAAACTTATTCAATTACAAAGGCTAACTCCAGAAGAAGAACTTAAAATAAAAGCAGAACTTATAAATCAAGCCTTATATGAGATAGACAAAATAGTAAAAAAAGCAACACTACTGCTTTCAGAACTTACTAAGCTTACGTGTGTAGTTAAAACACCATCTGTAAGAACTAGTTCCATTAGATTGATTCAACTAATGAATATAGATAAGAATAATATTCTTGCGGTAATAATTACCCAAGATGGCATGATAAGCAACAAAGTTATAAGAGTTAATCAAAATATTGATAGCTCCTCGCTTCAAAAGCTTTCTAATGTTTTGAATGCTAAACTTGTTAATTTGACAATTCAAGATATCAATTTAAAAGTAATAAATGATTTAAAAAATGAACTAAAAGGTTATGAAAGCATTTTTGATGGAATTATTTCTGCACTTTATGAAGCTTTAAGCAAAGCTGATGACAGTGAAATTTATTGTGAAGGTACAGCGAATATATTTAACTATGCAGAATATAATGATGTGGAAAAGGCAAAACAGTTCTTGGGTTTATTGGATAATAAGAAAGCCATTGGACAATTATTTAATAACAAATTACCTGTGATTAATAATGATAATAATATGATTTCAATAAAAATAGGTAAAGAAAATTTTATTGAAGATGCTAAAAATTGCAGTATAGTATCTGCAGTTTACAGTTTAGGAGGAAAGCCAGTAGGTACTATAGGCGTTATAGGGCCTACAAGAATGCAATATTCTAAGGTTATTTCTGTGCTTACTCAATTTGTGAAATCACTAAATGATAGCATAGGGCAAATATATACTGATGACTGATAGAGGTGAGTTGATGGAAAACATGGAAAATAATAATGAAACGTTAGAAAAAATTTTAAAAGATGAAGTAGAATTTAATAGCAATGAAGAAATGAAAGATGAAAAAGTTAGTGAACAAACAGAGGAAGAAGATAAAGCAAATAAGCTTAATGAAGAAAATGATGAGTTGAAAAGTAAGAACAAAGCATTAAGCGATGAAAATAAAAAACTTGAGAATGAGTTAAGTGCTTTAAAAGATAGATTTTTAAGAATGAATGCAGAATATGAAAATTTTAGAAAAAGAACAGAAAAAGAAAAGAAAGCTATTTATACTGACGCCTGTGAAGATGTACTTAAAAACATGTTTCCAGTATTAGACAATTTAGAAAGAGCTATTAAGGCAGAAGGAAATGCAGAGGATCTTAAAAAAGGGATTGAAGCTGTAATTAAGCAATTTATGGATTCATTAGGAAAACTTGATGTTGAAGAAATTACTGATGAAAGTAACTTTGATCCAAATTATCATAATGCTATAATGCATGTAGAGGATGAAAATTTTGGAGATAATGAAATTGTAGAAGTTTTCCAAAAAGGGTTTAAAAGAGGAGATAAAGTTTTAAGATATAGTTTAGTTAAGGTAGCCAACTAACTTAATACCAATAACTAAAATTGTAAATTACTTATAATATAGGAGGTAAACAAAATGGGAAAAATTATAGGAATAGACTTAGGAACAACTAACTCTTGTGTAGCAGTTATGGAAGGTGGAAATCCAACTGTTATAGCAAATGCGGAAGGTGCTAGAACTACACCGTCAGTAGTAGCATTTAAAGGTGATGGAGAAAGACTTGTTGGTCAAGTTGCCAAAAGACAAGCAATTACAAATCCAGATAAGACTATAATTTCTATAAAAAGACATATGGGAACTGAGTATAGAGTAGATGTAGAAGGAAAGAAATACTCACCAGAAGAAATATCAGCAATGATACTTCAAAAATTAAAAGCTGATGCAGAAGCTTATTTAGGTGAAACTGTAACAGAAGCAGTTATAACAGTTCCAGCATATTTTAATGACAGCGAAAGACAAGCGACTAAAAATGCTGGTAAAATAGCAGGACTTGATGTAAAAAGAATCATAAATGAACCAACAGCTGCTTCACTTGCTTATGGACTTGACAAAATGGATACTACTCAAAAGATTTTTGTATATGATTTAGGTGGTGGTACTTTCGACGTATCTATCTTAGAACTTGGAGATGGAGTATTTGAAGTTAAAGCTACAAACGGAAACACTTCTTTAGGTGGAGATGATTTTGACCAAAAAGTAATGGATTATATAGCTGAAACTTTTAAAGCTGAAAATGGAATAGATTTAAGAAAGGATAAGATGGCGCTTCAAAGATTAAAAGAAGCATCAGAAAAAGCTAAAATAGAATTATCATCATCAACAACAACTAATATTAACTTACCATTTATAACGGCTGATGCAACTGGTCCAAAACATATTGATATGAACTTGACAAGAGCTAAATTTGATGAATTAACTCATGATTTGGTAGAAGCTACAATAGAACCAATGAGAAAAGCATTAAGTGATGCAGATATGTCAATAAATGAAATTGATAAAATTGTATTAGTTGGTGGTTCAACAAGAATTCCAGCAGTTCAGGAAGCTGTTAAGAAATTCACAGGACAAGAACCAACTAAGGGTGTTAATCCAGATGAATGTGTTGCTATGGGTGCAGCAATTCAAGCAGGAGTATTAACTGGAGAAGTTAAAGATATATTACTTTTAGATGTAACTCCATTAACACTTGGAATAGAAACAATGGGCGGAGTAGCTACTCCATTAATAGAAAGAAATACAACAATACCGGCAAGAAAGAGTCAAATATTCTCAACAGCTGCAGATAATCAAACTTCAGTTGAAATTCACATAGTTCAAGGTGAAAGAAAAATGGCTACTGGAAATAAGACACTTGGAAGATTCCAATTAACTGATATACCACCAGCACCAAGAGGAATACCTCAAATTGAAGTAACTTTTGATATAGATGCTAATGGTATATTAAATGTCTCAGCAAAAGACAAGGGAACAGGCAAAGAAGCTAATATTACAATTACAGCTTCTACTAACCTAAGCGATGAAGAAATAGATAAGGCTGTTAAAGAAGCAGAAAAATTTGCATCAGAAGATGAAGAAAGAAAAGAAGCTATAGATGCTAAGAATAATGCTGATTCTGTTGCTTATCAAACAGAAAAAACATTAAAAGATCTTGGAGATAAAGTTTCACCAGAAGATAAAAAATCTATTGAAGATAAATTAGAAGAACTAAAGAAAGTAAAAGATGGGGAAGATATAGAGGCTATAAAAAAAGCTACTGAAGAATTAACTCAAGCATTCTATGCTGTATCTTCAAAGTTATATCAACAAGAAGGAGCGCAAGCAGGAGCAGACATGGGAAATATGGGTGGAACTGATGCACATGGACAAAAAGCAGCTGATGATAATGTAGTAGATGCTGATTTCAAGGTTGAAGATGATAAATAATTTGTATATAATAAAATAGTTGTACCATATAAGGGATGGGGAATTACCCTTCCCTTAATTTTCGTAATCAAAGATAAGTTGTATTTTTCTGAAAGAATAAACATTAGGCGGTGAAAAAACAGGGATGGCAAATAAAGACTACTATGATATTCTAGGAATATCGAAAGGTGCTAGTGATGATGAAATAAAAAAAGCATATAGAAAACTTGCAATGAAATACCATCCAGACAGAAATCCAGACAATAAAGAGGCAGAAGATAAATTTAAGGATATAAATGAAGCTTATCAAGTATTATCAGATCCTCAAAAGAAATCACAATATGACCAATTTGGTACTACTGATTTCAATGGTGGATTTGGTGGTGCAGGTGGTTTTGATTTCTCAGGTATGGGTGGATTTGAAGATATTTTTGATTCATTTTTTGGTGGTGGATTTTCATCTAGAAAAAGAAGAAATGGACCTGAAAGAGGAGATGATCTAGAATATACTCTAAATTTAACCTTTGAAGAGGCTGTTTTTGGAATGGAGAAAGAGATATCCATTTCCAAGAATGAAAATTGTGATATTTGTAATGGAACTGGTTCAAAGCCAGGTTCTAATACAAAAACCTGTGATAAGTGTGGTGGTACAGGTCAAGTAAAATATCAAAGA
This sequence comes from Clostridium sp. ZS2-4, assembly GCF_026719745.1. Classification (GTDB taxonomy): domain Bacteria; phylum Bacillota; class Clostridia; order Clostridiales; family Clostridiaceae; genus Clostridium_H. The sequence continues at coordinate 17,978 of NZ_JAPPRQ010000040.1, forward strand.
AACACTCCCCTTGGAAGTTTTGTAAGTACTGCTACTTGTGATAAATGTAATGGAACAGGTAAAGTTATAACTGACCCATGTTCACATTGTCATGGAAAGGGTACTGTTAGGAAAAATAAAAAAGTAAAAATAAAAATACCGGCAGGAGTAGATACAGGAAATGTATTACCTCTTAGAGGACAGGGGGAACCAGGAAAAAATGGAGGTCCCTCAGGAGATTTGTATATTAATATCAGGGTTTCACCACATAAATTATTTAATAGAAAAGGCTTTGACATATATATAGAAGAGCATATTAGCTTTGGAAAAGCATCTTTGGGAACGGAACTTAAGGTTCCTACAATAGATGGAGATGTTAAATACAAAGTTCCATCAGGAACTCAATCTGGAACTGTTTTCAGACTAAAGGGTAAAGGAGTTCCAAGAGTCAATGGACATGGCAGAGGAGACCAGTACGTTAAGATTATAGTAGATATACCAAAAGCTCTAAATGAAAAGCAAAAAGAAGCTTTATTAGCATTTATGGAAGCTAGTGGTGAGAAAATAGATGATACTCATAAAAAATCTTTTGTAGATAAAATAAAGGATACTTTTAAGTAAAAACTTGTTTCTCTCTTTAGTGGGAGAAACAAGTTTTTTAAAGTTTACAGTACAAGGTTATATAGATTATAATGAAATGAGTTGTAAGCTAAAGAATATTTAGTAAAGAAGGAGTGCTATCAAGTTATGGATAAGGATTGGTTAGAGGTAGAGATAATTACTAGCTGTGAGGCTGCAGAGGCTGTAACAGGAATATTATATAACACGGGAGTGCAAGGAGTTGCTATTTTAGATTCACAGGATATTAAGTTTAAAAAAGAAAATCCGGGAAAATTTGATTGGTTTGATGAAACAATAATAGATGTTAAAGAAGGAGCAATAGTAAAAGCATACTATAAGGAAGATGATAAATTTAACGAATATGTAGAATATATAAAAGAAAGTGTTAATGAACTGGAGAAATTCGGATTAAACAAAGGCCAAGGACTGGTTACTGTAAAAAAAGTTAATGAAGAAGAATGGGAAAATAATTGGAAGAAATATTATAAGCCTACAAAAGTAGGGGGAAAAGTAGTGGTTAAACCTATTTGGGAAGAATATAAACCTAATGAAGAAGAGATAGTAATAGAACTTGATCCTGGTATGGCTTTTGGTACAGGAACTCACGAAACTACCAGATTATGTATCAAAGCTCTTGAACAATATGTAAAAGAAGATTCAACAGTCTTTGATATAGGCACAGGTTCTGGTATTCTTGCCATTGCAGCGGCAAAATTAAAAGCGAAGCAAGTAGTTGGAGTAGATCTTGACCCAGTAGCTGTAGCTTCAGCAAAGGAGAATGTTAGTTATAATAATATAGATAATATTGAAATATTACATGGTAATTTAATGGATGTAGTAGAAGGTAAAGCTGATATTGTAATAGCTAACATATTAGCTGACGTTATTAAAATATTAGCAGAAGATGTTAAGAAATTTATTGTCAATGGAGGATATTTTGTATCCTCAGGAATAATTTTAGATAGAAAAGATGATGTAAGTAAAAAACTTGAAGAATGTGGGTTTAAAATTGAGAAAATTAATACAGATGGAGAATGGTGCTGCATAATAGCAAAAGCATAGAAAAAGGAGAGTTAGCTATGCATAAATTTTTTGTATCTGAAGAGAGAATATTTGGAAATAATGCAATAATTGAAGGTGAAGACGTTAAACATATTTACAAGGTTCTCAGACTTAAAGAAGGAGAAAAAGTAAATATTAATAATTGTAATGGTAAAGAATATTTAGGAAGAATAGAATCTATAAACAAGGTTAAAGTAGAAGTAGAACTTTTAGAAGAACTAGAAGTTAACAACGAAAGTCCTATTGATATTTATCTTTATCAAGGATTTCCCAAAGGAAGTAAGATGGACTTAATTGCTCAAAAATGTACTGAGCTGGGTGTAAAGGAGGTAACTCCTGTAATAACTTCAAGGGTATTATCTTCTATGGGAGAAATAAGACGCGATAATAAAAAGATAGAAAGATGGACTAGGATTGCTTTTGAAGCGTGTAAGCAAAGTAAAAGGAGTCTTATACCGGTTGTAAATGATACTATTTATTTCAGTGAAATTATAAATGAGTTAAAAGAAATGGATTTGATTGTTGTACCTTATGAAAATGCAGATAATTATGGTGTTAAAGCTATGATTAAGAATTTGAATACAGATGTAAAGAAAGTAGCAGTAGTAATTGGTCCAGAGGGTGGATTTGAAGAAGAAGAAATAGCTCAGCTAAAAGAAAATGGAGCGCATATAGTTACATTGGGACCAAGAATACTTAGAACAGAAACAGCTGGGTTTACATGTGTTAGTTTACTTATGTACGAATTAGGAGATTTAGGAGGAAAAATTTAATGAAAGTTGCCTTTGCTACATTGGGTTGCAGAGTAAATCAGTATGAATCTGAAGCCATGGCTGAAAATTTTATAAAAAGCGGGTATGAAGTTGTATCTTTTAGTGATACAGCAGATGTATATGTAGTAAATACATGTACTGTTACAAATATGAGCGATAAAAAATCACGTCAGATGATATCTAGAGCAAGGAGGTTAAATGATAAAGCTGTAATTGCTGCTGTAGGGTGTTATACGCAAATTGCTCCAGAAAAGGTGTCAGAGATTGGAGATGTAGATGTTGTACTTGGAACAAGGAATAAAGGGGAAATTGTATATTGGGTAAATAGAGCCAGAGAAGAAAAGAAGCAAATAGTTGCGGTAAACGATGTTCTTAAGAACAAAGTTTTTGAGGATTTAAGAATAGAAGAATATCAGGATAAGACTAGAGCTTTTTTGAAAATTCAGGATGGGTGTAATAACTTTTGCTCATATTGTCTAATACCTTTTGCAAGAGGGGCAGTATGCAGTAAGAAACCAGAAAGAGTTATAAGTGAAGTTAAAGAGCTTGCAGCTCATGGATTTAAAGAAATAATCTTGTCTGGTATTGATATATCTTCTTATGGAGTTGATTTAGAGGAAGATTATAATCTTCTTACAATTCTCCAAAATATAGATGAGATTGAAGGAATAGAAAGAGTTAGAATAGGATCTATCGGACCTGAATTCTTTGATGAGTACATTATAAAAGAACTGGGCAAATTGAAAAAGTTATGTCCTCATTTCCATCTTTCTCTTCAAAGTGGGTGTAACGAAACATTAAAAAGGATGAATAGAAAATACAGTGTAGAACAATATAAAGCTATAGTAAATAGTCTTAGAGATAATATTGAAGATGTATCTATAACTACTGACATAATTGTTGGATTCCCAGGAGAGACTGAGGAAGAGTTTAATAAAACATATGAGTTTTTAAGAGAAATAAAATTAGCTAAAATGCACATATTTAAGTATAGTCCAAGAACAGGAACTAAAGCTGCTTCTATGGAAGATCAAGTGGATGGCACTGCAAAAGAAATTAGGAGCAAGATGCTCATAAAGCTTAATGAAGAAAATGAAAAAGAATTTATGAGCAAGTATATCGGAAGAAAAATGAAGGTTTTATATGAGCAAAAAACAAATGAGGATAGTGATATGTATGAAGGATATACCCCTAATTATATAAAAGTTTTATCTAAAACAAAGGAACAAGTTAAGGAAAAAATTATAAATATATCACTTGTGGAAGTGAAAGAGGAACATATGATTGGTTTAATTGAATAAATTAAAAAAAATATAAAAAATATTATTATCTTAGAAGGAAATTGCCATGTCTTTGTTGAATACTTAATATTGGTAAGGAGGTGAGAAGCATGGAAGAGTGCATATTTTGCAAAATAATTAAAGGCGATATACCAGCTAAAAAGGTTTATGAGGATGATATGATATTGAGCTTTGAGGATATTAATCCAGCAGCACCGGTTCATGTTCTCGTGATACCTAAAAAACATATTAAAAGCTTGAATGAGTTAGAAGATGATGACGCGAATATAATATCACACATTTTTACTGTAAGCAGAGATATTGCAAAAAAATTTAATATAGATGAAAGTGGATATAGAGTTATCATGAATTGTGGAAACGATGGAGGACAAGAAGTTCCCCATATTCATTTTCATATATTGGGTAGAAGAAATCTCTCGTGGCCACCAGGTTAAATTTTGGAGAAATTTAGTCTAAATCATGAAAATAGTTGACAGCTTGTAAAATTATATTGTATAATTACCAATGTGCTATTTTGCCCTCAGCAACTGCAAACAACTTAGGTTTGAATACTGCTAGGGAGGGAGGGATAATCGGTGTCAGAAATTAAAATTAGAGAAAATGAAACTTTAGAGAGTGCTTTAAAGAGATTTAAAAGATCTTGCGCTAAAGCAGGTGTTTTATCTGAAGTAAGAAAGAGAGAACATTACGAAAAGCCAAGCGTTAAAAGAAAGAAAAAATCAGAAGCTGCAAGAAGAAGAAAGACAAAAGTTAGATAGTATAAATTGAATAAATAGAAAGAAGGTACCTCAAGTATGTCTCTTGAAGTTTGTTTAAGTAAGTAAACAAACTAGAGTAGTATTAGAGATTTTATTAGAGTACCTTCCTAAGCAGTTGACCGAAGATGAAATTGCTGAAATAGTTCGTCAGTAGGTTGATGAAAACGGGGCAGATAGTATAATATAAAATTAAGATTACAGTCTTTTAGACTTAACTTTAAGAACCAGTTAATTAACTGGTTCTTTTATTTTGCCTTAATTTAGTAATTTATTAAAAGCAAACCTCATAAATTAGTATGAAAGCAATTGTTAGGAGATAGAAATTGAGTGGAAAATTAGATAGGACTAAGGAGAATGTAGCTGAAAAACTTGATCTTCCTAGAGATGTAGTCTTGGATATACCCAAAATAACAATAACAGGCGATAATGAAATAATCATTGAAAACCATAAAGGAATAATAATATTTGAAGAAAAAGAAATAAAAATAAATTCTAACGTAGGAGTAATATCAATCAATGGAGAAAGACTTGAAATATTATTCATTGGGGGAAGTACCGTAATTGTAGGTGGGAAATTTAAAGGGGTAACATATGAGGGGATTAGTTTATGAGTAAATTTAATTTTGATAAATATAAAAAAGGAATTATAAGAATTGAAATTCATTCCATTATGCCAGAGAAATTTATAAATTTATTGTGGAAAAACGATGTATATGTAAAAAATATAAAAAAAATAAATATTACTACTGTAGCTATGGATATAAATCTTAAAGATTATGAAGTGGTGCAGGATATTTCTAAGAAAACAAATACAAAGATAAAGATAATTAATAGAAAAGGGATATCTTTTTTTCTGATTAAAACCAGAAAAAGAAAAACTTTAGCAGGAGGTATAATAATATTTGTTGGGATGATTTATTTTTTATCAACCTATATATGGTTTATAGATATAACTACGGAGAAAAACATTACACCATTTGAACTTAGAAATCAATTAAAAACTTGTGGTATTGTGCCAGGTATTAATAAAAGAAAAATTAATGTTTATGAGATGGAAGAGAAAATTGTTAAAGACAATGAAGATATAATGTGGGCGAGAGCTAGAGTAGAAGGGGCTAGATTAAAGATAAATATAGCAGAGAGACAAGAACCCCCTAAAATAGAAATTGACGACTCACCCTGTGATATAGTGGCAAAGGAAGATGGAGAGATTGTTAGGGTTTATTCAAAAGGTGGAACATCGGTTGTAGAAAAAGGAGATATAGTTAAAAAGGGTGATATACTTGTAAAGGGAGAGCAGGGGAAGGCAGATAGCTTATATACAGTGCATGCAGAAGCAGATGTAATTGCTAAGACTTTTTACGAAAAAATTAAGGAAGTTTCAAATAAAGAAATTGAAAGAGTGAGAACAGGGAAAAAACAAACAAGCATTTATTTAAATATATTTGGAAAAAATATTTATCTCAAAAAAATAAAAAATAATTTTAAAAATTATGATAAAATAGTAATAGATAAATCATTAATAAAGAAAGAAATTTATTATGAAGTAGATCAAAAAACAAAAATATTAGATAAAGATCATGTTATAAAAGACACTGCACAAGAACTTTTTTCTGAAATAATTGTAAAGTTAGATAAATCTGTTAAAATAGTAGATAAGATAGTTGATGTTAAGCAAATGAGTCAAAAGTATAGTGTAAGAGTTGTGTTAATAGTGGAAGAAAATATCGCCGAAACTCAAAAAAGAGAGTTGGAAAACAATAATAATGCCACTTAAGATAAGATAGTAATAAAAACTAAGGGACGTGATTAAAAATGGGTAAATTTAAGATGATATTAGATAATAAAAAAGCTAAAAGAATAATAATTTTCTTGACTGCTTTTATTTTTATAGTAGGTATTTTAATAACATCTCTAGTAACTAAAAAGTATAATTTACATGAAGGTGATATTGCTAAGTTTGATATCAAAGCACCGAGAGAAGTTAAGGATATATTAAAAACTAAAGAAAAAGAATTACAAGCTGAAGAGTCTGTAGGAGAGCAGTATAATAAAAATTTAGAACTAAAAAAAGATACTCTCGATAAAATTAACAATTTATTTTTTCAAGTTACAAAGTCTTTGGAAGCAGGGTCAGATGAAAATGTAAAGATAGAAGCTTTAAAAAAACAAATTCATATGAATTTATCTGAAGAAGATATAAAAACCATTGTTTCACTAAATAAAGAACAGTTGGCGCTTTTTAAGAAAAATGTGATAGATATCATGAATAAGGTGTTGGATTATGATATTAGAGAAGATAGTGAAGAGGATATAAAAAAAGCTCAAGATGCCATAGATGTTAAATTTAATGCTGCAAAGCTTCCAAAAACTTTAAGAGAATTAGGAAAAAGTATTGGATATTCAGAAATAAAATCTAATTTTTTCTATGATGAAGAGAAGACTAATCAGTTAAAAGCAGAGGCAAGGAAAACTGTACAGCCGATTATGATTAAAAAAGACCAGATAGTAATTAAAGAAGGCGAACCTGTAACTGCACGAGACTTGATAATTTTAAAAGATTTAGGACTATTAGATAATGAAGACAACAAATACATTTATATTGCAATAATTGTACTGGCACTTGCTGTATTGTTTATACAATGGTTTTACTTGTATAAATATTATAGAGAATTTTATACTGATATCAGTAAGCTGATTTTAATAAATATACTTACCTGCTTATCAGTATTATTTGCAAGAACATTCTATGAGGTGTATCCGTTTTTGATACCTCTTGCATGTGTTCCTATGTTGTTTACTCTTTTAATAAATCACAAGATATCATTGAATATGAATATAATTAACTGTATTTTAATAAGTGCAGTTGTTCAATTTAATATAGAGATAACCTTATTAGCTATATTGAACAGTATATTGGGAGCAATAGCTTTAAAAAAGTTGCAGCAGAGAAATGATATTTTATATGCATCATTATTTATAGGTATTATGAATATAGTTTTAACTTTTACAGTTGGATTTTTGCTAAGTAATAATGTTTTTGAAGTAATGAAGAAAACAGGATTTTCATTTATTGCCAGTGTTGCAGCAGCAGTATTAACTATTGGGTTTCTGCCAATTTTTGAAAGTACTTTTGATATTGTTACAACTATAAAACTTTTAGAATTATCTAATCCAAATCATCCAGTACAAAAAATGCTGCTTTTAGAAGCGCCAGGTACATATCACCACAGTATATTAGTGGCTAATTTAGCGGAGGTTGCAGCAGAACAGGTTGGCGGGAATCCAGTACTTGCTAGAGTTTCTGCGTATTATCATGATATAGGAAAAGTTAAAAGACCCATGTTTTTTAAGGAAAATCAGATGGGAAAAGATAATCCTCATGATAAGATTAATCCAAATCTGAGCACCTTAATAATAACATCACACATAAAGGATGGAATAGAAATTGCAAAAGAATATAAGCTTCCTAAAGTTATTAGAGATGCTATTGAACAGCATCATGGAACATCTCTTGTAAAATATTTCTATGTAACTGCAAAAAATACAAGCGAAAAACCTGAAGAAATAAAGGAAGATGATTTTAGATATCCAGGACCTGTACCTGAGAGTAAGGAAATAGCTATTTTAATGCTTGCAGATAGTGTTGAGGCAGCGGTAAGATCTATAAGTGAACCAACAAAAGGCAAAATAGAAGAGATGGTAAACAATATAATAAAAGCAAGACTTAATGAAGGACAGTTGGATAACTGTGATTTAACTCTTAAAGATTTGAATAAAATAAGAAGAGCATTTTTAAAAGCTTTATCAGGAATATATCATCAGAGAATTGAATATCCCTCAGAAAAAAATGAACACAAAAGAATAGAAGGAGAGTAATATATGATCTTTATAGATAATAGACAAAATAAAATTAAGATTGAAACACAAACAATTCATAGGGTTGAGGAAATAATAAAATATGCGTTGAAGGAAGAAAAAGTTGATATTCCTACTGAGGTAAGTGTAATTTTTATAGATAATGAGAAAATAAGAGAGATAAACAAAGAACAAAGAAATTTTGATAAAGTTACAGATGTTTTATCATTTCCAATGCTGGATTATCCAGCAGGGCAGGTTTATAAAGATACATACCAGCATCATAAATTCACTGACGCAGATTTGGATGAGGGTGACCTTGTTTTAGGTGATATAGTTTTATCTTTGGAGAGAGCTGAAGAGCAAAGTGATGAATATAATCATTCCTTTGAAAGAGAAGTATGTTATCTTACTGTTCATTCTGTTCTTCATCTTTTAGGATATGATCATATGGAAGATAATGATAAAATAAAAATGAGAAGAAGAGAGGAAGAAATTTTAGAAAAGTTCAATATTACTAGATAATTTAATTCAGTAATTGTAAATGGCATGCAGTAGTGTAAAATCTGCATGTCAATGTTTTATCCCCTGATTGACAATTCTAATTTTTAAGTTTTTGAATTAAATTTTACTTTATATTAAGAGGTGATCTTCATTAAAAAGGTTAAAAAGCTTGTTGATAGTTTTAATTATGCTATTGAGGGTATAATATATACGGTAAGAACTCAGAGAAACATGAGAATACATATGGTAGCAGCTTTATTTGTTCTAAGTGTATGTTTTTTTTATGATTTGAGTAAAATAGAGTTGCTAACTATAACAATAACCATAACCATGGTTTTGGTATGTGAAATGCTGAATACTGCTATAGAATGTACAGTTGATGCTACAACTAATTATTATCATCCGTTAGCCAAAATCGCGAAAAATGTTGCAGCTGGTGCTGTTTTAGCTTCAGCAATCAATGCTGTATTGGTTGGCTATATAATATTTGGGGATAGAGTAACACCTTTTACTTTAGTTGTAATAAGCAAAATTAAGAATTCAAATCCCTATATGGTTTTTTTGAGTTTGGTTATCGTATCTCTGGTTACAGTTATTGTAAAAGCTATTTTTGGAGAAGGAACTCCTCTAAAAGGTGGAATGCCAAGTGGACATAGTGCAATAGCTTTTTCCATTGCTACAATGATAGCACTGCTAACAGAATCACCAGTAGTTATTGTTTTAAGTTATATTATGGCTTTAATAGTTGCACAAAGTAGAGTGGATTCGGAAGTACATTCAATTGTTGAGGTGGTTGCTGGAGGAATATTTGGCTTTTTACTAACCTTATTAATTTTTAGGACTTTTGGTTAAAAGATTTTGAAATGCAAATAAGACATGATATAATTTATATACTGAAAATTAATCCTATGTAGGAAAAGTTATGGAGTATATAATTATTAAAAAACTTTAACGTTTAGAGAAAAATTTTTAGGAACATATATGAAAAAAAAGATATAGGAAAACAAGGAGGCTTTATGTTTAAATCAGGATTTATAACAATTATAGGAAGACCTAATGTAGGAAAATCTACTCTTACAAATAAAATAGTGGGAGAAAAGTTATCTATTGTATCATGTAAACCACAGACTACAAGAAATAATATAAGAGCCGTTTTAACAAAGGAGGATTATCAGCTAATATTTGTTGATACTCCAGGAATTCATAAACCTAGGCATAAACTAGGAGAATATATGGTTAAAGTTGCTGAGGATTCAGTTAAAGAAGTAGATTTGGTTATATTTATGACAACACCTCAAGAAGAAATTGGTAGAGGGGATGAAATGATACTGGAAGGGTTAAAAAACAGCAAAAAGCCTGTTTTTTTAGTGGTAAATAAAATTGATGAAAATCCTTCAGAATTAGTTGCAAGTACATTACAAAGATATTCTTCATTTATCAATTTTGATGAGATAATACCTATTTCTGCAAAAAGAGATAAAAACATAGATACACTGCAGCAGTTGATGATTAAATATATTCCAGAGGGACCTAAATATTATCCAGAAGATATGATTACTGATCAGCAAGAAAGATTTGTAATATCTGAAATCATAAGAGAAAAAGCATTGAGATTATTATCAGAAGAAGTACCACATGGCATTGCAGTTGAAATATTATCTATGAAAAGAAATGATAATGGAACATACCATATTGATGCAAATCTTCTTTGTGAAAAAGATACCCATAAAGGCATAATTATAGGCAAAGGAGGACAAATGCTTAAGAGAATTTCTACTTATGCAAGACAAGATATGGAGAAGTTTCTAGAAAGTAAGGTCAATCTTAAAATATGGGTTAAGGTGAAAAAAGAGTGGAGAGACAGTAAGTTTATGCTAAAAGAGCTGGGATATAAAGAATAAGAAATAATTAATCTGAGAAAAGGACAGTAGACAATTTTATTATTTATATAATTACTATTTTAATAGTTAATGTTTTTGGTGCATAAGCTTTAATTAAAGGTAAAATATCAAAAAAATAGAAAAAATTTACAAAAGGTATGTTATTTCTTTCGGTAAATAGGTTATAATATATGTAGATAGAATAATTGTCATCTGTTAATTTTAAAAGCTGCTGTTGGAATAGGGGATGGTGTTCTGTCGATATTTAAAACTAGAGGGTTAGTCTTGAAAACTCAAGATTATAAGGAAAATGACAAACTTATATGGATTTTTAGTGAAAAGTTAGGCAAAGTTTCAGCAATAGCTAGGGGAGCTAAAAAAGGTAAGAGTAAATTTATGGCAACGACTCAATCCTTTTGCTTTGGCGAGTATGTTCTTTACAGAGGTAAAAGCATATATACAATAAATGAAGTTCAAATAATAGATTCTTTTCAAAGTATACTTAAAGACATTGACTCAATAACTTATGGATCATATTTTTGTGAACTGATATTGATTGCACTTAATGATGAAGAAAGTAATAGAGAACTTTTTAAGGAGTTTATAAAAGCATTTTACCTTTTAAAGAGTAAAGCAGTTGATATTGAAATTTTAACGAGATGCTTTGAAATAAAGCTTTTAGATGCTACTGGATATAGATTTAATTTTGATAGGTGCTGTATATGCGGTAAAGGTGTAGCAACTTGTAATTACATTAACTTTCAATATCATGGAGGTATTTGCACTGAGTGTAATAGAGTTAATGGTATGGGTATAAGCTATCCGGCTTATAATGTGTTGAGATTTTTAAATAAGACACCTATAGAGAATATAAATAGAATTTCAGTATCAAATGAAATTAAGAAGGAAATATATAAAATATTGGATATATTTATTTCTCATAGTTATACAAGAAAACCTAAAAGCTTAGAGATTTTTAATTATTTAAAAGGGAGTGAATATAATGAGTGATATATCTTTAGAAAAAATTGATATTATTAGAGAAAGAACTGGTGTAACTTATACAGAAGCAAAAGAAGCTTTAGAGGCATGTGATGGTAATGTGGTTAATGCTTTAATTTATATTGAAGAAAAAGATAAAAGTAGATATAATATAAAAGAGGAAATATATACCAGTAAAGACGAGTTTATAAAATGGTTAAAGGATATTATAAAAAAAGGTAATGTTAATAGAATAATAATTAAAAAAGATGAAAAAGTAGTTACAGATATACCAGTTAATGCTGGGCTTGCAGCAGGAATAGTTGCGCTCTATATTCCAGTTCTTGCAATTGTAGGTGTGTTAACTGCAGTTGTTACAAAATTGACTGTTGAAATAGTTAAAAGTGATGGCTCAGTAGAAGTAGTAAACAAAATTATTAAGAATACAGCACAGGAAGTAAAAGAAAAAGTTGATGATCTTACATCTGAAATGAAGAATAAATTTGATAGTAAAAATGATAAAAATGAAGAAGAAAATATATATCAATATACTGTAACTTTTGAAGAAATTGATGAGGATAAAGAAAAGAATAATGACGGCAGATAATACTGTCGTTTTTATTTTTAGATATTAAGAGACTTTCTACATCAAATACATAATATGGATAAAAGTAACTATAATAGTGTTAATACACAAAAAACATACTAAATATGCGAAAGAAAAAGAAAAGTATAACATTTATCACAATAACCTTAAAAAATGAGTAACAAATAAACAAAAGTGCTATACTATTTCCAAGTAATACATGATATAATGTACTAGTATGGCGTGAGGAGGTTGAAAACAATTAATTTATCATCGAGACAAAAAGAAATTATTGAATTGGTAAAAGAACATGGACCTATAACTAGTGAACAATTAGCAAGTAAAATTGGTGTTACACGTGCTGCCTTAAGACCAGATTTAGCTATACTTACTATGACTGAAATATTAGAGGCAAGACCTAAAGTTGGATATATTTATTCTAAAAAGCCAACTTCTAGCTTAGTTTATGATTATTTAAGAAAAATAAAGGTTAAAGATGTAATGTCAAAACCTGTTACCGTAGATGAACAAACGACTGTATATAATGCTATAGTAAATTTGTTTTTAAATGATGTAGGAACAATATTTGTAGAAAATAATAATTATTTAGTTGGGGCTGTATCCAGAAAAGATTTTTTAAAAACAGCCATAGGCGGTACTGATATTAATAAGGTTCCAGTAGGTATAATTATGACAAGAATGCCAAATATTATATATGTAGAGCCTGAAGATTCAGTATATGTAGCGGCGAAAAAAATTATTGAACGTGAGGTCGACAGTCTTCCAGTTGTAGAAAAAGCTTTGGAAGGAAAGGAAGATAAGGTTAGAGTTATAGGTAAACTTTCAAAAACAAACATAACACGTCTTTTTATTAAAATGAGTGAAAATGATTAATAAGCTTTTTAGACGAGGAAACTCGTATAATAACCTAATAATGACAATTTAGAAAAGGGGATGTTTAGTATGGAAAAAAAGTATGTTTATCTTTTTAGTGAAGGTAATGCAAGTATGAAAAATCTTCTAGGAGGAAAAGGGGCTAACTTAGCAGAAATGACTAATCTTGGAATACCTGTTCCACAAGGATTTACAATTAGTACAGAAGCCTGCACTAAATATTATGATGATGAGGAAGCTATAGCTGAGAGTATTGTTCAGCAGATAACAGAAGCTTTGAAAAAAACAGAAGAAATAACAGGTAAGAAATTTGGAGATAAACAAAACCCTCTTCTTGTTTCAGTAAGATCAGGTGCAAGAGTTTCTATGCCTGGTATGATGGATACTATACTAAACTTAGGATTAAATGATGAGGCTGTACAAGGTCTTGCAGTACTTACAGGAAACGAAAGATTTGCATATGATTCATATAGAAGATTTATTCAAATGTTTTCAGATGTAGCAATAGGTATTGAAAAAAGAAAATTTGAAAATATTTTAGAAAACATAAAAGAGAACAAAGGCGTTGAATACGATACAGAATTAACTTCTGAGGATTTAAAAGAAATAGTTGGTAAATATAAAGAACTTTATTTTAAGGAAATGGGAACAGAATTTCCACAAGATCCTAAAGAACAGCTTATGGAGGCAGTAAAGGCTGTATTTAGTTCATGGAATAACCCTAGAGCTATAGTGTATAGAAGATTAAATGATATACCATCTAGTTGGGGCACTGCTGTAAATGTTCAAGCAATGGTATTTGGTAATATGGGAGATAACTCAGGAACGGGAGTTGCCTTTACTAGAGACCCGGCAACAGGTGAAAAGAAAATTTTTGGAGAATATTTAATTAATGCTCAGGGGGAAGATGTAGTTGCTGGTATTAGAACACCTCAACCAATTTCAAAACTTCAAGAAGATCTTCCTAAATGCTATGATCAATTCATGGATATAGCACAACGTTTAGAAAGCCATTATAAAGATATGCAGGACATGGAATTCACAATAGAACAAGGAAAATTATATTTCTTACAAACGAGAAATGGAAAAAGAACAGCTCCAGCTGCTTTGAAAATTGCGGTTGGTTTAGTTGAAGAAGGATTACTTACAAAGGAAGAAGCATTATTGAAGGTTGAACCTAAACAACTAGATTCACTACTTCATCCAGCCTTTGATGCAGAAGAATTAAAGAAAGCTTCTCCGGTAGCAAAAGGATTACCAGCATCACCAGGAGCTGCGTGTGGTAGAATTTATTTTACAGCTCAAGATGCAAAGGTACATCATGAAAAAGGAGAAAAAGTAGTATTAGTAAGACTTGAAACTTCACCAGAAGACATTGAAGGAATGGTTGCTGCGGAAGGAATACTTACAGTAAGAGGTGGAATGACATCTCATGCTGCTGTTGTAGCAAGAGGAATGGGTATTTGCTGCGTAGCTGGATGTGGAATGTTAAAAGTGAATGAAGAAGAAAAACAATTTACCGTTGATGGAAATATGTATAAAGAAGGAGATTACATATCTCTAGATGGAAGTACTGGAAATGTATATGGTCATGCTATAAAGACTGTAGCTCCTGAAATAACTGGTTATTTTGGAAAATTCATGAAGTGGGCTGATGAAATAAGAGTGTTAAAGGTTAGAACAAATGCTGATACACCAAGAGATGCTGAGCAAGCTGTTGGATTTGGTGCAGAAGGTATAGGACTTTGCAGAACGGAACACATGTTCTTCAATGAGGAAAGAATTCCGGCAGTTAGAGAAATGATTGTCTCTGAAAATGAGGAACAAAGAAGAAAAGCATTAGAAAAATTACTTCCAATGCAAAGAGAAGATTTTATTGGAATCTACAATGCAATGGAAGACAGAGCTGTTACAATAAGATTTTTAGATCCACCACTACATGAATTCTTACCAAGTGAAGAAGAAGATATTAAAGAGCTTGCCGAGGATATGGGAATCAGCTATGAAGAATTGAAAGCAACTATTGAGAGCTTACATGAATTTAACCCAATGATGGGTCACAGAGGTTGCCGTTTAACAGTTTCATACCCAGAAATTGCAGAAATGCAAACAAGAGCTGTAATCGAGGCTGCAATTGCAGTTAAAAAAGAAAAAGGATACAATATTGTTCCAGAAATTATGATTCCATTAGTTGGAGAGGTAAAGGAATTGAAATATGTAAAAGACATCGTAGTTAAAACTGCAGATAAAATAATCTCAAATGCAGATGTAGATATGGAATACAAAGTAGGTACTATGATAGAAATTCCTAGAGCAGCTTTAACAGCAGATGAAATAGCTAAAGAAGCGGATTTCTTCTCATTTGGAACTAATGATTTAACTCAAATGACATTTGGTTTCTCAAGAGATGATGCAGGAAAATTCTTGAATGATTATTACGAAAAAAATGTATATGAATTCGATCCATTCCAAAAATTAGATCAAAATGGAGTAGGTAAGCTTATCAAAATGGCTACTTCATTAGGAAGAGAAACAAAAAAAGATATTAAACTTGGAATTTGTGGAGAACATGGTGGAGATCCATCATCCGTTGAATTTTGCCATAATGTAGGGCTTGATTATGTTTCATGCTCACCATTCAGAGTTCCGCTAGCTAGGCTTGCTGCAGCACAGGCTGAAATTAAAAATTCAAGAAAGTAAAGTAAGTAATAGAAAAGTCACTGATAGTTTTATCAGTGACTTTTCTTAGGTGAATTATTAAATTTGGGTTTAATACACTTTTTAAATCCTTCTACAAATTTTATCTGAGAGTCAAAATTACTACAAGATTTAATAAGTATCTCTCTAAAAGTTTTTTTATTACATTTTTCAATATTTCTGTAGTAATCTCTAGAAAGTTTCCAATATCTTTGGGGAAAAGCCAAGTATCCCAGTAGATAGTGATATTCATCCGAATTTAAAGGACGTGTTTTTTCATAAGAGTCTAAACATATTAAAGCAGTATCAATATTCCAGTTAGTATTATCTCTTTTTAATAATCTTCTAAAATAATAGGATAAGTCATGAATTGTATAGTCCATTCTGCATTTATCAAAGTCTATAATCCATATGCTGGAACTCTCGTCGAAAATAAGATTTTTATTAACATAATCCATATGGCAAAGCGATACGCTTAAATTTTTTCTATTAACTTTACTTAAAGCTTCAATAGATTTTTTTGCAAGATAAATACCTTTTTCGAAATTTTTCAGGTATAATTTTGAAAAAGAGTCTCCGTATTTAAAAGCCAGGTTAGAATTTATTAATAACTGATCGAAGTGTTTATTTATGGATTCGTATAAATTATTGCAGCCACTTCGATGTACACTGCCTTTTATTGGCGAGAAGCTATTACATTTATTATGCATTAAGGCTAATGTAGTACAAGCTTCATGTAGATGAAGAGGGGAGTCATAATCACATTTTTCTCCACCAATCCAAGGGGTGAGAATAAACAGCATATCTTTATAGTTGATGAACCTTCCATTATGTTTATTAGGGAGAATTCTTGGAACATTTATGTTATTTCTATATAACCATTCGATGGCAGAATATATAAACAGTAAATCTTCTTTACCAAAATACACTTTTTTAAGACAGTATTGTTTATTTTTATGTTCTACTTTATAAACAGCTCTTTGCTTGTCAGTATCTTTAAATTTTATTGCAGTAACTCTAGATTCCTGTAAATCATAATATGGGAGAACAAATTTTTTTACGTTTTCTTCTGATAATAAATTTATGTTACATAATTTAGCTGATTCAGGCATAACGGCCCCCCTTAAATAAAATCCTTAATATAAACATATTATAAAAATTATTAGAATATACATTTTACTTATAAAAAGGATTTTATATTATTGTATAGAAATATTATTGTGAAAAAGAAAATATATTTGAAAGGAGCTTCTAGATGAATATTCGAGAAAAAATTGAAGAAAATGAAAAAAAAATATTAAATCCTCATGCTGCTTTTTCTTCAAATGCCAAAAGAAAAAAGTATTTTGAAGAGAAGGATACCATAAGAACAGAATTTATGATGGATAGAGATAGAATTATTCACAGTAAATCATTTAGAAGACTTAAACATAAGACTCAAGTGTATATTAAGACTTGGGGAGATCATTACAGAACAAGGCTTACACATACACTGGAAGTGGCACAAATTGCAAAGACTATAGGCAAAGGGATAGGACTTAATGAGGAGCTTATTGAGGCTATATCTCTAGGACATGATATTGGGCATGTTCCCTTTGCTCATAATGGAGAAGAGGTTTTAGATAAATTAAATCCAACTGGATTTAAACATAATGAAAATAGTGTAAGGGTTCTTACGAAGATTGAAAGGCAGGGAATAGGACTAAATTTGACTCATGAGGTTTTAGATGGTATATTACATCACAGTGGCTTTTCAAAGTCATCATCAAAATCTTACACTTTGGAAGGTCAAGTTGTAAGATATAGTGATAAAATTGCTTATGTAAATCATGATATAGATGATTCAATAAGAGCTGGCTTGCTAAGTGCAGAGGAAATTCCAAAAGAATTTTTGGATGGATTAGGAGATACTCATGGCAGAAGAATAGATGCTCTTGTTAGGGATTGTATATACACTACCATTAGAAATATTGAGAGTGGAAATATAGCAGTATCCTTAAGTAAAGCTGGGGAACAAAGTTTAGTTGGACTTAGAAAATTTATGTTTGACAATATTTATAAAGGTGAAATGTTAAAGAAAGAAAGAGAAAAGGCAAAATTTGTTTTAGAACAAGTGTATAAGTATTTTTTAAAAAATCCAAAGGAGATGCCATGGTTTTATTACGAAATTGTAGAGAGAGAAGGCTTATATACTGGTGTAACAGATTATATATCAGGGATGAGTGATGATTATTGTTTATTGTTGTTTAATAAACTTTATGTTCCTAAACTTGTAATATACTAAAACTATGAATATTTTTTGCAAAGAAATGGAAAAATATATGTGTGAAAAATAAAAAAAAATGAAGGAAATTTGTCTTTTATAAAGAATATATTATATAGAGAAAAAAGTGAAAATTTATAGAAGGAAAATAAGATTATTTGTCGAATAGGTATATAGTTGTCGCTAAAATTAATAAGTAGGTGGTAATGCTTCATTGATAAGTGAAGAAGTAATTCAAAAAATAAAAGAACAAAATGACATAGTAGATATTGTTTCTGAAAGTATTCAATTAAAAAGATCAGGAAGAAATTTTGTAGGAATTTGTCCATTCCATAATGAGAAGACTCCTTCTTTTAGTGTTTCACAGGATAAACAGATATATAAATGCTTTGGATGTGGAGAGGCAGGTAATGTAATAACATTTGTTATGAAAACCAAAAATATGCCCTTTATCGAAGCATTAAAATATCTTGCAGATAAGGCTAACATAGAATTGGACTTACAAGGTACAAATAATGTACAGAGAGATAAAAGTGAAAGGCTATATAAGATTAATGTAGAAGCAGCCAGGTATTATTTTAACAACCTTCAAAAGGAAAAAAAGATAACTCAATATTTTACTGGCAGAGGAATTTTAAGTAGTACAATAAGAAAATTCGGTTTAGGTTATGCACCTAAGGGATGGAATAATCTTATGAATTATTTAAAAGCTAAAGGGTATTCTGAATTAGATCTTTTAAATGCAGGATTAATAATTAGAGGGAAAAATAATTCCGCATATGACAGATTCAGAGAGAGAGTTATCTTTCCTGTTTTTGATTATAAAGGTAAAGTAATAGGTTTTGGTGGAAGAGTGCTAGATAATTCAAAGCCTAAATATTTGAATTCTCCTGAAACAGAAATTTTTAAAAAAGGAACAAATCTTTATGGATTGAATTTTGCAGTAAAAAATTTAAAAGACAGGACATTAATTATTGTTGAAGGGTATATGGATTGCATATCTTTGCATCAATATGGGATAACTAATGTTGTGGCTTCTTTAGGTACAGCGCTTACATCTGAACAAGCGAAGTTATTAAAGAGATATGCTGATAAGATAATAATATCCTATGATGCAGATTTAGCAGGAAGAAGTGCAACAATACGAGGACTTAAAATATTAAAGAAAGAGGGGTTTGACCTTAGAGTATTGACAGTACCACAAGGTAAAGATCCTGATGAATTTATAAGGAATAATGGTAAAGATGCTTTTATGGATCTTATAAATAATTCCTTGCCTTTTATTGAGTACAGAATTAAAATGGCTAAATATGGAATGAATTTAAAAGATAAAGAAATGCTCATAAAATACATAAATAAGGCTTGTGAGATAATTTCAGAGTTAGATCCTATTGAAATGGATGTTTATGTGAAGAAGCTATCAGAAGAAACTGGTATAAAAGAACAAGCAATTTATGATATGTTGACAGAAAAAAATCAAAAAAATGTAAAAAAATCACAATATGCGTATACTGAGAAGGATTTTGGACAAAAATTATATTTAGAACCTGCTTATGTCAAAGCAGAAAGGAATTTACTTAAAATCATGTATGGAGATATAGAGTACTATAGATATATCACTGATATTTTAGATAAAGAAGATTTGATATTAGACAGTCATAAAAAGATATTTAGCTTAATCTGTGAAACCATAGAAAATGATATTGAGAATATAGAAACGCACATAGAGGCTAAATGTGATGATGTAGAAAGTTCTAAAGAATGGATAAAGATTTGTCAAATTGAACTCTTAGATGAAGAAAATCATAAAGAACTAATAAATAATTATATCAGGGAAGTCGAAAAATTTAAGCTAGAGGAGTCGAAAAAAGAAATTATGAATAAAATTAAAGACTATGAAGCAAAAGGTTATTTTGAAGAATCCTTAAAACTTGTAAAGCAACTCCAAAATATTCAAAAAGATATAATGCAAATGAACAATAGCGAAAGGAGGTAATCAAATGCCAGAGAAGAATAAAAAGAATGAGAATAACAAAAGAAAGAATGTAAAAGATAATAATGAAAAAATGAAAATAATAAAGAATCTTATTGACAAAGGGAAGAAAAAATCTAGCTTAACATACAAAGAAATAATGGATGAATTAGAAAATGTGGAGTTGAGTCCTGAACAAATAGAAAAAGTATATAATGTTCTTGAGTCTATGGATATAGAAATAATTGGAGATATGAGAGAGGCAGAAGTTGAAGAGGAAGAATTAGATTTAACTATACCAGAAGGTATCTCCATAGATGACCCTGTTAGAATGTACTTGAAAGAAATAGGTAAGGTTCCTCTTCTGTCTTCAGAAGAAGAAATTGAACTGGCTCAAAAGATTGAAGATGGAAGTATGTTTGCTAAGAAGAAATTAGCAGAAGCAAATCTTAGATTAGTTGTAAGCATTGCCAAAAGATATGTAGGGCGTGGAATGCTTTTCCTTGACCTTATTCAAGAAGGAAACTTAGGATTAATAAAAGCAGTAGAAAAGTTTGACTACAGAAAAGGTTACAAGTTTAGTACCTATGCAACATGGTGGATAAGACAGGCGATTACTAGAGCTATAGCAGATCAAGCTAGAACTATTAGAATACCTGTTCATATGGTTGAGACAATCAACAAGCTTATTAGGGTCTCTAGACAACTTCTTCAAGAGTTAGGACGTGACCCACAACCAGAAGAAATAGCAAAGATTATGGAAATGCCAGTAGAGAAAGTTAGGGAGATAATGAAGATAGCTCAAGAACCTGTATCTTTAGAAACTCCTATTGGAGAGGAAGAAGATAGTCATTTAGGAGACTTTATTCCAGATGACGAAGCACCGGCACCAGCAGAGGCAGCTGCATTTACAATGTTAAAAGAACAGTTAATAAATGTTCTAGATACATTGACACCAAGAGAAGAAAAAGTCTTAAGACTTAGATTTGGACTTGATGATGGAAGAGCTAGAACATTGGAGGAAGTTGGAAAAGAATTTAATGTAACAAGGGAAAGAATAAGACAGATAGAAGCAAAGGCTTTAAGAAAGTTAAGACATCCAAGTAGAAGTAAAAAGTTGAAGGATTATTTAGACTAGAGGTTTATTATAGGCTCCAAAGAGTAAAGTTTAACTTTACTCTTTTTTTATGATATAATACCTTTAAAGAGGGTGATAAAATGAAAGCATACAACAATAGAAAAGGCCTAGGAGCTTCTATTATTCTTTCTTGTACTATATTGATAAATATAGGTATAGTATTAGTAACTAAATTAATAGATTTGTATGTAATACTGTCATTAATTAAGATATTTTTGATACTGGTTAATTTATATGGAATTTATTATTTACTGTTAACTTTTACACTGAAATATTTGGCAGATGAAGAAAACTTATACATTATAGGGTTTTGGGGTTTGAAAAAAATAAAAATCCCTTTTAAAAGTATTGAAGGATATAGAGACTCAAAAGGTATAATTCATGGAGTTAAGCTTTCAGGAGTTGGAAAGAATAATTTTGCTTTAGGAAGATTTGTAGTTGATAAGATAGGAACAACAAGAATGTTTGTAACTTCCAGTAAAGAAGTAATTTATTTAAAAACATCAGAAATAAACTATGCTATTTCACCAGAGCAAATTGAAGAATTTAAAAACTTATTGGAAGAAAGAGGAGTTAGGTTTTTAGAGTGGGAATATAAACCCAATAAGATGGTAAGCCTACATAAAGAAAAGGGATTTATGATACCTTTTTTACTAGTAAGTGTAATAATCGTAGTATTTACACTAACACCATTTATTTTATACTTGAAACAAATGCTGCCAGCAGAGATGCCAATAAATTTTAATGCAAAGTTTGAAGCAGTAAAGATGGGGACTGGTAAGCAGTTTGCATTTAAACAAATGACTTATGGTGTATTAAATATGGCAATTTTATTATGTATGTATTATGCAGCTCATTTTCACGCAAAATATGATAAGAAAAGTGCTAACAGATATATTTATGTGTCACTTGTCATATCAGCAGTATTCTTTTTAATGCAATTAAAAACATTATTTCAATTTTTATAGGAGACAAGCAATGAATATAAGTGATAGACTAAAAACTATTGGACAAATGGTAGATAATTGTGAATCAATCTGTGATGTTGGTACAGATCATGCATATTTACCAATATATTTAATTCAAAAGGGAACCTGCAGCAAGGCTATTGCATCAGATATAAATAAAGGTCCAGTGGAAAAGGCAAAAATAAATATTAAAAGGGAAGGTTTAAGTGATAGGATATTTTGCAGGCTAGGGGGAGGACTCTCTACTATTAAGCCCTTTGAAGTAGATGGTGCAGTAATTGCTGGAATGGGTGGAAATTTAATTAGAGATATAATAGAAGAAGATATGAATGTATTCAAAAGTTTAAAATTTATGATACTTCAGCCAGTTCAAAATCCGGAAGTATTAAGACAGTATGTGTATGAAGCCGGGTATGATGTAATTGATGAAGAATTATGTTTTGACGAGGATAAATATTATGAAATAATCAAGATAAAATATAATAATAAACCAACAAAGATGGATAATATATATTACGAAGTAAGTAAGAAACTTATAGAAAAAAAACATCCTCTTGTAGAAGAGTATATTGGATTTAAAATTAATAAGTATAGAAGTATATTGGAATATATTGATGAAAGAACTGAATCAGCTAGAAAAAGAAAACAAGAAATTACGAATAAGATAAAGAAATTGGAGGAGTTACTCTTATGTCTTTAAAGGTTGTGGATATTAAAAAAATTATGGAGGAAATGGCTCCAATAAAGTTAAAAGAGAGTTATGACAATGTGGGTTTAATGGTTGGAGACGTAGAGGAAAAGGTAACGTCTATTTTGGTGGCTTTAGATTGTACTTTAAACGTCATTGAAGAAGCAAAAAATAAAAAATGTAATCTTATTTTGACTCATCATCCTCTTTTATTTAGAAAGCCTTCATCTATAACAACTGAGACTTTACTTGGAAAGAAGTTAATAAAGTTAATAAAAAATAATATAAATGTTTATTCAAGTCATACAAATTTAGACTCTGTTAAGGGTGGAATTAATGATATAATTACTGGGATGTTAGGCTTTGAAGCTTCAAAAACTATTGATCTTTCACCAAATAGAGATTCTAATGATTATAACAGTGGCATTGGTAGAGTTGCTGAATTAAATGAGAGCATAACTCTAAAAGAATTATGCTGCAAGATAAAGTCAGCCCTAGAGCTTCCTTATTTAAGATATGCAGGGGAAGATTCTATTCTTATAAAGAAGGTTGCTATAATAAATGGCAGTGGGCAGGATTATTTTTATGCTGCAAAAAAACTAGGAGCAGACTGTATAATTACAGGAGATACAACCTATCATTATGTTAGTGATTATAGTGAAGAAGGTATAGGGATAATTGATGCTGGACATTTTGGAACGGAATGGCCTGGTATTAAAGTTGTGGCTAAGGAATTAGAAAATAGAATAAAGAAATTGGGTTTTAATAATGATGTTACAATATCAGAGAATATTAAGGACCCATACAAATTAAAATAGAAATAAGTTTTGTACTTATTTCTATTTTTCATATATAATTGAAATTTTAAACTATCATATAATTATTTAGATGAAAACAAAAAATAGGAGGAATGTATATGGATACTTTACAAAAGTTGATTAGATTAGAGGAGAACTATAGAAAAATTGAAGAAGGAAATAAGATAGTGAAAGATGATACAGATATGAACATGCTAAAGAAAATGAAAAATGATTTTGAAAGATTAAAAGCAAAGTATTTAGAAAAAAAGGAACAAATTCAAGAGATAAAAAGTGAATATATAAAAATCAGCAGTAAAATTAACAGTGAGAAAACAGAAATGGAAGATATACAAAATAAATTGTACAATGAGTATGGTAGTGATGTAAGAATGATCGAAAAATGTGAAAAGCAAATAGAAAATCATAAAACTGCAATAAAAGAAATGGAATATAATTCTATAGAAATCTTGGAAAAAGAAGAGAAACTTAAGCTGCAAATAGAAAATTCAAGACAGGAGCTTGTTAATTTAAAGAATAATTTTCAAGAATATAAAGAGAGTAGTACAAATAGAATTATGCAGGCAAATAAAAATATTAAAGAGGCTGAAAAGGCTATAGCTATATTAGAAAGTGAGCTGCCAGAAAAAATGTTGTTGGAATATAAGTCAATAAGGAAAGCTAAAAATAGTGCTGTGGTTCCAGTAAGGAATGAAGTATGTGGTGGATGTAAAATAAAGCTTTCGGCAATTACAATAAGCCAATTGAATAAGAATAAAGAAGTAATTTATTGTGATAACTGTGGAAGAATAGTATATTTGCCAGAAAAATAAATTTGATTTTTCCTTTGTAGTATGTTAATATAGTATCTGCGAGTAAGCCAGATGGTCGCTGCTGCAGATTATGCAGGAGAGGAAAGTCCGAGCTCCATAGGGCAGGGTGCTGGGTAATACCCAGTGGAGGCAACTCTAAGGAAAGTGCAACAGAGATATACCGCCAAAGTTTACTTTGGTAAGGGTGGAAAGGTGAGGTAAGAGCTCACCAGCGCAATGGCGACTTTGCGGCTATGTAAACCCCACTTGGAGCAAGATCGAATAGAGGGACTTATGGGGCTGCCCGTTCCGTCCCCGGGTAAGATCGCTTGAGCCTACTGGTAACAGTAGGCCTAGATAGATGACCGTTTAACACAGAACTCGGCTTATAGGCTTGGTCGCACATTATAAATACTACCTTTCGGGGTAGTTATTTTGTTTTTTGCTACTATACAGTAAAAGGACAGTATTCAATAAAAAACCTTATGGTTAACATTAAATTTCTTGAATACATACCCTTTTGAGATTTGTTGTTTCAGCCATTCCTTTTTCTTCAAGTATCCTTCAATACATTTTTTAATTGATAAGACAGTTTCACAGGTCAGGAATTTGAAGAATAAGGGGATTGAGCAGTTGAAGAAAAATGTAAATAAAGATTAGAAGGAAAGATATTTCTATAAAAATAACTCTAGGTATTAGGTATTTAGGGTTATTTTCGTTAAATAATATACATTATTTTACTATAATGGGATTTAATATGATATAATTTCATTGGGATGGTGGTGCCACATATAAAGAAGATGCGTAGCAAATATGATAAAATTATACAATATGACCAATTGATTTAAAAATAAAGGAGATATAAGCTATGAATAACACAGATATTTTTGCAATTACAATAGGACTAATATCATTAATGGTCATATCAACTGGTATTAGTCAGTTGCGAAATGATATTGCACGTATGAATACAACTTTAGATAAGATTGCTAAACAACTTGGAGTGCCTGACACAATCATAGAAAATATAGATAATGAGTTGAAAAGTCTTATTTCACAAGGTAAAAAGATTAAAGTAATTAAAAGATATAGAATGGTTACTGGACTTGGTTTGAAGGAATCTAAAGAATATATTGATTCCTTAAGTGAACAGGAATTAATATAGGTGAATTTAGAACTATATAGTGAATAATTGTAAATATATTGAAAGGAGATAAAAGTATTCCTGGAGATATTGGCATTATCATAGGTCTTTTAATTGCATTCATATCCCATATTTTGAAGTGAGTGTAATATATAATTAAGTCATAGTATAAATAAAATGCGTAGCAAATATGATATTTATGGAGGTAGTATAATGAAAGTATTGGGGATAGTAGGGAGTAGAAGAAAAAATGGTAATACAGCATATTTGGTACAGCAAGCACTAGATGCAATTAAATGCA
>NZ_JAPPRQ010000041.1 GCF_026719745.1 Clostridium sp. ZS2-4
AGCAAACGCTATAATTGCACTATTTTAGACCTCTATGACAGGTCTGTAATAGCAACGCTCAATAGCAAAGAAATTACATCAGATTTAGCCATTAAAACCTTAAAATTAGCATTAAAGAACCATAAGCTAGCTAATACTGGTTTAATTTTACACAGCTATCTTTTCTATTTTAAAAATGATGATCTGTTAAACAGAGCTGTATATGATTATGCCAATAGCTGGTATAACCATCTTAGACCTCATTCCTTTAATAAAGGATTAACTCCTTTTGAAGCTCGGTACAGCTCATAAAAATATTAGGCAAAAGTGTTACAATTTTACTTGACCGGAACAAGTTAATATAAGTTACCCAGCAGCTGTGATTATATGGGGAACAGGAATAATTCTTTGGATTATGGGATGGAAAAAGGGGATTAAGATAACTGGATGGGTTGCAACTGGATATGCAATCATAACTGTAATAGGAGTGTCAATAAAAATTAGTGAATATTTTAAGATAATCCATCCCTCTTATGTGATTTAAGAGGTTTCAAAGCCTGAATTATATTAAATATGAAGAAGGCTATTCAGCTTTTATTTCTAATTTACCTAAACCAATAAAATAGGAGCTAGTTCCTATTAAAATTTATGATTTTTGTCATTGCATTGCGTTTTAACCAAAGCTAAAGGAAGCCTATAATCCGTAATTGTCCGAATCATAGGCTTTTATTTGANTCCTATTGCTCTTATTATTTTTGCTGTAGTTGGCTCTATAATATTAATCGCTTCGCCTATAGAAATAATCACTAATATAATACCTAATAATCTTAGTAATAATCCTATCTTTCTTTTCATTTTATAACTCCTTTTTATGCAATATACCATATTATATCTTAAAATCCTTGCAATAATCAACTTGAATAATTTATAGTATTCATATTTATAATTTCAATGAGGTGAGATTATGGAAGGAATAATAGCATGTACTGAAGAGGAAAAAGATATAATGATTCTAGCTTTATATGGTTACTTGAATTATTATAAGAATAGATTAAATGAAGTAGATGATTTACTATATATTGAAGCTATACAAAATAAGATTAGAATTACAGAAAATATGATAAAAGAAGCTGGAGGCTCCTTTTTATTAATTTTATATATAATTTTAAATTTTGATTGAAGTTCATATGAAATAAAATCAAATATATGTTATAATTTTACAGTGATATGAGAAAGGGGGAGTATAATTGAAAAAGAAGATTATAAGTTTGACATTAATTTTAAGTTTTAGCTTTTCACTTACTGCTTCAAATATTTGTTACGCTAGTGAAAAGAAAGTAGTACCTATAAAAATTAATAACAATTTAATTAATTCTGGTGTAAAGAAAATAGAAAAACGAATTAACAATGTAAATCAAACTATAGAAATAGGTAATACAAATGGGAATATAGCTAATGCTGGAAAAGTTGTTCAAAATGGAGAATGGATTTATTATAGTGGTGCTGATAGTAATGGCTTATATAAAATAAAAACTGATAATACTTGTAAAACAAAATTATTTGATGGTTCAGTACATTATATAAATGTATCAAAGGACTGGATATATTTTATATATAGTGATGAATATAATTCAAATATTAATGGTTTTAAACCATGTATATATAAAATAAAAACAGATGGTTCTAGTAAAATAAAATTATATGAGAACGACGATATTTCAAATTTAATTGTAATTAATGATTGTCTCTATTTCTCAGCATATTCTCAAGATGCTAACTATGAGTTACATGGTGGTGTTTATAAAATGAAAACCGATGGTACCTCTAAAACGTTACTACCTAAAGAATATAGCATTAACAATATAATAAATGATTGGAGCTATTGTTTTGATGATAAGGGAATATACAAGACTAAAATAGATGGTTCAAATAAAATAAGATTAAGTAATATTGTACCTAGTTTTATGATTGCAAGAGATAAATACATTTATTATCAAATACAAACTGAACCATATTCTGAATATAAAATTTATAAAATGGATTTAGATGGAAAAAACATCAAAGAAATATGTAAATATACATCTTATATGACTGAACTTTTTAATTCAAACTTTTTTAATGTAGATGATGAATGGGTTTATTATGTAAGTTTAAATGATTCAAATCTTAATTTATATAAAATAAGAACAGATGGTACTGAATGCACTAAGTTGATTGATGAAGGATGCCAGTATATAAATTTAACAAAAGATTGGGTATACTGCGAAGGTATGTCATATGCTAAAGGTAACTATAATGGTCCAGCCTTTGAAATAAAAGAGTATAGAATAAAAAAAGATGGTGCTGAAAAGCAAATTATTGAATCTTGTATAATAGAAGATTAAGGGAATTAGGAGCCTCAGGCTCCTTTTTTAGGTAGTGAATATCCTTCTAAAAATCAATTGAGCAGGGTTAGAGTCTTTGTTTTACATAATATACATATTAATATTAAATATGGTACAATTGGACATGTGGTAGTATTAAACAATATAAAAATAAACAAATTAAATTACCGATAAATGTAAAAAAAGTAAAAATAAAAAGAAGAGGAGACGAAAATGTTAAAAAACAAAATAGCCTGTGCACTGGTTGCAGCGATTATTATGATTTCATCAGGTGTAGTTGTAAAAGCAGAACCTAAGCCTATTGTAAGAAAGGGTATTGAAGACAATACAGCAAAACGTTTTAAGTTGAAGCAGGAAGTTGCTATGAAGTTTGTTATTAAAAGTAAAGAACAAACTAAGCCAACTGAACCAACTAAACCTGAAAACGAATTGTTTGTTGAAAATCTATATAAAACAAATTCACCATATTGGAGTTTTGGTGCTAAATTTGTAGAAGGTAATTTGAATCTTCGTTATTATGATTATGCAACAGATACGATAAGTTGGAAAACACTACCAACAACTTTTAATCCTAATATCAACAAACAAACAATAGATGTACTAAAGGCTCTTTATACAGAAAAAAATGGATATTTAGCAGATATACATTGTGGTAAATGTGAAGATGGAAGTGGTTCTTCTATAATAGAGTTGGATTTTAATTTGGAAAAATTTGTTGATGTCAAGTTTTTTACATCACCTAATGCAGTACAAATTAAAAATACTATTGCTGAGTTATATATTCCTGACTCTACAATAAATTTTAACCAAAATAAATATCTAATTAGGAAAGCATTAATCCCAGTAGTAGGAGTAGATAAAGTAGATTCTATATATAACTATGTACTTTTAGAGTACAAAAAATGTGTTTTAGACCATCCATCAGACATGAACTCAATTAAGAAATATACTAAGACTGTAAATAATATTAAAATGAATATATGGTCTTATCGTGGACGTTTTGTAGTGGATTTCACCAAATAAAGATGTGACTAGTTAAAATGAAAAAAAGAGTAATAAGTATTATGGTTGATGTTATTCCATCAGGTATGACTATTGGTCAATAACAAAA
Organism: Clostridium sp. ZS2-4; assembly: GCF_026719745.1. GTDB lineage: Bacteria > Bacillota > Clostridia > Clostridiales > Clostridiaceae > Clostridium_H. Next base: position 3,475 of record NZ_JAPPRQ010000041.1, read on the forward strand.
TGAGATTAAAGGAGCCATCATAGGCTCCTATTTCTAAAATTTCAGCTGCAGCTCGTAAACTTAATTTATTTTTCAGTCGCCAGTTTTTAATAGTATTAGGATAATCAGATAATATAAACTTATAGTACTCATCATTACACAAATAATCCTTATCAATTACTGTGATTAATTTTTTTAAAGCAGCTCTTGAAGGATGCACAGTATCCCTTTCATAATTATCTATAGAATTTCTAGTTAATCCTGTTTTGGTAGCAAGTGCATACTGAGATAGCCCTAATTTCAATCTAGCTTTTTTCAATCTTTTTCCTAGAGTATTTTCTTCTAAAATATCATATAATATTTCATATAGATTAATTGGTAAATTTTCTGAAATTCTTGTAGTTTGTTGTATCGAGCAGAAGCAATATGTACAGGTTCCTTAGCAGGACACAATTCAGTGAGATATACTCTTGGAATGCCAATGCTAATACTTCCGAGAAGTACAGCAATAGGAGACATTATAGCTTATGCAAATTATAAAATGATTACTGTAGAAGGAAGACGCAACAGATATACCTTTGCAGGAGCAGGGATTATATACAACAGATATTAAAGAAATTAAAGCTAGAATAGATAAGTTGAATTTAATTGGAATATTAGAAGAACAATTGGCGTAATACAAAAGCCTTGGAAGAGAATCCAGGGCTCTTAAGCCCCCAATCACACTTGGACAATTGCTTGTAAATTATATATAATATAAAAAGTGATTGGAGGTAACTTATGAGAGGCAAACGTTATACAAAAGAATTAAAAGAATCAATACTAAACGAGGTAAAGGAAGTTGGAAATGTTTCATTAGTTTCAAGAAAACATGGAATTTCAAAATCAACTATATTTACATGGATTAAAAATTCTAAACAGAAAGATGAAATTAAGGTTAAGCCAGGTAGAAAGGCTTTAATTGAGGGACAAAATAACTTTGAAAAAGAGATAACAGAAATAACAAAAGAAAATGATACTTTAAAAAAGATATTAGGAGAAAAAGATTTAGAAATAGCAATTCTTAAAGACTTAATAAAAAAAGCGAACCCTCAATTAAAGATAAAGTAGCCGTAGCTAAAAAATATATAGAGCAAGGTTATAATGCAGTTTTTGTTTTAAAGATAGTTGGTTTATCAAGATCCACATACTACTATAATTTAAGTGTAGAAGGCAAAGAAAAATATAAGCCGTTAGGCGGCAAACCAAAGGGATATTCATTAACTGAAAAAGGCAAGAAAATTTGCGATGATGAAATTAAGGAATATATTTTAGAAGCTATAGATGGTGATGCTATAAATTATGGTTATAGGAAAATAATGCATTATCTTAAACGTGAATATGGACTTATTATAAATCATAAAAAAGTATACAGGCTATGCAAAGAACTTGATATTTTAAAGAATCAAAGGGTTATAAAACCTAAAGTTAAGCGGAGCATTGCTGCTAACAGAATTATAACAGGTTCAAACCAATTATGGGAAATGGATATCAAATATGGGTATATTGAAGGTGAAGATAAATTTTTCTATATGCTTAATATTATAGATATCTTCGATAGAAACATTGTAGATTATCATATAGGTTTTCATTGTGAAGCCAAGGATGCTACCGCATTATTAAGAAAAAGCCTAATTAGAAGGGATCTATTTGCAGAAGGTGCTACAAGACCTGTTATAAGAACCGATAATGGTCCACAATTTGTAAGCTATAAATTTAAAGAATGCTGTGAAGAATTTAAATTACATCATGAAAGAATACCAGTAAAAACCCCAAATAAAAATGCACATGTGGAATCTTTCCACAGAATACTTGAAGATGAATGTTTTAAAAGTAATGAATTTCAAAGCTATAAGGAGGCATATGAAATAGTAAACGATTTTATAAATTTCTATAATAACAGAAGATTACACTCAAGTTTAAGGTATATGACTCCCAATGAATTTTACCACCTTTATTTTGGAGAGCAACTAACTAATATAGAGGTAAGGGTGTAATTATAAGAAAAAGTAAGAATTAATTAGATATTGTCCAAAATAAAGGGGTTAATCCGCAGGGCTTTTCATTTAATGAATACTACGAACTATGACTGTGATTTTAAAAAGTATACAGCATAAGTAGAAAATTTTATTTAAGATATCTATCCAACGGTATATAATAATATTATGGTAAAACTATATAGCAAGTAAAGAAAGAGGATAATAATATGGATGGAACTATACGAGAAAATATAAAACAGGGTATAAAAGTAACAGTTGTTCAAAAACAAGATCAGCGTTCAGGTAAATTAACAGAAGGCGTGGTTCAAAAAATTCTTACAAAGTCACCTAGTCATCATCATGGTATTAAAGTGATGCTTCAGAATGGAATTGTAGGTAGAGTTAAGGAAATATTGAAATGAATATCTAAATTTATAAAGTTAACCCTAATAGACATTTTAACAGAAAAATGACAAATTTCGCCCCTGGCTTAGGCTAGGGGTTTTCCTTGTTTTTAATAGTAAAGAGCAATTCTTTAAATTTGCATATATCTTTTCCTCTTTATTTCATACTTTTGGTAAAACATAATCTTCTGAATCTAATCATATATATTTTCTTTGTATTTTGTTGATTATTGGTACATTAAGCATTAAAATGGTAATTAAGTAATAGGTTTACAAGTGAAAATATTAATATTTGTAGTATATGGTTTTTTAAGAGCAATGTCCACGTTAATTTTAATTACTTTACAGAAAATATAAACTAAAGCATAAAAATGGGATGGGGGAATTATGTTGCAACTGAAAGGATACGAAATTAATAAATTAATTTATGAAGGAAAGGATACACTTGTCTATAGTGGTTATAGTAAAAGAAAAAAAGAGAATATAATCCTTAAGACAGTGTCTTCAGAGAGAATAACATTAAGAAATATTGAAAAGTTGAAACATGAATATAGAATTATCCAAAAAGTTAATTGTATTAAAGGGGTGTTAAAAGCATATAGTTTAGAAAATTGGGAAGGTAGACCAGTTTTAATTAGGGAAGAATTTATAGGAAATTCACTTAAAAGTTTAATTAAAGATAAAGGAATTCAATTAGAAGAGTTTTTTGAAATATCTATTCAGATTGTTGATATTTTAAATGAAATTCATAAAAATAAAGTTATTCATCTAGATATTAATCCTAATAATATTTTAATTAATAACCAGGGAGAAATAAAGATTATAGATTTTGGTAATTCTATGTTGAGGATAGGAGAGGAACAAAACGAAAAATATGCTCAGCAAGTAGAAGGTACTTTAGAATATATATCACCAGAACAGACAGGAAGAATAGGTAAGGCAGTAGATTATAGAGCAGACTATTATTCTATGGGTGTATGCTTCTATCAGTTGTTAACAGGAAAATTACCTTTTAATAGTTCTGACAGATTAGAACTTATTTATGCTCATATTGCAAAAGAAGCTGTACCACCAGCAGAAGTTAATGATAAGATACCACAAGTAATATCAAACATTGTAATGAAGTTAATAGCTAAAATGCCAGAACATAGATACCAAACTTTAATTGGTTTAAAACGAGATTTGGAAAGATGTAAACAAAGTTTTAAAGCTAATTGTAAGATAGAAGAATTTGAAATAGGACAAGAAGATATTATTGATAAATTTCAAATACCAGCAAAGTTATATGGTAGAGAAGAAGAAATTGAAGAATTACTTGCTTCTTTTGAAAAAGTTAGCAATGGTGGCAAGCAACTAGTATTAGTTAAAGGTTATGCAGGAGTAGGTAAGACAGCTTTGGTAAATGAAATACAGAATCAACTTGCAGAAAGGCAAGCTTATTTTATATCAGGTAAATTCGAACAATTTCAGAGTGAAACACCTTATAGTGCGGTTGTTCAGGCATTTGAAAAATTTATCAACAAATTGCTTATAGAATCTTCTGAGCAATTAACAATTTGGCGTAAAAGGATATTACAGGCAGTGGGGAATAATGGAAAGGTACTTACAGATGTTCTTCCGTCTTTAAAGCTGATTATTGGAGAACAAGAACCTGTTCTGAAATTAGGCGCAAGTGAAACTCAAAATAGATTTAATATTGTTTTTGAAAATTTTATAAAGGTAATTGCTCAAAAAGAAAATCTACTTGTTATGTTTATTGATGATTTACAATGGGCGGATTCTGCAAGTTTAAATTTTATAAAAATGCTAATGACAAATGAATCAATTCAAAATCTGCTAATTATTGGAGCTTATCGAGATAATGAAGTTGATTTGCTTCATCCAGTTATGATAATGGAAAATGAACTTTTAAAGAATAAAACTAATATTAATATTATAGAATTAAAAACATTGAAAAAGAAAGCAGTTCAATCGTTACTTGAAGGTACTTTGGTAAGTTTGAAAAAGGATTTGTATAATCTTAAAGAATTATCGGATTTTATATATAACAAAACTCAAGGAAATTGTTTTTTCATGAAAGAATTTTTAAAGGTATTGTATGATAAAAAGTATATTTGGTTTGATTATGAGTTAATGCAGTGGTGCTGGGATACGGAAGAAATAAAAAAACTTGATATAACCGAAAATGTGGTAGAATTTTTGATAAAAAAAATAAAAACATTAAATACTTCAACTATAGAGGAATTAAAGAATGCTGCTTGTATAGGTAATCAATTTGATTTAAAAACGTTGACTTTAATTAATAATAAATCTTTGGATGCTGTGTTAGAAGAGTTACAGTTGGCTGCTGATGAAGGATTAATAGCTATTGTTAAAAATAAAAGTACAGATTTATCCAAAAAAAATATTAAATACAGATTTCTTCATGACAGAATACAGCAAGCTGTTTATTCCTTGATACCTAATGATATGAAACAGGGTATTCATTTACATATTGGGCGATTATTATTAAAAGAATACATGAATTCACCAAAAACGGAACAACTATTTGAAATAGTAAGACAGCTTAATGTAGGTAGAACTATTATAATTGACAAGACAGAATGTATAAAACTTGCAGAATTAAATCTTAAAGTGGGTATGGAGGCAAAAAGTTCTTCGGCTTATAAGTCAGCATTTAATTATTTTAAAACAGGTATTGAAATGTTAAGCTGTGATGCTTGGCAAGAATATTATGAATTGACTTTACAATTATATTCTGAATTAACAGAAATGTCTTATCTTATTAGTGATTATGAACAAATGGATAAGTTTGCAGAAACAGTTTTGCAAAATGCAAAAACGCTAACGGATAAAGTTAAGATCTATGACATAAAGATACAAGCTTATCAGGCCCAATTAAAATTACAGGAAGCTTTAAAAACAGGTATATCAGTTCTTAAATTAATGGGAATAAATATGCCGCTAGAACCGAAACAAACTGATATTGAGAAATCTTTCGATAATGTAAAAGAAGCTATGGAAGGAATGGAAGCAGAAGACTTACTTGATTTGCCTTCTATGAGTAATCCTCTGAAACTTGCGGCAATGGAGATTATGCTAAGTACTATACCTACTACCTATAAGGCAGCACCTATGTTGACACCTATATTAACCTGCAAAATGGTGGAGCTTTCGATAAAATATGGTAATTCACCTCTTTCAGCGGGAGCTTATGCATTTTATGGAATGATACTTTGCGAAGTAAGAAATGATATAGAAATGGGATATCGAATAGGAATAATGAGTATTAACCTGGTAGAAAGTCAAAATCTAAAACAATATAAGGCAAAGGTTTTGGAAATAAATAATTATTGTATAAAGCATTGGAAAGAACATCTTAAATCAACGCTTGATTCCCTTACTGAAGGATTTAGAGCAGGAATGGAAAATGGAGATTTTGAATATGGCGCTTATTGTTTGCCGGCGCATGCTAAAAATTCTTTTTATATTGGGCGTTCACTTAAAGTGGTGGAAGAAGAAACAGCAGCCAATACAAAAGTATTAGAAAAAATAAAACAAGGTTTATCATTAAATTATGAAAGAATCTTTGGACAGCTGGTTTTGAATATGCAGGGAAAATCAAAAAATACTGTCGAACTTACAGGAGAAATGTGTGATGAAAATAAAACCCTTACCATTTCCAGTGAAATCGGTGATATGATTGGAATGTTTTTTATATTTTTAAGCAAAACAATATTATACTATCATTTTGGAGAGTATTCTTTAGCAGTTAAGACTGCAAAAAAAGCCGAAGAAAATTTAGGCGGAGTAGCAGGTATGGTGGATATTGCTGTTTTTTATTGGTATGATTCTCTTTCAAGACTTGCAATATATCCTAATGTTTCAAATGAGCAAAAAGAAGAGATTTTAATAAGAGTATCAGAAAACCAGACAAAGATGAAAAATTGGTCTGAATGTGCTCCAATGAATTTTTTACATAAATTTTATTTGGTTGAAGCTGAACGTTTACGAGTAATAGGGAAAACTGATGAAGCAATAGAATATTATGATAAGTCTATTTCATTGGCAAAAGAATATGAATATATAAATGATGAAGCTTTGGCTAATGAGTTAGCCACAAAGTTTTGGCTTGGCAAAAATAAATACAGATATGCTAAATTGCATTTTAAAGAAGCATATTTTGGTTATAAGCGCTGGGGAGCAGAAGCTAAAGTAAAGGATTTGCAAAACAAATATTTAGAAATTTTTCATGAAAAGTTTGAAGAAAATATAAATGAAAATCAAACTACAATAACTACTTTAGAGTTAGTAGATATTAATACAATTATGAAAGCTAGTAAGACCATTTCACAGGAAATTGTTTTTGATGAACTGATAAAGAATTTAATTAAGATTGCTATTGAGAATGTAGGGGCTCAAAAAGTAGTCTTTATTATGAAAGAAGAAGACGGTTTTATAATTAAGGGTAAGAAAGAAATTGAAGAAGAAAGAATAGCTGTTGATTTGGGTACAAGTGTTGAGGAATATGAGGATATTCCTAGGAATATTATAAATTATGTTAGTAGAACAAATGAAAATGTTATTTTAGAAAATTCTATTCATTGTGCAAAGTTTGGTAGTGATAAGTATATTATTAAAAGAAAACCTAAATCAGTTTTGTGTTTTCCTTTAATTAAGCAAAGAGAATTGAAGGGAATAATTTATCTGGAAAATAATCTTATGACAGGTGCTTTTACTAGGGATAGATTGAAGGTTTTAGAAATACTTTCTTCTCAAATAATAATTGCTCTTGAAAATGCAAAGTTATATAAAAATTTAGAGTATTCTAATGAAATATTAGATACTAAGGTAAAAGAACGAACAGTACAGTTAAAACAAGAGAAAGATAAATTACAAAAATATCTAGACGTTGCTGAAGTTGTATTTTGGGTTTTGGATAAAGATGAAAAAATATCATTAATTAATAGAAAAGGGTGTGAACTCTTAGGTTATTCTGAAGAAGAACTGCTGGGAAAGAAATGGCATGAAAATTTTATTAACGAAAAGGATAGAGAAAAGCTAAAGAGCGATTTTGAAAAAACAATAAATGGACAATTGGTAGAATATTTTGATACAGTTGTTATAACTAAAACTGGAGAAGAAAGAATGATATCTTGTCATAATGTTGTGTTAACAGATAAAGAAGGAAATGTTGAAGGAACATTGAGTTGTGGAGTAGATAGTACTGAATATAATCTGTTAAGAGAACAACTGCAATATAGTAAATTAAAACTGGAGTTTTTCGCTAACTTATCTCATGAATTAAAAACACCATTGAATTTGTCTTTCTGTGCATTACAAATGTTAAATTTATACCTAAATAATAACTTAAGTTCGGAAGTTAATGAGAAATTTGAAAGATATACAAGCATTATTAAACAAAATAACTATAGGCTTTTAAAATTAGTTAATAATATAGTTGATATAACTAAAATAAATGCTAATTCCTTCGATTTAAATTTACAAAATAATGATATAGTAGAACTTATTAGAAAGATAACTTACTCAGTTTCAGATTATGTAAGAAATAAAAATAGAATATTGGAATTTAATTCAAATATAAAAAGCAAGATAATTGCTTGTGATTGTTTTAATATTGAAAGAATAATGTTAAATTTACTCTCTAATGCTATAAAATTTACAGATGAAGGAGATAAGATTTATGTAAATATATATGATAATGGAGATGAGATTAGTATAGTAGTAAGAGATACAGGAATTGGAATTCCAAAAGATAAGCAGAAAATGATTTTTGAACGGTTTAGACAGGTAGATAAATCTTTTACTAGAAATAGTGAAGGAAGCGGAATTGGGTTAACTATTGTTAAATTACTTGTTGAAGTGCATGATGGTGAGATTAAAGTAGAGAGTAAAGCAGGTGAATTTACTGAATTCATTGTAAATTTACCTGTTAGAAAATTGGATGACAAATACATTAACGAAAATAATTACAATGATGGTGGTAATAGTTTGATTGATAGAATAGATATAGAATTTTCAGATGTGTATGGATTATAAGTAGATAAAAAACAGTCCATTGGTTTATTCCAAAGGACTGCTTTTTATAAAACTATAAATTAAAGATTATATTGAAAATTTCCATAGTTTTTTTGTTTCATGCATAAATATATCTATATCCCAAGTTTTTTTACTATTTATTTTACTATCACAATCATTGACTATTATTTTACCATCTTCAGTAATGCCTGTTAGGACAATAAAATGACCAGAGGTTGTAAAGTTTCCAGGACCCATTATAGCAACTATAGGCTCTTCATTTTTTAAAGTTGATAAAATAACAGATTCGTTTAATGGTAGTTCTAGACTTTTTAACCCAAATTGTTTTGCACCTTCAGTCATAAGGCTCCACTTAGATCCTACATTATTAATGTAATATCCATTTTTTTGACTAAAATCAGCAACAACTTTAGGATTAATATCAGTATTACCTGTTAAACCAACAATGACCATAGCAAGCGATGTAGGGCCACAGCCATTAATTGCTATAAAGTTATTTCCGTATTTATCATATCCCCATCTTTCATCCCATTGCATAAATAGTGGAAACTTGCCAGGAGTATAATCAGACTCCACAGAAAATTTCTTATTAGTAAATGTATTTTTATTTGTTGGATAGTTATAAACAAAATCTATGGTTTCGTATTTTTTTGAAGCTAATTCTAGAAGCTCCTTTGGATATAATTCAATATTAGATAAAATTTCTTTTATCTTAGGAGAGTTAGTAGAATTATCTTCTAATTTTTGGATTATAGAAGCTTTAGAGTTTTGAACCATATTATGAGTAATATTATATCTAAAGGCATTGAAGTTAATTGGAGAAACATAAGAAATTATTGTTAAAGATAATGTTATAGTTCCTGCCAGGATTATTTTTTTTGCTTTATTTTTCTTATCTTGTATTGTGCATATATAATTCATTAAAATTATCCTTTCTATTTCATTTGTATTGTACTTGATGAATTTAATATACTTCACTAATGTATTTAAGGTATTTAATAGATGTAAACAAGTTGTAACTTAAAAAAAAAAGAAGCTAATGCAGGGCTTTTAAGCTTTAATCTAAAGTAATGTGAATACACTTGTCCACGTGTATCGATATAAGAATAATTAAGAAAAATGAATGAAATTAGAAGAAATCTTAAATTAATTTAATAAAATGAATAGTATTTAATATATTACGTTTTGAATTTATGATAAGATATTCCTTGTCGTCGCGAGAGCGGCGGTGAGGAAACAACAAAGTATGAATTAAGATAATTTGAGAAAATTAAAAGAATCAAAAATGTTGTTGACAAGAAAAAATTCAGATGATA
>NZ_JAPPRQ010000042.1 GCF_026719745.1 Clostridium sp. ZS2-4
TGCCTATAGCTGGTATAACCATCTTAGACCTCATTCCTTCAATAAAGGATTAACTCCTTTTGAAGCTCGGTACAGCTCATAAAAATATTAGGCAAAAGTGTTACAATTTTACTTGACCAGAACAATATCTACTAGGGTCTTTACCTAACCTCTTATATACCTCTCTTATATCTTGAATACTTCCAATTTTTAAAACATCTTGAATTGAACATTTTTCTTGTAGATTAATACATAGATTATCTAATTCAGCATTTAATGCTTCTGATGATTCTTTTACTTCAGCTTTATATTTAATTACCCCTAATTTAACATCTTTACTTTTTTCTTTTAGTTGATTATCAATTTTAACTTCTATCATTTTTTCCTCCATTTACATATAAAAGTTCTTTCAATTCTCTCTTTATTTTTATAATTCTATATTCTTTATCTATAAATTATAAAGCATTATCTTCTTGATGAGCTATTGAATCTCTAATCTCCCATCTTCTAAAAAAACACTTGAGTATTTTTTTATATAACATACCTAACACAATCATCCCTATAAAATATGTACCCAGAAAAACTTGTTTCCATTTATTATCTATTAAACTATATGGAAAATTACCTAAATAAAGCATAAAAAGAAATAAACAAATTTTAGATTTTATTAATATTTCCTTACTAAATTTATAAGCACCTTCTGAAGCAAGCCTCATATCTTTATATACTTGCAATCCCAAAATAACTAGCACAAAATATGTTGCTTGTCCAAGATACATTCTTTTATACATATCATACACAAGAAAAATTATAGTTATAATATTATAATACTCAGATACAACTTTATCTTTTAATAATATTATTCTTTCATCTTTTTCATCAATTTCTATAGATAACTTTTTAAAAACATTCATTACTCATCTTCCTCCCCAATCTGAACTTGCTCCTATCCAATAACTAACTTATTATAGTGTCTGTTATACCCCTGGGGTCATATCAATATTTACATTTTGATTCCCTGAATATCCTTTAAGCTTTGACTAGCAAATCGGACATAGCTCAGTAAATCACTATAGATTTACTTTGTAAAGTCATTCTTCAGAAGAGAGAACATTATTAAGTCCAAAAACTTTCCTCTACAAAATTCATTCTCTCTTAAGACCCCTTCTTTTTGAAAACCTAAATTACAAAGCAATTTCTGTGAAGAAACATTCTCTAATTCTACAAGAGCTTCGATTCTATTTAAATTTAAGCTTTCAAAGCCAAATAAAATTATAGCTTTTAATGACTCAGCCATTATACCTTGTCTCCAATACTCTTTTAGTAATTCATATCCAATTTGTGCTTTAAAAGACTCCTTTGACCAACTATGAAAACCACATGTCCCAATAATTTTATCACTATCTTTTTTGGTAATACCCCACCGAATACCATTTTCTTTAGCAAAATCATCATTAAATTTACTGATTAAGTGTTCTGCTTCTTCAATTGATTTAAATGGAATTAAATCATAGTATTTCATTATTTCACTATCTGAAAAAATATTAAATATCTCTTTTTTATCTCCTTCTTTAACTTCTCTTAAAATCAATTTTTCTGCTTCAATTTGTGGAAACTGTTTAAAAATCTCTTTTACTTTCATTTTGCAAGTGCCCTCCTTATATTTTAATAGTCTCTCGGAATTATCTGTTTGCTTGATATGTCTAAATCTATTAAGTCATTCCTAAGCTTTACTAAGCTAATTGATAATCACCAAGCTAAAAGCGCAAAAAAACTATGTACATGATGTTTAATACGAATGGTTGATGTAAGTAATCCTCTTTCAAGTTTTGCAATGTTCAGTAAATTTTTCAGCTTTTTAAGCTTTTGAAAAACAAAAAAGCTAACCACATAGTAGTTAGCCGGTTACGCTACTGCATCCACATGACATAAGCGTCCAAATATAGTCATGCTTCTTCTGCTCTAACATAAATCTTAAAATTAATATATTTACTTATATTTCTATCTTCCTATAAGCTGCTTTCAAATAGACTATGTAGAGATAGTTGGTGTATACCTATATTTTCTTTATTTTATAATATTTTCGATGTATTTCTTGTCGAAATTTGTAACTTTATTTTTTTTTTGTTTTTTTATTCAATAAGAATAGTTCCTTAAAGTTCCCTTTTCCATAAAAAAGCTGTGTCAAAACAGAAATCACTTTCTATTTTGACACAGCCCATTTTTTAACCTCTGTAGATTTCAATTCCATCTCTCTTTATTTGTTTTTCTATCTCTTCATTTAATGAATCTAAAAAAACAATATCACAAGAATAAATCCCTATTAAGTCATTTATTTCTTCTACAATAGTTCCTCTGCCTTTTTCTGAACTATCTATGCAAAGGTCTATATCAGAATTTATATTTGCAGTACCTTTTGCTCTAGAACCAAACAAAATTACCTTTCGTATTTTACTATTGTTTTCAAAATACTTAATTAAACTTCTATATACTTTTTCATTTATTCCATACATTTTATCACATCACTTTTTTCTGAAATATTACCTAATAATTTTTCTATAGCATCTATATATTCTTTTAATATCTTATTTTTAATTTTTTCATAATCAGCTTCATCATAAATATGTGCTGTGGCATTTCTTGATAATAAAATCTCATTCCAAACATCTATATCATCTATAAACCCCTCTTTAAAGGCTTGCTTATAGCATCCTCTTGGATTGTTTATCTCTAACCCTGAAGCTTTAAATATTTTAGACAATAGCTTCCATGTTAAATCTTCTAATGTTTCATACTTTTTTATTATAGAATCTCTGTATACTTCTCTAGTTATTTCATCAGGATTATCTAGTTTATTGAAATTATCCCTAATATTTTTTAAATGCATTAACATTCTATACGTATAATTATATGTTAAATTTATTGATTCATTATATTTATCTAAGATTCCGCTCAAATGAATTCTTACCTCCTTACTTTAATCCAGCTTTTCACTCATGTTCTTTATTTCATCCTTAATCATATTTTCAACAATATTAAGAACTTCTATAACCCTTTCATTCTTTATGCTGTACATTATGTTCAGACCATCTTTTTCTGACTTTAAAATTCCAGCATCCTTTAATATCTTTAAATGCTGTGATAAGTTAGATTGGCTGAAATCAATATCACCATTTAATTCACAAACACATAATTCTCCTGGTATAAGACTTTTTACAATTTTTATTCTTATAGGATGAGCTAAAGCTTTAAATACTCTTACGTACATATCTTCTAATGACATTTGAAACACCGTCCTCTTTTTTGTTGTTTTGCTTATAGTTTTTATTGTTAACCAAAGTTTTAGCTAAAGTTATATTATCGCGCTCTATACCAGTCACCAGTCACCAGTCACCAGTCACCAGTCACCAGTCACCAGTCACCAGTCACCAGTCACCAGTCACCAGTCACCAGTCACCAGTCACCAGTCACCAGTCACCAGTCACCAGTCACCAGTCACCANTGACATTTTAAGATTTATTTGAATAATTGTAAATGTATTTTTATTTCAATTACATTTTATCATATTTAAAAAGGATGTACTCTTGCTGAGCCATCCTTTTTTAACTTATATTATAAAATTAAATAGATATCCTGTAAATACTATTCCTATTCCAACTATAGCTACAAATATAGCTAATAGCTTGGGTTTTAACACTTGTTTTAATAAAATCATTTCAGGTATGCTTAAAGCTGTTACTGCCATCATGAAGGAAAGCGCTGTTCCCATAGCAACTCCTGCTCTTGTAAGTTCACTAACAAGAGGTATAACTCCTGCTGCATTTGAGTATAGAGGAATACCAAATGCCACTCCTATAAATACTGCAAATGGATTATCTTTTCCTGCATATTTGGCAAGAGCACCGCTTGGAATCCATCCATGCATGATACCACCAATTGCAATACCTACTATTACATAAATCCAAACCTTCTTTATTAAATCTCTTGTAAATATCCATGCGTCTTTCAATCTTTCTTTCATTGTAGGATCTGGAATATCTATACAAGCATCTCCTACCTTCATTTCATAAACATAGCCTTCAACATATTTTTCTAGTTTAAGCTTTCCTATAATTATACCACTGACTATAGCTATAATTTCCCCTGATGCTATATACATTAAAGCTATTTTCCATCCAAACAAACCATATAAAAGCCCTAAGGCTACTTCATTTACCATAGGTGCAGCTATTAAATATGAGAATGTAACTCCAAGAGGGACTCCAGCTTCAACAAATCCTATAAAAAGCGGAACTGCCGAGCATGAACAAAATGGTGTTACAATTCCAAGTAAAGCTGCCAAAATATGTCCTACAAAAGTATTCCCTTTATTTTTAGCAAGTATCTTTCTCGTCTTTTCTGGTGGAAAGAAGCTTCTGATAAAAGTAATTGCGTAAATAATCATTAACAACAATATAAATATCTTTATTGTATCAAAGAAAAAGAAATTTAAAGCACCACCTAAGTTTGATGCCTTATCAATTCCCATAACATTGTAAACTAGCCAATCTGCAAACCATTGAATTGGTGTAAACATTTAATCACATCCTCTTAATAATTAGTTTCCACAGCAGCACCCGCAGCTGCATCCATTATTTTCTTGTCCATTATCTCCAACATATTCAATTGCTCCTTGTGGACACTGTTTTGAACACCCTTTACATCCTTGTACACATCCTTCTGGATTTACTACAATTGGATGTTCTCCTCTTTTTTCATAAACTCCATGAGTACAAAAATCAGCGCAAATTCCACATTCAACACATTTTGCAATGTCTATTACTGGATACCATGTTTTTGACATTATTAATCCCCCTAAACTATATAAGTATTTTCTAATATAATTATATGCTTATATGTAAAAAGTGTCAATAAAAACTAAAATTTATTCTGATCCTTCTGCCCACTCTATACTTTTATCCCACAACTAACACTTCTAATATTCTATCTGAACTAAATTTCACTTTATAGTTATTAATACAACAACAGCTTCCTATAATACATAGGAAGCTACTCTAAGTCTTAATATATTAAAATCTTATTTTTCGTCCTCTATAAGCTTTTTAATTTCTTCTACAGTACATACTTTTCCAAAAGCTTTAACCTTTTCATCTATTACAACAGCAGGTGTTCTCATTACTCCATATGCCATTATGTCTTTCATATTTTCTACCTTTGTAACCTCTGCATCTACATTCATCTCTTTTACAGCTTTCTTAACATTTTCCTCTAACTTCTTACAATTTGTACAACCCATTCCTAAAACCTTAATCTTCATAATCATTACCTCCATAAACATTGTATAACTATATTATAATATTCTAATATAATTATTTCAATCTTAAATGTTGTTTTATTTGTAAAATAATACTTTTTTGGTTTTCTATTATGGTAAAACCCATACCTGTTCCCCCTGTTTTTCTAAATCTCGAAGCTTCTCCTCTATAAAATCTTTCAAATATTAAGGGTAAAGCTTCACATATTATTTTTAACTAACATTATCCTTTTTAGCTTTTTCAACAGCATTTTCTACTGCTTTTATTAATCTGGTACTGGTATTTGTAGCTCCAGATACAGCATCTACCTCTACAGATTGAGATGATATTATTTCCTTGGGAATTACTTTAAAAGGTCTTTGGCAATACTCCATAGATTCTTTATGAGATACTATTTCAATGGACATTATCTTATCTCTTTCTATAGTTACTTTAACTGTAATCTCTGGACGCTTTCCTACTGAAACTCCAGTATAAACTCCATCCTTATAGATTTTTTCTTTATCAGTACTCTTATAGTCATTCTCTTCTTTGGCACTGACTTTTATTTGTAACTCTTGTTTAGTTTGCAACTGCATATCTGATACTGCTAATGTTTTTTCTAGAATATATTTAGATGAGTATATACTTAAAAATAAAATAAGTCCTATTAATACATATGTCATAGGTTTAATTTTTTGTTTCAGGATACTGATTTTAAAATTACCTTTTGGACAATTTCCAACACATTTTAAACACCCTATACATTCTCCACTTTTAACCTTTTTTAACTTAGATATATTTATGCCCATAGAACAGTTTTTTGTACATAAATTGCATTTTCCGCAAGTATTGTTATCTCTAATAAGCCATGAGAACCTACCTTTTGATATTAAAGCTTGCACTGCTCCAAGAGGACATAAATATCTGCAAAAAAATCGTTCTATCAAAGCAGCTCCCAAGATAATAAATGCCAGTATCCCAAACTGCATAGGATGATGTTTTAAAACTTGTGGAAGCATTCTTAATTCTGCAAAAGCATTCCATGGATTATACATATCTATTAAAGGCTCACTCTTTGTCCACCCCAAAATTATAATTAACGCTAGTATCACATATTTAAGGTATTTTAACACAGAATCTAATTTCTCATTCACTTTAAAATCAAGCCTAAATACTCTTTTAGATATATTAAAAATAAAATCATTTAATGCTCCAAAAGCACATAGCCATCCACAAAAAAATCTTCCTAAAACTAATACTAAAAATACTATTGTGACAATCGGCACTAGGGATGTGACAATATTTACAGTTTCTAAATTTCCATTCATCGCACCCAAATAAATACTTTTCATTGAACTAAAAACTAAAGAAAATAACTCTGTAAAAAACACAAAAAATATAATTTGTATGAAAATTCTTGAAATTTTAATTCTATTTATATCCTTTTTCATTTCTCCTCCTATTCATTTTTATAAATCAGTAATGCTATTAATTATTCTCTTTATTGTATTATATAAATGTGAAGATTTTTTGTAGATTTATTGAATTAAAAAATAATAATCCCCCTATATTTTTACCATAGGAGGATTATTATTAATCTAATGTAAGTATAGATTTTATTTATTAATAATTTCTTATTCTATGCATTTTTCCTTATTTTAATCGAGTTTATTACCATAAACGCTACTATTCCTACTATAAACATAACTATGGAAGCAGTTAAAAAAATTCTGTTTATCCCAAAGCTATCAAGAATCTTTCTATTAACTAAAGTTCCTATTCCTCCACCTACAAACATATTAAAAGATGCTAGTGACATAGCTGTACCTCTTAATTTAGGCATAATTTGTTGTGCTGTGTTTACTAAAGTAGATTGGAATAAAACAAAAGCTAATCCAAATCCAAATAAAGTAACAGCTATTGTTATAGTTGAGTTTGACAAAGATAATCCCATTAGAGATACACTACCTAAAATACCTGCAAACAAAAGAAATTTCTTTCCAATTTTCTGTCTTATAACTCCAGATTTTCTTCCTCCAACTACTGTTGATACACCAAATACTGATAATATCAAGCCAACAATGAAAATATTATGTCCTGTTACATTCTTTACAAATTCCCCTGAATAAGTAAAGCTACCGAAAACACTAAATCCTACAAAAAATATAATACTTACTATTTTAACTAATTGTTTATTTCCAAGGGCTTCTCCATATACTTTTCCATAATTCAATTTATCAATAACCCCATCACTCTTTTCTAATATCTTCAACATAACTAAAGCTGTTATAAATTCTGCAATTCCATAAACAAGATAAACAGTTCTCCAAGAACCTATATACGCAAGTCCTCCTCCTATAGCCGTAGCCGAAGCCCCTCCTAAAAACATCATACCCATTACTTTTCCTATTACATTTTGCCTATTTGAATCATCAAAACTTTCACCAATCAAAGCCATAGTTACCGGGAAAATTCCTGCACCAAAAGCTCCATTTATAGCACGAATCATTACTAGTGATTTAAGATTGAATGCTAAAGCACCTAAACAACTAAAAATTGCTGTTCCAAAAGCTGCTATTTTAATAACCTTAGTTTTTCCAAATCTATCTCCTAAAGGCCCAAATATAATTGTGAAAAATCCAAAAGAAAGCATATAAGCCGTTACAGAAATAGCTGCACTACCAATACTTATATTTAAATCTTTTGCAATATCAATAAGTAATGGTGCAGCCGCATAGTTATCTCCATTTGCCCAAAATGCCATAATACCAAGTATAAAAAGCATTTTGCCTAAATTTTTATTTTTCATACTTTATCCCTCCCAAATCCATTTATCAAATTATATCACTATATTACAATATTCTAATATAGTGATATAATAATATATTATATGCTATTTGTCAACATTTAGTAACACATACAAAAAAAACACTAGAAAATTTCCAGTGTTTTTAATATTTTTTTCTTTTAACCTCTGCCAGTCCTTATAAGTTCAGCAAACTCCTTTGGAAGTCCTGCTTCTTCTATGGCTTTTGCTGTCTTTTCAAAGTCATAAGGTACTTCAATAATATCTACTTCTACCTCATCTTTGTTTATATCTACAAATACATAATTAGCATCAGGTTTACCTGTCTTTGACTTTCCAATGCTTCCTGCATTAATAAGCATTTTTTCTCCATACATCTTATAATAAGGCTTGTGAGTATGACCACAAACTAAAATATCTTCTGTAAAATACTTCATAACCTCTTCTGCTTCTTCTGAATTTTCTTTTAAATATTCATTGATTCTTCTTGGACTTCCATGGACAAAAGTTATCTCTTTCCCTTCAAATATAAATTTTATTTCACTTGGAAGTCTTCTTAAATATTTCCTGTTTTCCTCACTTGTATTTTCTATTGTCCAGCTTAGAGAGGCAGCTGCATTTTCTGCATCCTTAGGATCAGGATAATCACATCCACAAGCAATTCTTATATTACCTACTGCATCATCATAGTTACCCATAATAGTTAGTATATTCTCTTTTCTTATCAAATCAATTACTTCATTTGGAAAAGTACAGTATCCTACTAAATCCCCAACGCATACAGTTAAATCTACATTCCTATTGTGTATATCCTTTAAAACTTCCTCCAAAGCATAGATATTGCTGTGTATATCTGATATTACTGCTATTTTCACAGGTGTTTCCTCCTTATATTCTCATGTCATGCTAATATTTTTTATATCAATTCTGCTGAATCAATATTTTCATTTGTAATTTATTCTTGTGGAAACCAATCTTTTGTTTTATTTGCTATCTTAACTAATGCAAGCATTACGGGTACTTCTACTAATACTCCTACCACTGTCGCAACTGCCGCACCTGACTTTAGTCCAAATAATGAAATTGCAACTGCTACTGCCAGTTCAAAGAAATTACTTGCTCCAATTAAAGCAGAAGGTGCTGCTACAGCTCTATTAATTTTCCACTTTCTTGACCACAAGTATCCAATGAAAAATATGAAAAATGTCTGTATTATTAAAGGAATAGCAATCAATACTATATGCAGTGGATTACTTAAAATAACATTTCCCTGAAAAGAAAATATAATTATTAAAGTTAAAAGAAGTCCTACAATAGTTATCTTGCCTAATTTTTTAATAAATACATTTTCAAGCCAGTCTAGACCCTTAGCTTTTATCAATTTAGTTCTAGTAACATACCCAAATACAAGTGGAATTAATACAAATAGCACTACCGATAATATAACTGTATCTATAGGTACTGCTACATTACTGACCTTTAGTAAAAACATAACTATTGGTGCAAAAGCAAACAATATAATCAAATCATTAACTGCTACCTGTACTAAAGTATATATGGGATCTCCATTAGTGAGATAACTCCAAACAAACACCATAGCAGTACATGGTGCTGCTCCCAATAAGACAGCTCCTGCCACATATTCTGTTCCAAGGTTTTCTGGAATTATTCCTGCAAATAACACTTTTAAGAATAGCCATGCAAAAAAATACATAGTAAAAGGTTTTATAATCCAATTAACAACCAAAGTTATAAATAATCCTTTTGGTTTCTTTCCAACATCTTTGATACTGCTAAAATCAATTTGAATCATCATAGGGTAAATCATAAGCCATATTAAAACAGCAACTGGAATTGAAACTTGAGCATATTCAAACTTGCTCAAAGTTTCTGGAAACTGTGGTATAAACTTTCCAATCATAACTCCGATTACAATGCATATTGCTACCCATAAAGTTAAATACCTCTCAAATAATCCTAAATTTCTTTCTTTTATAGCTGAATTTTTACTATTCATTCCCATCCTCCATAAATATTATTTCTTGCAATTCTTAGTTAAATCCTCACAACTCATTCCACTTTTCTTAAATTCCTTTAGTTTTTCCAAATCTTCTTTACACTTCTCAATTTTCTCTAGCTCACCATATAGAAATGTTTTTATAAAAGGGTGTTTGTCTAGGGTATCTTTATTAATTTCATAATAAACCCATTGAGCGTTCTTTTCTGATTTTATTATTTCTTCTCCTTTTAATTTATTCAAATGCCTGGAAGCGTTTGATTGAGTTATTTCAAGTACATGTTCTATTTCACAAACACATAATTTTTCATCCTTAAGCAAATTCAGTATTCTAATTCTTGTTTCATCTGATAGCGCTTTTATGATACTTACTATTTTCACCTTTGTTCCTCCTGTATTATTATATTATTATATTCACTTATACTCATATAGTACCATTGAAAATTTTAAAATACAATTATTTTTATGTAAAATACATGTTAATTGAAAAATTGGTGGTTAGAAATTATATACCTTGCTTGGTTTTCTTCAAACATCTATAAAGTAATCATCACTTTAACAAATATAAAAGCCACAAGCGAGTAATTTTAAATGCTTGCGGCTTTTATAACATTAGCTATATTATAATACAATTTTTTCAATAAATAATGTCAGGTTGTCCATTAAACTATATATAACAGGATTTCCATTCTGTATAACTCCTATCATAGGTCTTGTAGGAAAATTTTTATTTTGTAAAACTACAACACCTTCCATACCATTGTTCAATCTTACATATAATCCATTTGGATAACAATATATAGAATTAGTAAAAGTTTTATATATTTCACTATCAAATTTCTCTCCTGCTAATGCAGTTATATATTCCATTGCTTCACTAGGCAATCTGAATTTCTTTGACTCTAGCAAATTAGTATATTCATTGCATAATGAAATTATTTTTGAAAACTCGTGAATTTTGTCTCCCTTTACTTTTTCAGGGTATCCTGTACCATCTTCATATTCGTGATGATGTAAAATGCACATATATGACGTAACTGGTATTCGACTTCCCATTTTTATTACATTATATCCTGTTTTGCAGTGGTTTTCATTATTTTCCAACAGTTTTCCCACATCATGCAGCAAAGCACCTGCCGCTAATTTTTCAAGTTTGCTCTCATCATAATTTTTATTTATTCCAATCATTACTGAAAGTAAAGCTACATTAATACAATGACTAATTAACTTTGAATCTTCATCTTTTTCTCCAAGGTTATTTAATAAAAATGAGTTTTCTGATACATCTATATTTTTAATTATTTTATCAACAATATTTGTAATTCTATTCTCGTCAACCGTATTATTCTTCTTTATATTGTCAAATACATTTTTCAGCTCATTTGTTATTTCAATCCTTATTGGTGTTTTCAACAGTTCCCTTAAATTAACACCATCATTTTCATCTTGAATATAAACAGTATCTATGCCTACATTTTTTAATACTTTTATATTTTTTTCATTTAAAGTTAAACCTTTTTTTGCATAAACCATACCATTTGATAAATAAATGGACATAGCCAATTCTTTTCCTATTATTTTTTCATTCAACAAAACAAGTCTCATCATCTGTTCCCCTTTTTTATAAAATAACTATCACAAACAAAAACTTAAATTATACAGAATTAATTTATAACTATTCAATCAATGTTTTTGTATATTTATATATATCGATGGTATAACTTTAAAATTTAACTTAATTATGTGGAAGTCTCCAATCTTCTATAAGTGGTAATAGTTCGCTCATTCTCAATTTTTATACGCAAATAAAAAAACTGTAATTTGGATTATATAATTTATATAATCCAAATTACAGCCCTTTCAGAACGATGTATTAAAATGTATATTTTTATATTATTTATAGTATCTTTTTATATGCTTTTACATACTAATCATTTTTCTTTTCTTTATTCTTTTCCTTCACTTTTTCTTTTACTTCTTCTTTTTTTCTTATTTCTTTTTCCTTTTTTTCTTCTTTTTTATCTTCATCTTCTTCATCTTCTTCAACTTCTTCTTTTTCTGTTTCTTTTTTATTCTTTACTTTTTTCTCAATTTCTTCTTTGTTTAAAACCTTATCTTTTATGTACTTAGGTATCTTTTCAATATCCTTTTCTATTTTCTTAACTTGTTCTGCTTCTTCCTTTGTTATATTTCCTTCTTCTACTTCTTCTTTCATATCTTCATTTAACTCTTCTTTTATTTTTTTAGCTGCTTTAACCACTTTTTTATGATTTTTAAAAGCACCTTTGAATTCTTCTTTTGAAGCTATGTATAATTCTTTGTTTGC
Organism: Clostridium sp. ZS2-4; assembly: GCF_026719745.1. Lineage (GTDB taxonomy): Bacteria > Bacillota > Clostridia > Clostridiales > Clostridiaceae > Clostridium_H. The sequence continues at coordinate 12,426 of NZ_JAPPRQ010000042.1, forward strand.
TTCAATAGCTTCCTTTGCAGCTTTAATTGCTTCTTCATCACCAGCTTCTTCTGCTTTTTCCAATTCAGATACTGCGTTTTTATAAGTTCTCTTAACTTCATTTAAAGAATGTCTTTTTTCTACCATTGCAATTACTGCTTCTTTTTTTGCAGTCTGCATTTCTATAACTTTTGCTATAGTTTGTTTTGCATTTTCTCCTACCTTTTCTTGTATAGACTTTAATACTTCTATAGCCTTCATTTGTTTAGCCACTATTTTTTCTTCAAGCTCTTTTAATTCTTCATTTTCACTTTCATCAAGTTCTTTATCAGTTATCTCTTCTCCCGAATTATCTTCTGTTACTTCTTCTAAATTATCTTCTGTTACTTCGCTTGAATCTTCTGATTTTTCATTGTCAGACTCTTCAACATTTTCTTCTTCATTCTCTACTGTTTCTTCTTTATTTTCTACTTCTTCTGTACCTTCTTCCTGCTGACTATTGTCAACTGATTCTTCTGAATCTGCTATGATTTCTTCTAACATCTCATTTGCTTCATTCATATTTTCTTCATATTCATGTACGGCTTCCTGAGCAAGCTCATCTTCTCCTTTTTCTGCCATAACTTCGCTTTCTCCAAGTCTTTCTTCAGCTATCTCAGAAATAACTTCAACTTTTTTCTCATCATCAAAAGTTAATGCTACGCTAATATCCTCCATTACTTGGTCAACTGGATAAAGAATACTGTCAGGTGTTATACCTGCTGAATTTGCTAAAGATACTTCTCCTTCTGCAAAAGCTTTTCCATTAATCCCACTCATAACAACTAAACCTGCTACAAATAACGCTATCTTTTTCATGTTGTTTCCTCCCAAATCTTTTTTTGTCATAAATTTCACTTATATGTACGGCACCTTTAAAAGTTTTGAGGGGGTATTAAATTTTTTTGGTTTAAAATAGGTATCCATTGAGATATTGATCACATATTACCAGTTGATACTTCATAACTGTGACTATACAATATTCTTATTAAAACGCTAATTATCGTATAATCTTTGTAAAGGTATTAACCATAAAACTATGTATCGTCTTAAATATGTGAAAATTTCTAATAACTTTATTTCAACCCCTACTAAAATCCCACTATATATACGTACGTATATATAGACACAAAGAGGTGATAATAGTGAGTCCTGATCTGCTGTCAAATGAAAATAGAGATAGCTTCATAGAAAATAATAAAAATTTCATATATAAAACTACTTATAAAATTTGTAAAAAAACTTTAGACTGGAAAAATGATGATGAACTCAGTATTGCTTTAATTGCCTTTAACAAAGCTTGCAATACCTATACCAATACTAGAGGTAATTTTTTTAGTTATGCATCTATATTAATCAAAAATTCCCTCATTGACTTTTTTAGGAAATCCAGTACAAATCCTTACTTAATATTCGATAATAAAGATGAGGACAGTAATATTCCAGATTATATAGATTATAAGCATTCTATGAATCAATATGAAATTGATTGTGAAAATAAAAAAAGAGCTGAAGAAATAGCTCTTTTTTCTGCCGAACTAAAAAAATATAAGTTAGAATTTTCTTCACTGATAAGTGCATCACCATCTCATACAGATACACGAAATCAACTACTTAATTTGGCTGTTACTTGTTCAAAAAATGAAGATATATTAAAATACATTAAAGCCAAACACTTGCTCCCAGTCAGTCAAATTATTCTGCTGACTAATACTAAAAAGAAATATATAGAGAAATGGCGTAGATATATTCTAACCTTGATACTTATTTTATCAAGTGAAGATTATCCTTATATAAAATCTTATTTAAACATAAAGGTAGGTGAAAATCTTGAACAGTAAAACTGGTATGGTAATGGAAATTAAAAATAAATATGCATACATATTAACTCCAGACGGGGAATTTGTAAAAGTCAAGATAAAAGGAAACGTTCCCCCTATTGGGAGTACTTATTATGGCAAACCTTCAAGTAAACTGCCTTTATCTAAGTATGCTGCAATGGCTGCTTGTTTAATTTTATTTTTTTCCTTTGGTGGAGCTGCTTATGCCTATTATACCCCAGTAGCGTCACTTGTATTAAAAGTTGATCCTTCAATAGAACTAAAAATTAACAGATGGAACAAAATAATAGCCACACAGCCTTTAAATGATGACGGGAAAAATATACTTGATTCGGTAAATTTAAAAAACAAATCCATAAATGAAGGCTTAAATATACTTTTAGATAAAGCCTCTAAAGAAAATCTTGTAAAATCAAAACCCGAAGATACTAAGAAAATAAGTTTAGATGTTAACAGTGATAAAGATTTAAACTTAAATATCCATGAGTTTGAAAATAAAGTAAAAGATAAAAATTTAGAACTTGAAGTCAAATATACTGAACCTGTTAATTCTAATAATACTAAAGATAATATTACAACACCTAAAAAAAATGCTGATAAGCAAAATAACTCTAATTCTAAAAATAACCAAAATGGTAATAAAGATGAGGATAAGAATTTAAAGAATTCTGAAAAGTCAAAAAATAAGAAGAATACAAAAAACTCTATGAAACCTGTAGAGAAAAAGTCACCTTCTAATGAAAAAAACAAAAAAAAGATAACAAAACCGGAAAATAAAAAATCCTCTAAAAAAAAGCACCTACAATAAACTGAATGCTAACAAAAATAACTAAAAACACCACTCTTCTAATAGCATGATAAATAAAAGAAGGAAAAACCTAATAAAAAATAGAATACTTATAAATAGAGCAAATAAATTATAACTAACATTAATCTTTCAATAATCAATTAAAGTAAAACTATAAAGCATATTTTTAAAATACAAAGTAGGTGAAGTACTATGAAAAAAGCTACAGGAGTGGTAATGAAAGTCTATAATAAATATGTGTGTGTAAGAACTGTAAAAGGTGAATTCATAAATATTAAACTAAAGGCTTATACTCCTAATACAGGAGATATATACACAGGCGCAATATATAATGGTGATTCCACACTGGCTGTTGGTGGAATATTCGTAGCTTGTATTATAGCAGTAATGTTAGTAGGACAAAATATATATTATTATTTTACACCCGCATCAACAGTTATAGTGGACATTCCACCCACTATACAGCTAAAAATCAATAAATGGGATAAAATAATAGATGTAAAAACCTTTAAACTCTCTGGTAAAAACCTTGTTGATCCTCTAAAATTAAAAAATAAATCTATAAATACAGGGTTAGAGGCACTTATTACTGAAGCTAAAAATCAAAAAACTATCAATGACTATCATATTAAGGATAAGAACCCAATTACAATATATATTTCCAACAAGGACAATAGAGTTATAGATCTTGTAGAATTTGATAATTTCATGAAACATCAGGAGTTAAAATATCAGATAAATACTAATGGAACAGGAACAATTAAATAATATACTAAGGAGAAAAACAATGGAAAGTATTGTTATTAATTGGTTAGGTGCAATGCTTGGACTTATAGTAGCTATTGTATTAATTTTTAAAAAAGTGCATCCACTATATTCATTATTTACAGGTTCTATTGTAGGGGGACTTGCTGGTGGAGCTAGTTTAAATCAAACCGTAGAAATTATTATTAGTGGAGCTAATAGTGTTATGCCAGCAGTAATTCGCGTTATAGCAGCAGGAGTAATGGCTGGAATATTAATAGATTCAGGCGCAGCGGAAAAAATTGCTGAAACTATAGTAGAAAAACTCGGTGAAAAAAAAGCATTATTAGCTATTGCATTAGCTACAATGGTAATCACTTCAGTAGGAGTGTTTATTACAGTATCCATAATAATAGTTGCACCTATTGCAATATCAGTTGGTAAAAAGGTTAGACTTTCAAAATCGTCAATACTATTATCAATGATAGGTGGCGGTAAAGCTGGAAATATTATTTCTCCCAATCCAAATACAATAGCAGTTGCAAAAGGTTTTAATGTAGACTTGGCTAGTGTTATGATAAAAGGATTGGTACCAGCTATAGCAGGACTTATAATAACTTATTTTGTTTCCAAATTAATAAGCAATAAAGGAGCTATTATTACTGAAGAATATGAATGTGCGGTTGCTATAACAGATAATAATAAAAAACCAAGTTTTGCAAAAGCCATAGTAGCTCCTGCTGTAGCAATTGTTTTATTATCAATCAATCCAATAGCAAATATATTAAATATTGAGTCATTAAAAGCTTTTAAGATTGATTCTATGATTATACTTCCAGTAGCAGGATTAATAGGATTAATAGCAATGGGACAATTTAAAGAAGTCGTTAAATATACAAATTCAGGATTAAATAAAATGACAGGCGTTGCACTTGTTCTTATAGGTGCAGGCGGAATAGCAGGAATTATATCTAATTCTAATTTAAGTAATGTTATAGTTAGTAGTATTGAAGCTTTAGGCATTTCCAGTACTTTTTTAGCACCGATTTCAGGTGTGTTAATGTCGGGTGCAACAGCTTCAACTGCTACAGCTACAATTGTAGCAGCAGGTACTTTTGGCAAGGCAATTTTAAGTACTGGAGTAGGAGCATTAAGTGCCTCTATTATGGTACATACAGGTGCAACTGTTATGGATCATTTACCACACGGTAACTTCTTTCATGTATCAGGTGAATCTGTTAAGATGAGTATAAATGAACGTATGAAGCTAATACCATATGAATCACTTATTGGTGTAACCATGTGCATAATAGCTACTATAATTTACGGAATGTGAACTACCACTTATAGAAGATGGTGGCTTCGTGGTCAATATTCCTAACGGAACAAGTTTACCCACGCTATCCCCGTTGAACCAACGGTTATTAGTGCGAAATTCTCACCTTAGCAAAACTTCAAACAAAAACAAGTTGAAAGGTAGATTATATCTACCTTTCAACTTGTTTTTTATTTCATTAAACTTCTTTATTTAAAATTAGGAATCTCGTAAACAGGTTTAGCACCTTTACACTGTTCCATTAATTCTTTAATTCTAGAGATTTGTTTTCTTGCCCATCCAATATCTGTAGCATACTGATGCCATGTCACCTCAATATTCCACTTCATTTTATAAAGAGTGTTTTGTTTATATTTATCACTATTTATGTATCCAGTACTTATGTATTTAGCTCCTCCAAGTATTGCTTCATCAACAGTAAACCATCCTTCAGTATAAGCATATTCAGAACCACATCCGTTAGGATCATGATCATAAGCATGTACACCAAACATGTTGTATGATACTTTAGATTCTACTGGTTTTCCCTCAACAGAAGACACAAGAATACCATTGGCTAATTCAGATGTACCATTGCCTGTTTCCAGCATAGCATGTGATACAAGATATATAGGATTTATATCGCTATCCTTGGCAGCTTGTAAAAATACTTCTCCTTTACCGTCCAATACACCTTTCCCTTTTAGCATAGCGTTTAGCTCTTCTGCAGTAACGCCATCCATGTAATTAAGGTTTAAGAATAAATATTTACCGTAATCATCCAAGAAGTTATTTGCATTCATATAATATTTAATTAAATTTTCACTTGGTACATTCCATCCAGTGTCGCTGAAAATAGGTGCACCTGCAACTTGGTCCTGTACAGCTTCATCTAAGGTTTTGCTATAATCCTTATAAACAATAGTAGCATTAGCATCTCTATCTTCAATTATGCTGCTGTCAAGTACCTTGAAATATGTAGAGTAATAATTATCATAATCAGTGTTACTATTCTTATATTTCCCTGCTTTGTCTGCCCTTTTTACATATACCAAAAGCTTGTACTTTCCTTTTGCAAAACCCTTATATAATGACAGAGTGTATGGATTAACTGCACTTTTAGCACTTGTGTATCCTCTTGTTAACTCTGTATACCCGCTATCAGGATATTTCCTTGGATTATCATAAGTTTCATTAGGATATTCAAAAATAAACGCCCTGTACTGAACATCACCAGAATAATTTGAGTATATATTAAAATCAACCTTCTGGTTTTCAAAAATAGTTTTCTGAATAAATTTTATATTATTTATTATTGGCAGCGAAGTAAATTTAGTACTATCTTCATACTGATTAGCCGTTGTAAATTTCATTTTTACAGGCTTAGACATTTTTTTTCCTGACACAGATCTAACATTAGTACTTAATGTTATCCAATAAGTACCTTTGGGATCATATCCTCCCACCGGTGGAGATATGACTATTGCTTTAGCATCCTTTCCTGAAGTAACATTTACTTTTAAAGGCTTGTCCTTGTTATCAGTAACTGTTATATTACTCTCATTAATGCTGCTTTTATCTAAGTCCATATTAAAATTTACTGTCCAAGGCTTAATAGTGCTTGTCTCTGTTCTTGCTGGCATTTCACTAACGTCTAAATCCTCAGCCAAAGCCGGTACAGACATAGTTAAAAATAAAACTGTAATAAACATAGTTTTTATTAAATTAGATACTTTTCTCATTTTTTCCCCCCTTATTTTACTCCGCAATATATTATCGTATTATATACGAAGTTTTAAAGAATTTTTTATAAACAAAATCCAATTTCAGATTATCATAATTCTCTTATATATTCTACGTTGAAAAAGACCATTTAAAGGGGGTTTCAAGCAATCTTCATGCTAATACAATACCTGCCTTTATTATTCTCAGGCAGGTATTGTACATTAATTGGAAAAAATACCATTTACTATCTTTTAGGTTTCTTAAAGAATTTTGTTTCATTGCTTCTTTCCCATTCTTCCACTTTTTTAGATATTTCACCTAAAAAATCTCTTACTTTTCCTATTACATTAGATATGCCAAAGTCTTTAGCTAAGCGCTCCAACTCAGCACCATCTATTTCATCTATTACATTGCTTACTACTGGCATAATAGAGTTTAATAGAACTGAGGAATCAAAACTTTCATTACTGTCATCACTATTATCAATACTTCTAGTCATTTTCATGCGATTTTCAGTATATAGATAGTTGTATAAAGAAGCATGCCTCAACTCATCTGTTATAATCTCAAATAGCATGTCTCTATAGTATCTGTTTGGCAATCCTTGTCTTATTACTCTATACTTTTCAACTGCTTTCAATTCTCCAAACAATGCTCTTTTTATGCCTTCCAAATAAGATGAAGGTTTTTCAAAAGTCTCTTCCTCCATAACTTCTACGTCCATTCCTGTAATGTCCTTATAAATCCTTCTAAACATCATATTATGTTTTTTCTCATCATCACGAATAGAAGCTATAATCTTCTTCTCCTCTCTGGTAGGAGCTACACTTATTAAATAGTCATAGAACAACTCATCTTCTCTTTCTCCAGAAACCGCTTCTTTTATTAACTCCAGGGATTTTTGCAACCCTTCCTTATCCCACATCATACCATATTGCATAGGCATTGGTTGATACATGGTTATCCTCCTAAAGTATTACTACAATATTATAATATTTAAATAATTCATAAATGTTCCTACAACTTTGACATATTAATATTACTTTATGTAAAATGTATAATTATTCTAATATTTATTGAAAATTAATTTTTAAGAAACTTTTAAGATATTTTTAATTTACTCTTAAAGAAAAAAGTGTAAAATATATTTCATAGGAAATACTAATTATATAAAATTTAAACAATCGTTGGAGGATTCATTATGAAAATTCTATTAACTACAGATACATACTATCCTTATATTAGTGGAGTTGTTATATCCACTCATAATCTGTATAAAGAATTGAAAGCTATGGGTCACGATGTAAGAATTTTAACTTTATCTGAAGATGGGAAAGAAAAAATTGATGGTGATATATATAAATTAAAATCTTTTGATCTTAAGATTTATCCAGGTATAAGATTTAAAAAACCTTTTAATACAGAAGTAGGAGAATCTATTCTTAGTTGGAAACCGGATATAATTCATTCTCAAACAGAGTTTTCAACTATGATTAACGCAAAACATTTAGCTTCCAAGCTAAAAATCCCTCATATACACACTTATCACACAATGTATGAGGATTATTTAGACTATATCTTAAATGGCAAAGTTATAACTCCTAAAACTATGGCAACACTTACAAGACTTTTATTAAATACCTTTGATAGAGTAATTGCCCCAACTGTAAAAGTAGAAAAAGCGCTGCGTGGATATGGTGTCAAATCACCAATGAATATAATTCCTACTGGTATTGACCTTAGCAGATTTCAAAAAAACATTACAGAAGAAGAAAAAATCCAGTTAAGATCAAAATACGGCATAGGTGCTAATGATCCTGTACTTGTTTTCTTAGGAAGAATTGCATATGAAAAAAATATTGATGAAATTATAGAAATGTTCTCAAGGTTGGAAGGTGAGATTGATAACCTAAAGTTATTAATAGTAGGTAAAGGTCCTTACCTTGACAATCTTAAAGCACGGGCAAAATCCAGTAATTTGGAAGATAAAGTTATTTTTACGGGAATGGTTAACCCTGGTGATGTATATAAATACTATAAGATATCTGATGCCTTTGTAACTGCATCTACAAGTGAGACTCAAGGTCTTACCTATATAGAAGCTCTTTCAAGCGGACTTCCTGTAATATGCAGATACGATACCTGCATAGAGGGTGTTGTAGAAACAGGAATAAACGGATTTATTTATGAAAATGAAGAAGAATTCAGAAATGGAGTAAAAGCTATATTCTCCAGTGAAGAATACAGACATACCATTGCAAAAAATGCTGAACTTGCCGCTGACAAGTTCTCATCCAGAACCTTTGCAGCAAAAGTAGAAGAAGTATATAAGACAGTTTCAAATGAAAGCGGAAATCTTTCCACTCAGTTTTCAGCCTAAAAAACAACAGCTTGAAATCTTAAGATTCTTGATTTCAAGCTGTTACTTTATTCTTATTTACAGTTTTAAATTATTCAAACTTTCAAAAGCCTTATCTCTTGGTCTCACTTCAATTATATAAACTATATCTTTCCCTATCATTTTATCCAAATGCCATGTAAAATCAATATTTCCTGTACCTATAACCTGGTGATCACTCTTTCCGTTATTGTCATGAAGATGGCATGTTCTAATTTTATCTATATGCTTTAAGAAAAATTCCACTTCCTCATATTTATTTTCATAAGAATGTCCTATATCCCAAGTTAAATACAATTCTTCTTCTTTATTCAGCATCTCTTCCAACACTTCTTGAATTAGCTTTTTAGGAAATCTTCCTGAATTTTCAACACATATTTTTATCTTATCCTTTGAATAATGAACTAGTTCCTTTAAGCTGTTTTTCAATACGTCTTTATATTCGTCATAAAAAAGCTCATCCATATATGCTTTTCTATCTGTCAGTGTAAAACACACAGCTGGTCCAACATGCATTGTCATTCTGCTTGCACCTATATCAAACCCAAAATCTATAACTTCCTTCATTCTCTTAATTCCAACTTCTCTAACCTCTTTTTGAAGCTGAAGAAGTGAAATATCCTCAGGGGCATGAAGCGTAAGCTCTATCCCCTTTGCCTCTTTATATTCCTTTATTTTCTTTCTTTCTTCCTTAGTGAAATTTTCTGGGAAAAATATAGGCATATTAATATTTAATTCAACAGCATTAAAATCCTTACTATGTGCATAATCTATAGTATCATAGATATCCTTTTCTCCAGCAGATGCAGCATATCCTATAAATTTCATAAAATCACCCCGTTTTTTACTGTTAAAGTGTTGTTGCTTTTGCTTCAAGTATATTTTCTAGATTTTTGAACTTTTCAAGTGATTCTTTTGAAACTTCATCATCCACATTTAGTATCATAAGAGCTAATTCGCCCTTTGCTTTTCTACCAACCTGCATAGTAGCAACATTTATATTCTCTGTACCAACAATAGTCCCTACCTGTCCGATTACTCCTGGAACGTCTTTATTTTGTACAAAAAGCATATATGTGCTTGGTTTTACATCTACCTCATATCCTTGAATTTCTACTAACTTACCTTCTTTATTATTTGATACTGTTCCTGAAAGAGTGAATTGTTCCATTTTGTTGTTAGTTATTTTTATTGTAATTAAATTTGAATAGTCATTATAGTATTCAGCCATTCTTTCTTGGCGAATACCTATTCCATTGTGGTCTGCTATCACTCTGGCATTAATATAGTTTACCTTATCGTTACTTACAGGCTCTAACAGTCCCTTTATAAATGATCTTTCCAATATATCTATATCAACCTTTTCCAATTCTCCCCAATAAATTATGTCTACATATTTAACAGGATGTGAATTTAATTGATAATATAATTTTCCTAACTTCTCCATTAGTTCAATGTAAGGTTTCGCTTCTTTAAGATCTTCTCTGCTTATACCTGGCAGATTAACCGCATTAGGAACAATATCACCTTTTATTCCGTTAATTACCTGCTGAGCTATAGTTAAACCTACATTCTCCTGAGCTTCTACTGTTGTCGCTCCTGTATGCGGAGTTACTGTTACATTCTTAAATTCATATAATGGACTGCATGTTCTTGGCTCTTCCTCATGTACATCAAGTCCTACACTCTTGATTTTTCCACTTTTCAGTCCTTCATATAAAGCAGCTTCATCCATAAGCTTTCCTCTAGCTGCATTAACAAGTCTTACTCCATCCTTCATCATTTCTACTTCTTTGTGTCCAATTATTCCAATAGTTTCTTTGGTTCTTGGAGTATGAATAGTTATTATATCTGCCTCTTTTACAAGCTCTTCAAGGGTTTCCTTCTTTTCTACATTGTACTTCTTATATCTCTCATCTGAAACATATGGATCATAAGCTATAATTTTCATTCCAAAGCCCTTCATTCTAGTCGCTACCAAAGCCCCTATTCTTCCAAGCCCTATTATTCCAAGAGTTTTATTGTAAAGCTCATTACCCATGAATAATTCTCTTGCCCAATTTCCACTCTTTAAATACTCATCTGAATGAGTAAGATTTCTTGATCCTGCCAGCATATGTGCAATAGCAATTTCACAAGCTGATATACTGTTACTGTCTGGAGTATTTGCAACTATAACTCCTCTTTTTGTAGCTTCAGGAATATCAATATTATCTACACCATTTCCTGCTCTTCCTACAATTTTAAGATTTACAGCCTTATCCAAAAGCTCTTTGTTTATCTTGTTATCACTTCTTATAATCAATCCGTCATATTCGTGTATCTTTTTCAAAAGTTCTTCTCTAGGTATATCTATGCACAAATCTACATCCATTTCTTTTCTTAAAAGCTCTATTCCTGCCTCATCTATTCTCTCTGCTATTAAAACTTTACCCCTTGTCATTTTTTAAACCTCCTATGAAAATTTAATTTGTACTATAAGCATTTTCTAAGCGAATCAAGCGTTTTTTCAATCATATCTTCATTAACGCAACCCATGTGTCCAATTCTTATCATTTTTCCTTTCAGGTTTTGTTGTCCACCTGCAATTATTATATTAAATTCCTCTTCCATTCTCTTTTTTATTTTTGAAGCTATATTGTCTTCTTCAAAGATAATTCCTGTAACAACACTTGAAAGATATTGTTCATCAGTATATATTTTAAGTCCCATATTTTCAACTTCATCTCTCACTCTAGCCGCTAGCTTGTCATGTCTTGCATAAACATTATAAATGCCTTCTTCTTCTATCATATTTAACGCCTCATTAGCAGCTATAATTAAAGGTACTGCCGGTGTATATGGATTTTGAGGCATTGACTTTTCCAAACTGTCTCTTGTACTTTTAAAATCAAAATAGAATTTAGGAAGATTAGATTTCTCAGCAGCCTGCCATGCCTTGTCACTTACTCCCACAAAAGCAAGACCTGGTGGAGTCATTAAAGCTTTTTGAGAACCTGTTACTAAAACATCTATATTCCACTCATCCATTTTAGCCTCCATGCCGCCTACAGCACTTACGCCATCCACTATAAGAAGCTGTTTCTTATCCTTCATAAATTCTCCTATTTCTTTTATAGGATTAGTTGCAGCAGTAGAAGTTTCATTATAAGTTACAATAAGCCCTTTGTGTTCATCACAAAGCTTATCTTTAATTTCTTCAACTGTAACACCTTTGCCCCAAGGTACAGAAATAACATCTACATCCAAACCATAAAGCTTGGCAATCTTTACAAATCTGTCTCCAAAAACTCCAATGGTAACGGCAAGTACCTTGTCACCCTTTGAAAACATATTTACTATAGCAGCCTCAAGTCCACCTGTTCCTGATGAAGTAAGAGTCAAAACAGGATTTTTAGTTTGAAATACACGTTTAAGTCTTTCACTCATTTCATTAAAAATTCCACTAAACTCACTAGTCCTGTGATGCAGCACAGCCTCACTCATTTTTTTTAGAACTCTATCAGGTACATTAGTCGGTCCAGGTGTCATTAACAACTTATTCTGCATTTATATAGTGCCCCCTTTGTTTTGATTGATTTTTCTATAAATTCTGAACTATGATTTTAACTCTCTTTCAAATTTTAAATTCATATTTCTTTAAAGATAAATGCCCCCTCTCAACTTTCACCTCTCAGTTCTAAATACTCAACTAAATCTATTATTATACCAAAAAAGTCTCCATCCCTGACAAACGCCAAGGACGAAGACATACTATATCTACGTGGTACCACCTTATTTCACTGCTCTGCAGCCTCTCTACTTTAACGGGTAAATCCGGCATAGGTTGCTACCCCTATGCAGCTTCAGGTCGGATTCAATAACTTTCACTATGGATTCTCACCAAGCATCCACTCTCTGAAAATGAAATATCATTTACTACTACCTTGCATAGCTTTTACTTTTGTATAATTATAATAAAGATAAAATAATATTGCAACAGTTATTTTTATGAAAACCTTTACTTTTTTTTCTCATAATTTAAATTGATTTACGCACTCCATCATTTCCTTTGTTAAATCACTTAATTGCTCTGATGAATCTGCAACCTCCTCTGTAGATGAAGTTAACTCCTCTGCCGCTGCTGTTATTTCCTCTGTAGAAGCAGAGAATTCCTCTGATACTGCTGATACTGATTCAATATCTCCAATAATTTTTTGTTTATCTGTATTTATTTTTTCTATATTATTGGTTACATCATTAATTTTAGGAATAATTCCCTCTACTTCTTCTATTATATTTTTGAAGGACTCTGTAGAATTCTTTATTACTCCCATTTGATTGCTTAATTTGTCCTTCATATTTTCAGAGGTATTTACAACTATATCACTTTCTTTCATAATTACATCCAGCAGTTTATTTATGTTTGAAGATGATTCTTGAGACTGTTCTGCAAGGTGTCTTATTTCCTCAGCTACCACTGAAAAACCTTTTCCTGCCTCCCCCGCTCTAGCGGCTTCTATAGCAGCATTGAGCGCTAATAGATTTGTCTGTTTTGCTATATTATTTATCAAATTTGAAATTTCATTGATTTGAACTATGTCACTGCCTAAGCCCTCTATCTTCCCTTGAATATCTCCAAAAGCTAAATTTATATCATTAATTGATTCTCTTAACACTATTAAATCCTTACTACTTGAATCTGCCTTATTTTTGATAATACTAGCTTTTTTATTCACTTCTTCAATAGACTTAGTAGCCTGACCTATTTCCTCTCCAAATTCATTTATAATACTATTCATACTCATCAACTGTTCAGATTGTGTATTTGCTCCCGATGCAACATTTTGTATTGTAGCTGAAACTTCTTGAGATGATGCTGCCATTTCCTCAGAAACAGTTGATAAATTTAAGGATTGCTTCACCACCTCCGAAGAAGTACTTCTAACACTCTCCAAGGCTTGTTTAGTCTTTATGCTGAACTTATTTATATATTCAGCAATACTTTGGATTTCATCACCACTGTTTGCCTTTATATTTACAGTTAAATCTCCTTCAGACATCTTTTCTAATCCATCTGTGATTTGTCTTACATTATAAGATATCTTCCTTGAAAACGCTCCTGCTATAAATATGGAAAAAACTATCCCTGCAATACCTATAATTATACACCCAGTAAATAATTTTTCTTTTATATTCATAAACATTTCAACATTTATATCTACTCCTACAATTGCAATAACATCCCCTGAAGCATCTTTAACAGGTGCATATGCTGAAATAAATGTACCATAATCATCTTTAACAGGCCTTTGTGTAGCTAATGCCTCTCCATTAAATGCACTTATCATTCCACTTTCTAATTTAAATTTTTCTCCTATTGGTGAAGAATTTTGTATGGCTCCATCTACCATCATACAAGCCTTTTCTCCCTCTCCTTTTATCATTGTATATATACCGCTAACCTGTTTATCAGTTCTAAAAATTATGAATTTATCTCGTATATCTTTATATTCGTCAGTATTCTTGGATTTATTGTCAATTACAGATTTAAGCTTATCACTATCTACAATTTTAGCTGCATCTACAGCAATAGTTTGAGCTTTAGATCTTAATTTAGAAAATTCTGATTCGCTTATTATATTAAAGGTGGCTGCCACCATAATTATCAGAGCTATATCAATACCTAAAATTATTTTTAATATTTTATTCCCTATCTTTCTTTGTTTCTTATGTTTACTGAAATTTATTTGCATGCTTCATCCCCCTAAACTTTAATTATTATACTTATGCTAAATAACTTATTATTATCACTTTCACATAAGGGTTACCTTTACGCTTCTCCTATGATACTAATTTAATCTTATTTTCATCTTAGTATTTACTTGCTTTTTCCTTAATAATTAAATAAATTTAATAATTGGGTTATTATGTATATGCTTGCCAAATTAAAAAATTTTACCATATTTTCACTTTGTATAAATACTACCATTTTCTTATTTCTAACTTATATTTAATTTATATCAATGTTGTAAATTATAACTGTAAACTGAACTATGAACTAACCCTTTATGATATACTAAGCCTATCAAAATATAAGGAAGGTTTGAATATGGAAAATAAAATTCTTATTGTAGAAGACGAAAAAAAACTAGCTGAGGTAATGGCTTTATATTTAAAAAAAGAAGGCTATGAAGTTACTACGGTTTTTGACGGTTCTGAAGGTGAAAATGTCCTTCTGACTAAAGTCTTTGACCTTATTATACTTGATATAATGATGCCTGGTCGTGATGGTTGGTCACTGCTTCGAAAGATTAAAAGCAAAGGTGACACTCCTGTAATATTAACGACTGCTCGTGGTGAAGAAGAAGACAGAGTATTTGGGCTTGAACTCGGTGCAGATGACTATATGGTTAAACCTATAAGCATGAGGGAACTTGTTCTGAGAGTAAATCTAAGAATTAAAAATAGGCCTGTTCCTAAAAAAGAAGGTCTGTTTTTTGGAAATATGAGTATTGACCATAAAAAAAGAGAAGTACTAGAAAATTCTACACCTGTATCTCTAACGCCAAAGGAATTTGATCTTTTACTTTTCTTATGTGAAAATCCAAATCAAGTTTTTAAAAGAGAACAGCTTCTTGACAAGGTATGGGGATATGACTTTATGGGAGATACTAGAACTGTAGATACTCATATTAAAAACTTACGTGAAAAAATTAATTTTTGCAGTACTAACATAAAAACAATCTGGGGAGTTGGATACAAACTGGAGGTTTCTATATGAAGCTGGATAAAATAACTCTAAAGCTAATTAAATATTATATATATATCATAAGCACTGCTATTTTAGTTTGTTTTATAGCCAGCAGTGTGTTTTTATCCCATTTTTACAGAAAGAGTCAATTGGGTTTGTTAAAAAATTCTGCCCAAGAAATTTATTCTTCGCTTAAACAAGGATATGTATATGAAGATGTTTCAATAGATGCAGTTATCATCAAGAATAATGAAATACTATCCATTGGGAGAAAAAAAATGGGGCTTGTTAATTCACTAAAAAGCATAGACTTTAATAAATTACCTGAAGAAGGAAGCTTTACCCATATGGGAAACCAGAATATTTTATATTATAAGCTTCCTACTGAATTCGGCTATATTTTAACCTTTCAAAATGGCAATTACAGCTCACAATTTCTCCACATGACTTATTTTATACTTCTTATAATTTTTATTTTATCTTTAGCCTTCAGTATTCCTTTAATATCTTTTATAGGAAAGAGATTTACCAGACCAATATTAAAATTACAGAGGGCTTCTCAAGAAATTGCAGGAGGTAATTTTGATACTAAAATAAACATAAACACAGCAGATGAAATTGAGGATTTAGCTAATAGCCTTAATTCCATGGCGGCTAGTCTTCAAAAAAAATATCAGCTTCAAAGAGACTTTATAGCCAATGTTTCCCATGACTTTAAAACTCCTTTAAGTGTTATGAGAAGTTACAGCGAAGCCATTAAAGATGGAATAGTTGAAGGGGAAGATGCCAAAAATTATGCAGAAGAAATCATAAGTGAAGTTGACAGACTTAACAGACTGGTAATGGGAATAATGGAGCTTTCTAAGCTTCAAGGTGGAAAGCTTCCTTTAACCAAAGAGTCTTTTAACATAAAAGAGCTTCTCAGTGAATGTGTTGATAAGTTCACTCCTATCGCCTTAGGGAAAAATATATCTTTAGTTTTAGATGCTGATAATACTGAAATATATGGGGATAAGGCATATATTTTGAGAGTTGTGTACAATTTTATAGATAACGCTTTAAAATTCAGTCCTAAGGATAAAGAAGTAATAGTACGTACAGAATTTGTGGATAAAGGGATAAAAGTTTCAGTTGTTGATAAAGGGATAGGCATATCTAAAGATATGATAAATAACATATGGACTAAATACTATAAACATGCCAAGAGCGGCGGAATGGGCCTTGGACTGCCTATATGCAGTGAGATTTTAAAACTTCACAATTTTAAATTTGGAGTTTTCAGTGAAGAAAATAGGCAAACTGAATTTTATTTCATTGCACCAATTGTGAAAAAATAACCTTTCTTCACATAAGTTATGCACATTACCCACAACTGCATGTGCATAACTTGTGTATTTTATGTTAATGTACTGTTAATTATACCTAAATTTAATTGTATTATATTTACATAAATACAAACCATTATACTATTTTATAATAGTTTGTATTAAACAATAATTTATATTATATATTTTATCCACTTATACACATTATCCACATTTTAGTTGTGCATAACTTGTGTATTTTATGTTGATTTTCATTATAATATACTGTATTCAATTTTATTTCGTGAAAATTAACTGAAAATTCAACACATTTCACATTAAATTATACACATTATCCACAATTATGTGTATAACTTGTGTATAATACAAAAAAATTTCTAGTAAAAATATATTTTTACTAGAAATTCCCCATTACTTAATAATTCCTTAACCTACTGCATTTATTTCATCTAAGAATATGAATGATTGAACTTTATCACTAGCTTTATCTATGCTAACTAATATTTTTTTATTAGTATCACATTTAAAATACATGAAGTAAGCATTTGCTGCTTTTGAAACTTCCTTGCTGCTAGCTTCATCAAATTCTACTTTATCAACATCTGCTAAATTATTTTTCTTGATAAAATCAAGTGCTTTTCCTTTAGCTTCTTCAATATTAAATTCTTTAGTGTCTCCTTTTGCTGTCTTATCATAAGACTCAAGCTCAAGTACTTTATCTGTTTTAGTATCTATTAAAGCTGTATATCTTATTTTATCTTCATTAAGATTTTTATTTCTTACTAAGAAATATTTTTGTCCACCTTGTTCTATTGTCTCAGCTTTTAAATCTTTACTTTCTACTTTAACATCAAGATATTTTTTAAATGCATTAACAGCTTTTTCTTCAGATGTTTTTGCACTTTTTTCATTTAATTGCACAGCTACCTTCTCAGTCATTACTTTATTTTTTGATATTGTATCTTGAGGCATTTGTGCAAAGGCCTTTGTTCCTCCTAATGCCATTGCAGTAAGTAAAACTAAAGATGCTATTCTTTTTGATTTCATAATATTTTTCCTCCTCTAATTGTAACATTAATTTATTTTTATTTTGTATCCCTTCGTTACAATTAAATTATATAGTCGATACTTATAATAACTATCTACAAATTGTAAAATAAATGTAAAACAAGCGAAATGTTTATTTTAAATGTTTTTATTCCAATTTCTATTAACAATATTCTTTGTCGTTTAATATACTATATTAAGACATTAATTTTCAAAGCTATTTCACTAATCCTTTTAATGTACTTTTTTGTGCATTAATCTAGTAAATTTAAGATTAGTGCGCATATTTTTTACGTAATTAGTAATATTAATAGTATAAGCGTAAATAATGAAAATTTTCTAAATTTTCAGTGTTTCAATTCCTTTTTATGATATAATTTAATTAGGATTAGCAAAAGCTATTTATAAATGAGGAGTGAATATATGGATAAGAAAGTAATATATGTTAATTTTAGTTCAACCTCCAGAAAATCTAAATCTAATCCCCAAAGCAATGAACATAAAATTATAAAACAAAAGAAATCTTTTTTTGATATGATAATAGATAAATGTAAAGCTCTATTTGGTACATCAGGCGATACCAAGTGTTTAAAAAAAGCTGATCCTCACTATAAATACTGGTTATAATTCAAGCTGCTTTGAGCAGTTTGATTTTTTATTGCTATAAATATATATATTCTACTATAATTAATAATATGAGATTGATATATTGCAATTATCAATACTCATTGATCAATGATCAATTCATAAAAAATAAGTTGCTTAGGAGGAGTAGATATGCGAGTAGGAATGGGATATGATGTACATAAATTAGTTGAAGACAGAAAACTTATTATAGGTGGAATAGAAATTCCTTACATCAAAGGCCTTCTTGGACATTCAGATGCTGATGTACTTATTCATGCAATAATGGATAGTTTACTTGGAGCAGCAGCTCTTGGAGATATTGGCAAGCATTTTCCTGACACAAATTCAAAATACAAAGGGGTCTCCAGTCTTCTGCTGTTAGAGAAAGTTGGTGAACTGTTATCTGAAGAGGGATATAAAATTGTAAATATAGATGCAACTATAATAGCTCAAAAACCCAAAATGGCTCCGCATATACCTACCATGATAAAAAAAGTAGCAAATGCACTTAGACTAGATGAGAATAGGATAAATATAAAAGCTACCACGGAAGAAGGTCTTGGCTTTACAGGTATTGGTGAAGGAATCTCCAGCCAAAGCATCTGCATGATCACAAAAAAATAGCTATAAAAAAAGCTGCAGAAATTCTGCAGCAATTTTCTTATATTCTGTTTTCCAAGTCTTCGTCAACTACCTCTCTTCTTTTTACCTTTATCCCTTTAAAGCTTGGCCTGCCTACTGTTGAAGATGTAGTCTTAACAGGAGATGTGGGTATTCTATGCTGTACTTGAGGCTGTATTGGTGTTGGACTTACTTCTAAGGCTGTTGCGGCTGTAAAATTTCCACTGTACATATATCTCATATCCAGTAAATTATCTTCTATATCTTTTCGCCCTTCAAATATTAAACCTTTTAGTATTAAATCCTTTATTCTGTCGCTTCTATCCCCTTCAATATACTTGATTAACTCGTCATCAACTATTCTGTCTTTTTTCTTTCTACGTCCTATATAAAGAGAAATTTGCATAATTTACCCCCTCTCTTAACCTACATTCTTCTTCCACTTCCTAACGCCTTGCTTAAACAATCCAGATGGATTTTGTGTTCTATTCAAGTAAATTGCATTCTTAAATTCTTCCTCAAGATAAGGTTTAAGTATAGATGCTCCTCCCCCTGTAAATATGATATTATCAATGAAAGGAAAAGCATTTTCCCAAACTGTCTGTATCTCCAAAATAATTTTTCTGCTCAAACTTCTATATGCCTTTTGAATAACTGGAGTTAAATCATACCCTTTTATTTGTCCTGCTGCTACAATATACTGTATTTGACCATCTCCAACATTAAAATGTAACTCCTGCTCTATGTAATCCTTTATCCACATATAAGCTGTATACATTCCACTATTTTTAGTATCGCAGAAATCTGAAAGAGGCTCTAAAGCATCAACTAAATATAAGTTGTGAGTTTTACCTCCTATATCAGATATAGCATTTACCTTTCTAGCCATATCTTTATTAGTTATATTTCCATTATTATCTAATATAAGTTCACATAAGGTACCATGAGGCTGTGCTTTTATAATCAGGTCTTCCACTTTTATAATTTTATTTTCAAATTCCTTCTGGCCACAAAGTTTCATTCCTACTGTGTGCTGTCTAATTACCTTTGCTTTCATCTTTTCAATTCTTTCTTTATCCAAGCTTGATCTTACTGGAAGTCCCATAACAAGCTTTACTCTGCTCATAGGCTTCTTTGCCATTAAGCTTAGATGAGTCTTCAGTAAAATATCAAAAGATGTATCATTATGCTTGTCTGCTGCTCCATTCCACTGCATATTCCTATCTTGCTTAACAGCACACTCTCCAACTAAATATTTTGAAGCATTTACCTCAACCTCTATCCTGCTAAGACTGCTTTTTTGTGTTTCATTTAAATCACTATCTTTATCATAAAAAGGTCTCCACCCAGTAACATAAGACGGTGTAATAAACATACCTGAATCTTCTGATCTAGATTTAGTATCAGCATATCCATCATCAATAACTTGCACATTAAAAGAATCTACAATGTTGTTCTTTCCCATTAAGCGTTCCTCCCTTAAATATTTCATACATTATAATGGAATATATTATAATATACTCACCTTCCATTTTATTCCATTATAATACATTGGAAGAATTTAGTAAATAGTCTTATGGTATTTTTTTCTAATTTAAGGCATATATATAATTTAAACTTACTCCCCCCCAATCACCAGCAGCAAAAATATTTTTTCATTTCATTTGTCCACATTTCTTCATAACTGCATATTTACTAAATGGAGGTGATTAACATGACTAATTTTACAATGATAGAAAACGAACTTTTCAATTATAATATAAGTGGACAAGCATTTAGATTATACTGCCTTTTAAAAAGCTATTGTTTTAATGGCAAAACGCTCTGCTATCCATCTCAAAAAACTTTAGCAGAGAGATTAAATAAAAGCATGAGAACAATTCAAAAAAATTTAAGTGAACTAGTTAAGGCTGGTTTAATCAATATAAAAAGAAGAGGCTCTATAAGTAACCTATATGAGCTCGTACGAACAAAGAAATTATGACTTTGAGAAACTGGAAAATGCACTCCTAGGCAATTCCCCAGTTTCCAAAAATATTTATGAACTCTTGAAGTGACAATATCCAAAATCACATTATATAATGGCGCTTTGTTTCCAGTACCTAGCACCTGCATCCTAGTACCTATTTCCTATTTATCTGGTTACTGGCTACTGGTTACTATCTACTCCCTTTGGTTTTTAAAAAAGCTTAAGGCTTTTTATGCTGTCCAAAATTACTTTTTTCTTATTTTTTCCTCAATTTTTTATAAAAATAACCGAATATATTATACACATAATTAATATACAATCACAGTTTCACACCTATTTTTTACCTGTATTTTAATCATATTACATTCATGTCGTATTAGATTGGACATATTATATTTATTTAATATGTCATTATACTTTTTTCTAATATGCTGCGGTTACAGCACAAAGAATACTAACTTAATAAAAAAAAATAAATAAAAAAATATAATAAAGGCGCTCTTTGCCTATGCCATTATAACCCTATAACCCTTTACTCTAAAATTTATCCCATGACTAGCAATTTTAATACTCCATCCGAAGTAGGCTTTGTTTTGTCAGAAAATTCTTTAAAATCCTCTCAGTCCGAAAAGAGAGTAGTAGAACTATTATTCAAGGAGGATAGCTTATGACCATAAACCATTTAAATTTTAACAACTTAAACTGCAGCGTTGATATTATTAATGAATTAAAAACTTATTATACAGAATCATTGAAATATAAGAAACTTTTCAATAACGATATATATATCGTTTTAGAAGTTAGTGCTGATGGAAAAATATTTGATGCCAATAAAGCTGCCCTTCAAGAATACGGATATTCTTTACATGAAATAAAGAAATTAACCCTATTGGATCTTCGTAGAAGTAAAACTAACAACTTAATAAATTACCAAATTGAAAAAAGCTCGTCAGGTGCAATTGAATTTAACACCATTCATTATAGAAAAGATGGAAGCAGATTCTATGTAAAAGTAAATTTTTTCTCAGTGGATTTAGAAAATAAGAAAGTTTTTTTCAGCATCATTAAAAACATTACAGAAGAAAAACTTAAAGGTGAACAAATTGAAAAATTATCAAAAGCTTTAGAACAAGCTTCAAGTGCTATCATAATAACAGATGTTAAAGGAAAAATTGAATATGCAAATAAAAAATTTGAAGAGGTAGTAAAAAAATCAAGAGATAAGCTTGTAGGAAGAACCCCTCATCTTTTTGATCCAAATATGCAGCCAAAAGACTCCTTTAATAATATGTGGAACACTATAAAATTAGGCAAAGAATGGAAAGGTGAATATTTTCATCAAAGGAGAAACGGTACAGATTTCTGGTGGGATGTATCCATTGCTCCAGTTAAAGATGATAAAGGAGAAATTATTTATCTCTTAGGTATTACAGATGATATTACTGAAAAGAAAAATATGCTTAAAATATTAAATAATAAAAATCTGCAATTAAATGATACATTAACAAAGTTAAAAGATACTCAAATGAAGCTGATACAGGAGGATAAGATGGCAAGTATAGGACAATTATCTGCTGGTATAGCCCACGAAATAAATAATCCTTTAGGCTTCGTCATAAGTAACTTTACCTCCTTAAAAAAATATCTAAATAAATTTGAAAATGTTATTTCAGCTTATAGATTATTTAAATCTTCTTTAGAAAACTCGCCTAACATAAATCTTGAAAATGAAATAACCACCATTAATGAAATTGAAAACAAGAATAAATTAGATTTTATTCTGGAGGATTTAAAAGGGCTCCTTGATGATACAAACGAGGGTCTTGAAAGAGTTAGAAAAATAGTAATTGCCTTAAGAGTTTTTTCTCATGAAAACAACGCCAACGAATTTGAGGAGTATAACATAAATTCAGGATTAAAAAATACTTTAATAATTGCAAACAACGAAATAAAATATACTGCAAATATAGAAACAAACCTAGAGGATATTCCTTTAGTAGAAGCAAATTCCAATGAAATAAATCAAGTACTGCTTAATATTTTAGTTAATGCAGCTCATGCAATAAAAGAAAAACTTCCTGAAAATTCTTGCAAATCAGGGATAATTAAGATTAATACCTATAAGGATGAAAAATATGTTTACTGTTCCATAGAAGATAACGGTGTTGGTATTCCTGTTGAAAACATGAACAAGATTTTCAATCCATTTTTCACTACAAAAGCCATAGGAAAAGGTACAGGCTTTGGTTTAAGTATTTCTTACGACATCATAAAAAACAAACATAAAGGTGATTTAATAATTGAGAGTGAGATTAATGTTGGTACAAAAGTTATTATGAAAATTCCAATATGTCAGAAATCAGAATGATATATATTGCAATAATCATTATTGTTCAATGATTAATTTTTTAACATAAAAAATCATATTATGGACTTTTAATAATCAAACTAGAAAAAAGGGGGTAATCTAATGGATATAGTAAAAGTACTCTTCGTTGATGATGAGGTACATATTTTAAATTCCATTAATAGAAGTGTAATCGATGAGGATTATTCATCTTTCTTTGCAGTAAGTGGTGAAAAAGCCTTAGAAATAATTCAAGATAAAGAAATAAGTGTGTTGGTTACTGATATGAAAATGCCAAATATGAATGGATTGGAGCTTTTGAAAAAAGTAAAAGAAATCTCCCCTAATACTATAAGAATGGTCTTATCAGGTTACACTCAGCTGCCCCAGGTTTTAGCCACAGTAAATTCTGTAGGAATTTTCAAATTTATAACCAAGCCTTGGAAAGATGATGAGGAATTCTTACCTTCTATCAGGGAAGCTATAGATTATTATACTTTTAAAAAAGAAAGCAGCAAATTTAAAAAAGAACTTCAGAATAAAAACTTAATGTATAAAAATATGCTGAATTACAACAATGACATACTGAAAAATATCAATATTGATATGAATAATCTCAAAAAAATCAATAAACTTATATTAAGTTTTGAAAAAAATCTTTTTGATAAAATAAAGAGCAATCAAGTTGATATAAATTTAGTAGATTATTATATTGATTTGATAAACTCTATATATTTTGACTTTCTAAATACTCTGCCTTCAAAAAATGAAAAATTCAGCTTAGAGCAGCTTGCTAATACTTTAAAATCCGATATACTCCATGATTTACAAATAGAAATTGTTAAACCTGACTTTGTATATGAAGGAAATTACACATTGATTATAACAACCATAAAAACTCTATTAAAACAAATACTTAAGAAGTGTACTGAAAATGAATTTGAGATAATTATAAATCAGTTTAATCCCCTAAAAATAGATATTAAATTTAACAAAGAAAATTTTCATGAAATAGTTTCAAAAGATTTAGACTTGAAATTGACTATAAAGGTTTTAAATGAGATAAATACTACTGTTGGGGAAAATTTTAATATTAATATAGAGGATAACAGCATATGTGTAAATATAAATTTTAGCAACTCTATAAATATATCATAAAAATGTTGAAAGGCTTAACTCTTTAGTATACTTACTGAGTTAAGCCTTAAAATATTTATTTCACTCTTGAAACCGTATTATTCTATCAATTTATTTAAGTTAAGATACTATAATGCTCTGCAGCTTGTTCTCTAATTTTTCTACATCACCATCAAAAATAACAATATGAATCCCCATCTCTTCGGCTCTTGAAAATGTACTTCTCTTATGAGATGGTTTAGTGGCTACAAGAACCTTTTTCACATCCACTCCTCCAAGCTGCTCTGCATATACCTGAAGTTCATTTAAGGTTCCATCATCATATTTTGATGTATCCTTACATGAAATATATACTAATTGTGATTTTGCAGCTGCTAATACATCTATTTCATTTTTTACATTCCTAACATCATTGTCCCACAAAAATAATACCCCACTCTTTACATCATCAACTTCTTTTATCCCTTTTACTACTTTGTAAACTAATACTTCCAGCCAAGTACCTGTCTTCAAGAACAAAGTCTTTATTTCTGAATTATTGAAGTAAATAACTACCTGATCCTCATCTTTATAACTAAAATCAATTAAATCCAACTCTTTGAATTTTGTCAAAAACTTATAATGTTCTTTTTTATCTTCATTATTTATTCCCTTCAAACTGATTATGGCCCTATTCATCAAAGAATCATTATTTTGTGCAATATTACTGTGTATAATGGTCATTTTAAAATCATTCCACGGTTCGTAGTTTTTAATAATATAATCCACAAACTCCTGAACATTTGCTTTATTAAACAACTTTGTTGACTGTAGAAGAATCTTTCCACCTGTACTTTCAATAAAATCTTTAACTCCCAAACGTCTAAATTCTATATTCAGTCTGTGGATACTATTGTCAGTAAAATTTAAAATAGATTCATGTTCTACATCAACAAAAATAGATGTTATTTTATGTTTTTCCGCAGCCCTATAGGCAATAAGACTCATAAGTCTACTGCCGCCAGCTAAGTTTATTACAGTATCTTCCCCACTGTACTTAATTATAATTGGCTCTATATATTTTGACTTCACTTCATCAATTGGAATTCCTTCTATTTCTATTCCAGTAAGCTTATCTTTCAAATAACTCTTGATTATCTCAAATTCTTCAAAATCTTCTCTATTGTTTTCATACACAAAAATAACTTTCTCAGGCTTTAAATTTAAAGCTGCTACAGCATTCTGCTCATTGAAATCCTCAAGAAGATTAATTAGATTTTTGCATTTCATATTATCACCCACAAATGTTTTATACCTTTAGTATTTGCAAAGATAGGAATATATAAACATTGAGATAAATTTAAAGTTTTTTTTGCATAAAAAAAAGCCCCTGAAATCCTCAAAGGTCTTGAATTACTTATATATAGTTAATTGCCCAAACACGATGATAACACATATCACTTACCTGGATAAGGGCGTGTACTCAGGACTTACTGTTAACTATATAAATTATACACTATTTATTAGTATTTTTCAATTATTCGGTGGGAATTCAAAGGTTTCTATCAAATACCCATTGTCTATCATATATTGAATTTCATCTTCATAAGCTCCATCTGTTAAAATATAAGAGTAAAACAAATTTGAAAATACATCCGCTAGTTGAACAAGTTGATTATTGGAAGAATCAAAATAGTTTACAAATACTTCATCCACTAAGTTCTTCCCCGTTGAAAGCTCTGTATTCAAATATTCTTCTAATTGATGTCTATTGTAAGTTCTAACATTCCTCTCATCAATTTGTATGGTCCAAGTTTTATCAATTAATATCTTTTCATTATTTAAATGTTTTAATGCTAATTTTAAAACGTAATTAAATGCTCTTGCTTTATTTTTATAAAAATTCTCATATGTCTTTGAATTATCAACCCTTATGTATAATATCTTAAAATGATTATTTTTACAGAAATAATCTACAAATTTATTTTTCATTTCTGGAGTAAAAGCTGATCCTTTTAATTCAACAAATTTACCACCTTTAAACATTCTATTTTTTTCATCTATACTTTTCAATTCATTAAAGTATTTTTTTACAAATCTTTTATACACTTTTTTTAGCTTTTCTGGCTCTTCAACTAATACTAAAGCTACAATAAAATATTTATATTTTTTTACTTTTGTGTTATGTGTCATGCTGCCAGATTCATCAATATATATGTTCATAAAATATCCTCCCACAGATGCATGTCCTTATTATATCATACACCGATAGATGAACATATATTTTGAGGAATTTCATATTTTAAAATGAAAATAGCATCAATTGCCCATGTATGACACTAACACATAATGCTTACCAAGAAAATGGCACATCATGGGACTTACTGTTGATGCTATATTTGTATTATATTCATATTTAAAGAAAATATTACGTTAGATATGATTTTACTTATACATTTTCTTATATACTATTTTAAAACATCTACTAAATACACTATTTTAGAAATTAAAAGTTATGCATTTAAGTATAATACTTTTAAGTATTATACTCTAAAATATTATATTATATCTTGTAGTATAACATTATCTTATTTTACCGCTGATGCACTAGAAGTGTAGTGGTATACTAAAGTTGTAACACCTCAGTCGAATAAATGATATAATTTATTTCAGAAAAGAGGTTACGACAATGAAAAAACGAAGATACGAATCAGAATTTAAAAATAAGATTATACGCC
>NZ_JAPPRQ010000043.1 GCF_026719745.1 Clostridium sp. ZS2-4
GTCAGTTTTATAGGTTAATATTTTTTGAAAATATAAAAAAACATGACGGGCTAAGTCCGCCCAAAATAAAATAGGGATAATATTACTTGATAACCAAAGATTGCGCCATATAAATTTTTACTGTGACAAAATGTAATTAAAATCAGTATTATTTAGTGATAGTATGATATAATTATTACTAAGGATTACAATATATTAAATGGATAGGAGAATATTATGATTAAATTTGATTTTACTAATTCAATATATATTCTCTTAATGTTAAGTTTTTTTATGATTACCTTTTCCTATATTACATATTCTATAAAAGAATTTAAGAACAAAATATTTTGTATAAAAGGTGAAAAAAGTGATCGAAATAGGATTGTTGGGTATTTAAGGACGCTTATCATTAAGGATTATGTCTCCTACGAAAAATATGATATATGGAGATTTTGTGTAGAAAAATAAATGGGTGAAAATAATGTATATGTTAAAAATCATATCTGAAACATAAAGGAGAAGAGTATATGAACATTATTTTCACAGTATTTGATAGTTTGCTAAATGTATTATTCAATATGTCAGGGGATTACGGAATAGCCATAATTCTTTTAACGGTATTAGTTAAAACTATGCTTTTGCCAATAGGAATAAAGCAAAGAGAAAGCTTAAATAAACAGCAGGAGATTTCTAAAAAAGTTCAGCAGCTTAAAGAAAAATATAGACACAATAAAAGCAAATTGGATGATGAACTTAAAAAATTATATATGAGTAATTCAATGAGTATTCTGGGATGTCTTCCAATGATACTTCAGATACCTGTCATGTATTCACTTTACAAAGTGTTCTCATCAATGGCTGTAGAAGTTGGAACTAAACTTGTACCTTGGGTATCCATGTTAAAGATTTCAGACCCATATTTTATAATACCAATAATTGCAGCACTTATTCAGTTAATGCCTAATATACTATCTGCTTTAGGAATATTAAAGAATAGTGGAGGGATGAAACTTAGTTTTGGAAATGTGATGATAGCTGGAACAGTTAGCTGTTTATTTTTAGCTAAAGCGCCTATAGCTGTCGGTATATATTTTATAACAACAAATTTATATTCAGTATTAGAACAAATAGGGTATTCAATATATGCAAATAAAAAGTGTACAGCTTAATGAAAAAAACTTTACATTGCCAAAATTTGGCAGTGTAAAGTTTTTTATTTATACAAGATTATGTTTACAAAACTTATTCGTTAAATTTTTTAAGTTCACTTGATGAAAAAATGCTATTAACTATTTTTTTTATATCTTCATCTACCAAGGAATATATAACTTCTACTCCATTCCTGTTGCCTTCTACAATTCCTTTGGATTTTAAGATTGCAAGGTGTTGAGAAACAGTAGATTGAGGCATTTCAAGACAATCTTGCATTTCAGTTACATTTAAATTTTTTGACATCAATTTGCAGACTATGCATAGTCTGGTTGGATGGCCTATTGTTTTAAAAATTTCGGATAAATTTTTAAGCTTTTCTTTATATTCATCTTTATTCAATAAAATCACCTTTCAATTCTAGTTTCAGTATTATATAAATTTTAAATATTAATGAATTTTTTGTCAAGGTACTTCCTTCTATTTCATCATATATTACAGATGACCTAATAGTGAGAACAAGATGAACGAAACTTATAATAAAAAAATAAGAGTAATTTTATGGTAAGTATAAGATTTTTTATTTAGGAAATATTAAATCTGAGAGGAGTGATATTATACAATTAAATACTAAAGATATGATAAAACAAAAATTATTAGATGCACAAGAAAATATTAGAGACTATGAAGAATATGCAAAGCAAGTAGATAATAGAGAAGTAAATAGAGCATTTAAAGATTTTGCAAATGAAACAGCAATGCAAGCTCAAAAACTACAAGAACTACTTTCAAAATATGATAAGTAATGAAGCAATTCTCTAAATTATTCCCAGAAAGGGAGAGTTGAAATGAGAAAATCTATGCTTAAAGGTGAAGCACACAAAAAAGGAAAAAAACATGATGGAATTAAGCCTGCAGACAGGCCATTAGGAAATAAGGAAAATATTTCAGATTATACAAATTTTGAAGGGAAACCTATAGAATAAACAGACAAGAGCTGTGGTTATAAAACTGCAGCTCTTTTATTTTAGAGGATTTGACAAATTAGTGTAGAAATGATTTAGGGATAAAGGAGGAATAGCAAGTGAAAAATGAAAGATTACAAAGAATCATAGCTAATATGATGAAAAACAATTTACAACAAATGATAATTACTTCTACAGCATCTATATTCTACATTACCGGAAAATGGATAGAATCCGGAGAAAGGCTTTTAGCTTTATACATAAATACTGAAGGTGATAAAAAATTATTTATAAATGAGCTATTTCCAGTAAATGAAGATCTGGGAGTGGAATTACAAATCTTTAGTGATTCTGATGATCCTATAGAGTTATTGGCTTCTACTGTAAAAGAAAATAAGACATTGGGTATAGACAAAGAATGGCCTTCACATTTTTTAATTGGTCTTATGGAAAAGAAAAAACAGCTTAAATTTGCCAATGGATCTCCTATAGTTGATAGAGTAAGAATGATAAAAGATAGTGAAGAAATTCAGCTAATGAGGGAAGCTTCAAAAATAAATGATATGGCTATGAGTGATTTGATAAAAAAGGTTATTCCTAAACAATATACAGAGAATAAAGTTTGTAAGCTTTTGGGAGATATATATGAAAGTTATGGAACTGACAGCTTTTCTTTTTATCCATTGATAGCTTATGGAAGCAATGCGGCAGAACCACATCATAGTTCTGATAATAGTGAATTGAAAATTGGAGACAGTATAATTTTGGATATTGGTGGAAGAACTAATAACTACTGTTCAGATATGACTAGAACTGTATTTTATAAAGAAGCTTCTGATGAAAGTAGAAATGTATATAATATAGTATTAGAAGCCAATTTAAGAGCTATTGAAGCTGTAAAACCAGGAGTTAGATTTTGTGATATTGATAAGGTTGCCAGGGATATTATTGAGAGAGCAGGCTATGGAAAATATTTTACTCATAGAACAGGGCATAATATAGGAATTGATGTCCATGAGTTTCCAGATGTAGGTGAAGTGAATGAAATGGTTGTAGAGGAAGGCATGATTTTTTCAATAGAACCGGGAATATATCTTCCAGGAAAGCTGGGAGTTAGAATTGAAGATTTAGTAGTTGTAACTAAAAATGGATGTGAGATTTTAAATAAATATCCAAAAAAACTGTTAGTAATTGAATAAGAAATTAAAAAGAATGGTTCCTGCCATTCTTTTTAATTGGGGAATTTTTCAAATTTCAAGCAAAAATAAGAGAATAAAAGATTATTTCATTGAATATAAAAATATAGGAGGTGTATACATGAATAGTATTTTTAACACGATAGATATTAGTCAGTATGTTAAGAGCAACTACAA
Organism: Clostridium sp. ZS2-4; assembly: GCF_026719745.1. GTDB lineage: Bacteria > Bacillota > Clostridia > Clostridiales > Clostridiaceae > Clostridium_H. Next base: position 3,470 of record NZ_JAPPRQ010000043.1, read on the forward strand.
TAAAACTTTTATTGTAGAGGGAGAAAAAGTAGAATTGTTGAAAAACAATATAAATGAGAATTTACTTGTTAAAGCAGATACTTTTTTAAAAATAATAGAGAACAGACAATTTGTTAAGTATAGGATAATTGAAAGGATGATGGACAACAAAAATAATATTTTTTTATTTGTTAAACGAATAGAAATAATGGAGCTCTAATATTGGGGAGGAATTAATGTGAAGGGTTTAAATTTGATGGTATTAGCATTTATTTGTGAATCTATATGGGAAACAATTAAAATGGCAATTCCACATAAGTTACCAAATTGGGGTGATAGAATAGGAGTTATGGCTATAGGAATAGTATTATCAATAGCAAGCAGGATGGATTTAATGAGTATTATAGGAATACCATTAAATATACCAGGACTAGGTATGATATTTACAGGTTTATTAATAAGCAGAGGAAGTAATTTTATGCACGATATTTTAGCAACAGTAAATAATATGCAGCAGAATATAAAAAATCAGGAAAAATGATTATAGATTTTAAAATAGATATTTTAATTTGCCCTGAGCTTTTGTGTATCAGGTTTTTTTATTGCTTAAATAAATAGCGAAATGTTATTATATATTGCAATTATCAATCTTCATTGTTCAATAATCAATTTATGAAAAAACTTCGATGAAGTTTTAATACAATGAATAGTAGTTGTTCCAACGTATATATAATGACTATAATTTAAGTAAAGGAAATTATTACCGATAAATATATATAGCTTTTTTTGATATACTCTTAAATGACATATAAATAAACTAAGGAGGAATACAGAATGGGAGATTTTTTAGGTATAATAGGATTTTTAGGATGTTTCATATTTTTAATTCTTACTATTATTTCAGTTATTAAAAGAAATGGTAAAGTTAAAAAAAATGCAAAAGGAATTTTAGCAGCATTTATTATATGTTGTATAGGAGCATTTTTAACACCTGCAACAAATAATTCAGTTAAAGAAAATAAGGTAGCAGCAAATCAAAATAAGAGTACTGCAGTAGAAAAAGCCTCAGAGCAGAAAGATAAAAATACTGACAATTTAAAAACAGAGGAGAAAAAAGAGAATGGCAGCAAAGAATCAAATGCCACAAAAACAAATATTAAAGCAAGTGGTAATTTAAAAGTCCATTATATTAATGTGGGACAAGCAGATTCAATATTAATCCAACAAAATGGACGTAATATGCTAATAGATGCTGGAAACAATAATGACAGTTCTCTAGTGGTAAATTATTTAAAACAGCAAGGTGTATCAAAATTAGATTATATTGTAGGTACCCATCCCCATGAGGACCACATAGGGGGACTTGATACAGTTATCAATACATTTGGCATAGGTACAATCTATATGCCTAAGGTTATAAGTACAACTAAAACTTATAAAGACGTTATAGCAGCTATAACAAGTAAAAGCAAGCAAATAACTGAACCTAAAGTTAATTCTACTTTTAATTTAGGAGCAGCAAAATGTACTATACTGGCGCCAAACAGTACAAAATATGAAGATTTAAACAATTATAGTATTGTTATAAAATTAAAGTTTGGAAATAATAGCTTCATATTTACTGGAGATGCAGAAGATGTATCAGAAGGTGAGATTATTAAAAAACAGCTTGATATACAAGCTGATGTATTAAAAATAGGACATCATGGCAGCCATTCATCAACTACGGATGCTTTTTTAGCTAAAGTTAATCCTAAATATGCAGTTATAAGCGTGGGAAAAGACAATGACTATGGACATCCTCATAAGCCTACAATGGACAAGCTGAAAGCTAAAGGTATTACTGTATATAGAACTGATGAATGTGGAACTATTGTAGCAACAAGTGATGGAAATAAAATAACTTTCAGTACTAAACCAGGTGATTACAAATATAATGGAAGTGGAAGTGCAGCAAAGAGCAGTGGTGGTTCAATAACAAATAAATCAACATCAACAACTAAGAGTAGTAATACAACAACAAAATCTAATACAACAACTAAAACAAATACCCAACCATCTTCAAGCAGTAATAAAACAGTATATTGGACACCAGGGGGCAAATCGTATCATTATTCACGAAATTGTTCAACTCTTTCAAGAAGTAAAACAATATTAGAAGGTTTATTGTCAGAATGTCCAAAAGATGATCCATGTGATAGATGTGCTTATTAATATTAAGAAAAATTTAACCCTAGGCATTACGTCTAGGGTTTTTTGTTTATACTCTTTTCATAAGTAAATTAATAATTACAGGTAGGAATGTAATGTGTAATGTGTTATATTTCAATATGAATGATGTTTGAAATTAAAAATTATAGAGGGAGTAGTGTATGATGGAAAAACTATTAAAGCCTATAACTGTAGAAGAATTTAGTTCTATTAGAAAAATAGAAATTAATAATATAGACGAAGGATTTGAAAATTACACTCATGGAGTATTAGATCCCCACAAGAAAGGGCTAACTTTGGCAGAAGCAAATGAACTTTTAGGTTCTGTAGAAAAGTATAATTTAAAATATGAAGATAGATTTATAAATTTTATGAAAAAGATTTATAATCTCAATAAAAATAAGCCAATAATCGTAGATTTTTATTTAAAAGATATAGATAATGCAGGAATTCTTAGAATTCTAAATTACTTGGATTATGATGATAAATTAACATTAATAAATCATGTAAGAAAGATAAATACTGATTCAGCATATTTTTTATTGGATAATGAAGAATTAATTCCTTTTATAACAAAATTATCAACAAGAGAATTACATTTCTGCACAGTACATTTTACAGAGATACCACTTACAGTTTGGGGAAATTATCAGTTGTCTTTTCCAGTATTTTTCAGAGAACACGAAGATGTAAAGCTTTATGAGAACATAGCAAGGGAAAACAATTTATTTATAAGAGATATTAAGTATGTATGATATGGAATGGGGGGGAACTGAATATTGTTGCGATGTAACAGTATTCTAGTAACCAGTAGCCAGTAACCAGTTACCAGCAGTAGTAATGATAAAAAACTAGCGAAAATTTTAAATTAAAGTTTTCAATAGTTTTTTATCATTTTAAGGTTTTCTGACGAAAGGAAGAAAATACTCTTTTACTGGCTACTGTTTACTGGTAACTGGTTACTAAAGAGCTAATTAACTTTGCTGTCCTAATATTGCTTCTAAGTCTTGATCAGGTGTTGAAATAGGTTTTAGATCGAATTTGTCAACTAATACTTGTAATATATTTGGAGTAATAAATGCAGGAAGTGTTGGACCAATACGAATGTCTTTAATTCCTAAAGATAATAAAGCCAAAAGTATACCAACTGCTTTTTGTTCATACCAAGAAAGAACTAATGAAAGAGGCAAGTCATTTACTCCGCAGTTAAATGCTTCTGCTAGTGCAACAGCCACTTTAACAGCTGAATATGAATCACTGCACTGACCACAATCAAGTATTCTTGGAAAACCAGCTACAGTTCCTAAATCTAGCTTATTGAAACGGAATTTACCACATGCTAGAGTTAAAATAACAGTATCTTTTGGAGTTTTTTCTGCAAATTCTGTATAGTAATTTCTGCCTGGTCTTGCTCCATCACAACCTCCTATTAAGAAGAAGTGTTTGATTTTACCACTTTTAACTGCATCTATAATTTCATTTGCATGGCTTAAAATAGCGTTGTGGGCAAATCCAATTGGAATTCTCTTTTCTGGTTCATCATTCTGCCATCCACCCAATGCTAAAGCTTTTTCGATAACAGGAGTAAAATCTTTTTTACCATTAACTTCTTCAATATGAGGGGAATCAGGAAAACCTACTATACTTGTTGTGAATAGTCTATCTTTATAACTATCTCTTGGTTTTTGGATACAGTTAGTAGTCATCAATATGCATCCAGGAATTCCATCAAATTCATCCTGTTGTTTTTGCCATGCACCACCGAAGTTACCAACCAAATGTTTATATTTTTTCAACTCTGGATATGCATTTGCAGGAAGCATTTCACAGTGAGTATATATATTTATACCTTTACCTTCTGTTTGTTCTAACAGTTCTTTTAAGTCCTTCAAATCATGTCCTGATACTATGATGAATGGACCTTTTTTCTTTGTAATCAATACTTCGGTAGGCTCTGGATTGCCAAAGGTGCTGGTAACAGCAGAATCCAATAATTCCATACATTTTAGGTCGGTCTTACCTAATTCCATGTTAAGATTAAATAAATCTTCAACAGTTAAGCTGTCATCGATAGTACCTGCTAAACCCTTATAAAAGAAGTTATTCACTTCATCATCAAATTTGCCTAGTATGTATGCATGATGGGCATAGGCAGCCATTCCTTTAAATCCGTATATTAATAGTTCTCTTAAAGAACGTATATCCATATCTAAATTTTCATCAGCCATTATGCCTACAGTTTTAATATCTTTAACCATTTCTTCCATAGTATTTGGTGCTTTGTATTTTGCAGCTTCAGGTATATTTTCAATTTCACCAACAGCATTCTTTAGTTCTTCTTTTATTTCTTCAGCTTTTTTAATATATTCTACAAATCTGGTTGGATTAAAATTAACATTAGTAAGTGTAGCAAACATACTGTCTACCACAAATTTGCTTATTTCACTTCTAATTTTTAGTCCTTTTTCTAAATTTTTTTGACCATAAAAACCAATACCCTTTAATTCGTGGATTAGTACATCCTGCAAATTAGCCACAGTAGGATTTTTACCACATACACCTGATTTTACACAACCTTTGGCACCTAATGTTTGCTCACACTGATAACAAAACATTGCATTCTCCATAAGTAAACCTCCCTATTATGTTTTTGTTTCACTTATATTAGGTTCTCTAATTGTAAAAAACCTATTCAAAAATATATTAAATGATGCCACAACAGCCTTAATTGATCATTGAGTAATGAATATTGATAATTGCAATATATATACCTTATAATATTGTTAAGAAACTAAAGAATAATGTTGTAAAAATATTAAACAAAAGGAGAAATGGGATGTCAAATATAGAACATAGCTATGAAGGTTTTGAAATGGGGCCAATTAGACCGCCAAGTGAAGCTGAAAGTTTAATGCTTAGGGTAACAAGGAACTGTCCATGGAATCAGTGTAAGTTTTGTGGTCTTTATAAAGGGAAAAAATTCAGCATACGACCTAAAGAACATGTTTTAAAAGATATTGACTTAGTTAAAAAATGTATAGACACTTTTGATAAGATAAAACAAACCAATGATGATGAAAAACGTAAAATATTATTTAAGGAATTAGAAGAGGCAGTAAAGCCTAATGGTGAGTGGGCATATCATTCAGCTTTGTCTTGGTATAAGAGTGGAATGAAATCTATTTTCTTACAAGACGCAAATACTATGATTATAAAACCGGATGATCTGGTAGAAATATTGCTGCATATAAAAGCTAATTTTCCACAGGTTGAAAGAATAACATCCTATGGAAGGTCTCATACTATTGCCAGAATTAAGGATGAAGACCTTCAAAGAATAGCCCAAGCAGGTCTTAATAGAATTCATATAGGAATGGAAAGTGCCAGTGACAAAGTTCTTGAATTAGTAAAAAAGGGTGTTGATAAAGAAACACATATTAAAGCTGGTCAGAAAGTAAAAAAAGCAGGAATTGAGTTGTCGGAATATTTTATGCCAGGACTTGGTGGAAATGAATATTCAAGAGAAAATGCCTTAGAAACTGCTGATGCATTAAATCAGATAAATCCTGACTTTATAAGAATAAGAACTCTTGCAGTACCAAATGAAACTTATTTGCATAAAGATTATGAGGAAGGAATTTTTACAAGAACTAATGATGTGAAAATGGTAGAGGAATTACTTTTACTTATAGAAAATTTGGAAGGGATCACAAGTACTATTAAAAGCGATCATATACTTAATTTGATTCCAGAAGTAGAAGGAGTATTGCCGCAAGACAAGGATAAGATGATAAGTGCATTAAAATGGTTTTTAGATTTAGAACCAAAGGAGCAGATGATATTTAGAATAGGCAGAAGAACTGGTAATATAAATGAGAGAGCTGATTTAATGAATCCAGTTAAAAGAAACTATATGGAAAATGTTATTAAACAAAATAATATCTCCTTAGAAAATATTGATGCGATTACAGATGAATTGATAAAAAGATTTATATAATAAAAAAATAAAAGTCATACAGTGAAGTCAGTGTTAACTAGAACGATTGCTGTATGGCTTTTCAACAATTTAAAGTTTTAAAATTATTTTTGCTTGTATAAATAATGTCATATTTCATAATCATCTCACCTTAATCTTTAGATTTAAAGTTTACTTTTTGGGCTTTCAGCTGAAGCAATTAATATAATTCTTGCCACTAAAGATAATCCTAATAAAATAAGTGCTGAGTATAACATATTAAATCCCTCCATTAATTTTATATTTTCAATATCTATTCATCAAATAATTAAGATATTATCCGTATATTTGATTTATTTATTAATATATTATAGCACCGGGATTTATAAGAGTAAAAAAGCATTATATCTTAAAGAAGACTGAAAAAGCGTTTACAAATTATACATAAACGTTTACAAGTTGTTTAAACACAAAAAAGCTCATTATAAAAGAAGTTTTAAACTGCTGTTTATTATCCGAATATTCCTACGGTTTGAAAGAAAGGAACAAATTCTTTACCATTCCATTCTAAAGATGTTTGAACATAGCCTAAGCCATCTGCATTATATCTACCAGCTATTCTTTGTAATGCATATAATTCATAGCTTCCATTTCTTTTGAAATCTATAGGATACAATCCGCCTAAAGGATTTACCCATCCTTCAATAGGAGCTTTAAGCGTACCATTTTCATTATATATTTCTGCTAAGTACTCTTTTCCTTTATATTTAATATCTATGATATATTTTTTACCATCAATTTTTTCTTTAACTTCAACTTGATAATAATCTCTATATATAACATCATACTTATACTTTTCGTTAAATTTCTCATAGTCAAAAATCTTTTTTGGATTATTGTCTTTAAAGGAATATATATAATAAAAAGCAAATCCACCACTGCCGCCTGAATCAATGCTGATTAAAATATCCTTTATTTTATCTACTGTAAAATCCCCTAAAAAAATAGTTGGATTATATCCTGCATTTTGTTTTAGGGGAATTCTAGTAAAAGCGTCTGTTTTCCCATCTTGAACTATTAAAGTTATATTGTCAGTAAAAGGACTTTCTAATCCATATGGTTTTTCTCCAACCAAGTATACATTATCTTTAATTTTATCCCCATTTACATCTCCTCTTTTAAAATCCAATATATATATATTATTCTTTTGTATTTGTCTCCAAAAACAAGGTGGATAGTAATACATTTGCCAATCTCCTTTCAAAATTTATGTATTAGTATATTATGAATTGTTTAGAAATAAGGTTACAAAGCAAAAATATGAAAAAATATTAGAAATATTAGAGAACTCTAAAAACAATTTCCAAGTAAGAATAAGAGGATTACAAAGAAGAAGTGATGTGAGTAATGAACAAATCAAAATTATATTTAATATACTAAATCAGATAAAAAATTAATTACTGCAATTGCCAATAAACTTGATAAGCGTGAATATGAAAAGGTATAGCAAATAAAAAAAATTGAATATATATAGTTATATAGGTAAAAAATGGTTTCGAACAAGTTATTAGATGTGTAATTTTCAATAAATAGGGAGGAATAAGTTATGAAGATAGCAATTCGTGGAGGGCATAATTACGGAGTTCCAGGAGCTTCAGGAATATTGAATGAAGTTGAAGAAGACAGAAAAATATATGTAAAAGTTATAGGGTACCTTAAACAGCTAGGACACCAGATTTTAGATGTTACACCAAACAAGACTGCAACATCAGCTGAAGATTTAAGTTATGGAGTATCTAAGGCTAACGCATGGGCAGCTGATTACTTTTGCTCTATTCATCTTAATGCTGGCGGAGGTAAAGGTACAGAAGTTCTATATTACAATTGGAGTTATAAAGGTAATACTATGGCTACAAATATAGTAAAAAAAATAGCAGCTTTAGGATTTGTTAATAGAGGAGCCAAAGCAGATACTAGGGGATTATATGAACTAAGATATACTAATATGCCAGCTAATATAATAGAAGTGTGTTTTGTGGACAGTCAAGTAGATGTTAACCTGTATCGAAAAATTGGAGTAGACAAAATTGCTAAAGCTATTGCAGAAGGTATAACTGGACAAGTAGTTGTGGATAAATTTCCATTACCATTAAAGGTAATAGAAAATGTCCAAGTTATAAAAATAGATGGAGTAGGTCTAAAAGTAGTAAAAGAATTTAAGCCTAATGATTTGATAACTGCTGTGGGGGAAAAAAATGAGTTCTATGAATTGACTATAGGTGGAGTGCAATGTTGGGTATCCAAGAGTGCAGTTGTAAAAAGATAAAGGCTATTTAAGTAGATGTGGCTGGGAGCTGCATCTTTTTTATTATGTTAAAATATATTCCATAACAGTTAAAATAGTTAAATTTATAAAAATGGTATTATTACAAAGTAATATAATTAACAGGAGGGAATTATGAATAATATATTTTTCAATTACAATGGAGATTATCTATTAATCTCATTAGAAGAAAGTCATCTTCAATCACTATTTAATTGGAACATTGAAGAAAAACACCATGAACAATATACTTGTCGTCCTTTGAGAATACCTCAATCATTTGATGAATATGCTTATAAAACATTAAAATCAATTTCAGAAGAAAAACAAAAAGTCTATATACTAATCAAAAGAGAAGATTATAATAAACCATTAGGTAAAATTACATTATTTGATTTTAATTCAAGGAATCATAGTGCTGAATTTGGATACTATATACCAAGTTGCAATAGGAAACAAGGATTAGGAATTATTATGTTGGCACAGTTTATAGAAAAATGTTTTACTGATGATAAATTAAATCTAAATAAGATATATGCAACAACATCTTCAAATAATATTCCATCTATAAAGCTTTTGGAGAAGTTTGGTTTTAAATTGGATGGAAGACTAAGAGAACATTATTGGATTAATAAAAATAAATATGATCAACTTAATTATTCTATGCTTAAACGTGAATGGAATGAATAAAGGCTACTTGGTAGAAGTGTTATGGTAATTTATAGTGTTTAAGTATTGATATTTTAATTTGATTATCATTTAAGGACATTAGGAGGACATTGGGAGGACCAAAAATTATTGAGAAACAGGAATGTTTTTTAGTTGTTATAAAAAAGAAAAGTGGCGATAGAATTGAATTCAATAACAAAGTAAGTCAAATTTTTTAACTTTACCTTATTTGATAATAATACCGATATAGATAAAAGTAATTTTTAAAATTCATATTAATTACCTAAGTTTATAGAAAAGGAAAAAACTAAAATTTATCATACAAATTTTAAAGATGAGATAATAGAAATTATTGAGTATGAATCAGAAATTTTCAAAAATGATCTAGAGAACTATAAGAAGAAGGTCAGCAGGTACTTAAATGAGCATAAAGATGAGATGGTTGTCTATAAGCTTAGAAATAATAAAAAGTTGACATCTCAGGATATGAAGTCCTTAGAAGAAATTTTATGGCATGAGCTTGGAAGTAAAGAAGAATATGAAAAGGAATATGGAAATTTACCTATGACTAGGATGGTAAGAAGTATTATTGGTCTTGAGAGACAAGCCGCAAATGAAGCCTTTTCTGAATTCTTAGGTGATAAAAGTTTGAATACTTACCAGAGTCACTTTGTTAAGATGATAGTTGATTATGTTGTTAAAAATGGATTTATTGAAAAGAAGGTATTGATGGAAGATCCTTTTAGATCTCTTGGCAGTATAGTTGAGTTGTTTAAAGATAATATGGATACTGCTAAAAAGATACTTAAGGTTATTGATGAAATTAATGGTATAGATATTGCTTAGGAGTAATAAGTAATAATTTCCGGTTATTGTCATGACTTCTGGGGGCATAACATAAACTGGAAGTTTCTGTTTTTCTCTGTTACCCATTTTTATATTCACTTATTTCGAAAATTGTCTTGACTTATTGTATTTATTAAGTTATAATTAGCTTCTGACCAAAGATTATATATAATATCGCGGGGTGGAGCAGTTGGTAGCTCGTCGGGCTCATAACCCGAAGGTCGTAAGTTCAAGTCTTGCCCCCGCAACCATCAAAAACTCCTATACTTAAGTATAGGAGTTTTTATTAATTTTAGTTCTTGGTTTGTTGTTATTACAACTCCAGTAGAAAGAGAAGTTATTGAGAAACACTACCTAATGGAGAAAAGCTTTAATAATCAAGGAACTTACTAAGACACAACATAAAGATATTGTTCATCAATAAGATTTGAAAAAATACTGTTATAGAAGAAGTATAGGATATAATAAATACTATTAGACAGACGTTATAAATTTATGAGCAAGTTAAGAATACAGGAGTTGTTAATTTGAAAAAGTTAAAAGCAATTATTATTTTGATACTTTCACTAATCTGTATAATTATATTATCAGTAGGCTCTTTCGTATTGATAGGAGCTATTCAAGCAAAGTTATTTTTACCCAAAGAGTATATAATGTGGATTTTTAAATCGCCTTCTTTAAGGTTAGTATTTATTTATGAATGGTATATTATATTTGGATTTGCTTATATTTTTAGCAAGGATTTAAGAGCATTTATATTATGGGTTATTAATTCAAAACAAAGTTTTATCAAAAGGCATAAAATGTCCTTTATCTTTACTTTCGTAATACTTAATATAGTATTGATGTACACCATACTCTATAATGTTACTGTTATAACCAATAATAAGATAATAAACTATACGTTTTTATCACCACAGGGTAAGGAATATGGATACAACGATATTGTAAAAATTGACACAGGAGTTTATGGTAAAAAGCAATATACACATTCAAAGGGTGATTTTTATTATATTATACAATTAAATGATGGTACTAAAATTGATTTAACTGAAATGGGTGGGGCTAAAAATGATGATGACCCTCGATTCATTATTGAAAAACTTGACAGTCAATATGTAAACATGGGTATTTCTAAAGTATCAAGTATGGATAATTTTGAATACTGTACCAAACATTTAGATAAGATTTATACTGATAAGATACGAAATATATTAGTAAATATCAAGTGATACGAGTATTTAATTGATACATATTTTTCTTAAATCACGGGGTAAAAGGTTAAGAATTAAGGAAGTAGTTAAGTCACAACAGCAAAAAAATTGTGAAGAAACTGTTTTGATACATATAGCTCCTGTAGTTGTGGGAGTTTTTATTATGCTAAAATATACTTTAGTGTAGTTGGAGTAGTTAAATTTAGTAATATATAGTATAATTTTAAAAAATCTTAATCTTAAAAATTTAAAGAGGAGTTTAATATGAATAAGGGGAATGGAGTTAGAAAAATATTAATAAATGTATTATTGATTTTATGTGTTATAGCAGTAACTGAGGTAGTTAAATCTATGATAATTTTAGATGCTAAAAATCTTATGATTCCATATGAATTAGATGTAAGTGAAATAACTAAAGAAGCCAGTAATGATAAGAAGAAACTAACTAAAGAGGCTGAGAATATTACTACTATAGCTTCTAAAGAAATTAGTCAATTATTTTATGATGAATTAAATAGAAATACTTTAAGAGATAGAGGATGGTTTTTTAAAAACCTATATTATCCTACATATACAATAACCCCCGAATCAAAAACTAATAATTTTACTTGGATTCGGTTAGATAAATATGGGAATATAGAAATATTGGTAAATAATACTATATATAAAGGGGAAATATCAAAGCAAGTAGTAGATAAATTTATTAGAGAATATTCTCGTAATAAAAAATAGTTTAAAATATGAATATAAACTTTTAAATAAAGCATTACATTCACTAGAATGAATATAAGTTTGATATTAAAGAGCTGATACTTTTGATGTTAAGCTCTTTTTATATTATTATTTTTGAATGTATATAATGATTTTATTGATGAAGAGATGTTTAGTAGTGCAGTAAGATTATTGAACGATAATAAAAAAGTAAAATGATCTTAGAGAAATTTTGTGGAGTAGTATGTATTAATTGAATATAATATTTAAGGTGTAAGCAGACCAGAAGTGCCAACACCTCTGCTCCTAAAGAATGAAATCGGAAATTAAAAAATACTTACCATGCAAAAACCGCATCGTAAGTCTTTTTTAATCTATAATCGGCTACGCCTAAGGTGGAAGTCGGAAGCCGTTCCATTTTTTTAGAAAAACCCTTCAAAAATAGACTGGCTTTCCACTTTCACTTGAAAAGAAAAGGGAATAGGATAGAAAGTGGACAAGCTTTAAATCTGTTGTTAGAGGTTATTAATTTTAAACTTTCATTAGTAGATATAAAGCATGTCTATTTTCAATTAATCCGCCCAATGGGCGTTGTTCTCACTAAGAGCTGGTACAGCCAGCTCTTAGTTTATGTTCAGCTGCAGCTTATAATATTAGAGTAAATTTTAAGTGTATAGATAAACAAAAAATTAAAAGAATAGTTATATTATTATATAGTGCATATGTTGTTAGTATAGGTATTAGTAGTATTATTGTTACTGGTATCATATATATTAACTCTTTTAGCGCTAAACCCTGTCACCCAACAAACTTCATTGTTTTGCTGAGAAGTACTAGAGCTCTATAAGTCTTTCATATCTTCAAGCTCCAAATAGCACGTACAAGCATTAAAAAGTCATGTCCGTACTTTTGGGCAGCAACGCAAGTCCACGCTTTGCAACTGTATTTCTTTGTGGTCTTCTTATCTAGGGTATTCCTCAAGGGGCTTTAAAATAATTATAAGTATATTTTTATTTTAAAGGTTATATTTAAAATACCACCAACCCTAAAGGGTGAACTAGCCCAGGGCTGGTCCATCTTGTACAAGCTATTGTCCAAGATTGGTTAAATTTATTTAAAGTGCAATTGTATAAAGGATTAAAAGAATTATGTGTTATTAAGAACAATAAGAAAAAATTAAAAAAATTTTAAAAAATAAGATTAATATAGAAGAGGTGTTTTAATATATAGTTAAATATTTTAATTTGGTTTATTTAATAAGCGGACAAAAAACGGACAAATACAACGAAAAAGGACTTTGGATAAAACATCCAAAGTCCTTAACCAATTGAATCACTGGTGCCGAAGGCGGGACTTGAACCCGCACGAGTGTTACCCCGACGGATTTTGAGTCCGTTGCGTCTGCCAATTCCACCACTTCGGCATGGAACGTTATTATAATATCATGATATATATATAGTGTCAAGAGTTTTGAAAAAAAATTATAAATTTTATAGAAAAACCTATACAAACCATATGGTAAATATTTACAATATGGTTTGTATAGGTTAAAATTAACTAAAGATAGTTTATAAGGATGGTGATAAAGTTGCTGCCTAAAGAAAAAATAAAAATTTATATGTTTGTATTATCGATAATTTTTATATTCAATAGAGGAATAGTTTTAGCAGATGAAATTAATGAAAGTAAAACTATAGATGGAATTAAGGCCGTAGTTACTGACATAATAATCACCAATGAAAAAAATGTTGGTGAAGGAGAAAATGATGGAATCATAAAGGAACAGCAGGTTAAGGTGCTTATAAACACAGGAAAGCATAAAGGAGAAAGTCTTATAATTTTAAATTCAGTAGATATATCTACATCTCATGATTTTTTATTAAACAAAGCAGATGAAATACTAATTTCTATAGAAGAGAAAGATGGCAACTTGGTTAAGGGATATATGTATGAATTTGTAAGAGATAAATATTTGTTGTATTTAGCTTTAGGGTTCGCAGCTTTGATGATATTAGTTGGAGGTATTAAAGGATTAAAATCTCTTTTTACTTTAGGATTAACAGTAATTTTGATTTTGAAATTACTTCCAACATTATTGCTTCAAGGGTATAATCCAATAGAAACTTCTGTAGTAATGGCTATAGGAATTATTATATTTACATTATTAATTGTAAGTGGATTCAACAGAAAAACAGCTGCTTCAATTATGGGTACAAGCTCTGGAGTGGCAATTGCAGGAATAATAGCAGTAATAGTGGGGAATTTAGCTAAATTGAACGGGTATGGTACAGAAGAAAGTCAAATGCTTATGTATATACCTCAGAATATTAAATTTGATTATAAAGGACTTTTGTTTGCAGCAATTCTTATGGGGGCATTAGGGGCTATAATGGATGTGAGTATGTCTATTGCATCTGCTATGAAGGAAATAAGTGAAGCAAATCCAAACATTAGAACAACATCTCTTATGAAAGCAGGAATGAGTGTAGGACGAGATATAATGGGCACTATGTCAAACACCTTAATTTTGGCTTATGTAGGGGCCTCTCTACAGTTTGTAATATTATTAATTGCATATAAGCTTTCTTTTAGAGATATTTTTAATCAGAATATTATTGCAACGGAAGTTGTAAGAGCCCTATCAGGAAGTATAGGGTTAATAGCATCTATACCAATAACTGTATTGGCTTCTGGTATGTTGAGACAAAGAAAAATTAAAAATGATTTGCAACTATAAAAAGGTCTGTACAGACCTTTTTATATAGTTTACATAAAGAGCATTGTTTTTAATCTCCATCAAAAATATCTCCAAGCAAACCTAATGTACTACCTTCTCCAACTCTCTTACCAGCTGTTTGTGGAGCTGATGCAAAAATTCTATCAGCAAGTCTGCTGAATGGAAGAGATTGAATCCATACAGAACCAGGCCCTCTTACAGTTGCGAAAAATAAACCTTCACCACCAAAAAAGGCTGATTTAACACCACCAACAAATTCAATGTCATAGTGCACATCTTTAGTCATAGCAACAAGACAGCCTGTATCAATTTTAAGGGTTTCACCAGGCATTAAATCCTTCTTAACTATAGTACCTCCTGCATGAACAAAAGCAAGACCATCTCCTTCTAACTTTTGAAGAATAAATCCTTCACCGCCAAAGAAACCAACACCGAGCTTACGTCTGAAATCTATACCAATAGAAACACCTTTTGCAGCACAAAGAAATGCGTCCTTTTGGCATATTATTTTTCCACCAAGCTCACTTAAATCCATAGGTATAATTTTACCAGGATAAGGTGAGGCAAAGCTTACCTGTTGTTTACCAAGGCCTTTATTTGTAAATACAGTCATAAACAAACTTTCGCCTGTAAGAATTCTTTTGCCTGCACCGAAAAGCTTGTTCATAAAACCGCCACCGGAATTTTGATGTGAACCATCACCAAAAATTGTATCCATTGCAATACTGGATGACATCATCATCATTGCTCCAGCTTCAGCTATGACACTTTCCTTAGGATCAAGCTCAATTTCTACAAACTGCATGTCATCTCCGTATAATTTATAGTCAATTTCATGTGAATTCATATTATCCCTCCTGTCCATATAGTTCAATTTTACCAAAAATTCATATGGCATATCAATGTATATTATATGTTTTATGATATTATTATAATCCAATTAAAAATGATTATTTGCCTATATGTATTGATATAAATAATGAAAATGAGTAAACTAGATATAGTAAGGTTACGAATATATGTTTTCAATATGTAACTTAATAACGGAGGTAAACATGAATAAAAAGAGATTATTGATATTAGATGGGCACAGCCTTATGTATAGAGCTTTTTTTGCACTTCCTCAATTTACAAATGGAGAAGGAATTCATACAAATGCAATTTATGGTTTTATAAAAATGCTTTTGAAGATGAAGGAGGAAATACAGCCTGATTACGTGGTAACGGCTTTTGATAAAAAAGCACCTACATTCAGACATAAGGAATATGAAGACTATAAGGCAGGAAGAGAAAAAATGCCGTCAGAGCTTAGAGAACAGTTCCCAATAGTTAAAGAATTGTTAGAGAAGCTTGCTATAAACATATTTGAAATAGATGGATTTGAGGCAGATGATTTAATAGGAACACTTTCTGTATTTGCTGAGGAAAAAGATATAGAGGTTTATGTTGTTACTGGAGATAAAGATGCTCTTCAGCTTACAACGGATAATGTAAAGGTAGTTATAAATAAAAAAGGAATGAGCGAAAAAGAAGTTTACGATAAAAATAGAATGATAGAGGAATTTGGGGTTACTCCTAAACAGTTCATTGATGTTAAAGGATTAATGGGAGATAAGTCTGACAATATACCTGGAGTACCTGGCATAGGGAGTAAAACGGCATATAAGCTAATCAAAGAATATGGAAGTGTAGAAAATGTACTTCAAAATATAGATAATATCAGCGGAAAAAAAATGAAAGAGAATCTCACTGAATATAGTGAACAGGCTATTTTAAGTAAAAAGCTTGCAACTATAATGACAGATGTACCTGTAGATATTGATCTAGAGGAGATAAAATCTAAAGAGGCTTATGATCTAGAGGCAGTAAAAAAAATATTTGAAAAGCTTCAATTTAAATCTCTTTTAGATAAATTTGACGATAATAAGGAGCAAATAAAAGAAGATATACATAAAGAAATAGAGGCGGAAATTAAAGACATACACATAGAATTTGAAAACATTAAAACTTTAGTGGAGTTTTCTGATTTGATAAAAATCATTCAGGAAAAGATTTATTTAAAATTTGAATTTTTAGACTCAAATATATATTCAAAGGTTAAATTTGATAAGATATATCTCAGATTAAAAGAAAAAGTATATGTTATTTACGTAAATGAAATGTTGGATGAAGACAGAGAAAAAGCTATAGGTTTATTAGGAAACTTATTTGCAAATGAAGAAGTAGAAAAAGTATGCCATGATATGAAGATGGCTTATGTAGTTTTAAATAAATACAATATTAAAGCTAAAGGAATTAAATTTGATACAAAGATAGCAGCATATTTAATAGAGCCTTCCAGTAAAGATTACATATTGAAGGATATGATAGAAGCTAAACTTAAGGACGCTATTGCAGGTGATGAAGAAGAAATAAGAGTTAAAGAAGCTTATTATATAAAGCCAATATATGAAGAATTAGAGAAGAATATAAAAGAGCTTAATATGGAAGAACTTTTATATAAGGTTGAACTTCCTCTTGTTGAAGTTTTAGCTTCAATGGAGTGTAAAGGCTTTAAGGTGGATAAGGATAAGCTTGTTGAACTTGGAGATAAATTTAAAGTAGAAATAGAGTCTTTGGAAAAAGAAATATATGAGCTTGTTGATGAGGAATTTAATATAAAATCTCCAAAGCAGTTAGGAAAGATTTTATTTGAAAAATTAGACTTGCCAGTTATTAAAAAAACAAAAACAGGATATTCAACTAATTCTGAAGTTTTGGAAAAGCTGGAGGATAAGCATCCTATAATCTCTAAGATTATTGAATACAGACAAATTACAAAGTTGAATTCTACCTATGTTGAAGGATTGAAAAATGTAATCGACGAGGATGGAAAAATACATTCCAGCTTGAATCAAACAGTAACTACTACAGGAAGATTATCAAGTACAGATCCGAATCTTCAGAACATACCTATAAAATATGAGATGGGAAGAGAGATAAGAAAGGTATTTGTGTCAAATGATGAAGAATCAACTTTACTTTCAGCTGACTATTCTCAAATAGAGCTTAGAGTTCTTGCTCATATAGCACAGGATGAAAACTTAATAGACGCTTTTAAGCATCACAGTGATATCCATACAAAGACTGCTTCGGAGGTTTTCAAGGTTCCTGTAGAAGAGGTTACATCTTTGATGAGAAGTAATGCAAAAGCTGTAAATTTTGGTATAGTGTATGGTATAGGAGCTTTTAGTTTGGCTCAGGATATAAAGGTTTCAAGAAAAGAAGCTAAGCAGTATATAGATGCTTATTTTGAAAGATATCCTAAGGTTAAAGAGTTTATAAACGATATTGTTAATAAAGCAGAGAAAGATGGATTTGTAACTACTATAATGAATAGAAGAAGATTTATATCTGAAATCCAATCTAAAAATAAAATTATTAGAGCTCTTGGTGAAAGACTTGCAATGAATACTCCAATACAGGGAAGTGCTGCTGATATTATTAAGCTGGCTATGGTTAATGTATATAAGGAAATTAAAAAGAGAAATTTAAAAACTACTCTTATTCTTCAAGTTCATGATGAATTGATATTAAATGTGTATGAAGATGAGTTTGAGGAAGTTAAGGGGATTGTTAAAGAAAAGATGGAGAACGTAATAGAAATGTCAGTGCCATTAGATGTTGATATAAATTTCGGAAAAACTTGGTATGATGCTAAATAATTCAGTTAGGGGGAAAATTATGATCAGAATTGGTTTAACTGGTGGAATAGGGAGTGGAAAGAGTACAGTAACAAAAATGCTTTTAGAAAAAAATATTCCAGTTATAGATGTTGACATTATTTCAAGAGAGGTTCTGGAGTTGTATCCAGAAACTCTGGAAGAAATAAAGGATACTTTTGGAACTGAATTTATTGATGAAAAAGGAAAGTTGAAAAGAAGAGAAATTGGGAATTATATTTTTGGCAGCAGTGAATTGAGAAAAAAGTTAGAGAATATACTAATTCCATATATAAAAAAAGAAATATTCAATAGAATAGAAAGATATAATGAAATGGGTGAGAGCATCTGTGTAGTGGATGCCCCTACTTTAATAGAACATTGTATACATAAAGAAATGGATTTTAATATATTAGTGTGGATTGACAGAGAACTCCAAATAAAACGTGTAATGGCAAGAGATAAATTTAAAGAAGAGGAAATATTAAACAGAATCAATTCTCAAATGTGTATTGAGGATAAAAAAGAAGCAGTAGATTATATAATTGATAATAGACGAGATTTGAAGTATACAGAGAAGCAATTAGAGAGTATATTGACGGAAATTAGACAAAACAGGAGGCAGTAATGAAGTCTAAAAAAAGAATTAGAGGGTTAGTTGTTATTATTATATTAATAGTAATAATAATGAATGCAAAAGCTATAGGAAGAAAAATATATCCAATAAAATATGATAATTATATAAAGAAATATTCAGTCAAGTACAATTTTAACCCTTATGTTATTGCGGCTGTGATAAAAACAGAGAGTAATTTTAATAAAGATGCACGTTCAAAGAAAAATGCTATTGGACTAATGCAGATGACGCCTTCTACTGCGAAAGAAGTTTCTCAAAAAATGGGTATTAAGGATTTTGAAGTAGAAATGCTGTATGATCCTGAGTTAAATATAGATATGGGATGCTGGTATTTAAATGACTTGAGAGAAGAATTTGGTGCTAATATGGAGTTAATATTGGCAGCATACAATGGTGGAAGAGGTAATGTTAAAAAGTGGCTTAAGGATGAAAAAAAATCTAAAGATGGACAAAATCTTCACTATATACCTTTTGAAGAGACAGATAAATATATAAAAAAAGTTAAAGTGAATTATAATGTATACAAATATTTATATGGTGATGAGTATAGATAATGAATTTTTGAATTTGTTATAGTAAATAATTGAGAATTGACAGTGGACAGCGAATAGACAATAGTATTTGGCAGGTATATTTGAAAAATTTTTCTAAGAGACTTGACAGTTAATATTATGGTAGTATAATAATATTACGTGAAAAATATATACTTAAGCAGGAGTGGCGGAATCGGCAGACGCGCACGTTTAAGGGGCGTGTACCGTGAGGTGTACGGGTTCAAGTCCCGTCTTCTGCACCATAAAGTTAGAATTTGAGCCAATTAAGGCTGATATACAAGGATAAAACTATTACACGACCTTTTGTAAATAATTGGGTGGACGTGTAGTAGTTTTTTGATTTTGTCTTAGTATTTGACACGTATTTTATTAAATTGTTCCTATTGCAGTAGTTATTTGAAAATATGTAAGATTATATTTCATTTCATGATATGATACAATTAATGCAACGAAAACCAGTAAAAATATGTTTGTTGAAATTTATTGTTATATATAAACACTTTCTGTTATAATAAAAATAAAAAAAAAGTAGCTGCATATTAACTTTTTATATTTTACTTTAATAATTTGGAAGAAAAGTTTGAATAAAACATATTTGAAAAATATTTGGAAAACCATAATATATATAATGAATATATAGGAGGAAAGATGGATAAGTACTTGATAATAAATACAAAGATTTTACCAGAAGTTTTTGAAAAAGTGGTCCAAGCTAAAGAACTTTTAAAGACAGGTAAAGTAAAAGATATTTCTGAAGCTGTTAGAGAGGTAGGAATAAGCAGAAGCTCATATTATAAATATAAAGATTTTGTTTTTACTGTTGCAGAAGCAACTTACGTCCAGAAAGCTACCATTGGATTCTCAATCTGTCATGAGGTAGGAACTTTGTCTAAATTGCTGGACAGAATAGCTCAGGTTAATGGAAATGTATTAACTATAAATCAAGATATACCTATCAATAATGCCTCTAATGTAACAATAACTTTTGATATTTCAAATATGAGTATTGAATTAAATGATTTGATTGAAGAAATAAAGGCAATGAAGAATGTAGTGAAAATTAATCTTATAGCAATGGAATAATATACCTGTATTAAAAGTGCTTAAATATTAAATCTGTGCATACTTTATAATGTAGCTAAATATTATGGAGGTATGTATATGGATTTAAATTGTGAAGATAGAATGGATATGGAATATGATTTGGTACCTATGCCAATGTATATGCAAATGGGTATGCCTGGAAGGGCAACACCCTCTATGCCTATGATGCCTGATATGATGAGAATGTTTAGTATGATGAATGAAGAGGGATTTATGGAAATGGATGAAGCTAGGTATGGAGAGTTTGAAGATGATGAAATCGAGGATATTAGAAAAAAGAAAACGTATAAACCTAGTGAAGTAAATAGAATATGTAGAAAAATTGAAAGATATAATCCTAGGATATTTAGATATATGAGAATGTATGGAATACCATATCCGGCTGCCAGATTATTATGCAGGAGAATAATCAGATTAGCTTTAATGTATTATGATGATTAATTGAATAGTAAAAAATAACCTCTAAAGTATAAATACTTTAGAGGTTATTTTTTAAAAGGAAATTTAGTGTTTGCGTAGAAGTAATTAAAGAGGTGTAAAGTATGTTTGATATAAGATTAAAATTTGAAAATATAGAAATTTTAAGTATAGAAAAAGAAGATTTGGAAAGTATATATAAATGGTACGTTAAGGAAGAAAATTTTCTGTATAAGCGGCAACAAGAAACTATGAATAAAAATCAATTTTATGAAAGATTTTTAGAATATTATTTAAGTGAGTGTGAGTTTTTTTTAAAGATAATTAGAAATAAACAACTTATTGGAATTATAAAAGGGAGAATTGAGTTCAAAAATCCTAATGAGGTTTGGCTAGGATATATGATACTGGATCATTCCCTTAGGGGTAAGGGTTTAGGAGGTAAAGTACTAAAAGAGATAATAAAATATTTTTGCGTTGAGTGTGGGATATGTAATTTTTATGCAAAGGTTAAGGAAAAAGACTTTAGTTTTATAAGCTTTTTAAGAAAAATTAAATTTCGGGTTTTAAAATTTTCGCAAGAATCAGGAAAGAATACAGAAAACAAATTTTGGGTTTTGGCGAGAATAATACAATAAATGCGGTTATTAGTGGAAATGTTATGAAATAATACAGGCATTGTTGACAATCTGTTATAGAATAGAATATAATAATTAATGTGTGTTTTAAATGTTTATAAATAATAAGTTAGAAAGTATGTTTTTTACACAAATTTTGTTGGGTATTAGAAATGAAAACGTTGTCTTTGCTGTGAGGAGGTAAAAAAATGAAATGTTTTATACATAAGATTATGATTCTAACAGTTTTTTTCATAGCGCTTGGTTTTGCAATGACTATTAATTGCTATGAAGCAAAGGCTGATATTGGATCAGGAACAACTCAAAGTGTAAATGTTCGTTCGACCAAATTAGAAAGCAATAGAATTATAAAAGTGCCTGATAAACAATCAGAGCGAGAGAAACTTTCAAGAGGAAGTAGTAGTGTTACTGAAAGAGTAGTTGAATATTCTTATAAATTTATAGGAAGACCTTATGTCTGGGCGGCTTCAGGTCCATCGGCTTTTGATTGTTCAGGATTTACATCATATGTATATCGTAAATTTGGATATTCATTACCACACTATACAGGATACCAAGTTCAAATGGGAAGTACAGTGCCAAGAAATAATCTTAAGTCAGGAGATTTAGTGTTCTTTGATACAATAGGATCTGACAGCCATGTAGGAATCTACATAGGCAATGGTAAATTTATTCATGCATCATCTGGAAAAAAGGAAGTTACAATAAGTGACTTAGGCCAATCATATTATAATTCAAGATATTCAACAGCAAGAAGAATTGTAGATTAGTTAACTTATATACATATATGAATATATAGTTCTTACATATAAAAAATTCCGGTCAATTATGGTCGGAATTTTTTAGTATAAATATCCCCATAGAAAAATATAATTAAAGTAGATAAAGAAAAACTTAATTCAGAGAGAATATTAGAATTGTTAGTCAAAGGATAAATGTTTGCTTTAATTGTATAGGAGGGATGAAAATGAAATATACTAGGTATGATTTAAAAAAGAAAAATAATAATTTTATGGTTTTTATAATTGTAATAGCAGTTATATTGATTTTGGCATTTGTTTGTGGAACTATATTATCAGATATATTTCTAAAAAGAGATAACAAATCTAAAAAAAGTACACAAGAGGGAAATCAGTCAAAGGTAATAGATAAAAAAGAAGAAAATCCCAATAATAAGGAATCTGAATATACAATAAGTGATATAACAAGCTTTTCAGCTATTCAATGTGGTGTTTTTACTAATAAAGATAATGCACAAGGGCTAAAAGTAGAATTATCTGAGTTTGGAAAATCATTCTTTGTAGAAGATGGAAATAAAATCAAAGTTATTTTGGGTATATATTCGGAAAAAGAAGCTTTAACTGTAATAAAGAAGCTTGAAAATGATGGGAAAGAGTATTCAAGAAAAAATTTTAAGTCTGAACTTAAAGATTCATGTGATATGCAGATTTGTGAAATGGTTGATGCAAACTTGCAGATAATACATAAGTTATATGATGATAAAGTAAAGTCCGTTCATACTAAACAAATAAAAGAATGGGCGGCTAATTTAAAAGAAGTTGACAAAAATAGTTCTAACTATAAAGTATTATTACAGATTAAAGACAATATTAATAAATTACCAGAAGAAATTTCAAAAAATGATATAGAAAAACAGAATATTTTTATATATCATGTATTAAATCAATTAAAATAAATAGTTTTTTAGCATTCAAAATATTTTGAATGCTTTTGTTATGTTCAAAAAAAATTAAGAAAATTTAATAGATATACATACTTGTTTAAGTTTTTATTAAATGTTAAACTATATAAGATAAAAGTTAAGTGAGGTATATATGGTGAGGGGTAATGGGAAAAATAGATTATTAGCTTTTGTAATACTACTAGGAGCAATAGGTGGAAATTTTATTGGTGATATTTTGGGTAGTAATGTAAAAATGCTAAATTTCTTGAAAATATCATATCCTATTGGTACTTCTAGTCCATTTATATTAAATTTTAAAATGCTTAAATTAACCTTTGGGATTAATTTTAACATAAATATAATGGCTGTTGTTGGAGTGATTATAGCAATGCTATTATATAGAAAATACTAGGAGTGATAAAGTGCGTATAGTTTTAGCTTCAGCTTCTGAAAGAAGACAAAGTCTTTTGCGTAGAATTACACATAATTTTGATGTAATAATAAGCGATTTTAAAGAGGAAGAAGTAGTTTTTAATGGGGATTGTGCAAAGTATGTAATGGAACTTGCTAAAGGGAAAGCTTTGGCGGTGTCAGAAATTATAAATGTAAATGCAGTTATAATAGGAAGTGATACTTTAGTAGCTTATAATGAACATGTACTGGGCAAACCTAAAAATGAGCTGGAAGCATTTCAGATGTTAAAACTTCTAAGTGGAAATGTTCATCAGGTATATTCAGGAGTTGCAATTTATGATACTTTTTCAAAAGAACTAAAAACAGACTATGTCTGTACAAATGTAAAATTTTCAGAACTTACAGAAGAAGAAATAAAAAAATATATAGCTACAGGAGAACCTATGGATAAAGCAGGTGCCTATGGTATCCAAGGTTTTGGGGGAGTCTTTGTTGAAGAAATTGAAGGATGCTATTATAATGTGGTAGGGCTTCCTTTAAACAAAGTAAAATTTATGCTTAGGGAGATGGGGGTAAATCTATAAAAGGAGTAATATACATGGATAATACTTTTAAAATTATGGATTTGCCACAAAATGAAAGACCAAGGGAAAGATTGCTTAGATATGGTTCGGAGGTTTTATCTAATAGTGAGCTTCTAGCAATTATTTTAAGAACAGGTACTCATGAAGAAAATATTGTTAATTTGAGTAACAGGATTTTGAAAGAAAGTGGTGGCTTAAATGGCCTTTTAAGCATGAATTGTGAGGAGTTTATGAGTCTTAAAGGGATTGGGACAGCAAAAGCTGCTCAACTTTTAGCTATTGCAGAACTTTCAAAGAGATTTAAAACTTTTAAATCAGGAGATAAGTACATAATTAAACAGCCCTCTGATGCTGCTAATTTAGTAATGGAAGATATGCGCTGCTTAAAAAAAGAACATTTAAGAATTATTATGTTGAATACCAAAAATTTTGTTGTGTTTGTAAAAGATATATCCATAGGAAGTATAAATTCATCAATAGTACACCCTAGGGAAGTGTTTTCAGAAGCAATCAGAAAGAATAGTGCTTCTATTATAATATGCCATAATCATCCATCTGGAGATCCTACTCCCAGTGGTGAAGATATAAAGGTGACTCAGAGGTTAAAAGAATGCAGCAAATTATTGGGGATTGATTTATTAGACCATATAATAATAGGAAATGGTGTTTACATAAGTTTAAAAGAAAAATCAATATTGTAGATTTAATTTTGAAAGGAGAAATTATTGTGGGATTATTTGGAATGACAAAAGATATGGGAATAGATTTAGGTACAGCTAATACGTTGGTATATTTAAAAGGAAAGGGTATAGTTTTAAGAGAACCTTCAGTTGTAGCTATAAACAAAACAACAAACAAGGTTTTAGCTGTAGGAGATGAAGCTAAGCAAATGATTGGTAGAACTCCAGGAAATATTGCTGCAATAAGACCTATGAAGGATGGAGTAATTGCAGATTTTGATGTTACAGAGGAGATGTTAAGAAGTTTTATTTCTAAAGTTACTACAAAATCAGCTTTTACAACTCCAAGGGTTGTTGTTTGCTTTCCATCAGGAGTTACAGCAGTAGAAAGAAGAGCAATAGAGGAAGCAACTAAAAGAGCGGGGGCAAGAGAAGCATATCTTATGGAAGAACCTATGGCGGCTGCAATAGGTGCAGGACTGCCTGTAAATGAACCAACTGGAAGTATGGTTGTTGATATTGGTGGAGGTACTACAGAAGTTGCTGTAATTTCTCTTGGTGGTATTGTTACAAGTAAATCCTTAAGAGTTGCAGGTGATGAGCTTGATCAGGCAATTATTGCATATATTAAGAAAGAATATAATCTTATGATCGGTGAAAGAACAGCTGAAAATGTTAAGATGGAAATTGGTTCAGCATATCCAACAGAAAGAACACCTGATGAGCTTAAACAAAGTGAAGAAGTTATAGAAGGTGAAGAAGTTGTACAGGAAGCTAGCATTGATTTATCTAAAGAAAGAACTATGGAAATCAGAGGTAGAGATCTTGTTACTGGACTTCCTAAGGTAGTTGAAATAAATGAGACTGAAATTAGAGGTGCTCTTAAAGAACCAGTAGCAGCTATAATTGATGCAATTAAAACTAATCTTGAAAAAACACCACCAGAACTTGCAGCAGATATAATGGATAAAGGAATAATGCTTACAGGTGGAGGTGCTTTATTAAAAGGACTTGACAGACTTATTAATATTGAAACACACATGCCAGTACACATAGCAGAATCACCACTTGACTGCGTTGCAGTAGGCGCAGGTAAGGCTTTAGATAATATTGATAAGGTTAGAAGAAAATAAAAGACTATGTCATTTTTAAAAAATAAACTGACAGTAACTGTTATTGTGCTGTCAGTTAGCTTTTTAATTTTAATTGGGTATACTTCAAAAAGAGAACAAATATCTACTGCGGAAAATGGTATAGGTGTTGTTTTAAATTCTGTTCAAGGTGTTATTTATAATTTCAATAGCAAAATTAAGGGTAATGTAAGCTTTATTATAAATTTTTCAAAGATAAAAAAAGAAAATGAAGAATTAAGTGCTGAAAATACTAAACTGCAGGATAAAGCATTAAAATATGATGCATTGGAAAAAGAAAATGAGCGTTTGAGAAAAATGTTAAACTTCAAAAACCAGAGAGAAGAATATAAATATATTGGCTGTGATATTATAGGCAAAAGTGGTAACAACTGGCTTGATGGATTTGTAATTAATAGAGGAACAGAGGATGGTATTAAGAAAAGAATGGTAGTTATTACAGGAGAAGGATTAGTTGGACAAGTGACTTCTGTGGGTAATAATTGGTCAATAGTTCAATCACTAGTGAATGAGAATATAGCTGTTGCAGGTTTGGTTAATAGTACAAGAGAAAATGATGGCGTAGTAAAGGGGTATAGAGACATAAATGATAAGCTTCTTGCAAAGTTATACTATCTTCCTTTGGATTCTAAAGTTAAAAGAGGGGATGCTATATTAACATCTGGGCTAGGTGGCTTATATCCTAAGGGTATAAAGATTGGAACAGTTATAGATATAGAAGAAGACAAAGGCAAGTTAATTAAAAATGTTATAATAGAGCCAAGTGTAGATTTTAATAAACTTGAAGAACTTTTTATTGTGGTGCCTAAAAATGATAGGGAAGTAAAATATTAAGGTGATATGTTATGAAGAAGATATTTACAGTAATACTTTTGTCAATTTTGTTTTTGGTACTGGATAATACCTTTATGCCATTTTTTGCAATAAAGGGTTATTATCCTAGCCTTTTATTTGTATTTGCAATTTGTTATTCTATTATTAATGGAAGTTGGAGCGGTATTTTTTTAGGAATATTTTGTGGGTTATTACAAGATATTTATTTAACTGATTCTTTAGGAATTAATATGCTTTTAGATATGGGGATGTGTTTAATTGCTAGTAAAATAGGAAAAAACATATTTAAAGATAAATCTTTAGTTCCAATTGGAACTTGTTTTTTACTTAGTTTGGTAAAAGGAATTTTTATATTTGTTATTCTCTATATATTAGGACAATATATAGAGATAAAAGGAACATTATTTATAAGTGTATATAATATGATAGTGGCGATTTTCATGTACAATAGATTATATAAGCTTTGTCAAAAGGATTTTATGGTTAAAAATTGGAGATTTTAAAGTGGTGATATAATAAAATGAGTAAGGTTAATATGCTAAAAACAAAAAAAGTTAAGAAAAGTAAAGATAAGAAATTTAATAGGTATACAGCATTAGTGAGTGTTATGTTCTTTATATTCTCTTTGATTATTTCTAAGTTAGTATATTTGCAAATTTTTCAAGCTGATTATTATGTAGAGCAAACTAGTAAAAAATCCATTAGAAGTATACCTATTGAACCACCAAGAGGAAACATAATTGATTCAAAGGGAAAAATATTAGCAGAAAGCAGGCAAGGATATACTCTAGTTTTTACAGAAACTGATGAAAGTAAAAAAAAGTTTTTCTCTACTATGCTTAAGATTTTTCAAATACTTGATCAGAATGGGGAAGCTCAGAGAGATGAATTTGAACTTAAAATCAGCCCTTTTAGATTTGAATTTGGAAGCGAAAATCCAAATACTCGAAGATGGATGGAGTTGAGATTTAAGAAAGACAGGGGTATGGATGAAAAAGTCAGAAGAGAACTTTTCAAAAATAAAAAAATAGAAGAGCTAACCGAGGAAGATAAAAACAAGATTGATGAGGAACTGTTAAAAAAGACTCCGGAAGGAACTTTTAACTACCTGTTAGATTTATATAATATTAATGCTGAAGAAAATAAATTAGTATATACGGATCTTTTTAATAAGATGAAAGGCAGCCAGGCTAAAGGTACGGAAACTTTAGAGAAGTATTTAAAGCAGTATAAGATAGATACTAAAAATAAAGAAGAGGAAAAGATATTTGCTGATTTATTTAAAGAGATGCCAGAAGAAACCTTTAATCATTTAGTTCAGCTTTATAATATTAAAAAAGATAGATATTCTTTAGAGTTAAAAAGAAGATTGATGCTTGTAAAGGATGCTATCAAGAAGCAGAGTTTCAAAGGATTTAAACCAGTTGAAATTGCTACAAATATCAAGAAAGATACGGCATTTATATATATGCAGAAGTATGATGAACTTCCAGGTATAGAGGTAACTGTAGATCCAGTAAGAATTTATCCTAACAAGGAATTAGGTTCTCCATTTTTAGGTTACTTATCCAAAATAAATCCAGCTCAACAAGAAAAATATGAGGAAAGAGGATATGATACAAGCACAGATTATATAGGTGCATCAGGTATTGAAAGTTCTTTTGAAAGTACACTGAGAGGGTCAAAAGGAACGAAAATTGTACAGATAAATAAATATGGTAGAATTATGAAGGAACTTGGTAGGAAAGAACCTTATCCTGGTAAAACTGTGCAGTTGACTGTAGACAGTGAGTTGCAAAATACTGCTGAAAAGACACTTGACCAAGTTATGAAGAATTTACAGGCTCAAGGGAGAGTTGAGGATGTTGATACAACAAATGCAACAAGAGGTGCTGCTGTTGCTATTGATGTAAATACTGGTAAAGTACTTGCGTTAGCAAGCAAACCAGGGTATGATCCTAATTTGTTTGCAGTACCTGGACGGTTGACTCCAGAACTACAAGCTGAATATTTTAATCCTGACTTAAAAGTTTTTGGTGAAGCGTATGCTAAAAATTTATTAAATCGAAATGGTATAGCAAGAGATGCTTATCAAAATAAAAATCTTAATGATATTATACAAAGATTGTTTCCTTTAGATAAAACCATAAAAAATAATACTACCATAAGACAGGATAGATATGATATATATCCTAAACCGTTATATAATTATGCTACAAAGAGTCTTATACCACCAGGTTCTACCTTTAAACCACTTGTAGGGGTTGCAGCTTTGGAAGAGGGAGTATTAGGACCTAATGAAACTATCTATGATGGTCTCATTTACACAAAACACGGTTATAAAGGTAAAGACTGGAATAGTTATAGTTTTGGAAATGTAACTGTGGCAAAAGCTATCGAGAAATCTATAAACTACTTTTTCTTTGAAGTTGGAGATAGATTATTTCAGACTAAAAAGTATAATGGAGGATTTGATGTTATAGCACATTATGCTTGGAAATTTGGACTTGGAGCTCCAAGTGGAGTTAAGCCAGCAACAGGGATAGAAATTCCAGAAAAATTCGGTCAAGTATATAATTTAGAATCAGGTAGAAGAATTTTTTCAGCTCTTTACATGAATTCTTTAATTAACTTTTTACAAAAGGGAACGGACACAAGAACACCTAATTATAGAAATCATTATATAGGTGTGGATATAACAGAAAGTGAAAAGGATAGTAATAAAGTTAAAAAATTAAAAGAGAAGCTTAGAAATAGAATTTTAGAAGAAATGCAATATAAAGCCAAAGGTACGTCTGATATAAAAACTATGTTTTTAGAACTTTCAAACAACGATCTGGATTTGAAGAAAAAATATACTGATGGATATAATCAATATTCTAAAAATTATGCTGGAGATGCTAGCAAGAAGATGATTTTTGAGGCATATGCTGCAAATCAAGTAGAACAAGCATGGATGGCAGCTGTTTATTCTATAGATGATGCTTATTTCAATATATATAACCAAAACAATGTGTATGATGCATCAATAGGACAGGGTACAAACCAATTTACACCACTTCAGTTAGCTAATTATATGGCAACCCTTGTTAATGGAGGAAACAGATATAATGTGCATTTAGTTGATAAAATATTAGATCAGGATGGAAAAGTGGTAAAGGAATATAAACCTGAGGTTATAGAAAAAATAAAAATTAAAGATGCTAATCTGAATGTTGTTAAAGAAGGAATGAGAGATGTTACTAGTGGAGATGGTACAGCTCGTACTGCTTTTGAAGGGTTTCCTATATCAAATGGTGGTAAAACAGGTTCGGCTACATTTGCTAAAATACAAGATGAATTTGGAAGAACATCTTACGGTTTCTATGTAGGATTTGCACCTTTTGAAAAGCCAGAGATAGCAGTATGCGTCGTAATATTTGATGGTGGACACGGTGGATACGTAGCTCCTGTTGCAAGAGCGATTTATGAAAAATATTTTGAAGAAAGATTGAAAAAAGAATATCCAGAGTATGTTCCTAGATATAATTTCAGTATTCAAAGTAATGGACAACAAGAAAAAACAGAATCAGCAGTTGAAATAAATGTTGAAAGATAAAAAACTAGAGAAAACCAGATAAATATTTATCTGGTTTTTAAATTTATTTTCATAAATTGAAGGATTTATAAAAAAAATGTTGAAATATTAAAATAGGGACATTTATGGAGGTTTGGTATGGTTAAGGACGGTATAATAATAAAAGGTAATAAAGACGGATTAAATGCAGTTATAGACATGAATAAATTTAGAGATTTTCAAGAAATGCTTGAAGAGTTTTTTAATAAATTATCAGTGGGAAAGAGATTTTATAGAGGAGCCACCATAAAAATAACAACTCAACTGAAAGATCTTAGTGAAAGAAATTTAATAAAACTAAAAGATATATTGTTTGAGGAATTTTTAATAAAAGATTGTATTTTTGAAGATAAAGAAGAGGCAAAATTTAAGGTTTTTTCTGGTATCTATGAAGGGCGTACCAAGTTTTATCGTAAGACCTTAAGAAGTGGTCAAATTATCAGATATGGAGGAAATGTTGTAATAATTGGAGATGTAAATCCAGGATCTGAGATTTATGCTGCTGGAAATATAATAGTATTAGGAAATTTAAAAGGAAATGTTCATGCTGGTAATACAGGAAACACAAAAGCTATAATAGCTGCATTCAGTCTTCAACCTAAAATACTTCAAATAGCTAATGTGATGACTAGGGCTCCAGAAGATGATGAAAAAACATTTTACCCTGAAGTTGCGAGAATAAAAGACGATACAATAATTGTAGAGCCTTATTTACCTAATAAATTTGTATAATGGAGGAAAAACATATGAGTGAAGCTATAGTAATAACGTCAGGTAAAGGAGGAGTAGGAAAGACAACAACTACTGCTAATATTGGAACTGCACTGGCTTCTCTTGGGAAGAAAGTAGTTTTAGTAGACGGAGATACAGGACTTAGAAATTTAGATGTGCTTATGGGGCTTGAAAATAGAATTGTCTTTACATTGCTTGACGTGGTAGAAGAAAGATGTAGATTAAAACAAGCACTTATTAAAGATAAGAGATTTTCAAATTTATATTTATTACCCACAGCTCAAACTAGGGATAAGAATGATGTTAATACAGAGCAAATGTTAAATCTGGTTAGAGAATTAAAGCAAGAATTTGATTATGTAATTATTGATTGTCCAGCAGGTATTGAGCAGGGGTTTGAAAATGCTATTGTAGGGGCGGATAGAGCACTTATTGTTGTGAATCCAGAGGTTACTTCAGTAAGAGATGCTGATAGAGTTATTGGAAAATTAGATGCTAAAGGTTTAGAGGATCATCAGCTGATAGTCAATAGATTGGACTATGAAATGGTAAAAAGAGGAGATATGCTGGATGTAAGTGATATATTGGACAGTTTAGCTATAAAGTTAATAGGGATTGTTCCAGTAGATGAAGAAATAACTATAGCCACAAATAAAGGAGAACCAGTAGTTTTAAATAGCAAAGCAGCAGCAGGTCAAGCATTTAATCATATAGCTAAAAGGATATTAGGAGAGGAAATACCTTTTGTACCAATAGCTAATATGGAAAGTGGATTTTTTGCATCAATAAAAAGAATATTTAAATTTAAATAGGAGGAGGAGGTATTACATGGATTTATTAAAATTTTTTTCAGGTAAGCCTTCATCTAAAGAGGTGGCTAAGGATAGATTGAAATTAATATTGATTCATGATAGATCTAATATTTCACCTGAACTTTTAGAAATGATGAAAAGTGATATTTTAGAGGTTATATCTAAATATGTAGTAATAGATGATGGCGAGATAGATGTAAGACTAACTAGAACAGAAGAAGTTGAAGAAAGTTCTCCAGCATTAATTGCAAGCATTCCTATTAAAAAAATGAAGGAAAGATAAGATAATATAGTAGTATGATTTACTTTCATAAGCAATTTAAGGATTTCCTACATATGTAAAAAGGTTTAAAAGCTATGTATAAATTAAAAACTTATACATAGTTTTTTTTCATTTATATGATATAATTTTATTTGTATTGGAGGGATAAACGTGCTTGAAAAATTAAAGATAAGTAAGAAATTGCTGAGAGAACTAGATTATGGTATTGTAATTATAACAATTCTTATAGTACTATTTAGCTGTGTTAATATATACAGTGCAACTTTTAGAAACTTAGGGATGTTTTTTGCCAAGAGACAGTTGATTTGGCTTTGTGTAGGAAGTTTTGTAGTATACATTATTTTATTAATTGATTATGCTTTAATAGGCAACTATGCTTCCATAATATATTGGGCAGGAATTGTATTATTGGTATTAAATGATACTATATTAGGAAGTGTTCATAAAGGTGCCAATTCATGGATAAGTGTAGGTGGAATATCAATACAACCATCTGAATTTGCTAAGATTGGAATGTTAATAATGCTGGCAAAGCAATTAGATGATATGGAGGGTAAAATTAACGAGCCTGAAAATTTTTTTAAGTTAACATTTTATGCAATTTTACCTATGATTTTAATAGTTATACAACCAGATATGGGAATGACAATGGTAACATTTTTTATAGTCCTTGGAGTTTTCTTTATTGCTGGACTTGATTTAAAGGTTATCTTTGGAGGACTAGGAGGAATTTTATGTCTCATTGCAATTATATGGAATTCTCCTTTAATGAAGACCTATTGGAAATTAAGATTAAAATCATTTATTAATCCGTCAGCTTATGAGCAAGGAATGAGTTTTCAACTTAATCAATCCTTAATGGCTATAGGATCTGGGAAAATAGTAGGGCAAGGTTTTACCCATGGACTTCAAATAGCTGGAAATAACGTTCCAGAGGCTCATACTGATTTTATTTTCGCTGTTGTTGGTAATGAATGGGGGCTTGCTGGAGCAGTATTTTTATTATTCCTTTATGGATTGCTTATATATAAGTTTATTAAAACAGCTAAAAATTCAAAAGATATATTTGGTACTGTAGTAACAGTAGGTGTTACTTCAACATTTTTATTCTCTATATTTCAAAATATAGGTATGACAGTTGGACTTATGCCAATTACAGGTATAACTCTGCCATTAATGAGTTATGGTGGAAGTTCTATACTTTCTAGTTGCATATCCATAGGAATGGTTTTAAATATAGGTATGCGAAGGAAGAAAATTAATTTTTAGGGGGGAAAGATTATGAAGATAGCTTTGATAGCACATGATAACAGGAAAGAAGAATTAATCGATTTGGTAAAAAGATATAGAAATATTTTTAAAGAGCATGAATTATTTGCAACAGGTACAACAGGTAAGCTAATAGGTGAAAAGGTAGAATTAAACGTTCATAGATTTTTATCTGGACCTTTAGGTGGAGATCAACAAATAGGAGCAAGAGTATGTACTGGAGAAATGGATATGGTTATTTTTTTAAGAGATCCTCTAACAGCACAACCTCATGAGCCGGATGTATCTGCTCTTTTAAGAATCTGTGATGTTCATGGTATTCCACTTGCTACAAATGTGGGAGCAGCTGAAGTTTTTGTAAAAGCACTTATGACAAAAAGATAAGAAAAGTGCTAAGCACTTTTCTTATCTTTTTTGAAAGTGAGTATGAAGAAGCTGGTGAGCTTTTTCACCATAAGGTTCTCCTAAAAGTTCACTATACAATTTTTGTATAGATGGATTTTCATGAGATTTTCTGTATTGTTTATTTACATCTTCTTTATAAATGGCATCAATTCTCTTATGAAGTATTGATGTATTACCATAGATATATGGCTGACCTCCCCCACCAATACATCCACCAGGACATGCCATTATTTCAATTAGATGATAGTTAACTTTTCCTTCTCTAATATTATCAAGCATTTTAACAGCATTCCCAAGTCCATTTGTTACAGCAACATTTATGTCCATATCTTTTATTTTAATTGAAGCTTCCTTAACACCTTCATAACCTCTTACAGAATTAAATTCTAAAGGTGGACCAGATTCACCAGTTATCCATTCATAAGCTGTACGAACAGCAGCCTCCATTACGCCGCCAGATGCTCCGAAAATAACAGCAGCTCCAGTAGATTCACCAATAGGATTATCAAAATTATCATCTTCTAAAGAAAGAAAATCAATTCCAGCTTCTTTAATCATTTTTGCTAATTCTCTTGTACTTAATACTATATCAACATCACGAACTCCGTTTACTTCCATTTCTGGTCTTGCAGCCTCATATTTTTTAGCAAGACAAGGCATGATGGAAACAACGACGATGTTCTTAGGATCTATATTCATTTTTTCAGCAAAGTATGTTTTGGTTATTGTTCCAAACATTTGATGGGGTGATTTACAAGTGGAAGGAATATCTAATAAATCAGCAAAGCGATGTTCAAGTAAATTTATCCAAGCGGGACAGCAGCTTGTAAGCATAGGTAGTCTTCCACCATGTTCTAATCTGTGAATGAATTCAGCAGCTTCTTCCATTATTGTTAAATCAGCGCCGAAATCTGTATCAAATACATAATCAAAACCTAAAGCACGAAGTGCAGCTACCATTTTGCCTGTAACTAATGTTCCAGGTTCTAAGCCAAATTCTTCACCTAGGGCAGCTCTTATGGCAGGAGCTGTTTCAACAACAACAATTTTATCCTTGGCATTTATTGCATCCCAAGTATTTGGAATAAAATTAACTTCTGTCAAAGCAGCAGTAGGACAAACGGCTACACATTGACCGCAGAAGGTACAATTACTTTCAGCAAGAGACATATTAAAAGCAGGTGCAACTACTGTATTAAAACCTCTATTAATTCCACTCAGTACATTGCACATTTGAACATCGTTACACATTGTTTCACAGCGTCGGCAGAGAACGCATTTATCCATATTTCTAATTATGGAATAACTTGAATTGTCCGTTGGAAAATTAGTTGTTTTACCTTCGTATCTAATTTCACGAATTCCAAGTTCTGCTGCTAAGGATTGAAGTTCACAGTGCATATTTTTTTCGCATAATAAGCATTCTTTTGGATGGTCAGATAGAAGGAGTTCAACAACAGCTCTTCTTGCTTTTATAGCTCTTATGGAATTTGTTTTAATGTTCATAGCATTTGTTACTGGAGTTGAACAGGCTGGTGCCAAGTTTCTTCTTCCTTCTACTTCAACAACACAAACTCTACAGGAGCCTGGGTCATTTATTGTTCTATCATCATGAAGCTTAAAATGACACAAAACTGGTATATGAATATCAAGCTTTTCAGCGGCTTTTAATATTGTTGTTCCTTCTTCTACTTGAACTTCCCTATCATTTATAGTTAAAGTTACTAAACTCAAAGTATTCACCTCTTTTGTTATTTTTTTATAATTGCATCAACAGGGCATACATTATAACAAGTTCCGCATTTTATACATCTTTCTTGATCAATGACATGTTTTTTTCTAACCTCTCCAAGAATACAGTCTACAGGACATTCTTTAGCACACTTAGTACATCCTACACATTTATCAGTTATCTCAAATCTCAATAGACCTTTGCATACTCCAGCAGGACAGTGATCATCTTTTATATGGGCTTCGAATTCATCCATAAAGTATCTCATGTTGCTTAAAATAGGATTAGGTGATGTTTGACCAAGACCACATAACGATGTATCTTTTATAATTTGACTAAGTTCTTTTAAATTTGTTAAATCTACCTCTGTTGCTTTCCCTTGAGTTATTTTATCAAGCAACTCATATAAACGAGTATTTCCTATTCTGCAAGGAGTACATTTTCCACAAGATTCGTCGAGAGTGAATTCAAGATAAAATTTTGCAATATCAACCATACAATTATCTTCATCCATAACAATCATACCGCCAGAACCCATCATGGAACCTATAGCATTAAGTGATTCATAATCTATAGGAGTATCCAGAAGGGAAGCAGGAATACATCCGCCAGAAGGTCCTCCTGTTTGAACTGCTTTGAATTTACGACCATCTTTGATTCCACCCCCAATATCGTATATTATTTCTCTTAAAGTAGTTCCCATAGGAACTTCTACTAATCCAACATTATTTATTTTACCTGCAAGGGCAAAGACTTTAGTACCTTTTGAAGTTTCTGTTCCAATTGAAGTAAACCACTGTACACCTTTGTTTATTATTGCTGGAATATTTGCGAAGGTTTCTACATTGTTTACACTGGTTGGTTTATTCCAAAGCCCTTTTTCAGCAGGGAATGGAGGTTTATTTGTAGGCTCTCCTCTGTAGCCTTCTATGGAATTAATTAATGCAGTTTCCTCTCCGCATACAAAGGCGCCAGCTCCATATTTCAGTTCAACATCAAAACAAAAATCTGTTCCCAAAATATTATCACCTAGAAGTCCGTATTCACGTGCTTGCTCGATAGCTATTTTTAGTCTGTCTATAGCAAGAGGATATTCTGCCCTTATGTAAATAAAGCCTTTTGATGCGCCTATGACATATCCGGTTATTGCCATTGCTTCTAGAACGCTGTGAGGGTCTCCTTCTAAAATTGAACGATCCATAAAAGCTCCTGGATCACCCTCATCTGCATTACATATAATATATTTTTGGTCAGCTTCATATTGCTTGGCAAGAGCCCATTTTTTCCCGGTAGGAAACCCACCGCCGCCTCTTCCTCTTAGACCGGAATCTGTTATTAATTGTATAACTTCATCTGCAGACATGGAAGTAAGAACTGTACCTAATGCCTTATATGCCTCAGCAGCAATAGCTTCGTTGATATCTTCTGGATTTATTAACCCGCAGTTTCTCAAGGCTATTCTGTATTGTTTCTGATAGAAGGACATTTCATCCTGTCTTTTAACTTTTTGTTTTAATGTTGGTTCTTCATATAACAGTTCTTCTACAATATTGCCATTCATTAGATGCTGTTCAACTATTTTTTTCACATCTTCAGGTTTAACATGCACATAAAAAACATTATCAGGGTCTACCTTTACTATAGGTCCTTTTTCACAAAAGCCAAAACATCCAGTTATGTGAACCTTTACAAGATCTGATAATCCTGCATTATTAATTTCAGTGTTGAGATTATTAACAATATCTTGACTATCTGATGATTTGCAGCCAGTTCCACAACATACTAGAATTTCTCTTTTGCATTTTTTATTTTCAACCAGCACTTCATCTTCATGAGATACAATTCTCATTTTCAAAAGTTCTTTAAATGTATCATGTTTTTTTAAAAGTTCTTCGAAGGATTTAATTTTATTCAAGATTTAAACCTCCTTATCTGAATAAGATTCTAATAATTTTTTTACATCTTCTTTTTTAAAGTGACCGTAAACTTTATTATTAACTGTGACTACTGGGGCAAGTCCGCAAGCGCCAACACATCTTAAAACCTCAATTGTAAAATTCCCATCTTCAGTAGTTTCACCAGCTTTAATCTTCAATCTCCTTTCAAATTCTTCCAGAATAAGATTGGCTCCTTTTACAAAACATGCAGTTCCCATACAGATATTTATTACATATTTTCCTCTAGGTTCAGTTGTAAAGTATGAGTAAAATGTTACTACACCATATACTTTGGCTACGGGTACGTTGAGTCTGTAAGCAACATAGCTTTGTACTTCCTCCGAAAGATAGCCGAAGATTTCTTGTGCCTTATGCAGTACTTCAATTAAAGAACTTTGATTATTTGGAACTTTATCAATAAATTCATCCAGCATTTTAAATTTTTCATCTTTTATATTATTTGAGCACAC
Source organism: Clostridium sp. ZS2-4 (assembly GCF_026719745.1). Classification (GTDB taxonomy): domain Bacteria; phylum Bacillota; class Clostridia; order Clostridiales; family Clostridiaceae; genus Clostridium_H. The sequence goes on from NZ_JAPPRQ010000043.1 coordinate 41,769, forward strand.
AAATTATACCTCCTCACATTTCATAAGAATTGTAAAGTCTCTGGATTAGTTAAAAGTACATGAAAATTTTGATTACATTCTAACACTACAGAGGTGCATTAAATAGGGGGTATGACTGAATGGAATATATTACAAGATTAAATAACATAAGTGGATAAAAATTATATGATTAGAAAAAAGCACTATCAGCATTATTCAAATTCAATAATGTTGATAGTGCTTTTGCATATTTAATTTTATTTATGAATATATTTTTAATAATTCTTCATTAACTTTATTTTGGGGACATATATTTATACTTTTTTTATTTGAAATTTACTTACCATTAGATAAGATAAAATTATAACTAAAAATATTGTTATTCCTGCATACATTCCCTTATTTAAAGTTATTAAACAATATAAAGCTAACAGCATACCGGCAGCTGTAATTGGAATACCTGAAAATACTCCGTCAAAAGAGGTAATGTTATATCTAGCAAGTCTGTATGCTCCCGCAATAGGAAAAATTAAAACAAGAATATATCCAGTTAATCCAAGGTACTGAAAGCTGTTAATGTTAAAGACCAGAATAGATGGTGCTACCCCAAAGGATATAAGATCAGCTAAAGAATCTAATTCCTTTCCTAATTCACTAGAAACATTTAAATACCGAGCCACACGACCATCATATCTATCCATTAATCCAGCTAATATTATACAGTAGCATGCCAAAGTATAATTTCCTTGAAAACTCATTATTACAGATAGAATTCCAAAAGCTAAATTACTTAGAGTAAAAGCGTTAGGTATAGCATTTTTAATCTTAACCATTATTTATCACTCCTAAATATTAATACCTTTAATTATAGAATATCAGCTTTATCTTATATTAGTCTTATCAAAATCTTAAATCAATCTTAAATCTAATATTTCCATCTTATTTTTTTAAGGTGATTGTAAATATACATCCCTTATCAGTATCTGTTTCTAACTCAATAGTTCCACCTTGTTTTTGTATCAGGGTTTTGGTTATGGCAAGTCCGAGTCCAGTCCCACCACTTTTATAATTTCTTGCAGAGTCTACTCTTACAAAAGGCTCAAAAATATCTTTTGAAAGGTTTTTTGATATTCCTATTCCATTATCTTTAACGACAATTTCTAATGAGTGTAAAGTTTCTTTAACTACTATATCCAGATTTATATAAGGGGAATTATATTTTATAGCGTTTATTAAAAGATTACTTATGGCCCTGTCCATACTTTGGGAATCAAAATATATAAAAATATTTTTTTCTGGTATATCAAAATTATAATTGATATGTTTCTCTTCCATTTGAGGAATATAGAGGGCAATAAGCTCTCTTAAAAATTCGCAAATATCTTTTTTTATAAGATTAAGATTAAAATCAGTACTTTCAAACTTAGAAAACTCAAATAAATCTTTAATTAGATTGTTGGCTCTTATGCTGTTATTTTCTATAACAGTTAAGTATTTAGTTCTTTCTTTATTTGATATTTCTGGATTTTTTATAAGTAAATCTGAGTATCCTATGACACTTGCAAGAGGATTTTTAAGGTCATGAGATATATCCATGATAAGTCTTCTACGATTTTTTTCAGACTTTTCTTTAAGATTTTTTTCTTCTTCTATTTTTGAAGCCATCAAATTAAAGGCGTCCTTTAAATCACCAAATTCATTTTGTGATTTTAAATCAATTCTGGTGGAATAATCTCCTTCTGTAATTCTTTTAACTCCATTTAGTAATATTTTAAGAGGAGCAACAAAGTTTTTGGAAGTTAACCTGGAATAAAGAAGAATGCCCAATACAAGAATTATTAAATAAAAAAATACAACAGATTTTATAACAAAGTCAGGTTTGATTTTTGAGTCTTTATTATATAAGGCTTGTAAATTTTTATTTGGTATAACAACTACTAATAAGAAATCTTTGTTTTTATTATAAGCAAAGCTGTATATATAGTCATTTTCGTATTGAAAATTATCTCCGCTGTTTATTAGCATTTTATAATACTGTTCTTTTGTATATTTCTTTTTATTTTCAACAGAAATTCCTTTTGTATATATTACATTTAAATCCTTATCGATTATCTCTATAAATCCATTAACTCTCAGTATTTCTGAAACATTTATAGTTTTATAGTCATTTCTTATTATTTGAGAAGCTATTAGTTTGGTTTCATCAACGTTTTTGATAGAAATACTGGTAACATAAATTGTTATTACTAAAGATACTAAAAGTATAAAAGTCATTAAGAAATATAATAATACATAGTTCTTTAAAAGTAAGTTTGCAATTTTTCTTTTTCTTTTTTTCTTTTGAATTTTCATGGGTGTACCTTTTCAAATTTATACCCTATACCTCTTACTGTTTTTAAGTACTTAGGAGATTTAGGGTTGTCCTCAATTTTATCTCTAATATGACTTATATGTACCATTATGGTATTATCATCACCATAATAAGGTTCTTCCCATACGGCCTCATATAGTTGTTTCTTAGTATATACTTTACAGGCATTTTCCATAAGAAGTTCTAAAATTTTGTATTCTTTAGGATTTAATTCAACGATTTCTTTACATTTAAACAATGTAAAACTGTCTTTATTCAGGGTTAAATCACCAATGATTAGCAAATTATTTACATGACCATTTGTATATTTATAGTATCTTCTTAGTTGAGCTGCTATTCTGGCTATTACTTCTATAGGGCTAAACGGCTTTACTATATAATCATCGGCACCTAGGCCAAGACCTAAAATTTTATCTGTATCATCCACTCTTGCAGTTAGGAATATAACGGGTATTTCACTAACCTCTCTGATTTTTTTCAGAACTTTAAAACCATCTATCCCAGGCATCATAACATCAAGCAAAGCCAAATCTATGTGTTCATTGTTAAATATTTTCAAGGCTTCAAGACCATCTTCAGCTTGAAATACTGTATAGTCTTCTTTACTTAAATGAAGTTCTAAGAGCTCTCGAATATCTTGTTCATCTTCAGCTAGCAGTATATTCATTAAATTCACCTACCTTAAAATTGACAGTAATAAAATGTTTAACATTTACTTTTATAATATAGGAAAAAGAGGATTTAGTAAACAGTAGAATAAAATTGTGAAGCAATTTTATTCTAGTAACCAGTCGCCAATCCCCAGTCACCAGAGAAGGATGTTTTGCTAATGCAAAACTAAAATTAAAATAAAGCAAAATAGACTTAAAGTAGATATAATCTATCTTTAAGTCTATTTTAATTTATTTTTATCTAATTGTTCTTAATTGCTTTTATCTTTTTTCTTTACTCTGGGGATTGGTGATTGGCGACTGGGAAATATAAGAATGATACAGAAATATTTTAAATACAAGTAGTGTTTTTAAAAATCTTTCTTAAGGTGTTGAATTATCCTGACCATATATATTATAGTTATATATAATGAAAAATGAAGAGAGGATAATTAAATGATAAGAAAACTAAAAAAAAGTTAGTGAGGATGGAAGGGCAACACAGGATACGATAAAAGTTAATTCTGAAACAAAAAAATATAATTAAATGTGATAAGATTATATATAATCAGGAGTTGATAATATGGAGAAGAACTATTTGACAAATGCTATGAATTTGTCAAAGAAGTTTCATTTTATTATTAGGAGGATAAATAATTGTTTAAAGATGAGAAAATCCCTTATAGAAATATTTTGGTTTTAGTTATAATTTCATATATATTGATAAAACTTATAGATAATTATGAAGCTATATTTGGAGTTATAAATAGCTTTGTTTCTATGTTGGCACCTTTTATTTTTGCTTTTGTAATAGCTTATATATTGAATCCAATTCTATCTTTTTTAGAAAAAAGATTTCACTTGAAAAGATCTATGAGTATTGCAATAACTTATATTGTAATACTTAGTTTGATCCTTATCGTTTTCATTATATTATTACCTAAAGCGGCATATAGTTTAGCTGATTTAGTGGATAATCTACCTCAATTTACTCATCAAACACAGCAGTGGATAGATAATTATATTTCAAATTCACATCTTTTAAGTAACATAAGGATGAAAGCTTTAAAAAATAGCAATATTACTCCAATTATTCCTAAGATGACTAATGCTTTAAAAATGATTTTAGATATTATTTTTGATAAGACCATATCAATTACAGTTTCTCTAATTAACGTTATATTTGGACTTATAATATCAATATATGTACTTTTTGACAAAGAGAAGATAATAAAAACAATACAAAAATTTATATATATAATTTTAAAAAGAAATAATGGAGATATAGTTATAGATCTTTTAAAAAATATCCATAGTATGTTAGGGATTTGTATAGGAAATAAAGCATTTGATTCTATGATTATAGCCAGTATTTGCTTTGTAGCGCTCACAGTATTAGGATCACCATACACATTATTGATAACAATAATAGTTGGAATTACAAATATGGTTCCCTATTTTGGACCTACTATAGGAATGATAGTAGCATTTATAATAAATCTTTTCTTTAATCCTTTTAAAGCTGTTAAGATTTTAATATTTTTATTTTTCCTTCAGCAGTTTGATTCATGGTACTTGGATCCTAAATTGGTAGGAAACAGAGTTGGACTTAGTCCATTTTTGGCGATTTTTGCAATAACCATAGGTGGAAGCTTATTTGGAGTTATAGGAATGCTTTTAGCTGTTCCTACAATGGCTGTAATAAAGATTTATGTAGAAAAAATACTTGTAAAGTATTCTGAGAGTGATAAGGAAAATAGTGCTGCTTAAGATTATATTAAAAATATTGGGATGAAAATTATAGGATTAATTTATTAAAGAAGAGTTTAAAAGGAGAGGGTCTTATGAAGAATGATAAGGGATATATTCATATTTACACAGGAAATGGTAAAGGAAAAACTACCTGTGCATTAGGACTTTCGTTAAGAGCTGTTTGTGCTGGAAAAAAAGTTTTCTTTGGGCAGTTTGTAAAAGGAATGAAATATAGTGAGCTTGATGCGATAAAATATTTACCAAATTTTAAGATGAGGCAGTATGGGAGAAACTGTTTCGTTTATAATAATCCTGCTGAAGAAGATATAGAAACAGCTAAAAATGGACTTTTAGAAATGGAAAATATTTTAGCAGATGGTAAATTTGACTTGGTAGTTATGGATGAATTAAACATAGCTCTTTATTATAAATTGTTTTCAGTAGAAGATGTTATAAAGGTTTTAGATAAAAGAAAAGAAAATGTGGAAATTATAATTACAGGAAGATATGCACTAAAGGAGCTTATAGATAAAGCAGATTTAGTTACAGAAATGAAGGAAATAAAACATTATTATAAAAAAGGTGTTCAGGCAAGGACAGGAATAGAAAAATAATAACTTAAGCTATTAAAACAACTATATATAAATGAAATAATATAACTTTCTAAAAAATATAGCCCATAAAATTTTAAAACGTGCTAATCAGTAAAGATTAGCACGTTTTTGTGTGTAGAATTAATAATATTTCAAATTATAAAGTGATAGTATATTTCATTACAAGAATTGTGCTGGCATCTTTCAGCAATACAGTTTTTTGTATTCAAATCATAAATTTTAGAGTTGTTCTGTTTATATCCTCTGTAAATTAATATAAATTCTATTATAAGTATAAATATTAATATAAAAAGAAGCTTAAAAAAATTAGAATTAATAGTTTTTTTTAGCATAAAAAATCTCCAGAAAAATTATTACTCATATTATTTTATGCAGGGAAGAAAAGTTACAGTATAGAATATTAGGGTAATAAAAATAGCTAAAATAGCAAAAAAATACATTAAATAAGTGACATAAATTCCATTATAAGGTATAATTAAAAAGTAAATAATGGATTAAGAGGTGATAAATGTGAATGAAAATAAAAATTCTTCTATAGTTTTAATGGTACAAAGTGCATATAAAGTATTTTGCTATTATGATATTTCCCCTTTAACAGTGAAAAAATTTGAAGATATATATGGAGAAAATGTGTGGACAAACTCAAAACCAGTTTTGAAGATTTTTCAAGTAGAACAAGGAATAGTTAAAGAAATAGAGACAATTTACCTGGATGCATTCGCAAATAATTGGTATATAAATCTTAATAAGGATGATATTGATATATTCGTTAAACTAGGTAGAATACTACCTGATGATACATTTGTTTCAATTGCATTTTCTAATACAGTAACAACTCCTAAAGATAGACAATCAGATAATAGAGATGTATATTATGTAGATGTTTCTAAACAGTATGAAGAGAATCCTGATACTACACTGCCTACATATAATGAAAGTAACTCTTGCAAAATTAACAGAAATCAGCCCAAGCCTTACCCATTCATGGTTGAAAAAAAAAAATCAGCAAAAGTATATACAAATAGTGTTAGGTGAAAAAAATTATTTTAATGAATATTTTGAAGAATATTTTGATAAAGTATCCAAGGAATATATAGCAGCTTCATCATAACTAAAACTAATGGAGGTATAGATATGGAAAAAGGATATGTTGCATTAATATTACACAGTCATATGCCTTATGTAAGGCATCCAGAAATTGAAGATGCTCTGGAAGAAAGATGGCTTTTTGAGGCGATGAGTGAATGTTATATACCACTTATAAATGCTTTCGACAACTTGATTAAAGATGAAATTCCGTTTAAGATAACTATGAATATTACACCACCTCTTATGGGAATGCTTGAAGATGAATATTTAAATGAAAGATATTTAGAATATATGAATTCATGCATAGAACTTTCAGAAAAAGAAATTATAAGAACTAAAGATGACAAAGAGTTAAATAAATTAGCACATTTTTATAATGAAAGATTCAAAATGATATTAAGAAAATATAAAGAATATGATAATAGATTAATGAATGCTTTTAAAAAATTTGATAAGCTAGGATGCCTTGAAATAATAACTTGCTCAGCAACTCATGCATTACTTCCACTACTTGCAATAAATCCTGAAACTATAAAAGCTCAAATTGCAACAGCTGTTCAATCATACATAGACTGTATTGGACATGCACCTAAAGGCATATGGCTTCCAGAATGTGCGTATACTTATTCTCTTGATACAGTTTTAAAAGAGTATGGATTAACTTACTTTATTTCGGAAAATAAAGCTGTTCTTAATTCTTCGCCTAGACCTAAATATGGAACTTACACCCCTATATCTACACCAAATGGAGTATGCGTCTTTGGTAGAGATATGGAGTCGTCTCAACAAGTGTGGAGCAACTATTTAGGGTATCCAGGAGATTTTAATTATAGAGAATTTTACAGAGACATAGGGTATGAAGCACCTATGGAATATATTGCTCCATATATTAACAGAGCTGGGATAAGGATTGATACAGGAATTAAATATTACAAAATAACAGGTAAAACTGAAAATAAAGAGTATTATGACAGAGAAATGGCAATGAAAAAAGTAAGAGACCATGCAGGACATTTTGCTGATGGAAGAAACAGACAGATAACGTTATCTAGCCAGCAAATGGATGTGCCTCCAATAATAACTTGCCCTTATGATACAGAGTTATATGGACATTGGTGGTTTGAAGGACCTGATTTTATAGAACAATTCATACGTATGGCTTCTGAAGAGTGGACCAATTTCAAGCTGACAACACCATCAGAATATTTAAAACAAAATTCTATGGTTCAGTGCGGCAGTCCTTCACCATCAAGTTGGGGAGAAAATAGTGATTATTCTGTATGGTTAAATCCATCAAATCATTGGATATATAGAGATTTGCATAGGTGTGAACAGTCTATGACAAGGCTTGCCAATACATATAAAGAGCCTACAGATATTCAAAAAAGAGCGTTGAATCAGGCAGCAAGAGAGCTTATGCTGGCAGAGTCTTCAGATTGGCCTTTTATTATTAAAAATAATACTACAGTAGAATACGCTGTAAGAAGAGTAAATACCCATATAGAAAGATTTAACAAACTATATGAAGATATAACAAAAAAATCTATAGATATTAAATGGCTTTCTAATGTTGAAGAAGTAGATAATATATTTCCAAATGTTAATTATGAAATATATAGTAAAATTTAAAACAAATCCCTGTGGACTTAGGGTTCACGGGGATTTGTTTAATATTAAAGTAAAAATGAATATTATGTGCTTTTTATTTTTCATATTATAAATTATAATAGTTTTTATAATGATTTGGAAAAGGAGAACATATGGATAAAGAAATTTTTGACTTGAAAAAATATACATTGGATAATGGATTAACTGTAGTAACAATAAAAAAGGATACTCAATTAGCTTCTATTCACATAGGAATTAAAATTGGTTCTATATATGAGAGTATTGAACAGAAGGGAATATCCCATTTTGTAGAGCATATGATGTTTAAAGGAACAGGAAAGAGAACAAATGAAGAACTTAACGAAGAGCTTGAGCAAAGAGCAGGAGAATATAATGCTTATACTGATTATAATTGTACAGTTTACAGTATAACAGCTTTGAAAGAAGAGATAGAGCAATCAGTGGAACTATTAGGAGATATGGTTAAAAATTCAACTTTTCCTAAAGATGAAATTGAAAAGGAAAGGGGGGTAATACTGGCAGAAATTAGGACAAGCAAAGATGATATAGAAGACTACAGCTATAAAAAGGTTACAGAATATGCTTTTAAAAAGAGTTCTATAAGAATAGATACAATAGGTACAAAAAATACAGTTGAAAAATTCAAGAGACATGAATTGATGAAGTTTTATAAAACCTATTATGTACCTAATAATTCATATATAACTTTAGTTTCGCCATATTCTCATGAGGAGGCAATAGAGTTAGTTAAAAAGTATTTTAATGACTGGAAAAGGCAAGAATTTAACAGAGGAGAAGTAATAGTTGAAGACAATATACCAGGTAAAAAAATTTCATACAAAAGAGATGCTGAACAGTGCACAATTGTGTATTTATATACTTTCCATGGTTTAACAAAAGATGAGGAATTGGCTTTAAGAATACTGAATTATAAATTTGGAGAAAGTGCTAATTCTGTATTGTTTAGACGACTAAGAGAAGAAAAAGGTCTTGCTTATGATGTTTATTCTGAGTTGGATATGAGCAAGTATGTTAAGACTTTGAGCATATATACGGCAGTTAATCAAGATGATGTTGACGAAGCGTTGGATCTAATCAATAAGTCAATTGAAGATGTACAAAACGAAGAAATAGTTTTAGATGATAGAAATGTTTCACTTATGAAAAAAGTATTAAAAACAGCTGTGGCCAGTACACTAGAAGATTCAGCACAGCTTTGCAATTATATATTGCATCAAATTATTGATAAGGAAGATATTTATGAATTTATTGACAATATGAAGAATATGGAAAAAATTAAAAGTCAGGATATATATAATATTTCAAGAAAGGTTTTAAAAGAACCTACTATACACATTTTATTATCTGAAAAGAGTGAGATATAGTGGAGAAAACAATAACAAAAATAGAGACACAGAAAAAAAACAAAAACAGGGTCAATGTATTTTTGGATGATGAATTTGCTTTTTCATGCAGTGCAGAACTTGTTTATTATCATAATCTTAAAAGAAATAAGAAAATCAATATGGAACTATTTAAGGAAATAATTAGAGAAGATAATTATTTAAAAGCAAAAAATTCTGCTTTGAGAATAATAGAAAAGACCTATAAAACTGAAAGAGAAATGTTTGAAAAATTAGTTACCTTGGGGTATGACGAGAAAACCTCATCAAGAGTGATGAAATTTCTAAAGGAATATAGTTTTGTAGATGACAATAAATATGCTGATATGTTTATAAGAGATAAGAGTTTGTTATGGGGAAAGAGTAAAATAAGATATGCATTGCTAAAAAAAGGTATATCAGAAGAAATAGTAGAAAATGGACTCAGTGAAATTACTTATGATATGGAAGTGATTTCAGCAGTAAAGCTTGCAGAGAAAAGATATAATACTATTATCAAATCGGAAAGTAATATGTATAAGATATATAAAAAGCTCGGAGATTATTTGGCATCAAGAGGATATGAATATAATATAATTAACACTGTTTTAAATAGATTGATTAAAATAGATACTCATGATATAAATAATGCAGACAAACTTAGTGAAAATAACCATATGATTGAAACACTTAAAGAGCTTGCAGAAAAGAGATATGGAATAATAAGCAAATCAGAAAAAGATAAATCAAAAATTTACAGGAAGTTAGGACAATATCTTATGCGAAGAGGATATAAATGGGAAGATATAAAAAATGTATTGAAAGATATAATATATAAAGAATAAGTTAAATATTTATTTTTTTTATTTAACAGTTTAACTGTCAACTTGTGTTGGGGGTGGGTATATGACTAAAAATCCAGTAGATGTAGCGTTAATATTAATATTTTTATATCCTTTGATAAAAGGATTTTTGTTAAAATTTTCATCTAAGAATTTAAAAAGTGACCTTGAAGAGGGGAACAGTTATATTTCATTTATAGCTGGAGCAATTTTAGGAACATATTTAACAAAGAAAATTTTTGTAATTCATCAGGAAGGAATATATGTTGAAATCTACAATTATATTCCGGAAAAGATTATTTTAATACTAGAAAGTAATCCAGTATTTATATATGTAATTGTAATGCCAATAATAATATTTTTAGTTTATAAAATTATAGGAATTATTATTGAGGCAATAAATAGTATAACTTTTTATCCACTGCTGGATGGGGTTGAAGATTTAATAAAAGAAAAAAGTGGATTTGTTAAGAGAATAATAGGATTACTCTTTCAATTACCTAAAGCCATTTGGTATATACTGCTGGTAACTTTGGTGTTGAATGTGTCAGCAATAATTGGAGTAAGCAATTCTTATAATGAAAAACTTGATAAATCTATAGTTTACAGCTCTATTTGCGAAAATGTTATAAATCCAATAACAAATTCAAAGTTTGCTCAAAAACTTCCCAATATAATAAATAATTCTTTTAAAATAGTTGTAAAAAACGATGAAGCAGAATCTTTAAATAAGTCTGGACAAACTATAGTTTATTATAATGGAATTACTTTATCAGATGGCATTAAGTCAAATAAAGAAATAGACGGATTTGCAAGGGCACTAACAAAGGATGAAAAAAGCTCTGCTGAAAAAGCAAAAGATATATATAATTGGGTAGGCAAAAATATAGAATATGATTATGATAAAGTTGAAAAAATTTTAAAAAATGATTTTAGTGTAAAATCTGGAGCAGTAAATACATTTTATTCAAGAAAAGGAATATGTTTTGATTATTCTTGTCTTTTTGCAGCAATGTGCAAAGCTAATAACATAGAAGTAAGAATAATTACAGGAGAAGGCTTCAATGGGTCAAGTTGGGTAAGTCATGCGTGGAATCAAGTATATATAAGTGAAGAGAAACGATGGATAAATGTTGATGCTACTTTTTATAAAGGTGGTAACTATTTTGATAGCTCAATTTTCAAATTAGATCATAGAAATGCAAAAATAGCTGGGTAAGTTAAAAAATGTAATTATTTAATACATTTATATTTTAGTATAAAAACCATAAAAAACAAATGTTTTATTGACATATTTTTTGTATAAGGTATCATTGTATTAAGGTATATTACAGAAAAATATGTAAAATTATATCTAACTGAATCTTATCTGCGAATAATAGGGGATGTGATATTAAAATCACCTATAAAGTTAAATTTTTCAGATGGATATTTGGCATTGGTGTGTAAGATATATAGTACTAGTGTCTTCCTTTGTCAAATAAATACATAAAGTGAAGCTTTATAATATATAAGTTGCAATAAATACTATTCATTGTATTAAAACTTATTTTGAAGTTTTTTCATAAATGATTCTTGAACAATGAATATTGATAATTGTAATATATATATGTCCTCTTAAAAAATTTAGGAATAATAACTAATGTGAGGGAGGAAATATGACAACATATAAGTTTATTGCCAAATTTATTAATTCGGCTTTGGAAGCAGTACCTATACTGTTGATGTATCTAAAAGTTCTTCAAAAGGAGTATTATTTAAAGGAACATAAGTTAAAAATAGGGTTATACATATTAATACATGCTATTTTTTCTGCATGGGCTATTATCAGTATCAGCAATGGAGGTCATACACTTGCAATAATTATATTTTCAATAATGGTGATGGCAATTCTTACATCAACAGCATTGAAATATTCAGCTGTAGCTGCACTGATTTCATATATATACATAATAATTATAGAAGTTGGATGTATTACAATTTTTTCGATTTTGGCTGGTAAAAACAGTATTCTTTTATTGGACAATATAAAAATAGATATACTCTTTGCTTTGGTGCTGAATTTAATTAGAGTTTCAATTTTAGCTTTTATGCATAAAACTAAAATAAATTTTATAAAGTTTCCTTTAAAAGAGGAAGAGGACAATATAACTTCCTATTGGATATTTGGCATATTTATTATGCTAATTTGTTTAATTAGCGTTAATAATATCATAAGTAACAAAATAAATGTTGTAATATATCAAGTACTGGTATCTTTACTATTACTATTTTTTATATTTATTGGAATGATTGATTATAGAAAGAGAATGGAATTAAATAAGATAAAAAACAAATTTGAATTAAAAAAAGAATATGCAAATAATCTTGAAAGTATTATAGATATTATTAGGAGAGAGAAGCATGATTTTGCCAATCATATAAATACAATTTATGCTATGTGCATTTTAAATAGACCGGATACATTGGAATGCATAAAAAACTATTTAAGAAGAACTACAAATAATTTAGAAACAGCATATAAGTTTTTTGATACTGGAAATGATTATATAGATGGTTTAATTGCAATGAAAAGTAATTTGGCTTTTGAAAATGATATTTACTTAGATGTGGATTTTGAAATATCCTTAGATGTGATTATGATAGATGATTATGAGTTGGTGGGTATAATAAGTAATATTTTAGATAATGCTTTTCAATGTTTTAATTCAGAAAAACATGATGAAAAAAAAATTATTTCTGTTTACGGATATGTTGAAGAAGGAAAATATTATTTATCTATTGCAAACAATGGTCCTATGATTCCTAAAAATAAAATAGATAAAATCTTTAATAAAGGTTTTACTACAAAAAAAGATGATAAAAAGGATCATGGATTTGGTTTGTTTATTGTAAATAGTCTAATGAAGAAAAATGGAGGCAAAGTAAGTATTTCAAGTTCTCCAGAAGAAACTGAATTTTTATTGGAATTTAAACTGAAAGAGGACTCTTGTGAGGAAACGGGCTAATATAAATTCTTTAACTATACAAATAAATTTAATGTATACTTAGGGGAATTTTCAAATTTGCTAGTTTCGTTTAAGGCTGCTGATTATTAAATTTATAGCTTTTTCGCAATCATAATCTTCGTTATTTAAAGCCCATGCTGTATTGAAATACATTAAAGCTTTTTTGGCATTTTTGAGCATGGCATAGCAATAACCTAAATTGAAAAAATAACGGCTATCTTCTTTTTCTTTTATAGCAGATTTCAATAACATAATAGCTTTTTCATAGTTATTTAGTTTAATGAAACATACTGCTGTGTTATATAATGAAGCTGGTTTGTTTTCTTCAAGTTCAATAGCTTTTTTATATGCAGCAATAGCTTTTTCATATTCTTCATTATTATATAAATTATTAGCTAAGTCAAAATAGCTCATACATAAACCTCCTAAAATTGAAAAGATTAGTTAAATTATTGTCTAGTTATATATAAATTATTCAACATACATAGAAAAAAATTACTGTAAAAAATAAATTTATACTTTATTTTTTACAGTAATTTTTTTGAATCTAATTTTTGTCAGATATATTTTTAATTAAACATTTTTCAAAGTAAGAAACTCCAGCGTACATAAGAAATGCTAATACGGAAAGTATTATTATGCTCATCATTACCATATCAAGTTGAGATATTTGACCTCCAAATATAATAAGGAATCCCAATCCTTCTTTTGCAACTAAGAATTCTCCCATTATGACTCCTACCCATGAAAGACCTACATTTATTTTTAAAGAAGAAATTATTGTAGGTATGGAGGCAGGAATGATAAGGTGAGTTAAAATTTGGCTTTTATTAGCACCGAAAGTCTCTAGAAGTTTTATTTTATCTTTATCAACTTCTTTAAATCCATTTAAAATATTTATTATTGTTACAACAATAGAAATTAGAAGTGCAATTAAAATTATTGCATTTATACCATTACCTACCCAAAAAATAATTATGGGAGCTAATGCAACTTTAGGCAAAGCATTTAATACAACAAGGTAAGGGTCCAATACTTTTGAGGCAAAATCAGACCACCATAGGAGTACTGCTATAAAGGTACCTAAAAATGTTCCAAGTAAAAAACCCAGTATAGTTTCACCGCAGGTAATTAAAATATGTCTGAACAATGTTCCTTCGCTATAGATTTTCATAAGGCTTTTCCACATTCTTGATGGAGTACTGGTTAGAAAAGGATCAATTAAGCCTGTATTGCCAGCTATTTCCCAAAATGTGAATAGAGCTACAAGAATAAATAATCTAGTGATTAAAACTTTACGATTGTCTTTTTGTACTGTTTTTAAAAATTTTTCATGTTCAATGCTGTATTTAATCATTTATATCTAACTCCTCCCAAATTGTATTAAAATAAAGTCTGAATTCAGGAGCTTCTCTAGACTTTAAAGGAGAATTATATTCATTTGAAAATTTAATAGGTACTTCTTTTTTTATTACTGCAGGACGTTTTGAAAGTATCAATACTCTATTTGACATAGATATTGCCTCGGAAATATCATGAGTTACCATTATAGCTGTTTTATTTTCTTGTTTGATAATTTTATAGATTTCATCACTGGCAGTTAATCTGCTTTGATAGTCCAGTGCAGAAAAAGGTTCGTCCAATAATAGAATTTCAGGATTTAAAGCTAATGTTCTTATAAGAGCTACTCTTTGACGCATACCACCAGATAATTGATTAGGATAAAAATCTTTAAAATTCCATAGATTATAATCAATCAAAAGCTTTTTCACCATATTTCTATTATATTCATTTACTTTATGTTGAATTTTTAATCCCAAAAGTACATTGTTCCATACGGTAAGCCATTCAAAAAGCTGATCTTTTTGAAACATATAGCCTATTTTCAAATGTGAAGAACTTATATTCTTACCATCTATCAATATGTCGCCTTGAGAAGGAGTTAACAGTCCTGCTATAATGTTTAAAACTGTGGATTTACCACATCCAGATGGTCCTACAATACTAACAAATTCTCCTTTAGATACAGAAAAATTAATATCCTTTAAAGCTTCAGTCTCGTTTTTGAGAGTATGATAATTCATATATACGTGAGATATTGACAGTTTGTTCATTATATCATCTCCAAAGAATTATAGTTCATTATATGAATGAAAAAAAATAATGTTAAACATTCAATGGAAAAACAAAGCATAATTTTATAGAAAGAGAGCTAATGTCTGATGACATTAACTCTCTTTCTATGCTTTTATTTTTTTTCAGAAACAGTTTTTTCGGCGTAGTCATTAGTAACAATTGTAGTAAATGGAGGTCTTTCTTTAATTAAATCTGCTTTATAAGATTGAATTATGTCCATAAGTCTATTCAAATTTTCTTCCTTCATTACTGGGGTCTCAGCAAAGGCTTTTATATTTCTGTAGTTTTTAATAACGTTTGTTAAAATTTCTATGTCGCTTCCAGGGAAGAAAGATTGTATGGATTTTGCAACTTCTTCATTACTGTGATTGGCAACCCAAACCTGACCTTTGTATATTGCTCTTGTAAATTTTTCAATAACATCAGGATTTGCGTCCATATATGATTTAGTTGCAAAATAACATGTATAAGGAATTGTACCAGCCTGTTTACCTATTGAATCTACAATATATCCAGAATTATCTTTCTCTAGCATACTAGCAGTAGGTTCAAAAAGAGCAACATAGTCACCAGTTCCAGCTTTAAATGCACCAGCAGTAGCAGTAAAAGCAAGATTAGTTATAATATTCACATCTTCACCAGGTTTCAAGCCGTGGTTTCTCAAAACATATTCAAGAGACATTTCAGGCATTCCACCAGGTCTTCCGCCTATTATAGTTTTTCCTTTTAGAGATTCCCATTTAAAATCAGCTTCTTGAGTTTTACCAACTAAGAAAGAACCATCAGTTTGAGTAAGCTGTGCAAATATAACAGGTAGATCTTCACGTTTTTGATTGTAGATGTAAATAACTTGTTCAGGACCACAAAAACCAATTTGGCAGCTTCCAGATAAAACTTGCTGCATGGTTTTATCTGCACCCTGACCTGTAGAAAGATCAATATCTAATCCTTCTTCTTTAAAAAAACCTTCATTTATAGCCACATACATAGGAGCATAAAATACAGAACGTACTACTTCATTTAACTTGATCTTTTTAAGAGTTGTTTCTTTTTTTGTACTACAGCCCGATAGAAGTGAGAAACTTAAGATCAATGTACAGAGAATTGAAAATAGACTAAACACCTTTTTTTTCATAAAAGTAATTTACCTCCATAGAATTAATTCATGTGATAGTATTATATGAAATTTATGGTTTACTGGTGATTACGGTTTATTAAGCCTTACATTTAAATATTATGCAATCTAAATCTATTTCTTTACAAGAATTTTTACTTTTAGGTTCTTATATTCTAAAATTCTTTACTTCTTTATTTTTGAAATTTTGAGTAACAAAGAGTGTTCATTTCTCTTCTGATTTTTGTGTGGGGAAAAGAGAGATTTCAGTAGTTGTAAATTATCCTAAGGGAGAAGATGAATTAAAGGAATTAGAACTGTATTTAGATGTTTACACAAACTGGGCACATGGAGACGCTTATAAAGCTATATAGGAAATAGGAAA
This sequence comes from Clostridium sp. ZS2-4, assembly GCF_026719745.1. Lineage (GTDB taxonomy): Bacteria > Bacillota > Clostridia > Clostridiales > Clostridiaceae > Clostridium_H. The sequence continues at coordinate 58,720 of NZ_JAPPRQ010000043.1, forward strand.
ATCTCTGTTTAAGACGAAGATTTTTTTGTGGATGTGTTATAATATTTATAAGTTAAATGAGTAGAAAGTATATTTTTTAATGAACATATATTATTCATAAATAAGGAGTGTTTTATATGAAATGGGAAGAAGCAAGAGATATGTATGTTGATAAATGGATATTATTTGAAGCTATAGAGGCATATTCGGAAGATGGAAAAAGAATTGTTGAAGAAATTTCTGTTATAAATGCTTATGATAAAGGGAAGGAAGCTCTTAAAGAGTATGCAGAAAAACATAAGAAGGATAAAAGTAGAGAAATGTATGTATATCATACAAAAAATGAGAAATTATTTATAGAAGAAAGAACATGGATTGGAGTGCGAAAAAATGGTTAAACTTCAATTAAAATATGGACTCCCATTTTGTAATATTAAATTAACTTATAAAGGGAAAGAAATAATATTAGATGATGTACTTTTAGATACAGGTTCAGGTGGTACTGTTTTTAAGATGGATAAAGTAGAAGAAATAGGAATCACAATAGAAGAAGATGATATAATTGAAACAATTTCAGGTGTGGGTGGTTCAGAATTTGTTTATAAAAAATATGTAGATTCAATAAGTATGGGTGATTTAAATTTAGAGAATTTTAAGGTGGAAATAGGAGTAATGGACTATGGATTTGAAATAAACGGGATTGTAGGAATGGATTTTTTAAAGTCAGTAGGAGCAGTTATTGATTTGGATAAAATGGTAGTGATAAGGGCTGAATAAATTTTATTGACAATATTAAATAAACAACATTGTAAAGGGCAGTCAATCTTATGTGGATTGAGTGCTTTTTATTAAGGTTAAATTAAGGATAAGAATTATTAACCTAACAAAATATAGATAATATGATACAATGTATTCTTTTGATAGCTTTGTTGATAATTTCAGTGCACATTTTTTTATGGTAAACAAATAAAAATTGATTATTTACATTATGAAGATTTAATCATGAAAAGAGCAATGAAATTTTTAGAAAGAAAAGATTTAGAGAGTAAAGGAGGAATTGAGAGTGACAGAGCTTGGTAAAAGTTTAATGGATGAAGGTAAAAAAGAAAAGGCAATAGAAATGGCTAAAAATTTATTAGATATTCTTTCAGTAGAGATGATTGCTAAAAAACAGGATTAACATTAGATGAGGTTAAAAAGCTAAAAGAAGAAATGGAAAATAATAAAGAAAATTAAATAATCTAGAGAAATTTAGTATATATTTTTTAAAATAAGCTTGACTGAATAGGTAGTCAGGATTTTGTTTACTTTTTAGGAATTTTTATGTACAACCTCTTAATTACAATACTTGTGTTTTGACAATAGTTGTTTCTGCACCCTGACCTGTAGAAAGATCAATATCTAATCCTTCTTCTTTAAAAAAACCTTCATTTATAGCAACATACATAGGAGCATAAAATACAGAACGTACTACTTCATTTAAGTTGATCTTTTTAAGAGTTGTTTCTTTTTTTATACTACAGCCCGATAGAAGTGAGAAACTCAAGATCAATGTACAGAGAATTGAAAATAGACTAAACACCTTTCTTCTCATAAAAAAATTTACCTCCACAGAATTAATTCATGTGATAGTATTATATGAAACTTATAGAGTACTGGTGATTAGGGTTTATTAAGCTTTATATTTANCAATTTTTATTTTTAAGTTCTTATATTCTAAATTTCAAGGCTATTGTTATATCAATATGTGAATTGCCAGGAATTAAATATGTTGTTGAAGTAATTTTTATAATGAATTAAAATAAAGATATAATAAGAAACTAGGAAGGTGAACTAATGAAGTCTACACACTATGAAGATTTGATAATGAAAAGAGCAATGGATCTTTTTGCAGAGGAAGGACTAAAATTCTTTGGAATAAACAAAAAAGTTAAGGAACTTGGTCCAACAGAATTAGTTGTTTTAGAAACTAAAAACATGTTTATGGACTATACCTTCCTAATGGAAGATGATACTTTTATACATTTTGAATTTCAAACAACTAATAAAGGGAAAGTAGATTTAAGAAGGTTTAGAGCTTATGAAGCATTATTAAGTCATCAGACGGGTAAAGATGTATTAACTTATGTTGTTTATTCTGGTAATATAAAAAATCCAGGAAATATTTTAACAACAGGAATAAATGAATACAAAGTAAAATCAATATCTATGGCAGATAAAGATGGAGATAAAATATATAATGATATTGTAGAAAAAATAAAATCCGGAATAGAGATTACAAAACAAGATATAATATCTTTAACATTTACTCCTATTATGGGAGGAAAAATAAGCACAGTAGATAAGATACTTAATGCTATACATATAGTAAAAGATATACACAACGATTATAGAAATGATGTAGAATCAATACTATATGCTTTTTCAAATAAATTTTTGAGCGGAAAAGATTTAGAAAAAGTAAAGGAGGAATTGAGAATGACTGAACTTGGTAAAAGCTTAATACAAGAAGGAATAGAAAAAGGTAGAGAAGAAGGCAGAGAGGAAGGCAAAGTAGAACTTTTAATTAAAATGTTGACTAAAAAATTTAAAAAGGTGCCAAATGAATATAAAGTAAAAATAAAAACACTTCCAGAAGAAACATTAGAGATAATTGCAATAGAGATATTTGAAATAAATTCAATTGAAGAATTAGAACAGTACTTTTAATAAATAAAGGAAGGGTATTCATTCATAGCGAGTGAATGCCGTTTTTTTAGCCACTTCTATGTACAACTTCTTAATTATAATACTTGTGTTTTCACAATAGCTGTTTCTGCACCCTGACCTGTAGAAAGATCAATATCCAAGCCTTCTTCTTTAAAGAAACCTTCATTTATAGCCACATACATAGGAGCATAAAATACAGAACGTACTACTTCATTTAACTTAACTTTTTTTAGTTGAGTATCTTTTTTTGTACTGCAGCCTGATAGAAGTGAGAAACTCAAGAACAATGTACAGAGAATTGAAAATAGACTAAACACCTTTCTTCTCATAAAAAAATTTACCTCCACAGAATTAATTCATGTGATAGTATTATATGAAACTTATAGAGTACTGGTGATTAGGGTTTATTAAGCTTTATATTTAAAGATTATGCAATTTAAAGTTATTTTTTTACAATAATTTTTATTTTTAAGTTCTTAAATTCTGAAATTTTTTAGTTAGGTTTAATCTTTGAATGGAGAATCATTATATAAATACTAAAAATACGGTATAATTATGAATAGAATTTAAAAAGTGGTGGTGATAGTATTAATACTCATTTATTTAATGTAATACCTGATAATTTATTTTCACCTTTAGCTTCAGCAAACAAGTATTTATATGCAGAAATTATTTTTATTACATATAAATTAGTTCAAAATGGATTGTCTTATGGTATAGAAAAAGAAATATTAGTTGATGAGATAGAAGGTTTATTAAGAGAGAGAAATATAAAAAGTTTAGATGAAGAATTAGGAGAAAACTCTTTAAGCTTTAAAGATAAAGCAAATTCTTTAGTTAGAAAGTTAATAGATTATGGGTGGGTTTATAAGGAGACTACTAACAATTATAAGGAAATCATTAATTTTAATGATTATGCAATAGTTATAATAGATGCTTTAAAGAAGATTATAAACAAGGAAACTTTAGAGTATCAAGGCAACATCATATCCATATACCATTTACTATATTCTACAGAAAACATAAATAATGGGGTTTTGTTAAAGCAAGTCTTTGAAAATACTAAGGAGATATTAGGAGCTTTAAAAACTTTAAATGCAAATATAAAAAAGTACATAGATGCATTAACTAAACAGCAAACACCAGAGGAGATAATGGAAGCGCTTTTTAAGGATTATATGATTAATATAATAGATAAGTCTTATCACAGATTAAGAACCTCAGATAACATATCTAAATATAGACCTAAGATAATTTCCAAGTTAGAAGAATTAAGCTATGACAATAATTTTATAGATAATGCAGCAAAATTTTTCATGGAAGAAGAAAATCTAAAGGAATTAGAAGATGGGAAAGAAAAAGTAATAAATATTATACAAGATGTTATTTATGCTTTTAATAATTTGGATGATATCATGGAGGAAATAGACAGTAAGAATTCAAAGTATCAAAGGGCAGCAGTAACAAGAGCTAAGTTCTTATTGAATAATTCAAGAGATTTGGTAGGACAAGTAAAGAGGATTCTTCAGTTTGCAGCAGAGAGTTATAAGGATACAGAAATGAAGCTGACTGATGAAACAATAGAGGAAATTATGGATTTATTCACTTTATATACTCATGGATATATTGATGAAACTTCTCTTTATACTTCAAATGAGGGTAAAAAATCATTTGCACCAAAGGCTTTAGTATTAAAGAATATATCAAAAGAGGAAAGAGAAAGAAAAATAGCTGAGTTTAGAAAAAATCAAGAGAAGAAGTATACTTTAGAAAAGATGAATAATATAGTTTTAGAGTTGTTACAAGATAAAACTATGATGTATGCAGATGATATAGAGATTAGGTCAGTAGAAGATTTTATAAAACTAATATATATAAGATTATACGGAACAGCTGTATTAGCAAAATATAAGCTTAAAAAGAGAGAAGACATGATAAATAATGACGGATATAGCTACAAAAACTTTGAAATTTGGAGGAAGTAAATTTGAGAGTAGAGGAGTTTAATATAAAGAATAAGGAGAACTTTAAGAAAGTATGCAATAAGCTTTTGAGTGTGTGTTTTATATGTAAGAAGAAAGAAGATACAAAAAGTGATTATTATTTTGTAGAAAGTAATTTAGAGGTTTTAAATGAATATTTAGGTTTATTGGATTATGAGATAGAGATAAATAAAACAATAGGAGTTGCTCAGCTTATAAACAAGAATAATTCAAATAAGGTTAATCTTAAGCTTATAGATAGTATATTACTTTTGATACTTAGGATACTTTATCATGAAAAGATGGAAGAACTAAGTCTTACAGAAGATATAATGGTACAAATATCAGAGATACAAGAAAAGTTTATAGCATTAGAGTTTCAAGATAAATTGATGGATAAAACAAAGCTTTTAGATGGATTAAGAACATTAAAAAAGTATAACATAATTCAAAATTTAGATTCTAATATGACATTAGGAGATTCAAGAATTATAATATATCCTTCCATACTTATGGCATTAAGAATGGAGGATATAACAAAAGTATATGAAAAGTTAAATACTTACAAGAGAAAGGAGGTAAAAGAAGGTGAAGAAGTTAACGGGAATGAGACTTATTAATTGGCATGCTTTTGTAGATGAAACAATGAATATTAAAAATTCTGTATTGATTTCAGGTGAAAATGGAGCAGGAAAATCTACTATATTAGATGCTATACAGTTTGTTTTGACTTGCAACAAAAATAATTTTAACAAGGCAGCAAATGAGAATTCAAAAAGAAATCTTACAGGGTATGTTAGATATAAAACAGGAAGAGAAGGAAGTGAATATTCAAGAACTGGAGATATAACATCGCATTTGGCTCTTGAGTTTTATGAAGAAAACAGAAAAAATTATTTTATAATAGGTGCTGTTATAGATTCTTCTTCTGAAACCTCTGAAAAGGTTATGTTTTACAGAATAGAAAAGCATAGAATAAAGGATATAAATTACATAGTTGATGGAGTTCCTTTGGACATATCTAACTTTAAAACTTTGTATAGAAGTAAAAGTATTCAAGCATATACTAACTACGGAGAAGCAAGAAAGGATTTTTTAAATAAGCTTGGTAGAATAGGAGAAAAGTTTAATGCTTTATTACCTAAAGCTCTTGCTTTTAAGCCTATTACAGATGTTAAGGATTTTGTTTATCAGTACATATTAGAGGAAAAGGAACTTAGCATAGATAATTTAAGGGAAAATATAAGAACGTATAAAGAATGTCAAAACTTAGTTGATGATGTTAGAAAAAGAATAGAAAAGCTTGAAAATATAAAAGAAAGCTATGAGGAATATGAAAGAGCTGCAAGTAACGTAAATCTACATTCATTTATCATTGATATAGTAGATAGAGAAATATTAAGGGAAGAAATAAGAATATTAGAAGAAAAGATAAAGAGTGATGAGAACAACAAGATACTAAGTGAAAAGAAGCAGAAAGAATTGAATGATTTAATAAGACAAAATGAAGATAAAAGAAATAATATTCAAATAACCTTAAACACCAATGAAGAATTTATAGCATTAGCAGACATAAATAAAAAGATATCAGAAAAGGAAAATAATCTTGAAAAATTATCTAATAGTAAAAAAACTTTTATCAATAAATTAAAGGAAGAAGAAAGAAGACTTAAGAGGTTAAAAGACCTTGGAATTGAAAAAATAGATATAAACATATTTTTAGATTTTACAAGAAATATTAATGTTGAATTAGAAAATTTTATAAATATTGCAAAAAGTTTAAGTGAGAAATTAGATAAAAGAAAAGAAGAAGATTTAAAAAGTTCAACAAAATATGAATTAGATATTGAAAAACAAAGAGAAGAATTAAAGGAAGTAGAAGTAAGTATAAAAGAATTGGAGAAAAGAAATCTTCAATATCCTAAAAATGTTATTACTTTAAAGGAAGAAATAATAACTAACTTTAAAACTTTAGGGATAAATGATGAACCTAAAATATTATGTGAGGTATTAGAGGTTACAGATCCAAAGTGGAAAAATGCAGTTGAGGGATATTTAAACACTCAAAGGTTTTATCTAATAGTTGAAGGAAAAAACTTTGATAAGGCACTTGATGTTTATGATAGATTGGTAAAGAAAAAAGGAATTCATTCAGTTGGGCTTATAAATACATTAAAGTTAGGAAAGTATGATGATGTAGATACAAATTCGTTAGCAGCGGTTGTTACATCAAAAAGCAGAGATGGTAAAAGATTTATCAACATGATTTTAGGAAGAGTGATAAGAGAAGAAAATCTTAACAAACTTAAGGAGCATAAAACTGCTATTACACCAGATTGTATGGTGTATCAAAATCATGTAGCAAGAGCTATTGATAAGGAAATATACAAAAGACCTTATATAGGAGAAGAAGCTTATAAGATTCAGCTGGAGGAATTTAAAGAAAAAAGAGAAGTACTTAAAGAAAAAATAGATGATTTATTAGAAAAGAAAAAGGATTTAGATAACGTAATAAAAATAATAAGGGATACAAAATTAGAAAGAATAAGCGAAGATGTTTATGTAGTAAGAGAAGAAGAAATAGAGAGAACAGCACTAGCTTCTGTTAAAAAAGAAAAAGAAGAGTTAACTAAGAATAGTACATTTATGGAGTTAAACTTTAAGCTACAAGAAGTTAGTAAAGAACTAGAAGGTCTAAAAGAAAAATATAATTCAATAGCTATAAATATAGGAGCTTTGAAAAATAGAATAGAAACTCATAGAGAAAATAGAAAGTATAAACTTGGTAATTTAGAACGAAAAGAAGAGGAACTAAAAGAAAAATGCTTAAAGAACGTAGGTGTTTTTGAAGAAGGTGAGAAAAGAGTTGAAGTTGAAAGAAAGAGAAAGACTTTAGAAACTATAAAATCAAACTTTACAACTTCAAAAAACAATAATGAGACAAGAAAACAAAATCGATTAGAGGAATTAAAGAATCTACAAGGTGACTACAATAGAGAATATGAGTTTGGAGCAGCACTTGGCGAAGATGGAGTAGGCAGTTTTTTAGATGAGTTAGAAAAGCTTAGAAAAAGTACTATTATAGAATATGAGGACAATGTAAAGAAAGCAAAGGAAAGAGCTGAATTAGAGTTTAGAGAGCATTTTATATCAAAAATAAATGAAAATATAACTATTGCAAAAAAGGAGTTTAGGGATTTAAATAGAGCACTTCAAGGGGTTAAGTTCGGAAATGAAGAGTATGAGTTTAAGATAGAAAAAAGTAAAGATGCAAAAGTGAATAAATACTATGATATGATAATGGATGAAAGAAATATAGGTGAAGGATATACTCTATTTACTCAAGATTATGAGGATAAGTATAAGGAAGTATTAGAAGAACTTTTTGATAAGCTAACCATAGATGGTGAAAGTGAAGATAAGGAATTACAACGATTTACAGATTATAGAACCTATATGAATTATGATATAAAAATAAAACACTCTAATGGAGAACACTCATTATTCTCAAAGGTTTGTAAAGAGAAAAGCGGTGGAGAAACTCAAACACCATATTATGTGGCAATGGCAGCTTCTTTTGTACAGCTTTACTCAATGCCAACGAACTCAGAGCCAATAGGTTTAATATTGTTTGATGAAGCCTTTGATAAAATGGATGAAAGCAGAATAGTTGCGATGATGGAATTTTTTAATAGATTACCATTACAATTAATAATAGCATCACCACCACAAAAAATAGATACTATAACTCCTTTTGTAAATACTACACTATTAGCAATAAAAGGTGAGGACTATAGTTTAATAGAGGGATATAACAATGAAAAAGTACAAGGAAGAGATACTGAATAGTTTAATAGATACTTATGAAAGAAGTGCCCTATATAAGGGGGCTTCTTTAAATGAAAGAAAGATATCATTAAGATTTACAGCTAAAAATGTAAAAGATTATTTTGATGAAGATAATTATTTAAAAAGAGAAGAAATAGAACAAAGTGTTAAAGAATTAGAAAAACTAGATTTCGTTAAAATAGCTTGGGGAAAAGGCTATGAAAACCATCTTATAAAGAGAGTAGACTTAAATATAAACAATATAAAAGAGGTTTATGAGCTATTAAAAAGAAAGCCAAAGGCAAATAGCGAAGAAGAATGTATTGAGTTATTACAAGGGTATGCAGAAGAAAATTTTCCACTAGGAGAATTTGCAAAGGAAATGATAAATAAGTTAAGTGAGAAAGCTTCTATAAAAAAGTATCTGGATATAGAAAATATAGAAGAATGTAAGGACATACTAAAAGCTCTTAAAAATATAATAAATCAAGAAGGAGAAATATTTAAAAGAAACTTTTCTATAAGAGTATTTAAAGATTCAAAAAGGTTTGAAGCTATAGAAGGAAAGATTTTAAGGATACTAAAGGAGTTTAGCGGAGAAGAAACTTTAGAGGAATTCAACATATTGAACAATCCTAGCTATATTTACTTTAAAGGAGATATTAAACTAAAGCTAAAGGAGAAAACTTTGAATATAGGAGAGCTAAACTTCGGTATAGGAATAAGCTCACAGGATTTAAAAGAGATAAAAGAGATAGAGATAAATACGTCTAAAATAATAACCATAGAAAATCTAACAACATTCAATACTTTTAATGAAAATGATTTTGTATGCATATATTTAGGTGGTTTTCACAACAATGCAAGAAGAGAGCTACTAAAAAAAATAAAAGAAAATAATAAGAATTTAGAGTTTTATCATTTTGGAGATATAGATTGTGGGGGGTTCAAAATACTTAAGCATTTAAGAGAAAAAACTTCTATAAATTTTATTCCATACAACATGGATTTAAAAACTTTAATCAATGGAAAAAAATACTGCAAAGAATTAACAAAAAATGATAAAAAGATGTTGTTAGAAATGCTTAAGGAGGAAGCTTTTAAAGAGTTTTTTCAGATTTTTGAATATATGTTTAAAGAAAACATAAAGCTTGAGCAAGAACATTTAGTATAAATGAAAAATTTTAAGTAAAGGAATAAATGAATAGAAGTAAATTCAAAATCTATGGCAGATAAATATGGAGATAAAATATAAAATAAGAAGAATATGATTAAATCATTACAAACAAGCCAATGATATTAAATGTATCATTGGCTTGTGTTATAATAATTTATAATAGAAATATATATATGTAAATTAGGGGGTGAAATTCATTTGTGAAAAAGAGATTTAATACTACTGGTGTGTGTGTCAGTAGAAAACACTATATGGTTGATATAAGCAATAAGCTTGAACAGATAAAGGAACTTATAGATAATGAATTTTACTTTACGATAAATAGACCGAGACAGTATGGAAAAACAACAACACTTAGTCAAATAAAGAAAATTTTAAAAGAAAAGTATTTAGTTATAAATATTAGTTTTGAAGGAATCGGTGATATAGTTTTTCAGTCAGAAAAATATTTTTCTAGAGTTTTTTTAGAACTTATGAGTGAAAATTTACAGTTTACTCATCAAGAAGAAAGTGAAATTTTATTAAAATTAAAAGAGAATGTTTATGATATAAAAGATTTATCAAAAGTAATAACAAAATTTACAATGAATAGCTCAAAAGAAGTAGTGTTATTAATAGATGAAGTAGATAAAAGTTCAAATAATCAACTTTTTTTAAGTTTTATAGGGATGCTTAGAAATAAATATTTAGCGAGAGAAATTGAAGAAGACTATACATTTAAATCAGTCATATTAGTAGGGGTGCATGATGTAAAAAGTTTAAAGTTAAAATTAAGACATGATGAAGAAACTAAATACAATTCACCATGGAACATAGCAGTAGAGTTTAATGTAGACATGAGTTTTTCACCAATTGAGATTGCTACAATGTTAAAAGAGTACTCTGAGGAAAATCATATTTTAATGGATATAAATAATATTAGTGAAGAAATATATTTTTTTACTCAGGGATATCCATTCTTAGTTAGTAGAGTATGTCAAATTATTGATGAGAGAATTTATGAATTAGAGAAAAAGCCTTGGAGCATATATGATGTGCAAAAATCTGTTAAAATAATTTTAGAAGAAAAAAATACTTTATTTGATAGTATGATAAAGAATTTAGAAAATAACAAAGAACTATACGACTATATAGAAGATATAATTGTACGGGGAGTGCAGAAGAGTTTTAATAAAGATAATCCACTTATCGATTTAGGAATAACCTATGGATATTTTAAAAATAGTGATGGGAAAGTTACCATAGCTAATAAGATATTTGCAGAAAGAATGTATAATTACATGGTATCAAAGCTTGAAAATACTTATAGTAAAATGGATAATTATAATTTTAAAGGTGCGTTTATAGAAACTAATGGAGGGCTGAATATAGAAAAAATTCTTCAAAGATTTATGCAATTTATGAAAGAGCAATATTCTTCAAAGGATAAAGAGTTTATAGAGCATCATGGAAGATTATTATTTTTAGCATTTATTAAACCTATAATAAATGGAGTAGGCTTTGATTTTAAAGAAGTTCAAGTTTCAGAAGAAAAAAGATTAGATGTTGTTATAACCTATAATAATTTTAAATATATCATTGAAATGAAGATATGGAGAGGAGCTAAATATCATGAAGAGGGCATTAAGCAGCTTTGTGATTATTTAGATATTCATTCTCTAGATAAAGGATATTTGGTTATATTTAACTTCAATAAAAATAAGGAATTTAAAGAAGAAAGAATTAATGCTCAAGGAAAAGATATATTTGGGGTATATGTCTAAATATATTAAAAATTGATATTATAGTTACAGAATAAAAAAGTCTAATAGAATTTATGGATCTATTAGGCTTTGCTTGAATTACTTATACTTTTTAGGCACTTCTATGTACAACCTCTTAATCACAAGAATTTTTACTTTTAAGTTCTTAAATTCTAAATCACAATGTATAATAGTGGAAATGTAAATTTAACAATTTTTAATGGCGTTTTTTATGAACTTATCATTAAATTATGCTATAATTATCTTTATATTAAAATGTTATTTATACCGCTTATAGTCATCAAACTATTTGGATAGATAGAGAAAATATTTATTAAGGGAGAAATGCATTATGGGATTGATTTTAAATGAAGATATTTTTGCAGAAATACAAGAAAAATTGAATAAAGAATTTATTGGACAAGAAAATTATTTTAAGGAATTAAGTGATTATTTTAAAGATAAAATAATGAACAGAGAAAAAGGTATATTACTTGTTGTTGGAGAGATGAATACATTTAAAAAAGTTGGTATGAGACATATGTTCCAAGAATTAAGAGCAAATAAACTTTTAGAAAATGGAACTCTTGAAGAGATTGATTTAGCTTCATACAATTTTAACTACGGTTATAATGCATTTTTAACAGACTTATATGAAAAGCTGAGCAATAGTTCAGAAGGTATAGTGTTCACAAATGTTAATATGGCAAGTGATAAGATGCTTGATGTATTATCTAAGATATATCCAAATAGTAGTATTGAATTAGAGACGGATTATGTTATGAATAACAGATTTCTTTTAGAAACAACTGAAGATGTAGGAAATACAATTAATACAATACAATGTAATGATAAATTTGTTGTGTTTTTATATGATAAAAAGAATGACAATGATTATTTAGAGTTTGTTGAAAATTACATTAATAACAGAGACAAAGTTTTATATACTAAAAACCTAACCAAGGTTGAAAAAACACTTCTTATGAAAAAAATACTATTTAAGGTATTAAAAGAATTAGAAGTAAATTATAGTCTTGATATCACATTTAGAAATAAAGAAGGTAATAATCCAGAAGAGGATTACGGTATTTTATCTTATATTTATAAATTTAATGAAGATAAGAATTTTACTTTAATGGATTATACTAGATACAAAATAGGCAATCCTCTAAAGAAAATTATTGAAGAAGAAAAGATTAAGAAAAATAGTAGAATTTTATTATATATCGAAAATGATAAAATATTTGCAAAAATAAATAATGAAGTATATGAATTAAAAGATTATGTAACACCGTCCTTAGAAGAAGTAAAGTATAGGTTGGATTCAATAGTAGGGATCAAAGAATTCAAAGAACACATAAATAATATTGAAAACAACTTTAAAGTACAAAAAATAAGAGAAAGACTTAGTATGAAGACAGTTAATATACCTCTAAACATGATCTTTGTAGGTAATGCAGGGACTGGAAAAACAAATGCTGCTAGAATTACATTTGATTTTTTAAATGCTTTAGGATTGTTATCAAGGAATGTTTTTGTAGAAGTTAGTAAAGCTGATTTCGTATCTGGAGATGCTAGTGATGTTGAAAAAACAACAAATGATATTATTAACTCAGCTATGGGAGGAGTTTTGTTTATTGATGAAGCTTATTCCTTATGTGAAAGTGAAAATGATACGGTAGGAAGAAAAATTATAGATACTCTCCTATGTGGAATTGAAAATAATAGAGATAATCTAGTTGTTATTTTAGCAGGTTATGAGAAAGATATGGAAAGATTGTTTAATTATAATCAAGGATTAAAATCTAGGTTCCATAATATTATACATTTTACAGATTACACACCTGAAGAAATGTATGAAATAGCTGTTAATATAGCGAAAGATAAAGGATATTATATTGCTAATAATGTGAAAAATGATTTAATAGACCTATTTACAAGAAACCAAACTATTGAGAGTAAAGGATTGGGAAATGCAAGATTTGTAAGGAATGTTATAGAAAATGCTATAATGGATGCTTCTAAAAAGTATCTTTTAGATTTGGAAAGACAAATTGATATATTAGATAGAAGCAATTTTAACTTTAATGTTAGAGTTAGATTTGATTTAGAGGAAAAATTAAAAGATATTATTGGATTAGAGGAAGTAAAGACTTTACTGAGAAATCAATATAAATTATTAATTGCGCAAGAAAAGAGAAAATCCGTAGGCGTTGATACAAAGATTGAACAGAATTTAAATATGGTTTTTGCAGGTAACCCTGGAACAGGAAAAACAAGTATTGCAAGGCTTGTAGCGGAAATGTTAAACAGCATGGGCTTCTTAAAAGGAGGACAACTTGTTGAAACAGATAGATCAAGTTTTGTAGCAGAAAATTCAGAAGAGACATCTAAAAAAACAGAGGCAAAATTTAAAGAGGCTATTGGTGGAATTTTGTTTATTGATGAGGCATATACGTTAGCAAATGATTCACTAGGTAGAGAAGTTATTGAAACATTACTTAAACTAATTGAAGACTACTCAAAAGAAGTTATTGTTATCTTAGCTGGATATAGTAAAGAGATGGAAGATTTCTTTGATGTAAACATTGGTCTTAGATCAAGATTCCCATTATGGACTACTTTTGAGGATTATAGACCAAATGAATTATTGGAAATTGGGCTTAGACTTTTAAAGTCAAAAGGATTTGAAATATCTAAAAATGCTCATGTAGAGCTTGAAAAGAGTTTCGTTGATATATATGAGAATTCAGATGCCCAATCTGGTAATGCTAGAATGGTAAGAAATCATATTGAAAATCTTATAAGAATTCAAAGTGTTAGAGTTGCTGAAGAACAGATTAGTGCTTATGAAATGAATCGTATAATTGCTGAGGATGTTGAAAAGCTTATATTCTCTGAAAATGATAAGAGTTTTAATCTTGAAAACAAATTAATGATGATTTCTAATAATGACAAAGTTAAGGAATTTTTGAGAAATCAATATAAGTTATTTAGAATTAATGAAAGAAGAAAGAAATTAGGAATAAACTCAGACATAAACAAGTATATGAATATTATTTTCACTGGAGGAATGGGAACTGGTAAAAATATTGTATTAAATATCTTGACTGAAATGTTATACAGCCTAGGTATAGTAAATGCAAAGGCTCCTCTTCAAATCAGTAAATATGAAATTGACACTGCTATTAAAAATGGCAAAAAGTTAGAAGATGTTCTGAATAAAGGAATAGGGAAGGTATTATTTATAGATAGGACTGATTTATTTATTGAAGGAGAGGATTCTAACAACACTATTGTTAAATTAATTAAATTTATTGATAAAAATAGCAATAGGATGATAATAGTTTTGAATGGAGAAGAAAAAACTATAAAAGATTTGATGAAACAAAATCCAGCTTTAAACTACAGATTTCCAACTTTATTAGATTTTGATGACTATACTGAAACTGATTTAATTAATTTGGCTCTAAAAATTCTTAAAGACAAAGGTTATTCAATGGAGAGTGACTGTGAAGACAATATAGGTAAAATAATAACTGAGTTCTATGAGAATAAATATATTATTATAAAGAATGGACTTATGATAAAACAATTCCTTGATAATGTTATTAGAATTCAAAGTGTAAGGGTCTATGACTCTAAAATAGGAAATAATGGTATCAACACCATTATCACTGATGATTTGATTCAAGCTAAGAAAATGTTCCTTCAAAAAAATACTTAAAGAGAATATTTACTTAGATTAGGAGAGTGTAAGTAGATTTGTTTTTACACAAATTTACTTACACTCTCGTCTAATACAATTAGGATTGAAATTACTTAATTCCTTTTCCAAAGTACTGTTCAATTCTATAATTCCACAATTCATAAGTTTTAGGAGATTGCTCTTTAACTGTTTCCAAAAATTCATCCAAGACACCTAATTTATTTAATCCCTTCATTAGATGTCTAGGATAAATGACTTCTTTAGAATAATTATTTTTAGGATCAATTACTGTTAAGGAGAAATCTTTGCCTACGTATAAATCTTTACATCTGATATCCAGCTTATTAAAATTAAGTCTTTTAAATTCGTTAATAAGTTCAATAATATTAAGGGCTATTTGTATATTAAAGCCGTGTTTCTTAATGTATTTATCCAACCGCTGCCCACTTACATAATCTCTTATAATATAATATGCCCCATGATTATACACCTTAGGGAAATAATTGCTTTTTCTAGTTCTCCTTAAAATAGTGAATTCTTTTTTACAAACTTTTTTGTCTTTGAAAATCTTAATTACTTTTTTATTATCTAACAGATATACTATGCCATTATGACCACTTCCTAAGAATTCAGCTCTTTGCAGCATTTTTTCAATTTTACTATTAAAATCAATATAATAATCAGTGTTTTTATTCATAATATCCTCTTTTTCACAATTATATTAGTACATTATATGAAAATACTTTGAAAAGTATTAATATTAATAAAAAAGCTGTGGTGATATACCAGCAGCTTTTATTAATCCTTCCACTTTTGATACAAATCAGGATGCTGACTTTTTAAGATTTTAAAAAATTTTTTAGATGCTTTTAATTTTCTAAGACCTGAAATCATGTGTTTGGGGTATGGTTCTTTTCGTGTAAAGTTATTTTTTAGACCTATTACTTTTAATTCACCATTCTTTTTTATGAATATATGAGATAGTCCTGTATCTAATCTGGTAAAGTTGAGAAGCTGAAAAGTTTCTATGAGATCAATAAGAGAAAGAGCAAGGGTTTCATCAAGACTTTGTTTTTTTATATAATCTATTAAACAAATACCAGTGATATATTCTCTAATTATATATCCAGTATGATATTCATATACTTTAGGAAAGTATTTATTGCCTTCACAGTATTTTAGTATAAGATATTCTCTTCTGCATTCATCAAGATTTTTGCATATCTTGATTACTTTAAAATCCGGTGTTAGATATATTATTTCGGTTTTACTGTGATGTAATATTTTGCATGTGGTTAAATCTATTCCAGAAATATTTAAATGTTTCATACTATACCTCATTTTCAATACAAAATAAATTTCTTATTATCACAATATTCGTTTTTTATTAAATCAATTACTAAAATGTTATTATATTTAATATAAAAGTTATATTTTGAAAAATATGGATTCAGTGTACAGTAAAAAATATAAAGTATATTTCTTCTCAATAATATAAAATAGACACAAAAAGTCAGTTTAATATTCCGAACCTTTTGTGTCTGCAATATTGACAAAATTTAATTATGAATACTTATACCATATTTTATAACACAAAATTCTTCATCAGTTTGTTCAAAGTGTACTACAAGACTTTCCATATTTAATGAAGTTATCATAAGTTGTCTACCTTTTTCTACGGTTTCAACAATATCATTTCCATCAGAACATTTTATATTTATTATCAGTTTAGCTTCAGAAATATCATCATCAGAAAGTCTTTGGTTTTCTACAAAAATTGTGCCGTTTACAGGAATATATGATTTCCAAAGAACTACCTCAAAATTACTAGGAAGCATTAATGGTTCGGGAAATATGTCACTTACTAAAGGTTTAGGTGGAGGTACAACATGTTTATTTTGAAATCTATCTGTGAACTTCATATATAGGAACCCCTTTCTTCTAAATTGCCAAAGATTCTAATACAATATATGTACCAAATATAGATAGTGTGAATAATATGAATTAAGATATAAAGCATTACGTTTTAATTATGAAAAAGAAAATCATAGCACTAGTTATTGGGACAAACTATATACACAATGTATAAGATGGACAATAATATTTGTGAATAAATATAAAGAGGGCGAAGTGAATGATGAGTATAATAATATTGTCGCTACTAACGTATGGTGCCATGATATTTTTTACCCGTTATAGAACACCAATTGCTATGATAGGAGCGGCGAGTTTATTAATATATGGGAGTGTAAGCGATGTTTTCCCAGCTGATTTGGCTTTTGAAAAATTTCCAAAAGAAATATTTATTTTAATCATCGTATTAGCATTGTTTTCTAAGATATTTGAAGAAAATGGAGTTTTTGAGTATTTAGAACATTTATTGATTCGTAGATCAAAAGGACGTAAAATATCAATTATAGTACTATTAGTAGCTATAATGTATGTAGCATCTTTGTTTATGAATAATCTAAGTGTAATTTTGATGTTTACATTCATTTGTTTAAAAATAGCATTGAAGTTAAATTTGCCTGTTGTACCCTTACTTGTAGCTGGAATAATTTCATCTAATATAGGTGGAGCTGCACTAGCATGGTCAGATACTCCAGCTGTAATTCTTACATTATATACGGATTTTACTTTAATGGACTTTATAAAAAAATTATTTTTACCATGTGCACTTTATATGGTTTTGTTGTCAGCATATACTGTTTTGTGGTGTAAGCATGTAACACGGACAAGCGTTCCGACAAGGAAGCATTTTTCACATAGGCTACCGCATGAAAAAATACCTCCATTGAGTAAATCAATCAATGATGAATTAGTTCATAAATTAAATTGGAACAAGATAAAATTGCCAATAATTTGGTTTGTACTATTTATTCTAGGTATTTGTATTGGTCCATTTTTAGATATATCCATAGCATATATTTCAATGTTTTTTGGAGCTCTACTTTTGATTACTAATAAGAATAGCCCAGAAAATATTATAAATTCAATACCTGTTTTAGAATCTCTTCTTTTCATTATGGTGTTATTTTTTATAGGTGGAATACTAGAATATAGTGGTATAACGAGTAGAATAGTGGAGTATATATTTCTATTTACTGGTGAAAATAAATATTTAATGCTAATATCTATTATGGTATCTGCATTTTTAATAGCAACATTTCTATCTGCTGGACCAGCAGCAGCCACTTTACTTCCTATATGCACTGATATATCACCTGTAATTGGTAATAACTTAGTATACGCTGCATTAGCATTAGGAATTTTAGCAGGAAGCAGTATGTTGCCTTGGTCAGCAACTGGTGGTCCAATAATGTTAGGAGAGGTGAATCGATTTTTAAAGAAATATCAAATGGAACATGAAGTTAGAGAACAAATTATGGAGATTTTTAACCTTAAGTCATATTTAGCATTTTCAATTCCATTTAGTTTCATTATATTAATTTTAAGTGGTGTATTTTTAGGGATATATTTGATTGTTTTCTAATTTAATTATGTGAAAAGTGTTATATATATCATTTTTAAGCTATTGATAAACTTAGTTTATCAATAGCTTTTTTAGTGTGTATGAAATAAAGAGTGGCTAATAATAGGCTGTTTTGATTTGAAAATGAATAACACTAAATGTTGAATTGCTACATATATTGAGAATGAGGAAGGTAGGTGTCTTTATGGGAATAAAATCTATTATAGATGGTTCACAAGAAGGAGTAGAGATTGATAAAGAACTTAATTGTAAAAATATTAAAGAGAAATTAACTAATGACTTTATTATTAGATGGGGGAATTGGATAGATAAGAATGATGACTCTACAAAAATTGAATTTAATTCTTCTCATGCTATTAAAAATACTATAGATAAAGAAGGGGTTCTTCTTATATTAAGAAAACATGGAATGAAATGCCCACAAAGAATAAAACCTGGAAAAAAGACTGAATTTCCAATAATAGGTAGGAAATATTATCATAAAGAAGGAACGGATATTAAAATTATTGATAGCTTAGAAGAATACAAAAAGTGTGATAGTGATTATTTTGTAGAATATCTTAAAATTATAGAAGAATATAGAGTTCATGTTATGGATACAGATGTATTTTTTATTGAAGAAAAATATTGTGGAAATAGATCGAAATTAGATGAACTGGTGGTAAGAACTAAAGCTTTCGGATGGGAATTCTCAGAAATAAATTTAATGAATAAAAATGAAGAAGATATAAAAAACATTATTAATTTAGCTAAAAAGGCTGTGTATTCAATAGGATTAGATTTCGGGGTTGTAAACATAGGAAAAACTTTAGAAGGAATACATTATGTATTAGATGTGGATGCAACTTGTCAATGGAGTTCTGAAAAATGTAGAGAAGCATATATTAATCAATTTAAAAAGTTAGTATTTAAATATGATAATTTAGTAAATAACAAAAGTGAGGTAACTATTGGAGCAGATATAGAATGTGTAATAAAAGATAAAGAAACAGGAGCTTTAATATTTGCATCTGATTTTTTTTCGCAAAAAGGTTCCATAGGAATGGATGCTAGGAGTATAGAAGCAGACAAAGAGTATTTTCCTATTATGGAGATTAGACCAGGGTATTCTATAAATCCTATTGAAGTAATTGATTCTGTTAAATCAATTTTGAATAAAGCATTTCGGTATATTAATTATAAAAATATAGGAGTATATGCAGGTAATATGCCTGTATACAATTACTGGGTTGGAGGACATGTCCATTTTGGAGTAAAACCTAATATAAAATTTATAAGAGCCCTTGATAACTATCTTGCACTTCCATTAATGATGATTGAAAAAGTCTATTCCTCAAGGAAAAGAAAAGCTAAATATGGTTCATTAGGAAATTACAGGTTGAAATTTCATAAAGGATTTGAATATTGTACTCTTAGTAGCTGGGTTGTAGACCCTGAAACGGCTACAGCTGTTCTTCATTTAGCAAAAGTTATTGCACAGGAATATTTTAATTTAAAGGAAGAATTTTTATGTAATTATTCAGATATAAGGGCTTTTTATCTTGTAGAAAAATTTTATTTCAAGGATAAAATAGAGAAGATACTATACAACATAAGTAATACAAAAACATTTAAAAAGTATAGTTCGGTAATAGAGCCATTATTTAAAAAAATATTATTATGTGAAGAATGGGAAGAGGATAAAGATATTAAGGAAGCTTGGAACTTAAAAGCATCAAACAAGATTTATAATATTATTTCAAGGTGCTTCATTCCAAAAAATAAAAGAAAAGAGTTAGGTGTAAGTATTGGTCAAATTATTAATATTGTGGTTGGAGCTAATAAATATAAAGTTCAAGTATTTCCTAAAGATGATTTTTCTTTAGAAAAGAATGGGTATGTATCCTTTTCTAAAGATATATGCAAAGAAATAGGTATAGAAGAAAATGATAATGTAGGTATGTGGTTTGATTCAAATCTTGACATATATAGAGTTGGACCTGTATTGGCAATACTTTCAGATAGGATGAATTACCATGCTAATATTTTTGGACCTCAAACTTATTATTTTAGAAAACTAATTAAACTTTCACGAAGTAAAGGAATGATAACCTATGTCGTTGCTGTTAGTGATGTCGACTGGGGTTACGATAAAATCAAAGGATATGCCTATGATTTTGATAAAGAG
Source organism: Clostridium sp. ZS2-4 (assembly GCF_026719745.1). Taxonomy (GTDB): domain Bacteria; phylum Bacillota; class Clostridia; order Clostridiales; family Clostridiaceae; genus Clostridium_H. Next base: position 79,506 of record NZ_JAPPRQ010000043.1, read on the forward strand.
GAGTGGAAAAAACAATATTTTACAGCACCAAATGTATTCTATAATAGGTGGTCTATAATTTCTACGGACAGCTATAGTCAATATGAAGAGTATATCAAATATATACAGGATAATGAAATAAAATTTATAAATAGTCCAGAGTGTATGGAATTAACCAATGATAAATGGAAGACTTATTTACTACTAAGTGGTAGTAATAAAACAAATGATATTCAACCTAAAAGTTGGGAATATAATAGTCATACTCAACTAAAACAGTGTATAGAAGAATGCACTTGTGTGTTCATTAAATTAAAATACGGAAGTAAAAGCACCGGTCTTTTTTATGTTGAAAGATTAAAAGATTCTTCTTACATGATTATTCATAATAATATATATGATTACACTGAAAAAATTAAGGTTCAAGAAGCAAATCTTATGGAGATTATTGATGAAAAAATTGAAGAAATGGGATGTATAAATAGTGATTATATAATTCAACAGAAAATACCGCTTATAAAATATAAAGAAAGAAATTTTGAAATACGAGTAATTATGCAAAAAAATAGTACCGGAAAATGGATCAGAACTTGTATGATTGCACGATGTACAGCGCAAAATGAAAATTTTATTACTTTAGAAGATGAAATAGATTTAAAATCATCTGTAGTTCTTTCAGCGTGTTTTGATGAAAATGCAGAGTATATAGGAAATCAAATAAGAGAAAGATCAAAAGATGTGGTATCAATTATAGATGATAAAGGCATACAAGCAGGTGAATTAGCTATTGATTTTGGAATAGATGAAAACTTTAATATTTTTATAATTGAATTAAATTCAAAACCAGATAATCTGCTTTATGCTATTGGTGCATTAAAAACAAGAAATCTTGCTATGTACAGAATACTTGAATATGCAAAATTCTTATCAGGCAATAATACTACATTCTAAGGAAGGAAAGATGATAATGAAAAAATTTTTCTTGGAAGAAATAGCAAGGGCTATGAAAGGTGAAATCATTACAGGTAATAGAAAAAAGACAATTAAGAGAATTATTAAAGAGCCTGATTTAGCTTTGCCAGGTTGTTTGTATTTTGTTACTGACTATTCCAAAGGTGAAGATAAGTTGTTGAATAAATTAAGTAGTGGAGGTGTTTCAAGCATTGTTGTTGAAAAACCACATAATCTTAACATTGATAAATGGACAAAATTAGATATAGCTGTTATTGAGGTGAAGGACAGGCGACATGCATATGTTAAGTTAGCTAAATTTTATAGAGAACAATTCAAAATCCCTTTTATTCAAGTTATAGGAAGTTCAGGGAAGACCACTACAAAAGAAATGATTGGTAGTGTTATTAGAGAAAAAATGTCAGCTTTGGTGGGTTTTTATAATTATAATGCACCAGCAGGAGTGGCCTTCAATATTTTTCAATTAAGAGATTATCATAAAGCTGCTGTATTAGAAGTAGGAATGAAAGGATTCGGGATTATGAAGTATTCTTCAAGTATGATACAACCTAATATTGCTGTAGTCACTTCAATACACAGAGCACATTTAGCTAGATTAGGATCTATGGAAAATATTATAGCTGCTAAAGCAGAAATTTTAGAATATTTATCTGATGATGGAGTTTTAATTATTAATGGAGAAGATGAATTTTGTTCTAAGTTTCCAATAGATAAGTATAAGGGGCAAATAATAAGATTTGGCTTTTCAAATAAGTTTGATTTATGGGCTTCTGATATTAAATATAAAGGATTTAAAACAGAGTTTAAAGTAAATGGAAAAGGATTTACAATAGGATGTTCAATAAATACATTTGGCAAATATAATATAGGGAATGCTATGGCTGCTATAGCAGTTGGTATAAAGTTAGGTTTAAATGAAGATGAGATATCAAAAGGGCTTTTAAATTTTCAAACGGGTCATAGACGACAAAAAATTCATGAAGGTATTAACAACACAATTCTAATTGATGATAATTTTAATGCAAATCCGGATTCAACTAAATTATTGGTACAAGAGATGGCTCATTTTGATGAAGGACATCCTCTTATTTTGATAATGGGAGATATGGAAAATCCTAGTAAAGAATTAGAGGATTATGCTCGTAAAGTGCACTTTATGATTGGTGAAGAAATAGGAAATTTAAATTTTTATAAATTAATTGCTGTTGGAAAATGGGCAGAAGAATATGTAAATGGTGCTATAAGTAAGGGGATTTCTAAATCTAAATTACTATATTTTAAGAATGTTGATGAGGCAGAAAAACATATTGAGAATTATATAATTCCCAAAAGCTTAGTATTATTCAAAGCTTCTGAGCATTATGTGGATTTAAGTCCCTTATTAGAAAAATTAAAAATAAACAATTCTTCCTTATAAAAAGGTAGAATTGATTTTAAGTTAGGTAAACTAATAATTAATTCAAGGAGATGGGATATATGTATAAAAACAAAATTAATTTTGGTAAATACGATATTTATACATCTTTACTAAGAATGAATAAGAGATTACCACAAACAAAACCAATAGTTTTTGATGAATGTGTGATTGACCTTTGTAAAAATGTTGAAAATTTCAGCTCATTATTTCCATATGTTGATTTTAGCAAAAAAAAAATAGGCGATATCAAATTAGAAGTAGTTGATATTGACTTTAATGTTTGTGAGACAAACGGATCTAAGATAAAAATTTCTGCAAAAAATCCAAATTATATAAGAATAATTTTAAGTAATATTTATGTTAAGATTTTAGGGAAAGTAGTAGATACTAATTCTAAAACTATAACTCAAAGATATTTTGTTTTGAAATATTTACCCAAAGACGAAGGTGAGCCCGGCTATAATGAGGAAACTAATCCAAGAGATATTACTGTTGAACTGTATAAACCTTGCCAAGAGTTTGATGGATTTATTGAAGAAGATACCATGGAAAAAAAGATGTTACAACAAGCTATTAATATTGAAGCTTTATCAAAATTAGTTAAATTAAATTTAAAGGAAGATACAGCAGACATCAAATTGACAATTTATTTAAGGTCAGTATGTTTTAAAAAATATAAAGAGTTTCCTGATGAAAAAAAAACAATAAACGATTATGAATGGAAATGATAATAGCTATATTGAATTATATGTTAAGATACAAAAATTGTAACATCTATACCCTAGGTGAATAATATATAGTAGGTAAACTAATTAATATTTTATAGTTATCTTTCAGTAATTTAGCCCAGATATTGGAGTAAATTATTACAGCATTATCATTTGTGAATAATAAAATGATAATGCTGTATGAATAAAAGATAATAAACATTTCTATTTTAAATTAGGATACTAATGGGGCTAAAAATAGTAAACCTTAAAATTTAAATAATTAATAGGAGGGAACAGTATGCAAAAAAATATTTACTATCCAAATATAGAGCAAGATTTCATAGAACCTAATCCTAAGGTAAATATAGTAAACAAAGAGTTAGAAGAACCAAATAAAAATGAAAATTTGGATAGTGTAGATGAATTAAATGGTGTTAGGTTAGTAGGCAAAGGAACTGGACAAGAACTAATTGAAAGGAAGATAATTTTTAATCCTCCTAAGAAAGATGTAGTAGTGGAGCTTATAAGTATCAATAAAGAAGTTAAGTTAACTGAAGTAGAAGTAAATACAAATAGTGTAGTTGTTAATGGATATATACACAATAGTATTATGTATAAAACAATAAAACGTCCTGATAAAGAAAATGAAGATACAAATAAAAATGAAAACAAAGATGAATCTAAAAAGGATGAATCTAAAAAGGATCAATCTAAAAAGGATCAAGCTAGACCTAGTTGTGAAATTATAACTGTTGGTTCTATAGCTGTTGATGGAGTTGTTCGTCATACAACTGTATGGGTTCCATTTAAATCTTTTATTGCTGTAAATGGAGCAAGAAAAGGCGATATTTATGAGATTTTATATACTAGCATAAATGAAAAAAATTGTTTTTTAGGAGAAGTACCTATATATGAAGAGGATAAAAAAGGAGGATTACAAGCTATTCAAATTATTGAAGATATAGAAGAACAACCATTCATAGAAGGAATTATTGACAAAAACTTAATTAAAATTTCTGTAGAAGTTAAAAGAGCTTAACAATTAAATCCTAAAAAATCTTTAATAATAAGAATTATTTGAAATTTAAAACCGCTGTAATAGGCGGTTTTTGTACAGGTTGTTTATATATAAGTTCTATTAAAGTTCCTACATTCTTACACATAGCCTATCTATTGTTTGTGTAGGAACTTTATTTATATGCTTAATAAACTTCTGTATAGTACTTCTTACTTGAGACAGTTTTTGGAAA